>NZ_BJEG01000001.1 GCF_005405545.1 Weissella hellenica
TTTGTCAGATTCGCAAGCTATATTTCACAAACTCTTTAAGTCAATTTCACGATTTTCACGCTGTTTGACATAGAGCCCTTCTTTTTAGTATCTATTAATTTGCTTGTGTAACGTTTTGATAGTCAATTACTGGCTTGATAAATTCTTGGTATGATTGTTGAGACAAGTAAGTAAAAGTTGGCCAGAAGCGATCATCAACCATAAAGTTCAAAGCTTTTACAGTTGCTTCCCATAATTCTCTAGCTTTATCTTCTTGCCCATTCAACGTTAATTTAAGAACCTCTGATAATTTTTTAACAAATATAAAATAACTACCATAGTCAGGAAATTTATTTTCTTCAATATAACGCATGGTTAACGTAACATTTTTTGTATCACCATTTTCTAATGCTAACAACAACATTTGAAAATTTAATAGCCCGACATTCCAAACTGCTGCTGGTGCAAAGTGATCCATTTCAACTAAACCATAGCCTTCTAAAGAAACAATTTTTTCAACCTGCTTTGTCATTTCACCAACCATTGTTTTGACAGAATCATATGGCACATGACGAATAATATTTGCAAACAATAACATGTCAGTAGATGAGTATAACTCACGCTTTTTCAGGAACTTCACAATAGTTGGTCGTGCAATTTCAACCAAACGATATCGTTGGCCAAAATCCACAACTTGCGAATTAATCGCACGCACAACATTTAATAATAAACGGGTATTGTGCGTTTCTTCAAATAAAGCAAGCACTTGATAAACCATATCTTCATTCGGTGTTGTGGTATAAGACTGTAAGTCCAATCCTAACTCTTTAATTGTATCATCCACTAATTCCGGTTGTGTCAAATAAATATGTAATAATAATTCATCGTATGACACATCAATTGTCGTCAATAAATTTACAAAAGTCGTTGCACTAACACGACCATTGCCCTTTAAGTAATCATATAAACGCGATCTTGAGATATCAACAGATTCTAAAATTCTTGGAATAGAAATATTACGTTTTTTAATAAAATGTATTAAGGCATTCCGAACTGCTTCGGCGGGCACACGATTTTTTTCCATTAATAATTATCTCCCACAACGTATTTCTTATAATTACCATTATACAGCTAATTAAGTGCTTTACTAAAAAATTTATAGATTTTATACTAATTATTTTTACTAGATTAGTACCATATAAAAAACATTTAGGTCACTTTTCAATAACCTAAACGTTTTTAACTCAATCATGATGCAAATTAATCTTTGAATTTATTATGATAATTAGCACCTGGGAAATACCAATTTGCTTTACCAAATATTTTAATTGTTGCTGGAATAATTATCAAACGAACAAAGAAAGCATCAAATAAGATACCACTTGCTAATGAAATTCCGATTGCCTTAATAGTTGGATCTTGCACCAATGCAAAACTACCAAACACAGCAATCATAATTAATGCAGCTGTGATAATAACAGGACCACTCTCTTGTAGCCCAGCCTTCACTGCACGTTTATTGTCACCTGTCGTAATATAAACTTCACGAATTCTAGATACCATAAATACTTCATAATCCATTGCTAGACCAAAGATAATACCAATAACAATTACTGGTAAGAATGCTAAGATTGGTGCTTTTTCACTAATATTGAAAAGACCATCTTGCATAATCATGGTTGTTAATCCCAATGAAGCAAACAATGATAAGCCAAATCCAACAATCGCCATAAGCGGAATAATGAACGATTTAAACATAAACATCAACAAAACGAATGCTAATGCCATTACAATTCCCGTAAACATTGGGATAGCGTTATTTAGTTTTTCTGAAATATCGATATTAACGGCATTATTTCCCGTCAAAGTTATCTTCGTATTATCACTCTTTTGCAATGAATCCGAATAGCTATTAATTTTTTGTGCTAGCGTTTCAGTTTTAGCTGAAGCTGTATTTGTCTTAGGCATCACAATAACTAATGCATATTTCTTATTCTTACTAATCTGAGCTGGAATACCTGATAAAGCTGCTTTTTGGGCTTCTTGTTTAATCTTAGCTTGATACTCTTGCGTTGCTTTTTGAATTATTTGTTGTTGCTCTGCCTGACCGGCAGTTGGCTTAGACTTCATGAAGTCCATCACCTTAGCCTGCACATACTTTTGACCATCAGCCTTAATTTTTTCTTGCATAGCTGGTGACTTATACTTTGCAACAGCTTCTTCATCAACAACAGGTGCTAACATTTTCACATTATCCATCTTAGCGATATGATTAGTAGCCTTAGTTAAAATTTGCTTATTTTGTGCATCAGAATTTGACGTATCTAATTTCACAACACCCACTAAGGTTGCATTATAGCCATCCCCAAATTTATCTGCCGTCATATCATACGCTTGGCGTTGCGTACTATCTTTAGGTAGCGCCCCATCAAAAGGCATACCTAGTCGCATATGTGTTACTGGTAACATAAATGCCCCTAACACAATCACACTAATAACTACCATAATAATTGGGTGATTAATAATCGACTTTGTGATAACACCGTCTTTTTTAACCTTAGTTGCCTTAACGACTTTATCAGATGGCTTAACAAACTTACGCAACAATGAAATTAGTGCTGGCAATAATGTCACAGCTGATAATACCGCAAAGATAACACCAACCGCCGCAGCAATTCCCATCTGTGTTAGGAAATCAATACCAACTAATGACAACCCAACTAAGGCAATAATAACAGTGATACCAGCAAACAAAACAGAACTGCCCGCACTAGCTAAAGTAACGCCCATTGCTTCATCTGCAGGTGTCACTTTACCAGTATGATGTATTTCATTTTGGCGACTTGTTTTAACTCACCAATAAAACGGTGCAAAATAAACAACGCATAGTCGATACCAACTGCCAAACTAATCATAATTGACAAAGTTTGCGCAACACTGGCAATTGAAAAAACATTCGTGCCTAGCATTACTACAATTAATCCACTTACTAGACCAACG
The DNA here is from genome assembly GCF_005405545.1 of Weissella hellenica. Classification (GTDB taxonomy): domain Bacteria; phylum Bacillota; class Bacilli; order Lactobacillales; family Lactobacillaceae; genus Weissella; species Weissella hellenica. The sequence continues at coordinate 2,980 of NZ_BJEG01000001.1, forward strand.
ATTGCCGTAATAATTGGCAAACCAGCTGTTACAAATGATTTAAATAATACTAATAACAATACAAAGGCAATCAAAATACCAATGATTTCTGATGTTCCACCAATGTCAAAGTCTTGCATGACATTTCCTGAATAAGCAACTTTCAAGTTTTGTGAGTTTACTTTATCATTCGTAATTGCTTGAATATCATTTACAACACTTTTTGAAACATTATTAGCATCTTTTTTGAATATAATGCTGATAATACCAGTTGTCTTATCTTCACTAATTGTTTGTGAATCATAAGGACTAGTAATACTTTTAATATTATCTTGATGATCAGCTTTAATTTGTTTAACTGCTGCATTAATTCGCTTCTTATCATCTTGCGCTTGAATACTGTCGTCTTGTTTATTTTGAACAACAATATTCATCGTCCCTGCATCAACTGACTGATTAAATTCTTCCTTTAAAACATTTTGCACATCGGTTGATGGTACACCTGAAATCTTCAAATTTGTATTAAAATGAGATCCCATGGCAATTAAACTACCAATGAAAACAATTAAAATCACTACCCAAGAAATAATGACTTTAAACTTATTGTTATAAGTCCATTTACCAAACCTCGCTAAAAAATTATTCATCTATTGTATCTCCTCCATATTAAACAATTACCTTATAATGTAATTGATTTTATAAATAGTGTCCATGTACAATAAATGTGAAGTGCACATCAAATGGTCATCGGAGGATATTTATATGAGTAATTTAAGTCAAAAACGGATGAACAAAATTATTTTCACAAGTTTCAAGGAATTACTGACAACAAAAAAGTTTTCAGATATTAGCATCACCATGATTGCTAATCAAGCCCTTATTCATAGAAATACCGTTTATCATCACTTTACTGATAAATATGATTTACTAAATAAATATATTGAGTACGAAGCCCAAAACTTTCCGATTGATTTTAGTGATTTTAAAAACCATCCATTCAAAAATATTCATGATTTGCTCGTCAATTCATTTGAAAAAATTACGAGCTATCAAAAAGATGATCATGATTTTAATTTAATCATTCAAAATGGTTTCTTAAGATTAATCGTCAACGCCCAAAAAGATGATCAAATTTTTTGGTTCATTGGCAAAATTGGCAGTATCTTACTGTGGAATGAATTTCACAATAATTATTACGAATTAATTCGTGACTACCAAGCATTAGATGAAATTTATCAAACAGGTATTTTCCCCAATGTCGATTAATTCATTCCAACCAATAAAAAACAATCCCCGTATTGTTTCATACGAGGATTGCTTTATTTTGTTTATTAAATATTATTAACTTGCATCTTTTTTGAACGACGGTACTTATCTAGCTCAGCAACAACCAAAACAAGCAGCCCAATTACGATAACAACTACCCAATCAAATAGTGACAAAGGTCCAGTTGAGAATATGTTATTCATAAATGGTACATAGGTAAAGACTATTTGTAGCACAACCATCAGACCAATAGCTCCAAACGCCATCGGATTTGTCCAAAATGATTTACTCAATACAGAAGCTTCTGTTCTAATATTAAATAGATAGAAAATCTTACCAAATATAATCGTATTAACAGCCATCGTACTTGCTACTGAGAAGCCTACTGAGTTATCAAACACTTCGAAAACAACCAAAGCACCAGCAGCAATAATGACACTCACATAAATCATTTGAAAAACATCATGACGGTTCATTAATTTTTCGATTGTTTTACGTGGTGGTCGCTTCATAATACCTGGTTCAGCAGGTTCAAAAATAAACGCCAATTGTAATGTTAAAGCTGATACCATATTGATCCACAACAATTGAATTGCTGTCATTGGCATTGTTTGTTGCAATAAAATACTAAACACAACAATTAATCCTTCAGCAAAACTTGTTGGTAACAAGTATAGAATCGTTTTCCGAATATTGTCATATAGACGTCTTCCTTGTTCAATAGCTGTTTTAATCGTTGAAAAATCATCATTTGCTAAGACCATATCGGCAGAATCTTTGGCAACATCTGTTCCCTTGATTCCCATTGCAACACCAATATCTGCCTTCTTTAAGGCTGGTGCATCATTAACACCGTCACCAGTCATTGCCGTAACTAAATTATTAGCTTGATAAGCTGCTATAATACGCAATTTATCTTGCGGTGTTGTCCGGGCAAAGACGTCATAGTTTGTAACAATCTGTGCTAATTGATCATCAGACAAGTTTTCCACTTCTGCTCCTGTAATAACCTGAATATTTTCAGCCAAGCCCAATTGCTGTCCAATAGCTTTGGCAGTATCTGGACTATCACCTGTAATCATTTTCACGTGAATACCAGCCTGCCGCATATTCGTAATCGCCTCAATAACTTCTGGACGTGGTGGGTCAATAATCGCAGCTAACCCAAGAAAGTTTATACCATATTTTTGCAACGTATCGTGGGTTACTTCTGACACATTTTGTTCGACATTAATATAACCAACTGCAATAACACGTTTTCCTGATTGAGCAAACTGTGACGCCAAATCAGACCAGTACTGACGATCAAATTTTTCATCATTTGCCGCTAAATCAAACAGTTTATCAGGTGATCCTTTTATTACGATAAATCGCTCTTGCTGTTTATTTTCTGCTAAACGGGCCATATAACGATAGTCAGAATCAGATGGCATCCGATCAATTTCTTTTAACTGCGGTTCTTTTTGACCAAATGCTTTATAGTAGGCTGATAAAAATGACGCATCCGTAGGTTCACCATTAATATCCCAAACACCATCTTCTTCAGTTAAGAAAGTATCATTAGCTTGATGTCCCATCGTTAAGAACATTTCTAACTGCTGATCTTGCGCAACATCTACGGGATTACTATCGTATAAAATATCACCTACCGGGGCATATCCAGTTCCCGTAATCGTATAATGTTTTTTATCAATAACGATATCTTGAATCGTCATCTCATTTTTCGTCAATGTTCCTGTCTTATCGGAAGCAATAATATCTACTGCACCTAATGTCTCAGCAGCAGGCAATGTTTTCACAATCGCATCTTTTTTTGTTAACTTTTGAACCCCTGTTGCCAAAATGATCGATGTTGCAGCAGGCAAACCTTCAGGGACCGAACCAACAATCATTGCAATGATCGCCATCACTAATGTTGGTAATTCATAGATATTTAATACCCATCCTAGAATAAATACCAATAATGCGACAATAATAATTACCCAAGAAATACCATTTCCTAAGTGATCTAATTCCCTAGTCAATGGTGATTTTTCACCAGAAACATCCGCAACACTTTGCGAAATTTGACCAATTTGTGTATCAATTCCTGTCGCCACAACCATTCCTGTTGCACTTCCATTTGTAACAGATGTTGACGCATATGCCATATTAACTCTTTCTGCTAATGGCACTTTACCAGTCAAAGTCGATTCGTCTTTTAACACAGAATCAGACTCTCCTGTTAATGAAGACTCCTGAATTCGTAAATTATCAGCATCAAGAATTCGTAAATCGGCAGGAACGTTATCTCCTGCTTCTAAATAAACCAAGTCACCTGGAACCAATTCACGTGCAGGCACATCAAATCGCTCACCGTCTCGTATAACTGTTGCTTCAACGGACAGCATGTTTTTAATTTTATCTAGCGCATTGCTTGCATTTACTTCTTGGATATAACCAATTAATGCATTCACAATAACAACTAATCCGATAACCACCGCATCTGAATAATGCCCCATTAACATTGTTAAGGCTGCTGCAACAATTAAAATGTAAATGATGACACTATTAAATTGTCGCAAAAGAATCAGCCATTTCGGGACTGATTTCAGCGTGACTTCATTATATCCGTGTGCTCACAATCGTTCATCTATTTCATTTGATTGCAGCCCAGCTGGGTAATTTGATTGTAAATCATCAATAACCTGTGACCAGTCTTGATTATAAAAATCGGACTTGTTTAATAACGGGCCGTCGTCTGATTCACTATTTGATCTATTCATTTGTACACTCCTTTAAGGGAAAAATATTCTCTGCGTCTTGCTATTTAAGGTTGGCCGCTAGATACCTAATCTAGTTAGTCAGTTTCCCACGCGTGCGCGCCGCTACTCCCGCAAGTGATACAAATAAAAAGTAAGTTAATTGCGAAAATCATAACATGGTTAACTTAATTTTCACATAAATACTATTTCAAATAGCTAACAGACTTTTTCACTTCAATTTTCGTACCATCATACGTATCCTGAATATATTTTTGAATAGTTTGATCATGATATAAAGTAACTAATTTTTGATAATTTTTTTTATCCTGATTACTAACATCGGAAGCTGTCGCTAAAATATTGATATTTTGCCGTGTGCTCTGATTAATTTTTTCATGATATAAGGAATCTTTCATAACATTTAGCTTTCCTTCTAGCGCAACCGTATTTGAAATTAATGCAGCACCAACACTATTCAAAATACGAGGCCCGGTTGTATCATCAATTTTTTTAAATTTTAAGTTACGCGGATTTGACACAATATCATCCGTGTTACCTAATGAATCAAAACCAGCTTTTAATTTAATCAAACCGGCATCTTGCAACAACAATAACCCACGTGATGTATTCGCAGGATTATCAGCAATTGCAATTGTTGCACCAGTTGGAATATCCTTGATTTTCTGATACTTATCTGAATATATGCCCATTGGTTCTAAGTAAGTCGTTCCTAAATTCATTAGCTTATGCTTTGGATTTTCATGATTATAAGCCTTCAAATATGAATAAGACTGAAAGGCATTCACATTCACGTTATGTTCTGCTGTAGCGTTGTTTAATTGCACACCATCATTAATTTGTTTAACCGTAATTTTCAAATTGAGCTTTTTTGCTTCCTTACTTTTAGCAATATGTTGCCAAACTTGATAATCACTTCCCATTGAACCCACAGTAATCTGCTCCGGTGCGTGCGCTATTTTATAGCTATTATACGTATGCAAACCAACTGCAACAACACCAAGAACCACCAAACTGCTGATAAATATTAACCAATTTTTTATTTTCACAGTTATGCCTCCTATATTTTGATTTGATAAGCTTAAAATCGTTCAACTTTTTTGGCGATCCAATCACCAATTATCTGAACAATGAAAACCATCACCAAAATAACTAGCAAAGCAGCAATCGTGACGTCATTTTCAAAACGCGCATAACCGACGCTAATCGCAATATCACCTAGTCCACCAGAACCAATTGCCCCCGCCATTGTCGTCAATCCTAACAAACTAATAATAGTTACAACAGAAACACGCATAATATCAGGCAAGCATTCACGTAAATAAATACGATAAATAATTTCACCTGTACTTGAACCCATTGCCTGCGCTGCTTCAATCACTGATGGTTCAATACTTAAAAGTGCATTTTGAACTTGGCGCGCATAAAAAGGAAAAATACCGACAATTAATGGTACTAGTGCAGCAGGCGTACCAACAGTTGTGCCAACAATATACTTTGTTATTGGTGCCATCACCGCCAATAAAATAATAAACGGCACTGACCGCAACAAATTAACCAATTTATCTAAGAAGTTATAGAACGGTGGGTCAGCATTAATACCACCAGGCTGCGTCACCACTAAAAAAATCCCTGTTCCTAATCCTAAAACACCAGCAATTAAAGCTGACCAAAAAGTCATATACAATGTTTCCCAGGTTGCCTGCACAAATTGCGGCCAAATTGGAACAACATTTGGAAACCAATTAGCTAACATAAACCTGCTCCTCTCCCATAGAAAAATCAGTTACGACCACCCCAACTGTTGTCAGATAGTCCAATATTGTCGCAAAGTGTTCATCTGACGCAGTTAATACAATTAACATATAGCCTAATGACAACTGGTCAACTTTTTGAACATTCGCAAATAAAATACTAGCCGATATACCATATTTAATCCCCAAAGATGAAATAACCGCTTCACTGGTGACCTCACTAGAAAAACGTAAATATAACAATCGTTCGTTAGGTTGTAAGTTTTCAACCAGCTGATCATCACTAATCTGTTGACGCATTTCTGTGACATTAGCTGCAGACTCGACAAACTTTTGCGTTAAAGTCTGTTTAGGAGCAGTAAACACTTCACTAACTGAACCGTTTTCAATAATGCGACCATTTTCCATGACGGCAACATTTTGACAAATTGACTTAATTACTTGTATTTCATGCGTAATTAGAACAATCGTTAAGTCCAATTTTTCATTTAAGTGCTTCAACAATTGCAAAATATCTGCCGTAGTTTGTGGATCTAATGCGCTTGTCGCCTCATCGCTAATTAAAACGTCAGGATTATTAGCCAACGCTCTAGCGATCGCAACACGTTGCTTTTGCCCACCTGATAATTCATCTGGATAAGCTTTAGCGTACTCCTCCAAACCAACTAATTTTAATAATTCTAATGCTTTCGCATGTCGCTTACTACGTGACATTTTTTGACTTAACAATGGGTACTCAATATTATTTAAAACTGTTCGCGACCGTAATAAATTAAAATGTTGAAATATCATCCCCACTTTTTTTCGCACACCACGTAATTCTTTATCATGCAAAGATAACAAATCCTGTCCCAAAATATTAACGGATCCTGCATTAGGTCGTTGCAACAAGTTGATGATGCGTACTAAAGTACTTTTCCCGGCCCCAGAATAACCGATAATGCCGTAAATGCTACCTTTTTCAACTTGCAATGACACATTATCTAGCGCAACTAAACTTTCATCATTGCGTTTAAATGTCACGTTTATCTCTTGTAAATCAATTGCGATATCAGCTGCGCTCATACATCAGCCCTCCTTCCCTTTTTCAATGATTGTATTAGCTAAAGTGCATCCCACCATCAACTAACAATGTTTGACCAGTAATATAAGCAGCGTTTGGTGAAGCAAACCAAGCAATCACCTCTGCAACATCTGCGGGGGATCCTTCACGCCCCAAACCAATTTCTGTTAAGCAATTAGCTTGCTGTTCTGGTACTGAAAGTCCTTTGATTTCAGCTGTTCTCGCATCAATACTGTCACGCAAAGGTGTTCGTACAATACCTGGACTATATGAGTTAACAGTAATTTGATCAGCGGCTAACTCCTTAGCTGCCGATTGTGTTAAACCACGAATACCAAATTTTGATGCTGAATAAGCACTTTGTAGTGCTGACGCTTCTACACTAGCTAGTGATGCTGCATTAATAATGCGCCCCCCATGACCTTGTGTTTTAAACGTAGTTGCTGCAGCCTGAATTCCCCAGTAGGTTCCCTTCAAATTTACGTCAAACAAACGTGAAATTTTATCCGGATCAGAATCAATCACCGAATCAATAAAAGCAACACCCGCATTATTAACAAAAACAGCTAATTCACCTAAATCATTAATCGCATCGTCAACTAATTGAAAAACCGCTTCACGATCAGCGACATCAATTACATAGGCTTTTGCCTCAAATCCTTGATTACGTAAATTCTGTGCGACTTGTGTCACTGTTTGTTCATTAATATCAGCAACGGCGATATTAAAGCCATCTTTTGCTAATCGATATGCGGTTGCTTCTCCAATACCTTGTCCTGCACCAGTAATAATTGCTGTTTGTCCCATGTTTTTCCCCTTATTCTGTATTATTCAAATAAAAAAGCCCCACTCCTGTTAAAAACAGAAGCGAGGACGTCGCGATACCATTCTGATTTGTTTGCCGATTACTCTAACAAACCTCATTACCCAAAATTGGGTTAGTCAAATAACGGTGACAAACCGCCTAACGCTTACAATATCGTTCACGTTACGTGATCATCGGCCATTTTTCATGTGCAATCCTTGTTACGACTCTCATCAACTGTCGTTTTTCTGTAAACTTTTTTGCCATTACTTTCCGAATCATATCATTTTAGTTTTTTATTAAAAAGCCTTGATAAACGTCAAAAAACGCCCTCAAGAAATAAATTTCTCAAGGGCGTTCATCCGCGGTACCACCTTAATTCCTGGTAAAAAACCAGCTTATTATGTCAGCTAACATCCTTCCTAACTGCATAATGAACTCGATATTAGTAGTCAACCATTGATGGTTTGCGTGCGCTCACCAATCTTTTGCTCCAAGACCATCTTCGATTAGCTTCATTATTTGCTCACACCACCCGCAAATTCTCTGATAACACCACTGATCTACTCATCTCTTCATCGCTTTTTAATTTGTTTTTAATATGACATGAATTTTATACTCATTTTTATAAACTGTCAACACTGTTTCACATATGAATTTTTGTTACACTAATCGTATAGAGGAGGCGTTAATTTATGACAAAACAATTTCGTGATAACTTAATTGGATTAATTGCCGGATTTATTTTTATAGTGCTCATGTTTATGACTGATCATCTCTTCTGGTTAATTTTAATTATTTTCGGTCCTAGCTTATTAATAACTTGGTTACTTAACAAATATAAGCCTTTAGAAAAAGGACCCGAAATCGCTTGGTGGAAAGAATTGCTCTGGGGTACTTTTTTCTTCATTTTTATTTTAGTTGCTTACAAAATTAAATTTAACGAAACTATTTTTAGTTGGCGAACTCTTTATCTATTTATTATGTGGTTATTAGGTGCAACTTTAGGAATAGCACATCGCCGTTTGAATACAAAATAATCCTACAAACAGCTAAAAAGGAGGCCAGAACACAATGTTCTAGCCTCCTTTTACAATAAACAGTTCAATTCTATTCAGAACTGCTTATTCGTATTTACTTTTCTTCATCGTCTTCTGCGCGTTGCAATAATTCTGCAACTTCACTTGGTTGTTCACCATTTTTAGGAGCCATTGGTAGATCATCAGAAGCTGTTTCCTCTGGATTTACCGTTTGTGTTGTCTCCTCTTCAGGCATAACATATTCGACCTTAGCAAAAGTTGATACGGAAGAATCATCATCCAAACGGATAACACGCACACCTTGTGTTGCACGACCAGTTTTAGAAATTGAATCAACAGTGAATCGAATCATAACTCCTTTGTTAGTCGTTAACATGATATCTTCACTACCATCAACAACCTTCAAACCAGCCAATGGACCATTCTTTTCAGTGACTTGAGCGGTCTTGATACCTTTACCACCACGACCCTTAATTGGATATTGATCAACAGGCGTTTGCTTACCATAACCGTTCTTAGTAATAATCAAAACGTGTCCATTTTCAACTAGTACTTGCGCACCAATTACATAATCATCTGGACGTAATGTAATACCACGAACTCCTGCAGCTGAGCGTCCCATTGAACGAACTGCTTCACTATTAAATGAAACGGCATAACCACCATGCGTACCGATAATAATATCTTGTGAACTATCAGTAATCAAAACGTTAATCAATTCATCCCCATCGTGAAGGTTAATGGCCTTCAAACCATGAGTACGGATATTACCAAATTCATTAACTGGCGTCCGCTTTACAACACCTTCACGTGTCGTAAAGAATAGATAGTCTTCACTTTCGGCAGCATCACCGCGCACATTAATAATGGCTTGAATACTCTCACCACTTTCAATACCTAACAAGTTAACGACTGGGATTCCCTTAGCAGTACGACCATATTCAGGTATCTCATACCCCTTCATCTTGTAAACTTTACCCGAATTAGTAAAGAACAATAGGGTATCATGCGTTGATGTACCAATTAATTCATCGATGAAATCATCATTGTTCACACCCATACCTTGAATACCACGACCACCACGGTTTTGTGCACGGAAGTCTGCTTGTGGCATACGCTTAATGTAACCCGCATGTGTTAGTGAGACAATAATGTCTTCTTCTTCAATCAAATCTTCATCTTCAATGCTTGTCACATCACCAATTTGTAGTTCAGTACGACGAGCATCACCGAATTTATCTTGAACTTCAAGTAATTCAGTATAAATGATTTCATCAATTCTTTCAGGCTTAGCCAAAATATCTTTGAAATCATTGATTGAAGCTAACAAACCTTGATACTCTTTTTCAATCTTATCGCGTTCCAAACCAGTCAAACGAACTAAACGCATATCCAAGATAGCTTGTGATTGTTTATCTGACAAAGCATAATCTGACATCAACTTTTGCTTAGCAATTTCTGACGTTTGCGATTGACGAATAATTGCAATAATCGCATCGATGTGATCAAGCGCGATTCGTAACCCTTCCAAAATATGGGCACGTGCTTGCGCCTTACGCAAATCAAATTCCGTTCGACGACGCACCACTTTTTGTTGGTGAGCAAGATAAGCAACTAACATTTCTTTTAGACTTAATAACTTTGGACGACCATCTTCAACAGCTAGCATATTAAAGCTAAAGCCAGTTTGCATCAAAGTGTTTTTGTACAAATTATTTAGCACAACTGAAGCTGAGACATCACGACGAATTTCAATCGCAATTCGGGTTCCTTCTTGATCAGACTCATCATTAACACCAGTAATACCTTCAATACGCTTGTCACGACCTAACTCAGCAATACGCTCAATTAGCTTTGCCTTGTTAACCATATATGGCAACTCATTGACAATAATATGTTCTTTACCAGACTTTTCGGTCTCAATTTCCGTCTTTGCACGAACAGTGACCACACCTTTTCCAGTTTCGTAAGCCTTACGAATACCAGACTTACCCATCACAATCGCACCAGTTGGAAAATCTGGTCCTGGAATGGCTTCCATCAACTCAGCAATTGTAATATCAGGATTCTTCATCAACATATGAAGACCTGAAATGACTTCACCTAAATTGTGTGGTGGAATATTAGTTGCCATTCCAACGGCAATTCCGTTGGCACCGTTGACTAGCAAATTAGGAAAACGTGCTGGCAAAACAACTGGTTCACGATCAGTACCATCATAATTGTCTTGGAAATCAATCGTATCTTTATTGATATCGCGCAACATCTCAGTAGAAATTTTACTCAAACGTGCTTCAGTGTAACGCATAGCGGCAGCTGGGTCACCATCGACTGATCCAAAGTTTCCGTGACCATCGACTAGCATATAACGATATGAAAAGTCTTGTGCCATACGAACCATTGAATCATAAATTGCTGAGTCTCCGTGTGGATGGTACTTTCCCATGACATCCCCAACAATACGCGCCGACTTCTTATGTTGCTTATCCGGCGTAACACCCAATTCATTCATGCCGTATAAAATACGACGATGAACTGGTTTTAACCCATCACGCACATCAGGTAACGCACGTGCCACGATAACTGACATGGCATAATCCAAGAAAGATGTTCGCATTTGCTCACCAAGTTTGGCAGGCTTAATGCGGCTGTTCTTTTGTTCTTCTTCAGCCATTTGATTTCCTTTCTCTTACTTTAAATGTTTACACAGTAATGAACCTAAACGTCTAATTCAGCGTATTGTGCATTTTCTTCAATAAACTTGCGACGAGGCTCAACCTTGTCACCCATAAGCATTGAGAACACTTGATCTGCCTCAATCGCATCATCCATTTCAACACGTAACAAACGACGTACGGATGGATCCATGGTTGTTTCCCATAATTGGCTAGCATCCATTTCACCAAGTCCCTTGTATCGTTGGATAACTGGCTTTGGTGATGCTGGTAACGTTGGCAACAACGCTTCAAGTTCTTCATCAGCATCCAAATACTGAATAAACTTACCTTGGCGAACTTGATATAGCGGTGGCTGCGCAATATAAATGTATCCTGCTTCTAACAATGGACGCATGTAACGATAAATTAGCGTTAGCAACAACGTACGGATGTGTGCACCATCGACATCGGCATCAGTCATAATAATTAATTTATGATACTTAGCCTTTGTAACATCAAACTCATTACCAAAACCCGTTCCCATTGCTGTAAATAATGAACGGATTTCTTCGTTGGCTAAAATCTTTTCCATTGATGCTTTTTCAACATTCAAAATTTTTCCACGAATAGGCAAAATAGCTTGTGTTAATCGCTCACGACCTTGCTTAGCGGAACCACCGGCAGAATCACCCTCAACAATAAACAATTCGGAAATTTTAGGATCTTTTGACGTGTTATCAGCCAATTTACCAGGCAAGTTTGCAATTTCTAGTCCTGACTTCTTACGTGTTGCTTCACGTGCACGCTTAGCGGCCATACGCGCCTTACCTGCAAGAATACCTTTTTCAACAACTTGCTTAGCAATTTTGGGGTTTTCCATCATAAAGCGTGCGAAAGTATCTGAAAACATACGATCAACTGCTGTACGTGCATCGGAATTACCCAACTTAGTCTTTGTTTGCCCTTCGAATTGTGGATCAGGATGTTTGACAGAAACAATTGCCGTTAATCCTTCACGAACATCATCTCCAGAAAGGGTGTCATCATTTTCTTTTAGAATTTTATTCTTACGTGCATAATCATTAATGACACGCGTCAAAGCTGATTTAAACCCTGTTTCGTGCGTTCCACCTTCATACGTGTGAATATTATTAGTGAATGATAGTAAATTACTGTGGAAATCATCCGTATATTGCAATGACACTTCTACGGCAATATCATTTTCCATTCCTTCAACATAAATAGGCTCATTAAAAATAACATCCTTATTGACGTTTAAGAAATTAACATATTCTTTAATCCCACCTTCATAGTGGAATGACTCAACAATTGGTTCATTCAGACGCATATCTGTAATCGAAATACGTAACCCTTTATTTAAAAAGGCTAACTCACGAACACGATTCATCAATGTTTTGTAATCAAAAACTGTTGTTTCCCGGAATATATCTGGATCCGGTGCAAAACGAACAATTGTTCCACGTGAAACAGGAGCATCCTCTGCAGAAACTTCATGCATGCTTGTTTTAACATGACCACGCTCAAAGTCCATCGCATAGCCTTTACCGTCACGAACGACTAATACGTCTAAACTTGTTGATAGCGCATTAACAACTGAAGCTCCCACACCGTGAAGGCCTCCAGAAACTTTATAACCGCCACCGCCAAATTTTCCACCAGCGTGCAAAATCGTAAAGACTGTTTCAAGTGCTGATTTACCAGTTTTTGCTTGAACATCTACTGGGATACCACGACCGTTATCAATAACCGTAATTGAATTATCTTTTTCAATAGTTACTGTAATATGATCCGCAAATCCTGCCAAAGCCTCATCAATACCATTATCGACAATTTCCCATACAAGATGGTGTAGTCCTTGACTAGATGTCGAACCAATATACATACCTGGACGCTTACGAACCGCTTCTAATCCTTCTAAAACTTGAATTTGACTGGCGTCATAGGCATCTGCTTGCGTATGCATTTGTGAAACATCTTCTTCAGCCATGATTCCCTCCTTAAACTTAACAACTAGTTATCTTTACTAACATTATTTTCAGCTTCTACTAAATGCCCCGAATCAACATGAAATACTTTTGGTTCATGAATTAATTGTCGCGCTACATCACTTAATGAGGGCGTCGTAATAAACGTCTGTACCTTATCTTGCATAGCAGCTAGTAAATGGGTTTGCCGATTACTATCTAATTCAGAAAGAACATCGTCCAATAACAATACTGGATATTCACCTGTCTCTTCTTTCATCAAATCAATTTCGGCTAATTTAATGGCTAATGCTGTCGTTCTTTGTTGGCCCTGTGAGCCAAAACTAGCCACATCATGCTGATTAACTTCAAAACTCAAATCATCACGATGTGGGCCTAACAAGGTTGTCCCCATAATAATTTCACGTTCACGCAATTGTTCAAATCGCGTTAACATTTCTTGTTTAATTAATGTCACATCTTGTAAATGATTAACATCAAGCTGTGAAACATAATGAACCTGTAATTTTTCATTATTTTGTGTAATGGCAGCTTGAATTGGTTGTGCAGCATTATTTAATTTCACAATTAAATTTTTCCGCCACATAACCAATTCACTACCAAAATTGACTAATTGTTCTGTTAAAACATCTAAATATAATTTATCAGTTGCTTGCTTACTTTGTAGTTGCTTTAAGTAACGATTTCGTTGTTTTAAAACACTTTTATATTGATTTGCAATATACAAATATTTCGCACTCATCTGACTAAACTCACGATCAATAAATTGACGCCTAATTGTGGGCGCCCCTTTAACTAAATCTAAATCTTCTGGTGCAAATAAAATAACATTTAATTGCCCAATATAATTAGCTAATTTAGCTTGGTCCAAATGATTGATTCGTGCTTTTTTACCTTTACTAGTAAGTTTTAATGATAATGGCACATCACTATATTGTCGTGCTACCGTTCCGGCAACCCGTGCTTCTTTTGCTTGCCAACCAATTAATTCTTTATCGGATGACGTACGATGTGAACGAGTTAAAGCTAAAACATAAATGGCTTCCAATAAATTGGTTTTACCCTGTGCATTCGGTCCCAAAAAGACATTTACACCAGACGAAAAAGTGACATCTAAAGTATCATAATTTCGAAAATTGTTTAGTTCTAACGACATTAATTCCATTAGTTTGTACTAGCACCTGTTCCATTAATTACAAAACGATCTCCTGATGGAATTGCAACAACATCTCCTGGATACAACTTACGACCACGACGATCGTCAGGTTCTTCATTTACCAAAACTATATTTTCTCGCAAATACCATTTTGCCTGACCACCAGTTGCAATAACACTCTCTTCTTTTAATAATTGCCCTAATGTAATAAATGGGGCTTGAATTTGAACTTCTGTTGCCAATGTTTAGTCCTTCCTATCGTTAAAAATAACGACATTTACACGATTTCATATTAAATATATTATACGCTTTTTTTTAACTTTCCACAATCTCAAAAAGGCACTACAGCCCTTCTCAGGTTGTTTAATAACTTTTAAATAAAAAAGCCAAAAAATGCTTTTTCTTCGTAAAATAGCATTTTTCGGCTTTTTTATATTTTTAGTAAGTTCGAACTGGTGTAATCAGTTGAATAAAGTTTGTTTCATTATTTGTGGGTACCAATGTAAATGGATCCAAAGCTGTCTTAAAACCAATTTGAATTTGCTCATCACCAAATGAACGAAGTGCTTCACGCATGTAATCTGGATTAAATGAAATTGTCAAATCATCCCCTGCCGTTTCAGCAGCAAATATTTGCTCTTCAACACGTCCAATTTCAGGTGAATTAGATGAAATCAAAGACTTTTCACTTGTAATGGCAAATTGAATCACATTTGAACGGCCTTCATGACTAAGTAAAGCAGCACGCTCAATTGTTTGTAACAAATCATGGGCATTAATTGTTAGAGTTGTCCGCTTTTCAGTTGGAATTAAACGTGATGCATCAGGATAATTTCCTTCTAGTAGTCGTGAATAGAAAGTTGTATTTTCACCTAACTGGAAAATCACTTGATTTTCAGCAACGCGAACATCAACTTTTTCAACATCGTCCAACATTGCTTGTAATTGTGATAGTGAAGCACCAGGTACGATGATATCTGCATTAACATCTGAGTCATCAAATCCGACAGAGCGTTGTGCTAATCGATGACGATCAGTAGCAACAGCCGTTAAATTACCACTAGCTAAGATAAAGTGAACCCCTGTTAAAATGGGTTGGCTTAATTGCTTAGAAACCGCAATAACGGTTTGCCCAATAATCTCATTTAAAGTATCTGCAGCTAAAGTCAAATTATTTCTAACTTCAATTTCTGGTAAATGTGGGTAAGCACTAGCATCTTGCCCATTAATATCAAATTCTGCACTTTCAGATTGAATTTTTGTTTGTAATCCTGATGTATTTGTTAATTTAAATGTTTCACCAGGCAATCGTTTAACAATATTTGAAAAGAAATTAGCTGGTAAAACAATGGCGCCTGATTCAACGATTTGTAAATTAGCTTCATCATCATTAACTGGAATTAATATTTCAATTGAGATGTCTGTATTTGATCCCGTCAAAACAAGACCTGTTTCATCAAGAACTAATTTAATTCCTTGTAAAATTGTCATTGATGTTCGTGATGAAATAGCACGATTAACATTATTCATTGCTTTTATAAAAGCTGCTCGATTAATTGTAAATTCCATTAGATCTCCTTAATGTACAAAATCATAATTATGAAGTGCGTAATAACTTACTTAATTATAAATAAAAAGATAATAATAATAATAAGGGGTGTGAATATTGTGGAAAACTCTTGTGTATACCAATGTACCAAGAAATGGTCTATGTATACAACCCTGTGGATAACTACGCATCGGTTTGTCGTTTATTCACAAGCACTATTATTACCCATTGCTCAATTCTTCACGAATTTTTTGAACTTGTTCAGCTAAAATACTATCATTTTCGATGGCATTTTCAATTTTTTCAGTTGAATGCATAACCGTTGTGTGATCTTTACCACCAAATGCACGGCCAATTTGTGGCAATGAGTCTTGCGTTAATTCACGAGCGATATACATCGCAATTTGACGTGGGACAACAATTTCTTTGTTTCGTTTTTTTCCATTTAGATCTTGAACAGTAACATTGAAAAAGTTAGCAACAGCTTCTTGAATTAATGGAATCGTAATCGCACGTTGGCGTTTGAAATTCATTGTTTCTAAGATTGTGCGAGCCGTTTCAACTGTAATCGGTACATTTGAAAAACGCATTTTTCCCACAACTTGGTTAAATACGCCTTCCAAATCACGGACGTTGGTATCTACTGCTGCAGCAATTTCATCAATGACATCGTTAGGAATACTTAGATTTTCAAGATCGGATTTGTTTCTTAAGATAGCAACACGTGTTGGTAAATCAGGCTTGGTAATATTAGCTGAATAGCCTTGACCAAAGCGGGTTACTAAACGCATTTCTAATCCCGGTATTTCTTTGGGTAACTTGTCAGATGTTAGAACAATTTGATGATTTTCACGAGTAATGGCGTTGAAAGTATTAAAAAATTCTTCTTGGATTTTTTCTTTGCCGGCTAGGAATTGAACATCATCTACCATCAGTAAATCAGTTGAACGATATTCACGTTTAAAAGCTTCGGTCTCTTTTTGGCCACGACGTAAAGCTTCCGTAAAATCATTGATAAAATCTTCAGTTGTAATGAATTTAACATTAGCATTTGGGGTACGTTCTAAAACTTTGTTACCAATGGCTTGCATTAAATGCGTTTTTCCTAAACCAACCCCGCCATAGATTAGTAAAGGATTCCACTGCGTACCAGGTTTATCAGCGACAGCTTGCGCAACAGCATAAGCTTCGCGATTTTCATCTGATGAAACAAATGTTTCAAAGCGGAATTCAGGATTCAAAATTGATTGGGTTACAAATTCTGAAGCTAAATTAGTATTTTTTGTGTATTCTGTTGTTTCACTTTTCTGATCATCTGGTAGATCAAATAAAGTCGTTGGTGTTGGTGAAACATAAGTGACAGAAGGAATGATAAATGTTGGTTTACCGGTTAAATTCAATGTTGCCGTCATGGCAGCTTGCATAAAAGCTTGGTAGTAAGAACTATTTGTATCTAACCATTCTGATGCAACTGGTTCATATGTAGTTGTCAATTGCAAAGTAACGGTATTATTTTCATTTTCTACTAATTGCAATGGATTAAGTGTATCTACGTAATTAGTAAATGAGAATCCTTGCGAAATTGACTTGCGTAGTTCTTGTTTGATGGCATTCCAAAGTTGGATGGGATCCATTTGGCAACCTCCTTTAGGGATTAAGATATCTTTTTGTGGGTTTTCCACAGGACGTTTGCTGGGCTTATTTTCATAAGTAGCACAATTCATCAAATTTCATTTTAGCAGTATGTGGATAAGTTTTCCACAAGGAATATGCCAGTAATACCAACGATTTAGGGAGTTCTAGATAACAAAATGGGATATTAACATGCTGTGGAAATCTAAATATGAGTTATCAACCGGATGTGAAACAAAGTTTAGAGTGAATTCTGGAAAATGTGGATAACTTAGGGGAAAAACAAGAAATTTACAGGTAGTTGTTAACAACCTAAGTTTGGTGTCATCATGTTTATAAGAGTTATACACATATCCACAAGGAGAAGGATGAATAGTTTTACCAATATGTGGAACATGTGGAAAAACTGTGGATTATGGGGAAAACTCATGTAACGCTCTGTTAGATTACCTATTTTTATTAACATAACGCTCTGTTAGATTATGGAAAACTTTCAGTAAATTTAGCTGTCTATAAAAAGTAAAGATTTTGCAAAGGTAATGAATGTTGTCTTGTTATTAATAAATTAAAATTGGCTCCAATAGTTAATATTCTTGCTTTGATTTGGGGGTAATGTTACAATTGAATACGAATTGTGGTTTGGCCATGCCAACCGCAGGCCAAATCTAACTACGAATGGGAGGTGTATTCATATGAAGCGTACATACCAACCTAAGAAGCGTCACCGCGAACGTGTGCATGGTTTCCGTAAGCGCATGAGCACTAGCAACGGTCGCAAGGTGCTAGCACGTCGCCGCCAAAAGGGCCGCAAGGTATTGTCAGCCTAATTAGGTCAGGCCTTTTATTAGGATTACTGATAATGATCGCGCATGAGTCGGCTATTGTGGCTGATTCATGCGTTTTCTTTTGTCATAAAAAAATTTGGAGCAAAAACAAATGCGTAAGAGTTACCGTGTAAAAAAAGAAGCTGATTTTCAATTAGTTTTTGAGCAGCATCACTCGGTCGCAAATAAAATGTTTATTGTTTACACAATGACGCGTGAACAACCAACCCACTTCCGTTTAGGAATTTCAATTTCTAAAAAAGTGGGCTTGCGTGGTCATGAGCGTGTGTGGGTTAAGCGTCGAATTCGGCAAAGCATTCTGGAATTTAAGCCCAAAATGCGTTCGGATCTTGATATTTTAGTAATTGCGCGACCAGCAGCACATGATCAAGACATGGCGATCATCAAAAAGAATTTAGAACATGTTTTTAAATTGGCAAATGTGTTTGTCGATGAAGAAACGGAATAATAATATACTATATATGGAGAAAATGAATGCAGACTGCTAAAAAAATGTTTACCATGCGTTCGGCAATTACGGCCTTAATCGCATTAATCATTATGATTGTAGCGGCCGTGATGTATGATGGCCAAGTATCCGGAAGTGGATTTTGGCGTGGTATTATCATTGCTAACTTCTCACGTTCCATTTTAGGAGTATCAGCCTGGTTTGGTGATAATTATGGTTTTGGAATTATTATCTTTACTGTATTAATTCGTTTATTGATTTTACCTTTGATGGTTTATCAAACGGGTTCAATGCGTAAGATGCAAGAAATTGCCCCAGAACTAAAGAAGTTACAACAAAAATATTCAAGTCGTGATCCTGAAACAATGCAAGCGATGCAAGCTGCACAAAAGAAGTTGTATAAAGATGCCGGAGTAAATCCATTTGCTAGTTTTATCCCGCTTATTGTGCAAATGCCAATTTTGATTGCATTGTATACAGCGATTCGTACAACTAATGTATTGGAAACAGGTACCTTCTTCTGGGTACAACTAGGAGAACGTGATCCATACTTTATCTTGCCAATTTTGGCAGCATTATTTACATTTGCTTCTTCATATTTGGTAATGATGGGTCAACCTGAAAAGAATGGTATGACAACGTCAATGACATATATTATGCCAATAATGATTTTCTTCTTTGCTATTTCTGTTCCATCTGCCCTATCACTTTACTGGGTTATCTCAAATGCGTTCCAAGTGGCACAAACTTGGACGATTCAAAATCCATTTGAAATTCGCCGTGAACGAGAAGCTAAGAAAGAAGCAGAACGTGCTAAGCAACGAGCAATTCGTAAGGCTATTCGTGATCATAAACGTTAATTTTAATATGAGAATCAAGATGAATCATCTTGATTTTTTTTTATTGTTAAAAAAGACGTTAACCTCTTTTTAATTTACAAACTCTATGCTATAAATTATGGTAAAATTAGTCATTAATAATAATATTTATAAGGAGCGTACCCATGAAAGCATTTCGTGAAATATTGTCTTGGGTGATTCCTATCTTAGTAGGATTACTGATTGCTGTTGGGATAAGGACTTATTGGTTTACAATGGTTAAAGTTGACGGTTCATCAATGGAACCTAATTTAACAAGTAATGAACGTGTTTTTGTTTTTCGAACTGATAAAATTGAAACTTCAAAAATTCATCGTGGTAGTGTCATTGTATTTGATGCTTATGGTGAAGATCCTTCAGCGACAGAAAATAAAGATTATGTAAAACGTGTTATTGGTATGCCCGGTGACACGGTAAGTGCTGTTGATGGTGTGATTAAGGTTAATGGTAAGGCTGTTGATCAAGATTACATTTCAGAGTCTGAACAAAAAGCAACTAATACGATTAATGATGTCGGTAACTGGCAGTCATTAGCACAATTAGGAAATCGCCAAGGCTGGGAAGGTGATAAAACAATTAAGGTCCCTGCTGGTAAGTACTTTGTGTTAGGTGATCACCGTAGTGTTTCAAACGATTCTCGTTACTGGGGATTTGTTGATGATGATAAAGTTCTAGGTGTTGTCAAAGTACCATTCTGGGGCAGCGAAACTAAGCGTGATAACATTAACACGGCTTGGAAATCATATTTTGAATAATTGCAAATTAAAAGCAGACAAGAAAATCATGTTATTTTCTTGCCCGCTTTATTTTTTAGTTGAAATTTATGCTATAAACCTATTTAATAATCCTAGGTTATCAATTTTTAAAAATATGAACATATCAGGACCGTATAGATTGATGGTCCTTTGTACCTTTCCCCTTTACTTTATGAACTACTTTTATTTTCGTTATTAGAACTAGATGATATATTTTAGTGAACGTTAGATTTAAACAGCGTATACTATATGCTACAAGGGGGGTGGTATGATGCAGTTAGGATTAAAGGCAAGTACGAATAAAGTACAAATTGATGATCGACTACAGTATCAACCAGATGTTTTTGAATTTCATTTGGAAGACACGGATTTTACATCAGCAGGTTGGCAACATTTTATTAAAATGGTGTCTTATGTGAGTGACAAAGTACCCCATATTGTTTTTCACCATCCAATGAAATGGCATGATCAACGTTGTGAATTATATACAAATTCAGCGGTTAATCCAGCATTACATGATTTTGTTATGCAAAGTGCTACGCAATTAATTAAATTAGCACAAGATGTTGATGGTTATGCACTTATTCATGGCGCTTATAAAAATAATCTGCCCAAAATTGTTACGAATTGGTCGACAGTATCTAAAGCACAAGATATTGTATTTGAAAGAATGAATCAATTGCGAGAAATTGCGCCAGATAATGTGGTTTTTGAAAATGGCACGTCCCCTGTTTATGCGTATGGGGATGCTGAATTTGAAAATCGGATTATTGCAGCTGACCTCCCCTTAGCTTGTGATGTGAGTCATACCTTTATTTCGGTGCATGGCAATAACGATGCCCTCATAAATAGTTTGCAGCACCTTAAATCACAAATTAAGCACTATCATTTAGTGGATTCAATGGGACAACGCCATGATAGTCTAACACTTGGCAAAGGTTTAGTTGATTGGCAACGTGTTTTAAATGAATTAAATCCGCAAGCAAGTCGTATTTATGAAATTAATTTAGCAGATCAGCAACATTGCCAAGAAATGATGGCAAGTCATGAATATTTGATGTCACTACAAAAATAAGTTAACAAAAAAGCAGCCCTGGATTATTTTTATCCAGGACTGCTTTTTTACTTAGGCTGAAGAATTACTTGGTCAGCCGTTTGAATGAGCTGTAAGGGTGTTTTAAAGGCATCAGAAAGTAAGTCTACTTGGTGATGCATCTGAGCTGCTGAAGCATTCACTAATTCACCTGTTGGTTGTAACAACCAGATATGTTGACTATAACGAAAGGCTTGATTTAAATCATGAAGTACCATTAACACTGTTGTTTGGCGCTTTTCTTGCAACTGCTGAAGCGTTTTTAAAAATAATTCTTGAAAATGTAAGTCTAAAAACGTCGTTGGTTCATCTAAAATCAACAAATCAGGTTTTTGTTGTAAGACAAAACCTAACCAAGCGAGTTGTTGTTGACCACCTGATAATGCAGGCATTTCTTTATCAAGTAAAGCATCAAGTTGTAATGTTTGCATAACTTCCTGATCTAACTTGTCATCCGCTAATGTTAATAGTTCACGAACGGTTAATGGTTCAAACAATTGATTGTGTTGTGAAAGCAATGCAATTCGCTGCGGATGGTTTTTAATTGTTCCTGTCGTTGGCAATAATTCGCCAGTTAACAGTTGAATTAACGTTGATTTACCAACACCATTTGGGCCAATAAGCGCTGTGATTTGATGATCAGGTAGTTGTACTGAGAGATCATGAAATAATTGATGATTATCACGATTAAATGACAAGTGATTAATGTCGAGCATGATAACCTCCTTTTATTAACATCAGCGCGAATAACGGTCCGCTGATAACTAGTAAAATCGCACTCGTTGGTAGCTCTTTCGGTGCTAGAATCGTTCGCGCAATTGTGTCAGCATTTAGCAGTAGTAGGCTTCCCCATAGTGCGGTTGGCCAAATTAAATGCTGACTTTTTTTGTTTGGACTCATGAAGCGTGCAATTTCTGGCAAAATTGCTCCTAAGAAGAAGACAATACCAATCAAACTTGTTAAAGCACCGGTCCATAGACCAACTGCAAGTAAAACAAACCAGGTTGTTTTTTGTTCCGCAATGCCCAGTAATTTTACCTGACGTGTTGGTAAAGCAAAGTATTTTAAATTAGGCCAAATCATGATGAGTAATAAACAACCCAAAATGGTCATGATGACTAATTGCATAACTTGTGACCAATCGACTGTGCTTAATGTCGGTAGCGGTACACCAAGTCCTTCACTAGCAATGTTAGTTAAGGCTTGAAAAATCATCGCCGTTGCGATTCCTAACAGTACAAGTCGTAACGGTGCTTGATGCTTAGGTGAAACTACGAACCAAGCGATTGTTAGTAGAATACCGGTAATGCCACCAATGATGACATTAAAGTTGAGTACACTGGGGATGATAACAAGGATCGCCATTAATAAAAATTGGCTGCCATTCATAACTCCCAAGATTGAGGTATCAACTAAATGATTGCGTAAGACAACCTGTAGTAGCAAACCACTGACACCAATTAATGCGCCACCGATAGTAGCAACTAAAATACGCGGTAAGCGATAATTAAGTATTAATTGCCAAGCATCAGGTTGTCCATGTAATACTGACGTGAGACTGATTGTTGTGCTACCGACCAGTAATGCAATAACCACGCTTATAAGAACCAATCCAGCTAATATAAAACGATAATATTTTTGCATTATCCCTCCTACTTGTTCAGCCAAGTTTGAATTTGTTTATAAGCATCCGGTGCATTGAGATTGGCTGTCATGCTAAAGGTTGGTTCATTTGCCTGATAAACATGTCCTTCTTGAACAGCGGGGATGCTTTGCCAATTAGCTTGTTTAAATAAACTATCAAAGTTTTTAAAAACATTTTTGGGCATTGCATGTGCCATTGTAATAATAACAGTTGGTTTAGCTTGTGCAATTTGTTCAGCATTCATTGCAACAAATGGGCTAGAACCTGAACCTACGACATGACCACCAGCACGATTAATCAAATCACCAACGTAACTGTTTTGGGTACCAACGAGGAATGAACCACCTGGCATCCCCATCAATAGCAACACATTGGGGCGATTTTTGGGATGCTTAGTTGGTATATCTAACTGTGCATTTAATTTTTTAGCAGCACTTTCTTTATGATATGTCGTACCAAGTTTTGTGATGGCTGACTGTAAATCTGTTAATTTATTAAAGTCTAATTGGTGATGCTTAATGTTGTCACTATCTAATTTTTGTTGATAGTCATCAGCAATCGCAGCATCAAGATAAACTAAATCAGGTTTTAATTGACCAATTTTTTCAAGATTAGGTGCAACGTGGTTACCAACTTTTGGTAAATCACGATATTGTTTTGGTAATGTTTGTTTATTACCTGGCGTTGCAACACCAACTAAAGGTACATCTAATTTATTAAATACCTGAACTTGTGCATTTGTTGTCGCAATAATGCGATCAGTTGTTGCACTTTTTTGGGTAGGACGCATCATCAACCAAATCCAGCCGGCGCTAATGATTAACAAAACGATTAATAAAAGCGATAATATTTTTTGTTGTTTTTGCATCGTCACTTACTTCTTTTTCTTCAAATTAAAGACAAGACCAAGAAGGATACCTAAAACTAAAACACCACCAACGATAGCAACGATGGGTAATTGCTTACTTTTATCTTCATGCTTCTCTTTGGCAACTTGTGTTTTAGATTCTGACTTTGAAGTTACTTTGGCAGAAGATGAAGATTTACTACTTGCAACGCTAGTGTCAGTTTCATTACTTTGTGAACTTGAACTCGTGACTGGTTCACTTGCACTACTTGTTGTAACAGATGAACTGCTTGGTTGTTGGCTAGAAGTTGATACTGCAGGTTTACTTGAAGAACTAGCTGCTGGTGCAACAGGTACTTTAGAAGCATCTAATACTAAACCAACAATGTAGTTGTGATGATAATTAATACTATTAACGTCAACTTTAATTGCTGCATTATGACGGGCACTTAAGTTTGATGTGACGAAACTATACGTAATGGTCTGTGAATTACCAGACTCACCACGTGAAACATTTGCACCAGCGCCATCAATATTGAGTACTTGAACAGGATAGTTACCAAGATCTTTGCCGGTTGTAACAGTCGACGTTACGGTATAAGTATTGTTACCGTTTGGTGTGACTGTTGCAGAATGTGAAAAGTATGCGGCTGCATAAGAAGTATTAGATGAACCATTTTCTAATACCTGCATGGGAACAGTATAAGATTCTGCATGAACAGCTGTTTGCATACCAAACATGCAAAGAACTAATGCGAATAGTCCAAGAAACGACCGAAGATATTTATTATTAGCCATTTGCCTACCTCATCTTAAAGAAATTAGTCAAAAGGGCGACACCAACGTAACCCAATGCAGCAGCTAAAATACCACCAGCAACAATTAATACATTTCGTTGTGTTGTGTTATTGCTTTTAGAATCAGATTGGTCATCTTTGGTCACTTGTGTTGCATTACTATTTTTCTTAGTTTGCGGCTTGGTAGTATCATTTTTCCCATCATTATTTTGAGAGTCAGTATTTGCGTTATTTAAAGCCGTAAATGATGAGCCAGTGATAGTATCATCATTAAAATCGGTAGCAAATGTTCCATGTGAAACATCAGAATTTAATGGACTAGTTGTAAGACCAGAAGCATCAGGCAGACCAGTTGTTGGTTGCGTTGCCTCACCAGCATTATTTAGGATACGACCGATAACTAAACGAATAGTATAGATATGATCGTAATTCAAAGGCGCTGTGAATTTAACGTGAATACTTGTTGCAATTGGTGCTTTAATTTCATTTTCTGATAATGATAGTTGATAAGTTGATTGATAGTAATTACCAGTTTTAATAGTATTAACAAGCTTTACTTGATGTTTACCATCCATAAATGAAATTGGGTTACGTCCCATCATAACAGGCGTATGCGTTGTAATATATCCAGTGTATGATCCATTAGCATTGTGAACTAATTGAACAGTAGGCAAGAAATATTGGGCAGCAACTGATGTGCTGTTATTATTACCATGCAAAATAGTTAATTGATGCAAAACAGCATTGCGAATGGCGTTTTGATGGCCAGTTGGTAATGAAACAGCCCCATTTGCACCAGTTGCTGTATTTTTATCGGTTTTAGTTTTTGTGAAATCAGAATCTTTAGAACCGCTCTTTTTAAGGCTATTCAAATCAAATGCAATATCAGCATCGGGATGTTCCGTGAAATTGATTGCTGGAACAAAGATCGTCATATGTGCTTTTAATGTTTGACGGAGTGAAGATACAGGTACCGTCACTTGCCAAGCATTGCCATTTTTATGAGCAGTAACCCCATTAATTGAGAAAGCCTTCATTAATGACATCGCACCATTCTTAGTTGCAAACTTGACTGTAGCTTTGCCATCTTTAACCAAAATATTTGCGGAAGCTGTCATGTATTGTTGCATCGTTGAGGTTGTGTTCGTACCAGTTTTGTAAACACGGTAGTTGATGCTGTAAATACCGTTATTCTTAAGGCTTAGCTTTTCATTATTAGCAGTAGGTTTTGAACCGTTATTAGTAGGCTTTGTATTAGCATTACCATCATCTTTACCACCACTGTTATCTTGATTACCTTCACCCTTAGCGATTTCAAATTTAATATCGGCATCAGGATCTTCAGTTAGGCCAATTTGTGGCACTTCAATATGCATATGAGACGTTAGTGTCTTTGCAAGGTTCTTAGCAGGAACTGTGACAGTCCAGTTATTACCGTCTTTCTTTGCGTTGACACCATTAACTGAGAAGGTCTTCATCATTGACATTGCGTTGTTCTTAGTTGCAAAGCTGATTGTAGCTTTGCCGTCCTTAATCACAACTTTAGCAGATGTCGTCATGTACTGAGACATGGTTGAGTTCTTAGTAGTACCTGATTTATAAATATGGTAGTTAACATTATTGTAAGTACCGTCGTTAAAATCAGTCGTTAGCTTTTGCTCAGGTTTACTTGAACTAGCGGCGCTAGAAGAACTAGAACTAGGCTTGCTTGAAGAAGACGCGCTAGAAGAACTTTGGCTAGGCTTGTTTGAAGAAGCCGCACTAGAAGAGCTTGAACTAGGCTTGCTTGAAGAATCGGCACTAGAAGAGCTAGAACTTGAACTTGATGATGAACTACCATCATTATCTAGTACTTTAAGACTCTTCATGTCAAATCTAATGTCTGCGCTAGGTGTTTCCGTGAAATTGATAGCAGCGACAAAAATAGTCATCTGGGCTGTCAACGTCTTATTCAAGTCCTTAGCTGGTAAGGTTACAAGCCAAGAATCCCCTTTAGCTTCTGCCTTAACGCCATTAACTGAGAATTTCTGCATCATTGACATAGCAGCGTTTTTCGTTGCGAAATCAATGGTTGCTTGGCCGTTTTTAACGGTTACCTTAGCTGATTCAGTCATATAGGTAGCCATGGTTGAAGTATCCGTCGTACCAGACTTATAAACCTTGTAGTCTATTGTGTATTTACCGTCATTTTCGATAGTTGGTTTAGCTGGTGTCGTTGGCTTACTTGAACTAACAGCACTAGAACTTGATGATGAACTACCAGTGTTATCCAAGTTTTTAATACTATCCATATCAAAGATAATATCTGCACTAGGCTTTTCTGTGAAGTTGATTTGTGGTACTTCAATCGTCATTTGCGCAGTAGCTGTCTTAGCTAAATCTTTAACGGGTAGCTTTACAATCCAAGAATCCCCTTTGGCTTGTGCCTTAGCGCCGTTAATAGAAAATTCTTTCATCATTGACATTGCATCATTCTTCGTTGCAAAGTCAATGGTTGCCTCTCCTTTCTTAACAGTTATATTGGCTGATTGCGTCATGTAGTTTGCCATCGTTGAAACATCGGTAGTACCTGACTTGTAGACATTATAATTAATAGAATAAGTGCCGTCTTGCAAGATGTCTTTGCCAGGTTTTGTTGATGTTTCTGATGATGAACTAGATGATTGATCAGGTTTATCATTTACTGGGTTAACCAGTGCAGGATTCATATTGAAAGTTATGTTTGATGCATAACCTTTATGTGGACTCATTGGCACACTAGTAAATGATGCAATAGTAGCTTTACCATCCTTGTCAGGCATTAAGTCCTTAGTAGGAATAGTAAAGTCAACTGTAGTTTTACCCTTTAGATCCTTTGTTTGACCGTCAAATGTGACATTTGGAATCATTGCTACCATGTTTGGATCCTGATAAGTAACCGTTACAACGCTGGTTACATCACCAACTTTAACATTGAACTTTGGCGCAAAGAAACGATCCATATTGCTGTCAGGACTAACGGCAATTTGATAGTCACCAGTTTTGAATGTCTTTTGCGCTGGCATTAATTGACTAATATTGAAAGTCAAATTTGATGGATAGTCCATGACATGGCCCATTGCATCCACATGGGTCGTTGATGCAATGGCCACATTACCATCTTTATCTGCTGTTAAATCCTTAGTAGGAATAGTAAAAGTGATATTTTGACTCGTTACTTCTTTCTTTTGACCGTCAAAAATCATGTAAGGAATCATGCTAATAACATCTGTACTGTTAAAGCTTAAAGTAACGTCTGTGGTGTCCCCTTTGATGTTAATGTAAGCAGATGGCTTTAAGAAGCGATCCATGCCTTGATTAGCACTCATCTTCACTTCTGTTCCAGCTGGGGTTTCAACTGTACTTTCGGTAGTTTTTGAATCATCAACTGTTGAAGCAGTTGTGTCGCTAGTTACTTGTTGTGAATCATTTTGTGCTGGTTCAGTTTTTGCAACAGTTGCTTTAGATGTATCAGTTGATGATACTGTGTTGTTTTCAGTGCTTTGTGGAGCACTATTTGCAACAGATGACTCAGTTTTTGAACTAGGAACAACACTTGACCTTGGTGTAACTGATGAGTTGTTGGTAGTTGAAGCACTAGAAACACTAGATGTGCTCTGTGAGCTGGTAGTAGTTTCAGGCTTAAATCCTTGGATACCTAAACGAATTGTATAGTTATGGTCATAGTTCATCATTGGAATATTAACGTGAATATTCGTCTTGATAGGTTGTCCGCTTGCTAATTCACTAGCTGACAAAGTCATCCGATAAACGGTTTGGTTATAACCATTTTTTTGTGTGGTACCCATGTTCACCACTTGGTGTTGGGTATCTGTACTAGCAATTGGTTCATCCCCTAAATTAGTTGGGGTGTTCGATGTTAGGTAGGCATAGTGATTACCATTAGCTAACTTTTCTAATGAAATTGTATCTAAATAAAATTGAGAAGCTGTTGAAGAGGCATCTTTATCCCCTTGTAAAATTTGTAATTTGTAACTTTGCTTTTGTGCAGCAGTTTGGGTTGTTTCAGCAGCGTGAATAACGGTGTCAACACTAGATACCGTTGAAGCTGTTAGCATACTTCCCAAAGCAACAGTTGAAAACAAAGTTGCGGTTCGTGAAAAAGTACTCATAATTGTCTATGGTCTCCTTATAAATTTTTTAATGTTTGTCCGATAAACGGGACATAGATAGTTTTCTTTGAAAATTCAAAGAATGTTCATAATTGAACATAAACCATTTTAAAGCTTATTTTTAGGTTTATCAAGCGACAGTTGTTATCCCAGTTTAAATGTGATTAGTGATAAAATAAATAGAAGAAAAATTAAGAGGTATGGATATGAAACAGACGTATGCAATTGTTGGTTTAGGCCGCTTTGGTAGTTCGTTATTAGAGTCGTTAATTAACGCTGATCAAGAAGTTTTAGTCATTGATAAGGAGCCAAATTTAGTAGAAGGTTATATGGATATTGCCACACATGCTGTCATTGCTGATGCGCAAGATGAAGATGCGTTACGCGATTTAGATTTAGCTAGTTTTGATCATGTCGTTGTCGCGATAGGTCATAATCAACAAGCATCAATTTTGACGACTATTTTATTGAAGGATTTGGGTGTCCGTCATGTGGTTGCAAAAGCTGAAAATAATCTACATGCACGTGTGTTAGATAAAGTTGGAGCTGATCAAGTTGTGCGTCCGGAAAGTGAAATGGCCCATCGATTAGCTGAACAACTGATGACCCCCAACCTACTTAATTTTATAGACTTAGGAGATAAACACTCATTAGGTGAAATTAAAATTGGTAATTTGCGTTTTGCAAATAAAGAGATTGAAGAACTTGATGTGCGTAAGCAGTATGGTTTGACAATTATTTCCATTCGCTCCCAAGATCGTGTTGTGATTACACCAGATCCAGATGAAATAATTCAAGTAGGTGATGTTTTGACGGTAGTTGGTGCAACAAAAGATGTTAAACATTTTGAATCATTGGTAGCTAAAATCAGATAATGTTTTCTTGACTAATAATGTCAAACGGCATATAGTTAACCATACTAATTTCAATCTCGAAGAAAAAAGAGATTACTAGTCATAAACATGATTTTAGAAAGTTTGCGGTTGATGAAAGCAAATGATTGTAAACTAGTAATGGCGCTTTTGGAGGGATGAAAATTACCTGTAATTAAGTGGCTTAGTCAGTGACTAAGAATTAGGGTGGAACCGCGTTATCAAACGTCCCTATGTCAAATTTAATTTGGCATGGGGGCATTTTTTTGTCCTCATGCAGTGAGGTATATATGATGAATAATGATGTAGAACGTGAGCTATCACGTGGACTTAAGGCGCGCCATGTACAGATGATTGCCATTGGTGGTGCGATTGGAACAGGACTATTTTTAGGTTCAGGTTCAGCGATTAAAGCAGCTGGTCCTGCCCTTATTTTAGCTTATGCAATCACGGGTTTGTTTGCCTATTTTATGATGCGAGCAGTCGGTGAATTATTGTTGTCTAACACAAAAATCCGATCATTTATTGACTTTGTGCGTATCTATTTAGGTAATAAATGGGAATTTGCGATTGGTTGGGCATATTGGTTAAGTTGGTCGAGTCTAGCCATGGCCGATCTAACGGCAAGTGGTATTTATTTACGCTATTGGTTTCCAACGTTACCACAATGGGTCACACCTTTGATTGTCATTGTGGTGTTGGTGGCTTTCAATTTAATTAATGTGAAGTGGTTTGGTGAGCTTGAATCATGGTTTGCCTCAATTAAAGTCTTTGCGATTTTGGCTTTGATTGTTGTCGGTATTGGTTTAATTTTGACTGGTTTCCATACTGGTGGGAATACGGCTAGTTTTTCAAATTTAGTTTCACATGGTGGCTTTTTTGCGACCGGTTGGCAAGGATTTATCATGGCATTTCCAATGGTTATCTTCGCCTTCACCGGTATTGAAATGGTTGGTTTGACTGCTGGTGAAACGGAAAAGCCAGCGCGTGATCTACCAAAGGCAATTAACTCAGTCCCTATTAGAATTGGTTTATTTTATGTTGGTGCGATTGGGATTATCATGTCAGTTTATCCTTGGAATCAAATTGATACGACACAGTCGCCCTTTGTTCAAGTTTTTGCTGGTCTAGGGATCAAGTTTGCAGCAACGTTAATTAATTTCGTTGTTTTGACGGCAGCATTATCAGCAGCTAACTCAGCTATTTTCTCAACATCACGTACATTGTATGTGTTGGCAAAGAATAGGCAAGCACCAAAATCATTGGCACGAGTATCAAAAAACATGGTACCTGTAACGGGAATGTTAGCATCAGCAATTGTCTTTTTAGTTGTTGTTTTGCTAAACTACTTCTTCCCTTCAAAAATTTTCACATTAATTACGAGTGTCGCAACAATGAGTTTTATTTTTGTTTGGATTTTGATTATGGTTGCCCATATTAAATATAAGCAATCAGCGGCGTCAAAAAACAATCCATATAAAATGCCATGGTTCCCAGCAACTAGTTACGCTACTATTTTGTTCTTCCTGATTGTATTGGTAATTCTTACAATTGATGGTGCAACAAGATGGTCAGTGCTAACGACAATTCTATTTTTTGTAGCATTAGTTGGTGGTTATAGTTTGTGGTCTAAGCGGCATGATGAACTTAAATAGATGATGACATGAGGTTGGTACAAAATATTTTGTACCAATCTTTTTTGTATAAACGTTGCTATGACGGGAATGCAACTAATAGGTGCTAGGGAATTTAGGTAGAATTTGATAAGTTAAAATCAACGGAGGAATATGTGTAATGGATTTAGGGACGAAAATAAAAGTACAACGGGAGAAGAAGAATTGGTCGCAACAAGAACTGGCTGATCAAATACATATTTCACGTCAATCAATTTCCAAGTGGGAACAAAATAAAGCCATCCCAAGTATTACTAATATTGTGATGATGAGTAATCTATTTAATATTTCATTAGATGAATTAATGAAGGATGATGAAATTTTGGTAAAAAAGATGGATGCACAGATGAAAATTGCAAGGAGTTTGCGCAATATTATGATTAGTGTATTAATTGCGTTTGTTTTGTTTATCATTATTGCGTCGTTCCACGTGAATATTTATAATATTAGAGAATATTTCACGGATGCTGCATTAGTAATTGTCATTATGATTATGTTTAAAATAGATTGGCATCAATTAGATAAAGCTATACCAAGAAAAATTAGTGTATTAATTGTAATAGCTTTAGTTTTATATTTGATTCCGGGAATTAATGATTTCATTATGAGTTTTATTACAGGTTGGCAAGATGCTGTTAAAGATGCTACAAATGGTTAGCACAAAAAAAGGTTGAGACAAAACGTCTCAACCTTTTCGATATCGTAACAAAACTTAATCAGTCAACAATAATTGAAATGCCAACCGATCACCATTTGGGACAGGCATTAATACGTGACCACGATATTCAAAGCCAGCTTTTTTAACTGTTTTTTGCATCCCTTGGTTAATTTCATGTGTATCAATACGGATATCTCGGTAACCATGATCCAATGATAGCAAAACTAAGTCATGAATTAGTTGATGTGCTAATCCTTGCCCACGAACGTTGCCATCAATGGCAATGCGATGTAGTGTCATATATTGCTGTTCATTCCCTAGCCATGAACCATCGATATATTCATAGGCTTGTTCTGGACCGGGAACTAGTTTGCCAACACCGGCAATCGCATGATTATGAATTAAAACATAAACAGTGCCCTCTTGAATGTCATTAATAAATTCATCACGTTTTGGTTCGGCCGTTCCCTGCCACTGTGGTGAGTTTTGACTCCCTAAATAGGCGACAGCTTGTTGAATAATGTCAAAAATAGCATCAACGTCTCCTGGCTTAGCTAAACGTGTATAAGTTAAAGGCATATGCTTCTCCCCCTACGGAAATTTATTTTGTGTTTTATTATAACAAATATCTAAAAATTTAATTTTGAAAAATAAGTTAATAAAAAGTACTTTTTTAACTTATTATAAGCTTTTATCAGATATAATTGAGAGATTAACGTAAAAGTTTAAAAAGTGATAAATGAAATGAGGACAACATCAATGCAAAAACGACCAGGAGATACTATCTTCCGTGCTGTTAAGGGCGCATTAATTGGATCAGGATTTATTTTACCAGGAATTAGTGGCGGTGCTTTAGCCGCTGTATTTGGGTTATATGAACGTATGATATTATTCATGGCTAATCCATTTAAAAATTTCAAAGCTAATTTCTTGTTTTTCTTGCCAGTTGGTATTGGCGCTTTGATTGGTATTTTTCTACTTTCCTTTGTGATTAGTTTTATGCTAGGTGAAGTAGAAAATGTGGCGCGTTGGTTCTTCATTGGTGCCATTGTAGGAACGATTCCGACTTTGTGGCAAGAAGCTGGTAAACATGGTCGTTCTAAAACTGATCTGGGTATTATGGTGACGACTGGTGTGCTGATGTTGCTGTTCTTATGGCTCGGACAACCCCTATTTTCAACTATGACGCCTAGTACTAGTGCTTGGTTACTATCAGGCGGGTTAATTGGTTTGGGATTATTAGTGCCTGGACTAAGTCCATCAAACTTTTTGATTTATCTAGGATTATATAAAGGCATGAGTGATGGGATTAAAACTGGTGATTTATCAGTACTTGTCCCATTGATTATTGGTTTATTAGCAATTGTTTTAGTCTTCGCAAAAGTGATGGCATATGTGTTTGAAGTTGCTTATGCAAAGTTATTCCATGCTATTTTTGGAATTGTCATGGCTTCTACCGTTATGATTGTGCCACTTGACTACACTGGTTTCACCATTTGGCATTATTTGTTTGCAATAGCTTTATTGGTCTTGGGAACTTGGCTTGGTTGGTGGATGGGAAATCTGGAACAGAAAGTTAAACCAACAACGATTTAGTAATGGAACCGTTTTCCTAAAAAGATTGTATTAATAAAAAAAACATGCTACTGTTAAGTAGTTAAGTTAATTAACGTATCTGGGGTGCCTGAAATGGCTGAGATTACACCCACTGAACCTGATTTGGTTAATACCTGCGCAGGAAGATACAATCCATTTATAGAAATTAGTGGGTAGTCTTTTTGTGTATGCAAAGAGACTACCTTTTTTGTTTTATGGGGATTGCCGAAAGCACTTGGTAAAAATTAAATCTAAATAAACATCGTCTGGGGTGCCGTAAGGCTGAGAAATACCCATGAACCTGATGTCGGTAATGCGATCGAAGGAAGAGCGATATTTGACTATGTGCAAATACCCTTCTTTCGTGATCAGAAAGGAGGGTATTTTTAATGATTAATGTAAATGGCGAGCAAGTTGATCAAATGGTTGGTAAAACTTTGACGGATTTATTAAAAGTTAAAACAGATATGATGCAAAATGTTGTCGTTGAATTAAATGGCGAAATTATTCATCGTGATCAATTAGATACAAAAATCTTAGTTGAAAATGATCATGTTGAATTAATTTCTTTTGTTGGTGGTGGTTAGAAAAGAGGACGATGAAATGATACCAAAGTTTCAAGGCGTAGACGTTGAAGATTTTTTTATGGGCATGAAAGAACGTAACGTTGCTGGTACAACTGAGCAATTACAAAAGGCACATGTCATCATTGCAGGTGCTGGTGGTTTAGGCTCAAATATTGCCATTGCCCTTACACGGAGTGGTGTTGGCCATTTAACAATTATTGATTTTGACACGATTGAGATGAGTAATCTTAACCGGCAGCAATATAAAGTTAGCCAAATTGGGTTACCAAAAGTAACAGCATTAAAACAAAATTTGTTGGAGTTTAATCCATTTATTGAAATCGATACAGTGCAAACGGAAATAACATCAGAAAATATTGCAGAACTATTTGCAGATGCAGATATTATCTGTGAGGCATTTGATAATCCAATGGCGAAGGCAATGTTACTAGATGGTGCCACAAAACATTATCCTAATAAGCCGGTAGTGATGGGTAATGGGATGGCTGGTTTACATCTTACTAATGAGATACAAACGAAGCAACAATTACCAAATGTTTATATTTGTGGGGATGGTTACAGTAAAGGTATGGAAGGATTGATGGCACCACGCGTCATGGTATGTGCCGGTCATGAAGCCAATGCTATTTTACGCCTATTAACTAACCAACCTGTATTGTCAGAATAGGAGAAACATAATGACTGAAAATAATGATGAACTAATTCTTGGTGGACACCATTTTTCTTCACGTTTTATTTTGGGTTCTGGTAAGTATTCATATGAATTAATTGATTCGGCAATTCATCATGCCGGTGCGCAAATTATTACGATGGCGCTTCGTCGTACGAATACGCAGGAAGAAAATATTCTAAATTATATTCCTGATGATGTTACCATTTTACCGAATACATCAGGTAGTACGAATGCCCAAGAAGCAATTCGTATGGCCCGAATTGCACGTGAATTGAGTGGTAGTGATTTTATTAAATTAGAAGTTGTCCCTGATAAGACATATTTATTGCCAGATAATGAAGAAACAATTAAGGCAACTAAAGTATTAGCTGATGAAGGGTTTATTGTTTTGCCATATATGTTGCCTGATTTAAATGCAGCTCGTAAATTAGTTGAAGCTGGTGCAGCTGCAGTGATGCCATTAGGTGCCCCTATCGGAACAAACAAGGGATTGGCAACAAAAGACTTAATTCAAATTTTGATTGATGAAATTGATGTGCCAATCATTGTGGATGCGGGGATTGGACGTCCTAGTCAAGCTGCTGAAGCGATGGAAATGGGTGCTGCAGCGGTGATGGCAAATACAGCGATGGCAACGGCTGGTGATATTCCATTAATGTCAGAAGCTTTTAAATTAGCTGTTGCAGCTGGTCGTAAAGGCTACTTGGCCCATCCTGGTCGTGTCTTAGATAAAAAGGCTGTTGCTTCATCACCTATTTCCGGTATTAGCAAGTAGCTAGGTTATTGATATGACACAATTGTTAGATTTATTGGATCAATTTACTCATCAACATGATCAAAACAGGCTTGTATATAATCAAGATTGGCTAGCTAATCAACGAGACTTAATTTTTTTAGGTCAACGTTGTGGAGCGACAGCAATAGTTGATGATTATGGCAATGTTTACTTGGATTTTCCTGGACAAATAAATGACCAACCGGTCGCAACGGGCTCACATATGGATACTGTAAAATATGGGGGTCGTTATGACGGTCTATATGGTGTTTTGGGTGGCTTTTGTGCTATTCAACAACTATATGAGCAACACGGTATTCCTAAACATCCAATACGTTTAATTTCATTTAGTGAAGAAGAAGGCAATCGTTTTCTGGCCGCTTTTACTGGTTCAAAATATTATACGGGTACCTTACAAATTGAAAAATTGTTAGATAATCAAGGGATAACGTTTGACGAAGCTAGACGTTTAGCAGTAACGCAATTGCAACACCTACCCTATGTTAAAGCGCAACACGTGGCACTGCCCGTAACTTTTACCGAATTACACATTGAACAAGGACCACGTCTGGCGCAAAATAACAAAAAAATAGGGTTAGTGACAGGTATTGTCGCACAAAACCGATATGAAGTGACTGTACATGGGCAAGCTAATCATGCTGGTACGACGCCAATGGCGCAACGGCAGGATGCGATTGCAACTGCTAGTCTATTAATGACGAAGTTGTATGCATTAGCAGCTGATACGGCAGAGGATTTAACGTTTACAATTGGTGAAATACATGTTTCCCCTAACGTCAGCAATGTTGTCGCTGAAAGTTGCCGTTTTACTATTGATTGTCGTGCGAATACCAATGATCAGTTAATGACTTTTGTGACTAAGATGCTGCAGTTGCTTGAACAGTCTAAACGAACAAGTGTTATTGAAACACTACACGTACCTGCAACGCGATTGTCAGATGATTTACTCACACAAAATGCAGCTTTGGCAACACAAATGAATTATTCATATCAAACATTATTTTCTGGTGCTGGTCATGATAGCCAAATTATGAGTTCGTTTGTACCGACAACGATGATTTTTGTCCCTAGTGAGGCTGGCATTAGTCATGCTCCTGCTGAATATACAAAACCAGCTGATTTATTGACAGGTGTCACACTATTGTCAGCCAGTTTATTTATGCAGGCTAATGGTGAATAAGATGAAAATAAAAATAAATCTAACGACGCAAATTATTATTGGTACGGTATTAGGCATCATCTTAGGCGCTGTTTTAGGCCCTAAGATTGTCGGTATTAAAATTGTTGGTGATATTTTTTTACGATTGATTCAAATGGCAGTAATCCCTTTGGTTTTCTGTACGGTTATTGCGGCAATTGGTAAGTTACCTATTAAGCAATTAGGGCGTTTGGGAATGCGCATTGTATTATGGTTTACGATTACCACTCTGATTGCGGCCTTAGCGGGTCTAGTTTTAGGATGGTTATTTCATCCAGGTGTGGGCCTACATTTAACACTTGATACAGCATTGACCAAAGAAATTACTAGCAATAAAGTTTCATCAACCGATATGATATTAGGCTTTTTCCCAACAAATATCTTTGAATCCTTAGCACAAGGTAACACGATTCAAGTCATTATCTTTGCTTTGTTATTCGGATTTGTATTAAGTAAGGCGAATACTAACCAACAATATGATTCAATTTTGATGGGACTGCAGCAATTAAATCAATTATTGGTGTCATTAATTCAAGTTGTTTTACGATTAGCACCATTTGGAATTGGGGCTTTAATGGCAGCGGTAACGGCTGATAATGGATTAACAGTATTAATCCCATTAATCAAATTTTTAGGTATATTTGGGATGGGAACACTACTATTTTTAATAGGCTTATTTGTGATGATTATGTTGCGGGCACATTTGTCTTTGCATACGGTGATGCATGGTTTTGCGAATATTCTATTGATTGCCATGACGACCACGTCTTCTGCGGCCTCATTACCAGTCGAAATGCATGATGCTGAAAAGCGATTAGGTGTTAGTAAAGAAATTAGTGAATTAGTGCTACCTTTGGGGATGGCATTGAATAGTAATGGTTTGGCGATGTATTTAGCTTTAGCTTGTGTCACCATGACGCAATTTTATGGCTTGTCGCTTTCCTTCATGATGATGTTAAAAATTGTTTTATTAGCAATTGTTGCTTGTTTAGGCACTGTCGCTGTTCCAGGTGGTGGTTTAGTTGCTTTAACGATTATCGTCCCTGCCCTTGGTTTACCACTTGAAAGCATTGCTTTATTGGCTGGTATCGACTGGTTTGCGGGTATTTTTAGAGCAACTTTAAATGTCGTTGGTGACACAACAACTGCGATTATGATTGCGGCAGATGAGCATGAACTATCACAAGTGTCCGTATCAATTTAAAATTAGAAATCATACAAAAAAGCAGGTTGCAATTTAAACATTGTGACCTGCTTTTACGTATTCTTCAGTACCATCGGCAACCGCTTGTGTATAGTAATGACATTTATAATTAATTGTATCTAGTGTTTTTTGGAGTTCAGCCATTTGCCCTTGAACTGATTGTTGTAGTTGTTGGAACATATTAAGGCGTTGTTGAAGTGTTTCATCCCCCGTCTCACACCATTCAATGAACGTCTTAATATCTTTAATTGACATATTTGATTTTTTTAAACATTCAATGATATTAATGGTGTCCAAGTTTTCTTGTGTGAAAACTCGAGTCCCTGCTGTATTCTTTTGTAAATTTGGAATTAAATGCTCTTTGTCATAATAACGGATGGTTGAGATTGAAAGATTAAATTGTTTAGCAACCTCACCAATTGAGTAGACTGTTGTCATAATTACTACCTTCCTTATTGCTTGACCTAAAGTTAGGTTTAGGGTTTAAAGTAATCCTATCATATATGTAACCAAGGGGGAAACATAATATATGTCAATTAAAGATAAGGTGATTGTTATTACAGGTGCTTCAAGTGGTATTGGTGCTGCAACAGTTGCAAATTTAGCAAAACAACATGCAAAGTTAGTTATTGGTGCACGACGTGTAGATAAATTAGATGAGCTAAAAGAAAAATATTCTGAAGCAGAAATCATCACACAAAAAGTCGATGTCACTAATTTTGATGAAGTTAATGATTTAGTAAAAACGGCAATTGAACATTTTGGTAAAATTGATGTCCTATTTAACAATGCAGGTATTATGCCGATTAATCCTTTAATTAAGGGTGCTCGTAATGAGTGGCAAAATATTTTGAATGTTAATGTTATGGGTGTTCTTAATGGAATTGCGGCTGTTTTACCAATCATGCAATCGCAAAAATTTGGGCATATTATTGCAACTGATTCGGTAGCTGGTCATGTCATTGTACCCAATTTAGCAGTTTATAATGGGTCAAAATTTGCGGTACGAGCAATTATGGAAGGTTTGCGCCAGGAACATCATAATGATGGCATTCGTACTTCAATCGTGTCACCTGGTGCTGTAGCAACGGAATTATATAAATCATCTACTGACGAAGCAACGCAACAAGAAGAACTAGAAAACGAAAAGGCAATTGGACTTTCTGCTGAAAATGTGGCGACGGCTGTTGCTTATGCAATTGATACGCCTGA
Source organism: Weissella hellenica (assembly GCF_005405545.1). Lineage (GTDB taxonomy): Bacteria > Bacillota > Bacilli > Lactobacillales > Lactobacillaceae > Weissella > Weissella hellenica. The sequence continues at coordinate 42,577 of NZ_BJEG01000001.1, forward strand.
CAATATGGATGTTAATGAAATTATTATTCGACCTATCAAACAATCAGTTTAATTTTATGAAAGAGGTAATATAATGACTAAAATTTTAAAGGATACACGTGTATTTACAGTAAACCAAAATATAGATGTGCAAGATGTGAATTTTCAAAATAGGTTCGGTTTTGTTTTAGCAGGTCACCTCTATAAGCCGTTGAATTTTGAAGAAGGAAATAAATATGCAGCAATTGTGATATCAGGACCTTTTGGGGCTGTTAAGGAGCAATCAAGTGGTTTATACGCACAAACTTTAGCAGAACGCGGTTTTGTTACCTTGGCATTTGATCAATCTACTACTGGTGAAAGTTCAGGAAATGTCCGTAACATGGCATCACCAGATATTTTCACGGAAGATTTTTCAGCTGCTGTTGATTTTATTGGTATGCAAGATTATGTTAATCGCGAAAAAATTGGTGCTTTAGGTATTTGTGGACTTGGTAGTCATGTGCTTACTGCAGCTGCAATTGATAAACGTATTAAAGCCGTTGCAACAAGTGTTATGTACGATATGGGTGAATCAATGTGGCAAGGCATAGATGGTTCTAAGACGCCAAAGCAACAAGATATTGAACGTGATTATTTAGCAGAACAGCGTTGGCATGATGCTGAAAATAATACTCACGAAGGCGGACCACATGAGTTACCTTTCGATGAAAATGACCAACCAATTCATTTAACAAGTATATTGCCAGATGAATTGGATGAAGATGCGGATCCAGTAACCACCGACTTTTTCCACTATTATAAGGAACGGGCATTCCATCCCCGCTCAGTTAATTCAAATGGGGCTTGGGCAGCTACGACTCCTTGGAGTTATTATAATTTTAGCTTGCAGCAAAAAATTGCTGAAATTGCTCCTCGACCAGCATTAATTGTAACCGGTGAGAAAGCACATTCACGTCATATGGCACAAAAATCATATGAGTACTTGCACGAACCTAAGGAATTAGTTATTGTACCTAATGCAACCCATGTGGATTTGTATGACCAAATGACATTAATTCCATTTGATAAATTTGAATCATTCTTTAAAGGTAATTTAAAATAAATTTTCTTTATTTGCTGTGTTAGTAGATAATTAGAGAAATTTTAGGGGCATAATATGGAAATAAAAGAACTAATAAATAAGATGGACGCAGATCATGTTATACCTGAAAATTCGGAACTTAGTCGTGCGATGAATGACGTGTCATTAGAAACACGCCGTTTGTGTATGATTTTAAATACAGGTGTTTACACTGATGATGAAATCAGAGGCCAATTTTCTCAGATTATTGGCAAAAAAGTTGATTCAGCATTTACGCTGTTTTTACCTTTTACAACAAATTTTGGTAAAAATATTGTTGTTGGACAAAATGTATTTATTAACTCAGGGTGCCGTTTTCAAGATCAGGGTAAAATTGAGATTGGTGACAATAGTTTAATTGGTCATAACGTTGTCATTGCAACGATTAATCATGATTTAGATCCAAAACATAGAGGAACTTTGCATTTACAACCTGTGAAATTAGCAAATAATACATGGATTGGTTCTAATGCAACAATTTTAGCCGGTATTACGGTCGGCGAAAATTCAGTCGTTGCTGCTGGTGCGGTGGTTACCAAGGATGTGCCAGCTAATACAGTTGTTGCAGGTACCCCTGCTAAAGTTGTTAAACATTTGGAATATTAAATAAAGGAAGCAAGTTATCGATAGTTGGTAGCTTGCTTTTTTTATTTACAAACCTTTACGCTGTAGTACAGTTACAGTATACAAAAAAGTTGTATAATGGCTCTAATAGTATAGATGTTTGTAGAGGGTGAAATCATGTATGGGCAAGAATCAGAACAACAACTAGAAGAAAAGCTAATGAGTCGCTTTAATGGTTTAGGTTATAGAACAATTTCTTTACCTGATGAAACGAGTTTATTAGCACATTTTCGTGAGTTATTAACACAGCAAAATATTGAGAATCTCCATCATGAGCCACTAACTGATGGTGAGTTTAAGCGAGTCTTAAATGAGTTAGTTGGTGCCAAATCACATTATCAAATAGCAAGGCAGTTACGTGGATCGGATATGAACCCAATGGGTAAAATCAGTATTCAACGTGATAATGACGAGACGGTATACTTAACGATATTTGATGGTTTAGATGCAACTAATAATATATATGAAGTTGCCCACCAAATTACAGTCGCTGGTACGCATGAAAACCGGTATGACGTGACAGTATTAATCAATGGATTGCCGATTGTGCAAGTGGAATTAAAGCGTCGAGATGTAGACTTCCGTCAGGCTTTTAATCAGGTTATTCGCTATAAGAGTGAAAGTATGCGCGGTTTGTTTAGATTTGTGCAATTATTTGTTATTTCTAACGGCGGTGAAACACGTTATTTTGCAAATGGCGATGGTGATTTAAATGCCAATTTTATGTTCTATTGGACTGATAAAGAAAATAATTGGCTTAATGATCTAGGTGCATTTTCAGCATCATTCTTCACTAAGGAACGTTTACATAGTTTAATTGCTAAATATACTATCTTTGATTCAGCAAAAGAACGTATGATGATTATGCGACCTTATCAGATATATGCAGTGGAAGCAATTATGCATCAGGCATTAAATAATCCGCATAAAAATGGTTATATTTGGCATACAACAGGTTCAGGAAAGACAATTACATCGTTTAAGGCTAGTCAATTATTAGCACGTGACACGGATGCAGAAAAAGTCATCTTTTTAATTGATCGTAATGATTTGGATGTGCAAACATCAAAGAACTTTAATTCATATATGACGACTATCCCAGGTGAACAAGCATTAGATTCGACGACGAATACAGGTAGTTTAGTTCACCAATTACAATCACATGATAACTCCTTGATTGTGACAACGATTCAGAAAATGAATAACGCTGTTAACAACCCACATTATAAGAGTTTACTGACAAGTTACCATGATAAACGAGTCATTTTTATTGAAGATGAGGCACACCGTAGTCAATTTGGTGAAATGCGTAAAAATGTAAATCGTTGGTTTACAAACGCACAGCACTTTGGTTTCACTGGTACCCCTATTTTTAGTCAAAATATTGGGCCAGATAAGCGCACGACCGAGTCTCTTTACGATGAAGAATTGCATCGTTATTTAATCAAAGATGCAATTCGTGATCATAACGTATTGGGCTTTAATGTTGAACAAATGGGTACCATTAAAGGTAGAGACACTATTTCTGATGAACAAGTAGAAGGTATTGATACGCAAGAAGTATTGACCAATGATGATCGTCTTAACAATATTGTTAACCATATTATGTTAAACCATGATAATAAAACGAAAAATCGAACGTACAATGCCCTATTTGCTGTCCCTAATACAACGATTGCATTGCGTTACTATGAATTATTCCAGGAAAAGATTAAAGCCGGCAGTAGCGATTTGAAAGTGACGACGGTGTTTACTTGGACGGCAAATGAATATTCTAATGAGCAGAATCAAGGTACGGATAATGATACTTCACGTCATGGTTTAGATAAGGTGATTGATGATTATAATCAAACATATCGTACCAATTTCAGTACAGAAGATTTTAAGGGTTATTTTAACGACATTTCGCAACGTATGAAGAGTCATGATAGCCGAACACGTAACAATAATATCGATATTTTAATTGTTGTAGGGATGTTTTTGACTGGATTTGATTCACCACGTTTATCAGTTTTGTACAACGATAAAAAGCTAGAATGGCATGGTTTAATTCAGGCCTACTCACGGACTAATCGTGTTGAAAAAGATACAAAATCATTTGGTTCAATTGTTAATTATCGTAATTTAAAAGCAGCAACTGATGCAGCTATCACCCTATTTTCTGCAGGTGATGAATCATCATTTTACGTGAAAAAATATGATGAATTATTACAAGAATTTATAGGTAATATCAAAGCACTTCATAAAATTACAGAACAGCCAAACGATGTTAATGATTTGTACAATCAAGGTAATGATGCTTTGAAAAAATTTGTTTTAGCATTTCGTGATGTTATGCGTACGAATAATCAAATTCGTGTTTATGATGAATTTAAGTGGGAAGATGTCCCTGGTTTTAGTAAACAGGATTTAGAATCATTCCAAGGTAAATATCAAGAGGTGTATCATCAAATAAACCCCAATAAAGAAAAGAATAAAGCGTCTATTTTAGAAGATATCGATTTTCAAATTGATTTGTTATCAACGGACCGAATTGATGTGCAATATATTGTTAACTTAATTAAGGCTATTAACTTGGAAGACGAGGATAGTCGACAAGCGGATGTTAATAAGATTAAACAATTATTGGATAAAGCAGCAACCAATGATTTAAAGTCAAAGGCTGATTTGATTGCAGCTTTCTTAGATGAGATGGTCCCTACTTTAAAGACTGGTGATAGTGTTGGTGATTCATTGAATGCTTATTTGGCAAAGCGACGTGATGCAGCAGTTTCTGAATTTGCTGAAGATGTTAAATTACCCGTTGATGTGATTGAAAAACAAATTATTGAGACACAGTTTTATGGTCAAGCAGATGTTAATGAGATGAATAAAAACTTGAGTACAGCTGGTTATGGCTTTAAGGCTAAAATCAATATTAAAAAGCGAATTAAGAGCTTTATTGATGACACAATTAAGCGATTTACCGTAGTTTAAAATTTATAAGTAAGAAAGAGAAAATTATGTCAGATACACATACAGTGCAAGCAACACAACAGGCAGAGTTGCAACGTCGTTTATGGTCTATTGCTAGTGATTTACGTGGTAACATGGATGCTAGCGAATTTAGAAATTATATTTTAGGACTAATCTTTTATAGATTTTTGTCTGATCGTGTTTCTGAATATGTAAAAGGTTTGTTGAGTAATGATGATTTAACCTTTGCTGAAGCATATGCCGATGATGAAGTGCGCGACGAACTAGTTGCTGATATTACTAATGCGATGGGATTTTTCATTGCACCTGAATACTTATTTGAAACGTTGGTAGCTAGCGCACAAGCTGGTGATTTTGACGTTGAAAAGTTACAAACAGCTGTTAACGCTGTGCAAACTTCAACTATTGGTGAAAGTTCTGAGGAAGATTTCCGTGGGTTGTTCGATGATATGGATTTGAATTCAACTCGTTTGGGAAATACGGTGGCAGAACGTAGTGCCTTGATGCAAAAAGTTTTGTTGAATTTAGCTGATTTAGATATGGGCCATGACGAAGTACAAATTGATGTCTTAGGGGATGCATATGAATATCTAATAGGTCAGTTTGCGGCTAATGCTGGAAAAAAAGCTGGTGAGTTCTATACACCACAACAAATTTCAAAATTGTTAGCACGAATTGTGTCTAAAGGTCATGACAAATTACAAAGTGTTTATGACCCTACTATGGGATCTGGTTCACTATTATTGCGAGTTGGTGATTATACAACAGTTGGAAACTATTATGGTCAAGAACTAAATCGTACAACCTATAATTTAGGGCGTATGAACCTATTAATGCATGGTGTTAACTATAATCAATTTAGTGTACAACAAGGTGACACGTTAGAAATCGATTATTTTGAAGGACAACAATTTGATGCAGTTGTGGCAAACCCTCCCTACTCTGCTAAGTGGAATACTGAGGGTAAGTTAGATGATGAACGTTTCCGAAAGTATGGTAAAACGGCACCAAAATCTAAGGCTGACTTTGCGTTCGTACAACATATGTTGGCACACTTGAATAGTAATGGAACAATGGCGGTTGTGTTGCCACATGGTGTCCTTTTCCGTGGTGCCGCTGAAGGTGTTATTCGTCGTTACATGATTGAACAAGATAATGTTTTGGATGCTGTTATTGGCCTACCCGCTAACTTGTTCTTTGGTACCTCTATTCCAACAACAGTATTAGTCTTTAAGAAGAATCGTGCAACGCAAGATATCTTATTTATTGATGCTTCGTCAGAATTTGAAAAAGGGAAAAATCAAAACAACCTTACAGATCAGCAATTAGAAAAAATTGTGACAACGTACGATAACCGTAATGATATTGATAAGTACGCACATGTTGCAAGTCGTGATGAAATTATTGAAAATGATTATAATTTGAATATTCCCCGTTATGTTGACACGTTCGAAGAAGAAGAACCAATTGATTTGGCAGAAGTAAATAAAGAACTTGTCGAAATTGATGCTGAAATCGCCAAATTAGAAGCAGAATTTGAGGCAATGGCAGCTGATTTAGTAGAAACGAGTGAAGAATAATGGCGGTGCAACCAAAGCTAAGATTTAAGGGATTTACGGACGATTGGGAAAAGCGTCAGTTGGGTAATGTGGTAGATAAGATTAAGTCTTATTCGTTATCTCGGGATGTTGAGTATAACGAAAGTACAGGCTATAAGTATGTTCATTATGGTGATATTCATACTGGTAAAGCAGACATTATTAACAAAAAATCTGTTTTACCAAATATTAAACCAAGTCAATATACTACGTTGTCGGTAAATGATCTTATTGTGACAGATGCTTCTGAAGATTATCAAGGAATTGCTTCACCCGCTGTTATACAAGAATTACCAGATGCAAACTTAGTTGCAGGATTACATACAATTGCTTTACGTCCACAAGCCACCAATGCCACATTTTTGTATTATTTGCTTCATACTAATAATTTTAAACATTTTGGGTATCGGACTGGCACAGGTTTAAAAGTCTTTGGAATTAGTTGGCCCAATTTATCAAAATTTGAATTTAATTTACCAAGTTTAGAAGAACAGGATAAGGTTGTTGATTTACTCAGATTCCTAGATAACCTTATAACTGTCAACCAGCGTAAAGTAAATTTACTTAAAAAGAAAAAGACAGCTTATCTACAAAAATTATTTCCAAAAACAGGTTCGAATATTCCGGAGCTACGTTTTAAAGGATATATTGATGCTTGGGAAAAGCGTCAGTTAGACGATGTAGTTGAAAAACAGATAAAAGGCAAAGCACAACTGAAAAAATTAAACGCAGGAAAGGTTGAATATTTAGATACGGTACGACTTAATGGTGGCTCTCCTATCCTAACAGACGGAATTCAAGATGTAAGTCAAGATGATATATTAATTCTATGGGATGGTTCAAAAGCAGGCACTGTTTACAGTGGATTTGAAGGTACATTAGGATCCACATTGAAGGCATATAGAACCAGCGTAAATTCTCAGTTTGTGTATCAATTTTTAAGACTTCATCAAAAGAACATTTATAGTAATTATAGAACGCCAAATATTCCTCATGTTCAAAAAGACTTCTTAAATGTATTTAAAATTGACATCCCTAGATTTGAAGAGCAAAGAAAAATAGGTGATTTTTTAAGTTCATTGGATAACCTTATAACTGTCAACCAGCGTAAAGTGGATTTGCTAAAAGAAAAGAAGAAATCCCTATTACAACAGACGTTTATCTAAATATATAAATTTTATAGTTTGTTGTTTTGGAGTTTATAATAATCCAAAACGTTGTACAGATAACAAAAAATGATGCAAATAAATAGTAAATGTAAGTCATCAGTTAATTCTGGTGGCTTTTTTACAGCGTAAATATAGTTAGACAGTAAAATTATACTTTTTTGATTTAGGCGCTGGTTGACAGTTATGAGGTTATCAATACTTTGAAGGAATTCTCCAATTTTAATTTCTTCTTTTTTATCATCAGGAATCATAATTTCTAAATTTTTAATGATTGACCCAGATAAATTACCTTGACCACCTTGTAAATAAGTATTGACTATATGCCCTTTTCGTCCCTTCAACCACTGCATAATAAATTGTGCATTATCGCCTTCCGTAGGCTTTATGGTCAAAATATCCTGATTTATGGCTCCGTTTATCTTTGATATTCCTACTTCTCCACTCGTTGCCCCGTATAAAGCATAAAGAATATCGCCTAACTGAACCATTTTTGCAGATGAATTTTTAAATCCACTTTCCGTTAAATAAAGTTCAGTTGAATTTGAATTTATTTCTGCCGATCTTATAAAGGGGATTTTGCCACCATAATAATCCGTTCTACTTGCACTCGGAGTTCCACCAGAATAACTGTTCGATACATTTCCCAACTGACGCTTTTCCCAAACTTATAAATTTTAAAAAATTTAATAATATGCTTTTGCTTGGGAAAAGCGTAAGCTAGGTGACATTTCTGATATTACTAAACTTGCGGGGTTTGAGTTTACAAAATATGTGAATTATAAAGATGTTGGAAAAGTTATAGCTTTAAGGGGATTAAATATAAAGAATGGGAAAATAGTATTAAATGATGTTAAATATATTGATAATAGTGATTTCTCTAAATTAAACAGAAGTAAATTATTTAAAAATGATTTACTATTTACTTATGTTGGTACAATTGGAGAAGTTGCTATAGTGCCTGTTGATGATAGGTTTTATCTAGCCCCTAATGTAGCGCGAATTCGACTAAACAAGGGTGATGACGCACATTTTTTGGGTCAAATAATTGCAAACAAAACTTTTTATAATCAAGTTATATATCCATTAATAGCTACATCATCACAACCAGTCTTGAGTATGGAAAATATTCGAAAATTCAATATAATACTTCCAACATTAGAAGAAGAACAAAGATTAGGAGGAATTTTTAGAAAAATAGATAACCTCATAACTGTCAACCAGCGAAGCCCACCGCCTCACTATTTTCTAGTGATTTTATACCTTTACGCGGTGATTTTCACGTTTAAACAGACTAAATCGGCATAAAAGACCATGTGAGACGAAATTTCACATGATCTCATAAAATACTTTTTAAATCAAATCACATTAATGTTGTTAAATAGCGCATAATTTTATCGGTATCGGCATTTTCTAATTCTTGGATAACGTGTAGATATGTTCGCTGGGTTGTATTCATATTTGAGTGTCCAAGACGTTGGGCAACAGACCCAATTGAAACACCAGCGTAAAGCAATAACGATGCGTGTGTGTGTCTCAGACCGTGAATACTGATTTCTGGGATGCCGGCTTTTTTACAGTAACGTTCTAGTCGATCGTTGGCTGTCTCATTATAGAACTTCTTACCTGGGGTGATAAAAATAGGCTGTGTTTTTGGCAAATCTTTGATTAGTTGGGCAAATTGCATTGCAACTTGCCAATCAATAGGGACTTTACGGATAGAGGCTGTATTTTTAGTTGCTGTAAATCCCCCCTTATTTGACTTGTAGTTCCATGTCTTATTAATGGACAATGTTAGCCGGGACAAGTCAAAATCGTTCGGTGTGACTCCTAAAGCTTCGCTAAAACGTAATCCAGTCTTAGCAATTAACAAAAAGAAGTAATCGAGTGATAATTCATCCCCTAATTCAAGTTGAGCAAGTAATTTTGTTAATTGCTGTTGGTTGAGATATTTCACTTTGTGATGCTGTGTTACAGTCCCTTTAATGACAATTTTTCGAGTTGGATCAACAGTTAGTAAGCCCTCTTCCAAGGCGTCTAATATTCCCGATTTTACTTGATGATGAAAATCCAATACGGTTTGTTTTTCATGTGTTTCAGCATAGCGATTTAGTAAGTCTTGGTAGATTTGACGGTTTAAATCACACAGTCGTAAATGCGGTGCCAGCAGGCGAAGCTGTTTATGAGTTTGCTTATATTTGGTATAAGTAATAGCTCTTACAGCCCCTTCTTTGTATAAGGACATCCATTGTTGGTAGTATTTGTGGAATAGAATCGTGTTATTTTGTGACATAACGTCACCTCCTGAATAATATTTACCTTACATACGGTAAGGTAAGAATATCGTCAGAAATTTTAATAAAAAAAGCAATTAAAGTGTTCGTAGATGTGTACGTACACGTACACGTGTACGTTGATAGTATAATATAGACAATAAATCATGTATTGAGGAATAATTATGGGACGTAAAGAACAAAATGCACCGGATTGGTATAATCAGTTTGGTATGAATCGGCATATTGATGCAAAAGAAGTTAATATGCCGGCATCGTCAGTATCAAATTTTAATGCTAAGTTATCGCGAATCGAAAAAATATCTGTCATTGCAATTTTAATAGCATTGAAGGAATTTGGTGGTCCAACTAAGGCTAAATTGGTGAAAGATCGGGCTACTGAGTATGATTACTATACACAAGAAGAACGTGATGCTACAGGTAATTCCGGTTATGGTATTTTAGATTTGCACTTACAATTTGCTATGTCTAATTTAAAGCGAGCTGGACTACTTGCTTCTCCTAGTCGAGGTGTTTGGGAATTAACGGATGAAGGTAAACATGTTAATTTTTCAACTTTTGATATTTGGGATGATGTGTATGCTAAGTCAATTCCCGTCTGGGAGGCTGCAAAAGCAAAAAAGAAACAAAAGCAAAAAGCAGCTAAAAAATTATCGTTGGATGAAGAAACAACGAATGACATTACAAGTGAAGAATTTGTTAATGATATCGATGAAGGTGAAGTTTGGCGTAAAGAATTATTGAATAAATTACAGCGTATGAATCCTTATAAATTTGAGGAATTAATTGTTAGCTTAATGCGTAAAATTGGCATTAAGATGGAAAAAACGCCTAAGTCTGGTGATAGTGGGATTGATGGAATTGGGTATTTGCGCACACCAGAATTATTGACTTATAAGGTGGTTTTACAAACAAAACGTTTTAATAAAGGACAAGTAACGGGCCCAGATATTAGTAATTTCGCGGGTAGTATTAGTAGACATAATGCTGATCGTGGTATTTTTGTGACAACCTCTGTCTATACTAAAGATGCTGTTGAACGATCACGTCAAGGTGCCAATTTGATTACGTTAATCAATGGTGAAGAATTAATTGACATATTATACGATAATCAAATGGGAGTTCGTGAGAAAACAATTGTTGTTATTGATGACGATTTATTTTCTGAAGATTAGGTATACGTATACACGTACATATACATTGGGTGTGTTTACGTAATGATGTAACTATTGTAGAGAGGTAAAACAAAATTTTACAGATAAATTTGCATTTACACCTGATGAGAATCGACGTTTTACACGAATGAATTACACAAAGTTGGTTTATACTAATGCGCGTTTTGAAGGAGTTAAGACAGCCCTTCAAAAAACACAAACAATCATGGATGATATGAGCGTTGCTAAAGTGTCGATTGTATATTTTTATAGAACGGACAAGACGATGACGATATGCAACAACCAAAAGAATGGACCTATAAACATGCGATTCAAGGTTTAGAAGTTCGACAAAAGTAATATTATTACGTGTACGTATACATAAACGGAAGTAAATCACTAATCTGATTTGCTTCCGTTTTTCTTTTATTACGCAATCCCACTTGTTCGCCCGTTTTAGATTTACGATTTTGAATTAAGTTCAAATTTATTTTGGGTTACTAACATCTAAAAAATATGATTTACATAATTTTTTGGATAAATTAAAAAGCCAAAGAATAACTTTGGCTTTTAAGTATTATTTATTTTTAATCAACGTAATTTGTCTTAGTCTTGTTCATCCAAGCGTAAGTCATACCGATGACCAATGCCCCACCAACATAATTACCAATTAAGGCAAAGAAAATATTGTGTAGGACGCTTCCTAATGTCATACCAGCGATTGTACCGTGTGAGGCAAAGAATGCTAGTGAGAATGCTGGGAAGTTTGCGATAACGTGTTCGTAACCCAAGAATGCGAAGATAAAGATGACAAAGATAATGGCCATAACCTTACCGGCATCATCCTTCATACGAAGGTTAATAAAGAACGCCGTGTTAACAATGATATTAGCAAAAATAGCTTCAACGAAGATTTGAATTGATGACTTGCTTAGTTTACCAGCAATTCCGTCGAACAAATAATTACTTGATGGTAAATCTTGGAAGGCTCCTGTTAATGAAATTAGGTAAGCGAAGAAGACACCACCAATCAAATTGAATAATAGCGTCGTACCAAGCACCTTAGCTGCCGTTGAAAAATGAATTTTCTTACGATAAACGCCAACTGTGACGAATAACATATTTGATGTTCCTAATTCAGCACCCATGAAGATGATCATAACCAATGACCAACTAAACATGAAGGCGAAAGTAAATTTACCAGATCCTGGCAAAATCTTTTCAGCTTGCAAAGCAGTCCCGAAAGCAGCGGCTGTTCCTAGTGTTAGGAATAATGTTGCCAATATGGCACGAGCTGCGTAACGTGCGTAACTGCTTGTGAATAAAGCAACCTTATTCATTAAAGCTTCATCTATTTTTTTAAATAGTGGTGATTTTTCAGCTACGGTCTCCTGCTCATTAATAGTATCTGTGGCTGGCAAATCGGTAGTGTAATCTCTTACCTGTGGCATATCCATGTTATTTTCTCTTTTCTATAAAATTTGAAGCTTACGGTGTATTGAGAAACATAACATGTTAAATGGTAGATATTCTTTATTGTATTTGTAATATGCGAAGCTGTTACAAAATTCTCCTCATTTGGTAAATAGTGGCTTAATTAAAAAAAGACTGGTAAAACTAGCCCACACTAGACTTTACCTTGTCGATAATCAATGATTATATAAGTTCTTCTATTTAAAGTTTACTTTGCCAATTCGTTGATTTTAATAAAGGATTCTCTGCACATTTAAAATAATAATGTACTCACTCATAACATAATCCTTGAACACAAAAAGCAAAAAGGTGGAATCGCTTACATCTTTTCCCTATAAGTTTACGTTACTCCGTTATCGTCCGAAATTCAAGAGTTATTTTGTGAATTTTGTGAAAATAAATGGAATAAATATGTAATTATGTGTAAAAAAGCATACTGAAGAGATAATCAGTACGCTTTTATGGGTAATAGACTTATTTATGATATGGTGTGTGGGCGTTAATCATAAATCCTCTATAAATTTGTTCAGTTAAGACGAGACGCATTAATTGGTGTGGCAAAGTAAAGCGGCCAAAACTAATTTGCGTATTGGCGCGTTTTAAAACTTCAGGTGCTAATCCTAAAGAACCACCAATGATGAATGTTAAGTCTGATTTTCCTTGAACAGTTAAATGCTCAATTTCAGCAGCAAGTTCCTCGCTAGAACGTTCAGATCCTTTGATAGCTAGCGCAAAAACATATTCTTTATCTTTAATTTTGCTTAGAATTCGTTCGCCTTCTTTGCCCATGACTTGGTCCATTTGAGCTTTTGATAATTATTCAGGCGCTTTTTCATCCGGGACTTCGATAATGGATACTTTTGTAAATTTATGCAATCTCTTAGTATATTCAGCGATGCCATCCTTTAAATATTTTTCTTTTAGTTTACCGACACCAATAATTTTTATGTTCGCCTTTCTATAAAAAATGATTGATTTTTAAAATTTATTTGTTTAAATGTGGATAAATAACGAAAATCATATTAAAAATAAGGTTATCCACAAGTTACTAACAGGTTTTAAAACATCTATAAACATTATTATATCAGACTTTTTAAAGGTTTACGTTAACGTTTTTACCTATTTATGCACAGTTGTGGGTTATGGTTGTGTATAACTTTTAAAAAGTTATCATAACGGTATTTGTAAACGCTACATTAAATGAATTTCCCATAATATAAGAATGGTTATAAAAAGTTATACACAGACTATATTTCATATTTATGATTTATTAACAAAATATATGACTTGTTTAAAAGAAAAATATTCGATTTTAGCAGTTTATTTCACTTTTTTAGTTAATTAAATGATAGTAAAACGATTTAAACACATATTATTTTGTAAAAATTACGGTTAATTTTATTAAAAGCCTAAAATTTAATAAGGTTTAACCTAATTTTAAGTTAAAACCCTAATTTAATAGTGTTTTGCTTTATTTATTTTAAAAAGGTTATCCACATTGAGGTATTGGTTGATTTAACAAGGTTTTCTTTGGAAAAACCGTAAGTTATTAACAGGTTATCCACAGATGACGGTGGAATACGTGGACTTTTCCCCTATTTGTCCACAAAAATCTGTGAAAAACTTTTGTGTTCCTCCTGTATAATATAAATATGTTGGGAGATACTTAATTATGGAAAAAATATTTAGCAAATTAACGCCACCGCAGATCTTAACATTGGGATTTTTGGTTATTATATTTGTTGGTGCTTTTGTATTAAGGATGCCGATATCACAACAACCAGGTGTACATGTTAACTTTATGAATGCATTGTTTACAGCAGTTTCAGCTACCGCCATAACGGGACTGACGGTTGTTAATACTGCGACGACTTGGTCAGTATTTGGTCAGATTATCTTGTTGATTATGATAGAAATTGGTGCTTTAGGCTTTATGACGTTTGCGGTGTTGTTGTTTGCACTTACCGGTCAACGTTTGGATTTAAAAGCCCGTTTAATGGCACAACAAGCATTAAATCTTAGGAATTTAGCTGACGTTAAAAGTGTGTTATCATATGTGTTTTCACTGTCAGCTATTATTCAATTAATTGGTGCATTCTTGATGCTGCCTGATTTTATACCACGTTTTGGTGTGACCAAAGGGATTTATCTCAGTGTAGCATCATCAATTTCATCATTTGGAAATGCTGGTTTTACATTTTTTGATAAACCAGTCTCTTTTTTACAAAATGATCCGTATATTTTGATCATTTGGATGTTACTGATTACGGCTGGCTCGCTTGGCTTCTTAGTTTGGCGGGATCTGTTGTTGTTTTATAAACAACGCCGCGTCAGCTTGCATACCAAAGTGGCAATTCACGTATCTGGTTGGTTGATAGGTATTAGTTTTGTTTTATTCCTTATTACTGAAAAAGTTTTAGCACCACTTATGACGACCAGCTCTATTGGTAATCGTATTGTGGATAGTTTGTTTTTAGCAGTTGTACCAAGAACCGCTGGCTTAGAGGTTATACCACTATCTAATTTATCTGCTGCGGGGATTATGATTATTACCTTTCTAATGTTTGTCGGTGGAACCCCAGGATCGACATCTGGTGGTATTAAAACGACAACATTAGGTATTTTATGGATGCAATCAATGGCTGCATTACGTGGTCAAGAGCAAGTGAATTTTGGTGGTCGACGATTTAGTCAAAAAATTGTAATTAAGGCGATGATGTTAGCAGTTATTTCAATTGTTTTTGTCGCTGTTGTGTCATTGTTATTAACAATGACTGAAAAAATTCCGCAAGGACAAGGTTTAGAATATATTGTGTTTGAAGTAATTTCAGCATTTTCAACGACTGGTTTTTCTTTGGGCCTAACCCCTCATCTAACAGAATTTGGAAAAGTTGTGATTATGATTGTAATGTTTATCGGTCGTGTTGGTTTATATACAGTTATGTTTTCTGTCATGAATATTCGTGACAAACCACGTAAATTCCAATATCCGACTGAGGAAGTAATTATTGGCTAAAATAAAGAAAATATGAAAATGATGGGAGTTTAAAGCATGACAGAAATTAAAATGATTGCGTCAGACTTGGATAGTACGTTTTTAAATGATAAAAAGCATTATCATAAACCACATTTTACGGCTATTTTAAATCGATTATTGGCACAAAATGGTCACTTTGTGGTTGCAAGTGGTCGCGATGTTGCATCGGTAGATCCAATGTTTAAGTCCTTTGCGGGTCAATATGATTTAGTTGCTGATAACGGTGCAGTTGTCCGCACGGCTAAGGGAGAGATTATTCAAATGGTTGGATTACATGTAAAAGATGTAGCAGTCATTATGGAAGTTGTTAACACATTACCTTTTCAGCCGATACATGGCGCTATTTTCACCGGGATAACACAACCTTATATGTTAAAATCACAAGCGCGCATTAATCTGACTCACAAAGCTAAAATGGCTAAATTGTATCCGAATTTAAAATTTATTGATTCAGTTGACCAAATTAATGAGCCAATTTTAAAAGTAACAATTACGTACGAAGAAAATAAAATGCAGGCATTTATTGATGCAGCTCGTTTAACTTTAGATGATCGTGGTCATGTGACAACTTCTGGATATGGTTCAGTTGATATTGTGGCGCCTAAGATTAATAAAGCAAATGGCTTGCAGGTATTAGCTAGTCATTACGGCTTTAAACTAAATGAAAATTTAGCGGCATTTGGTGATGGTTTAAATGATGCTGAAATGTTAGCTGCAGCTGCCCGCCCATTTGCGATGATTAATGGTGATGAAACACTAAAAGATCTTTATCCGTTAGCTGTTGATGATAATAATCATGACGGTGTATTGAAAACAATCGATACGTTAATTTAAATAATTTCATAACAAGCCACCTTTGTTGTTAAAATAAAGGTGGCTTTTTAATTGCATAAAAATGCATAAATATACATACACTAATAATGTTGTTCAAGGAAACATCTGACAAAAGATTAAACGTATTAATATTTTGTTCCCCTTTATAAATGACAAGCAAATTCCTCTTGTTATTCATAGTGATTTTATTCACAAATGAGTGTAAAAAAATAGCCAGACTAGCTGGCCGGTAGTTTATGATAAATTATCCATAGCATCATTTAATAACTGGTCAACGGTAATGTTACCGTGACTTGTCGCATGGCCCTTTACCCAAATGAAAGATAGCCGCGTAGCGAGCGGCGGTATTAAGGCATAAATTTGCTGCCAAGCATCTAGATTAGCAATTTCACCAGAGCTTTTATGCCAATTATTATCTGCCCAGTTATACATCCAATTTGTGGCACTATCTAATACATATTTTGAATCACTGACAATAGTAATTGGGGCTGAAACTTTAGCTGCCTGTAAAAGCGCATTAATCAGGGCTAAAATTTCCATTTCATTATTTGTGCGCCCAAAATAGGCGCCACTATCGGTGAAAACTGGATCGGTTAGGTTAGAACCATGATAAATAGCAATTGCCCAACCGGCTTTATCACTAGCTTTGACATGACCACCAGCTACGTTGCCAGTATTACGGCTACCGCCATCAGTGAAAATATAATATTGATGAGGATCGGCTTTGAATTGACCATTATAAGCCGTTGTGTACTGACGTGATGGATCATTTTGTACAGCTACTTGAGAGTTAAACCAAGCTTGTGCTTCAGCTTGCGTTGCAAAGCCTTTAAATTTTGGTGCAGGTTTTGTGCGTGTATAAGCTTGGACTTGTGACCAAGGTTTTGTGTAAAGGCCTTCGTATTGATTACCGACAATGGCGTAAGTTTTCATAGTAAATCAGCTATCCTTAATCATAAATTTTATGACTTAATCATAACGTATTTATCGATATAGTGCCAAGTTGACAGTTAATATTGTTTTAGTGTAGTATAACAGTGCGACACTGAAAGGAGCTAACATGGAATTTAGTTCGAATCAACCGATTTATTTACAAGTTGCAACTTGGCTAGAACAACAAATTATGGCAGGTACGTATCAAGCTGGTCGTAAGATACCGGGGGTACGTGATTTAGCAGTAACACTAATTGTTAGTACACGAACTGTGCAAAACGCGATTAACCAATTAGTTGAAAATGGCTTAGTTGTTACAAAACGTGGGCAAGGTAATTTTGTTACTGAAGATCCGACGAAAATTAGCATTATAAGAGCAGATAAAAAAATTGATATAACCAAACAATATATTGATAATGTGATACACGTTGCGCAAATTAGTGAAATACCTGAACTAGTTGCGCATGCTATTGCTAAATATGAAGAAACACAATTATAGGGAGGCATAATGTTACAGGTAAATAATTTACATTATACAAAAAACCGGCATGTTATACTACGAGGCCTAAGCTTTACTATTCCAGAAAATCGTACTGTGGCTTTATTAGGTGAAAATGGCGTTGGGAAAACAACGTTAATGCGATTAATTGCCGGCTTGATTGAACCTAATCCACATTCAGACATTATGATTGATGGTGTTATGGGTGCAACGATTAAGTTGAAATTGTCATATGTTTCAACGTTGAGCTGGACTAACAATTATGATCGTGTGAGTGATGTTGTGGCCTATTTTAAAATGGGATATCCGGATTTTAATGAAGGGCGTATGGCAGAATTAATTAAATTTATGCGTATTGATCATAGTCAGCGCATTGCCAAATTATCTACTGGAACGATTGAAAAATTATTGATTGCCTTGACTATTTCACGAGACACATCAGTTTATTTATTAGATGAACCTTTTGGGGGCGTTGACGTATTAGCACGCAAAAAAATTATGCAATCATTGTTACACTGGTTACCAGAAGATGCGACTGTATTGGTATCAACACATTATATTCAAGAAATTGAGAGTTTAGTTGATGATGCACTTATTCTAAAAGATGGCCGCTTGTTGGCTTATCAATCTGTTGAAGATATTCGCCAAACAGAGGGCTTGTCGTTAGAACAATACTATACGCAACTATATATTGAGGATAATGGGGGGCGCGAATAATGTTAAAAAATACACGGCTCTTTAAAATTTTTGCTAAAGATTCAATGAATCATGCGTTGTTTATTACTGGTATTGGTGCAGTGGTCGCAATACTGATTATTATTTGGCAATTATTACCCTTTGTACCCCATAATACGTTAATGGCTGATGGTGGGAAAATTACTGCATTTAAAGATCGCGTTATTATATTTGAAGGTGTTTTAGCCTTTTTGATCGCTTTAGTTTTAGGTGCGCGGATGTTTATTTCATCTGCTAAATCATGGAATAAATCAAAATATGTTTTGTTACCAGCACGTATTGATCAATTGGTGATTTGGAATCTGGTTGGTCGGTTTATTGTGAATATTTTTGCCATGATGGTTACGGGTATTGTTTTTTTGGGATTAGAATGGTTGATGAATTCAAACTATCATGATGAGATTATGGATATCTTAACCTCTGTTACGATATATCATGTCGGCGCTTTTTTTGATGGTATAATTTCATTATATTTATTTGTGAATTTAGCGGTGGTAACGAATAACTGGTTAATGGGTTTCGTGAGTGATAAATGGCAACAACGCGCAAAAATATTTGGTCTAATTTTAATGATTTTTATTCTGGGTTATGGCTTATCATGGGTACCTGATAGCTGGATTGTAGATATTATTGCTGATATTGGTATGCTAGGGTTAATTTGGTATTTGTTGAGATATCACAATGAAGCAAAATAACTCATTAAGCAAGATCGCATTTTATAAAGGCCTGTTTTTAGAGTTAGTTTAGGTCATCAAAATTTGAATATCAAAAAAGACATGTTAATGATTAGCATGTCTTTTTTGTTGCTTTGGAGTTAACTCTAAGGTATATACTTCGAGTAATGATGATCTATAAAAGGCAATATTTAATTTAGAAAGGAAATTTCGTATATGACAAAAACACTTATTGTATTTTATTCGCGATCGGGTAATACGAAAGAGGTTGCTGAATTAATTCAAGCTATGGTTGGTGGCGACCTTATACGTATAGAAACACGCGAACGTCGTCCTACTAATTATCGAGAAGAAGTTGCTAAAAATCAGTTAGAACAAGAAACGCATTTTCTGCCTGAAATTGCGACTAAAATTGATAACTTTGATGAGTATCAAAATGTTTTCATTGGCACACCTACTTGGAATATGGCTTTACCACAGGCGATGGTTTCGTTTTTAAAAGAATATGATTTTTCTGGAAAGGTTATTTTGCCATTTAATACCAATGGTGGGTATGGCGTGGGCAGCACTTTTAATCAAATTGAAGCCAATATTAACGATGCAAAGATAACACCAGGGTTTTACACAAAAGGTGGTGAAGAAAGTAAGGGCATTTTATTTACAATTAAAGGTAGCTATAGAGATAGTATATTAGTGCAATTAGATAAATGGGTAAAACAAAATTATAAATAATACGGATTGATTAAATGAGGAGGATGTTAAAATGAATAATTCAGTAAAATTAAATGAACAAACAGAAATACCAAATCTAGGCTTTGGTGTTTATCAAATAACTGATCAAAACGAAGCAAAACAAGCTGTACTTGATGCGATTGATCAAGGTTATCGTTTAATTGATACTGCTGCTAGTTATGGCAATGAACATGCAGTGGGTGAAGCAATTAAAGCATCGAATGTAGCTCGTGAAGATTTATTGATTACTTCAAAACTTTGGGTGGATGACACAGGTTATGAAGCTACGAGACAAGCTATTAAGGATTCGCTTGAAAGATTGCAACTTAATTACCTGGATTTGTTTTTAATTCACCAACCTTATGGTGATATTTTTGGTTCATGGCGTGCAATGAACGAAGCAAAAGAAGCCGGGTTAATTAAGTCTATTGGTGTTTCTAATTTTTCAATTGCTCAAATTACTAATTTGGCGGAATTTAGTGGTGTAAAACCTGATATTAACCAAATTGAAGTTAATCCATTTAATCAGAATACTGAAGCCGTAGCATATCTAAAAAATTATGGTGTTAAAGTAGAAGCGTGGGCACCATTTGCCGAAGGAAAAAATGAGCTATTTACTAATGAAAAACTTCAAAAAATTGCAGATAATCATGGTAAGTCAATTGCACAAGTTGTGCTACACTGGATAGTACAACGTGGTATCGTACCGGTTTCTAAGTCAACTAAGCCAGAACGTATGGCTCAAAATCTAAATGTATTAAATTTTGAATTGACTAATGAAGAGATGGCTACAATTGCACAATTAGATACTGGTGAAAGCCAATTTTTCTCACATGAGGATCCTGATATGATTACTTGGATGGCTCACCGTAAAGTTGAAAAATAAGGCGAAAAACAATGAATGTGAAAGAAGCGAGTGAAAAAACTGGCGTATCTACTGATACAATTAGGTATTATGAAAAAGAAGGATTAATTCCAAAGATTACCCGTAATAATGTTGGCAATCGTGATATTGATGAAAGGATTATTCGTCGTATCAATTTTGCTAAACAAATGCGTGATGCCGGTATGTCAATTAAGGCACTGAAAGAATATACTGATTTAGTTGATGATGCTGAGGATAATACCGAAAAGCAAAAGAAAATTCTGCGTGAGCAAATTAATGCTATGCAGGAACGGAAAGATGATATTGATTTTGCTATTGCGCATTTAGAATATAAATTAGCTCACTACGATGATCACATGAAGAGAACTGAAGAAGAACTTCATGAATTAGAAAATAACAATTAAATATATGAAAGTTGTCACTTAAAAACTTTTGCCAAAAAGAACATGTTGTTGATAGATGTGTTCTTTTTTCGTGTTTATTTTTTGATTACGTCGTTTAGCAAATTTAGTCATAAAAAAATACCCAAAAACAAAATTTTTGGGTACTCATTTGCGGTAAAATGTTATTCAATCAAATTGCACCAATGTGTGTTAATTTATGATCTAAATGACTAAATATAAAGCGATCAGCGTAACCAACGAATAATCCTTGGAAGAAGAATGAAAAGAGGGTACCGATATTTAATGCCACGATTTCGCCAGAAGCTAACCACACAATCAGCGAAATAACCATGGGAAATGAAAAATTGAAAGTTTGCGAGATAGCAGCATTACCCTTGAAAAACATAAAGCGGGTGAGGTTAGTCAAATCGTCCATTGGATGCAAAATAAACTGCAGACGTTGGGTTATGGAAACCCCCATGGCGATGAAGATGATACCAATGAAGTCAATAACAATACGCCATACTAGTGGTAAATGTTGTAATGAAGAAAAATGCGTTGAAACAATACCAATAACACTACTAAAAGCGATTAAAAATAATAGATTACCGAAAATATGGGCCCAATCAATTGCCCGCTGTAATGCGCAGGTTACGATGGTGGCAATAACGCCGTAAATTAATAAAAAAATACTGATTGATATACCAGTAACATTAGCAAGGTTAGCGGCGGATGCAGTCCAAGGTGCTGATCCCATGTTAGTTGCAACGGTAATCCCGTTACCAAAAGCGTTAAAAACTAAACCTGCAATAAAATAAATACTAAGTTCAGCTGAAGATAATTTTCTTAATTGCCCATGATTGTTATACATAAAATACCCCTAAATATTAAATAAGTTCTTTTTTCATTCTAACAAACTTTACTAGGACTGACTGATGGATTTGAAGTTAATTATTTAACTAATGACACCAAATGCATTAACGTTCGGAAAAAGCGAAATAAAGTTCGCTTTTTGTTGGGTGAAATAAGTTGTTTACGAAAAAAATAAGATAAACTTTGATTTTTAATGACTAATTATAATACAATAGGAAAGTTGTTTAAAAAATTGAATTATGTATTAAGGGGTCTGGTTTTATGTTTGAACGTTATTTCAAGCTTTCTGAATCTGGAACATCTGTTAAAACAGAGTTACTTGCTGGTTTAACAACGTTTCTATCAATGGCTTATATTTTATTCGTTAACCCTTCAGTTCTTGGCGCAACGGGGATGGACAAAAATGCTGTCTTTGTTGCAACAGGACTAATTGGTGCTATTGCCACTATCTTTATGGGTGTTGTTGCAAAGTATCCATTTGCGATTGCTCCCGGCCTAGGTATTAACGCTTTTTTTGCTTATAGTGTCGTTATCGGTATGGGTGTTAAATGGCAAACCGCTTTAGCTGGTGTGTTTGTTGCCGGTGTGATTTTCTGGATCTTAACAGTCTTTAAAATCCGTGAGATTATCATTAATGCGATTCCAGCCGATTTGAAAGCTGCGATTGCAGGTGGTATTGGTTTGTTCATTGCCATGATTGGTTTGGTTGATGGTGGTATTATTTCTGCTAATAAATCAACAATTATTGGTTGGGGTGATTGGAGTGATCCGAAAGTGTTGCTAACCATTGTTGGTGTGCTAATTACTTTTGCACTATACGCTCGAAAAGTTCCAGGAGCTATCTTTATTGGAATGGTGGCAACATCAATTATTGGTTTATTTACTGGTTTGATTCCAATGCCTTCATCACTAGTTTCTAGTGTGCCAAGCTTATCACCAACCTTTGGTCAAGCAGTCTTTGGATTGAAAGATGTGTTTACCTGGGAAATGGTACCAGTTATCTTAACATTTTTGTTAGTTGCTTTCTTTGATACAGCTGGTTCATTGATTGGAATTGCCCGTTCAGGTGGTTTCTTAGTTAACAATGAATTGCCTCGTGCAGGTAAAGCATTGATGGCTGATGCAATTGGAATGTTGGGTGGTTCACTACTAGGAACTTCACCAACAACAGCATTTGTTGAGTCATCTACAGGAATTGCTGTTGGTGGTCGTACAGGACTAACTTCAGTCTTTACAGGATTGTTCCTATTATTGTCATTATTCTTCTCACCACTATTAGTTGTTGTGACATCTAACGTTACAGCAGCAGCTTTGATTATTGTTGGTGTATTAATGGCAAGTAATTTTAAGGCAATTAACTGGGATGATTTCCCAATTGCTGCTGCATCATTCTTAACGATTATTGGTATGCCATTATCATATTCAATTTCTGATGGTATTGCTCTTGGATTTATTGTTTATCCATTGTTGATGATTGTTACTGGTCGTGCTAAAAAAGTTCATCCAATTATGTATGGACTAGGTCTGTTATTCATTTTATTTGTTATTATTCTACAAACAAATGGATAAAAGTTTCATGTGAAACATTTAAAAAACGATATGCGTCTTTGTTTAGAAGATGCATATCGTTTTTTTGTTTTTTGCAGTCCACAATAAATGTCGTATCTAACTTATCAAAAAACCACTAAACGGGTAGTGCGACCGCTTAGTGGTTGATACATAGAATAGTCTTTCTTATCAATAATTACATTATACAAGGTAAGCTAAACCATGACTAATAAAAGGTACTATATGACTAATTTAATTCATGTTCACTAGTTTTTCCAGCAATGATTGTTAGCATATCATGTAATGAAATTTCGACCATATTGCGAATGGCATTATCTGTATAAAAACCAATATGTGGCGTAATAATTGCGTTAGGCATTGCCAAAATAGTTTTGAGATCATCATTATCAAAATCATTGTCAGAAAAATCATTGCTGAAAATGTCTGCTTCACCTTCTATTGTGTCTAATCCAGCGGCGGCAATCGTGTGATTATTCAAAGCAGCAATCAATGCAGGTGTATCCACAACGCCACCACGTGAAGCGTTAATAAAAATAGCGCTAGGCTTCATTTGTTGAAAAACAGATTCATCAAATAGGTGATAGGTGCTATCAAGTAATGGTGTATGGGTTGTAATAATATCAGCAGTTTTGAAAATGGTTTCATGATTAACGTATGTTAAAACACTGTTTAATTCAGGTCGATGGATAGGGTCGGCGGCAATAACTGTTGCACCAAGTGCTTTGAAAATACGGGCCACTTCACTACCAATTTTACCGGCACCGATAATACCAACGATTAAATCATGGATCTCACGAGATTGCAGACCTTCCCAGGTAAAATCATGATTTTGGGTACGTTGTTGTGCTGTATTCAAGTTACGTAATAACCACATGGTTTGGGCTAAGACCATTTCAGAGACTGAACGTGGTGAATAAGCAGGTACATTGGTGATTTTTAAATTATTTTGCGTTGCCAATGATAAATTAATGGTGTCATATCCAGTAATACGAAGCGTGATTTGTTTAATCCCAAATGCATGTAATTTTTCATATACGATGGGATCATCAATGAGATTGTCTTGCTCAGTTGAAATACCGTCATACCCTTTAGCCAAATCAACCGTATCTGGATTTAGGGTGACGGTATTCCAATCAATTTGGACATCATGATGATGGGTTAACCATTCGGTAACGACAATTTTTTCATCATCCATGATGTTATACATTAAAATTTTGATCATTAGCATTTCCTCTATTTAAAAAGTGAGTTTTTCAAAAGCACGGACAGCAGCAGCTAGGGTTGCCATATCTTGTGTAACAGCAATACGAATGTAGCCACGACCAGCATCCCCAAATGCTCGACCAGGAATAACTAAGACACCTACTTTGTCTAGCAAATAGTTACTGAAGGTGACATCATCCATACCACTGGCTGAAATGTCAGCAAAGAGGTAAATACTCCCAGCAACAGGTAATATATTTAGCCAGGGTAACTTGTTTAAAGCAGTGGCGACATAATTTAGACGATTACCGAATTCTTCCTTAAGTGCAGGTGTAAAATCATCAATATGATTTAAAGCATAAGTACCAGCTGTTTGCGAAATACTAGGTGCAGAAAATGTAATGCCTTCATTTAATAAACCAGCAGCGTCAATGATATCAGCAGGACCTGCTAAGTAACCAATCCGAAAACCAGTCATAGCAAAAACTTTGGATAATGACCCTGTGACCAAAGTGTGGTTTGGCGCAAGTTTTTCAAGTGGGGTAAATTCGTGATCGCCATAGACAAATGGCCAGTAAACTTCGTCAGCAATCAAATAGAAGTCATGCTCTTTAGCAAGGTCAGCTAGTACTTGCAGTAATTCTTGATCATAAACAGCACCGGTCGGGTTATTAGGTGTGTTGACCAAGATTGCTTTTGTTTTATCGCTAATTGCTGCCGTAATCGCTTCTTTAGTTGGTTGGAAACCGTTTTTAGCCTCACAAGTAACGATGATAGCTTTACCACCATTAGCTTCCACTTGCGTTTTATACGGTGAAAAGTAGGGTTCAAAGATGATGACTTCATCATTAGGGTTAATGATTGACCCAAAAGCTAAAAATGTTGCGTGACCGGCCCCAACCGTAGCACGAACATTTTCTTTTGTGTAAGATAAACCAAATTTTTCTTGATAAAAAGCAATGATTGCTTTCAAGTATTCGACATCGCCATCACTAGCTGAATAATGGGTATTACCGGCGGTCAAACTATCTTTAGCAGCAGTTAGTATGGGGGTAGCAGTTACCATATCGGGATCCCCAATTGATAAATCAATAACATTTGTCATTAAGGCAGCTGTTTTGCCAATTTCTGACATAATATTTTCTGATGGTTTACTAAATAAATTAGCTAGACTACGTGGCATTTGAACACCTTGCTTTCTCATTTTATTTTAATGTTATTATACATGTATTATGACTGATGTACAGAGCATGTTATATGGGGATGGTTTATTGTGTCTGACATGAAAAACAATAAAAACCGCATAACATCTGTGTCAGCGGCTTTTTTATCGTTATTAAGGTAAATTATTCGTTAATTTAGGATAACTTAAGGATTTACAATAAAGTTAGCATTTTCTTCTTGTTCAACCAAAATAATATTGTCAGCGACAATGTTGGCCATTGCGTCACGAGCCTCCACAGAAGCGTTGCCAATGTGGGGTGTTAAGATGACGTTCTTTAATAATTTCAAACCATCGTTCACATCAGGTTCGTTTTCATAAACGTCTAAAGCAGCCCCAGCAATTTCATCATTGTTAAGTGCTTCTAATAAAGCAGTTTCATCAATAATTGGGCCACGACCGACATTAATAATGGCAGCTGTGGACTTCATTGCTTTAAAAGCGCTCATGTTAAATTGATGATAATTTTCATCAGTCTGTGGCGCGCTAATGACAATAAAATCACTTGTTGATATTAATGTATTTAAAGATGCATAAGTAACCTTTTCTGAGCGTTCTTCAGGATCAGATAGTGGATTACGTTTATAGTATTGAACGTGCATCCCCAAAGCATTTGCCTTACGAGCAATGTCACGGCCAATATTCCCTAAGCCAACAATTCCTAAGGTTTGGCCAGCGATTTCATGACCTAAAAAGTACAAAGGTGCCCAACCAGGAAAACCTTCGCGACGCATTTTTTTGTCACCTTCAACAATTCGGTGGCTAAGTGCTAAAATAAGCCCGATTGCGACTTCAGAAACAGCATTAGTCGACACTTTTGGTGTGTTAGTAACAACGATTCCTTTTTCTTTAGCGTAAGCCGTATCAATGTTGTTAAAACCAGCACCAAAATTAGCAATTAATTTTAGCTTTGGCGCAGCATCGATGATATCATGGTCAACTTTAGTAGAAAGTGGTGTGATCAAAAAATCAATATCTTTAACGTTTTGTAATAGCGTATCGTGTGAAATGAGTTTTGTCCCGTCATATACAGTGACTTCAAAGCCAGCATCAATTAATTTTTGGGTGGCAATTTTAGGTAACTTTGCTGATAAATAAACCTTACTCATGATAGTCTCCTTTATGTTTTTGGCTACGCTTACATTATCTCGTTATTTACCTGAAACTTCAAATAAGTTATCCGTTGATTCTCTGGATTTTTTAGTAATATTTAGCTACAATAATTTTTAAAATACATTTGGGGGATGTCATGAACAAGCGTTATATACGACTCTTAATAAAAATATTATCAGTGCTGATGCTAATTTTATTAGGTTGGTTAATTGTTCGTTTATATCAAATTGGGATGTTTAATGATACGGATACTTTGATTAATATTTTGAAAAAGTATGGTATCTGGGCGCCTATTATATTTATCTTTGTGCAAATTATCCAAGTTGTGGTACCGATTTTACCAGGGGGTGTTTCACTAGCTGCGGGCGTGGTGATGTTTGGGCCTTGGTTAGGATTTGTATATAACTATGTGGGGATTGTTTTGGGGTCAATGATTCTTTTTTGGTTGGGACGACGTTATGGGCGACGGATAATCGATATATTTGTCAGTGAAGACACACTCAATAAATATATTGGGCGTTTAGATTCTAAAGGATGGCATTGGACATTTGCACTACTAATCTTTTCGCCGGTAGCACCAGATGATGCTTTGGTACTACTGACAAGTTTAACTAAGATGACTTGGCGTGAATTTACGTTCATTTTACTAATTGGTAAACCACTTTCTATTTTTATATATAGTTTGGGGATGTTGTATGGTGCAGATTGGTTATTACGAATATTGGGTAGTTAAAAAGAGGTTGGAATATTTTTCCAACCTCTTTTTATTATTTATTCTTTAACTGTTTGATTTAATTTTTCAGCTTGGTAATAATCAGGGAATACTTTGGCACTTTTGACACCCCAGTAGTAGAAACCTAATGAGATAACAATAATGACAACAAAATCCCAAGGATAATGAATCCAGTTAATACCATTGAATTCATGGCTACCAATGAATGAAATGATTGAAATAAAGATCAGATAAACGATTAACCACAAAGCTGATTTGAAAGCTTTAAGCGTATCGTTGTGCTTGGCTTTATATTCATAATAAAAGTAGATTGGTAGTCCTAACATGATGACGATGATAACTTCTACTGTAGTGGGCCACATTGACCAATAAATGGCCAGTGAGGCTAATACGAAAGCTACGGGGGCCATAATTGATAGGAAACGTAACTTAACAGGACGTTTGAAATCAGGGCCTAAACGTCTAAACGCAACGGTTGTAACTGGACCCGTTAAGTAAGCAATTAACGTTGAGGCACAGATAACAGTTGCTAGTGTTGACCAAGAACGGAACACTGAAACCATTAGCATACTGATAACAAAATTCGTTAACATCGCAGCGTGTGGCATTTGGAATTTACCACTAAGCTTACCTAAAAAGCTAGGGATGTGTTTATTACTTTCCATAGCGAAAAGGACACGCCCAGTAGAGGCGGCGAAAGACACGCCAGTTCCAACGGGTGAGACAAAGGCATCTAAGTATAATAGAACAGATAACCAATGAATACCTAATAAAATAGCCAAATCGGCAAATGGTGAACTAAAATTAATACCATGCCAACCATATTTTGCTAAGGTTGCTGGATCAATAGCGGTGATAAATGCACTTTGAATAAGGACATAAATCACACCACTGATTAGTAACGATAAGAAAATACCGCGTTTGACATTTTTCTTAGTGTCTTTAATTTCACTTCCCATATTAATCACAGTTTGAAAGGCATTAAACGAGAAGATAATTCCTGCCGTTGCCGTCGCTGAGAAAATAGGAGCAGAGCCATATGGCATAAATTCTTGTATTGAATGACCATAGTTACCCGTATGAAAACTTGAAAGTGTCAACATGATAATTGTAATCGCTGGAATACCAATTTTAAAAATTGAAATGAAATTAGTAAAGCGCGTTAATAATGTCACAGACCAAAAATTAATTAGAGTAAATACAAACATGAAAGCAAAAACTAGCAATAGTCCTGACGTTGTAATTTCACCGTTACTAAAAAATTGTTTTGTCCAATTAGCCCATGACCAAGGCCATGAACTCATATATTGAACAGCTGCAACGGCTTCGATTGGAATTAGCGCAATCAAAGATACCCAGTTTGACCAGGAAGAGATGAATCCTAGTAAGGGGCCGTGTGAGTATTGAGCATAACGGCTCATCCCCCCAGCCTCAGGAAACATGGTTCCTAACTCAATATAGTTATAGGCGATTGCAGCGATAACTAAACCACCAATCACCCATGAAATGATTGCTGCTGGTCCAGCAACACGGGTTGCCTCCCAAGACCCAAATAGCCAACCTGAACCAATTAGTGATCCAAGAGTCAGCATCACAAGTTGAAATAAGCCAATCTTCTTTGTTTTCTTTGACTTCATAAGTCCTCCTTCTAACAATAGCCACTATTGTAACAAATTTATGAAATAATACCAAATTACGAAAAAATACATATGACTTTGTCTTTTAAATTAATACATAATAAATATTTATCAATTTATTAATATACGAAAGCGCTTAAAAAACAATACAGCAATTCAATATATTTTGCAGATATACCATAAATAAAACACAAATTGATTGTAAAGATTATTACAAGCAAATTATTAACGAATAAGTTGATGTATGTTACGAAAGTTCGCTTAATGCCGAACTTTAAACGGTTTAATGTTAAGAGTATTTGAATTTTGTAAATAATATGGCTGTATTTTAATGATTAGTTGACCTTATGTTACAAGAATTTTGTTGCGTAATAGTCTATATTTTTCGATAATGTAACCTGTGTCTGTATTATTTTTTGAGCATCTGATTAAGGAGAACAGCCGTGATTTTTAAAAATCGTCTTGATGAGACAATCACAACATCAAAGTTAGCCATACTATTAATTCCAGCTATGACATTATCAGCTGGTATAACATCTTTAATGGCAGCTAAATCATATGAAATAATTAGGCTAGCAAATGCTAATGGTAAGGCAATTGAGGAAGAGAAGAAACTGCATGGTTAATCGTATTTTTACGTACCTCAAAAATGACATCATGTTTACTGTTAGTATGTCTTTGGCGGTCATAACGTCTTTTTTTGTGGTACCAGACTTTGGTGCTGTTAACTGGCATACCATTTTTAGTTTAACAACGATGATGATTTGGGTAAGTTTACTAGAAAATGCAGGTGTGTTACACGCTGTATCCGTTTGGTTAGTTAGTAGAAGTCATCATACACGAGCGTTAATGACCAGTGTGACGTTACTATCATTTTTCGGCGCAATGTTATTGTCGAATGATATTGCAATCTTAACGCTGATGCCAATTTATTTGCGCTTAGCATCTGAATTATCTAATCAATTAAAAATTATTGGATCGACTTTAATTATTATGGCTGCCAATTCGGGAGCGATTTTGTTCCCATTTGGTAAGTCACAAAACTTATATCTATTTGGACACTATGGTGTTAGCGTTGGTGAATTCTTTAAATGGTCAGGTGCTTTGACGGTTGCATCATTGATTTTGATGTTTATTATTACAAGATTTATTAAATCAACACCATTATCAATTAATTTACAACCGGCAGAACATATTGAAAGTCGCTCATTGACGTTTTTGATTATTACTGGAATTATCTTGATTGTAACAATTTTTGGTTGGTTACCATTTAATATTGTTGTCCCAATCATGCTAATTATATTCTTCATTTATAATCACAAAATATTTAAAATGGTTGATTATGGCTTATTGACAACATTCTTTTTCTTTTTTGTTGCCACAAATAATTTAGCAAACATACATATCGTACAGGATTTAGTTAGTTCATTATTTGATACACCATCACATGTGTTGTTTGGGAGTTTTCTGTTGAGTCAAGTGATTTCAAATGTACCGTCAACCATTTTGATTTCAACATTTACAGAGCACGCACATGAATTATTCTTAGGAACAAATATCGGTGGGTTGGGAACGATGATTGCATCGATGGCTAATTTAATTGGTTATCGTGTTTATCGCCAAATTGAACCAGATTCATCAGCTGCTTTTTTGCGATTGTTTATGGTATTAAACTTTGTTATGGCAGTCGTGTTACTAGTGTTATTCGGCATTTAATTAATACAAACAGTAAGGATTTGATGATGACATCAAGTCCTTTTTTATATGCCAAAAGGCGATAGTGGTATTAAATTGATCATAAAAAAGGTATAATTAAGAGGAGATTTTGGCTTTTTAATGAGTCGGAGAAAGAAATGCAGAAAAAATTAGATGAGCCAGATATTGAAACTTTAGCAAAAAAGGATATATTTGCAAAAGTAGCTGATGGAGATTGGTATCAATATGCCAAAGAACCGCAGATACAAGCGATTGTTAAGGCAAGTACACAAGCGATTCAACGAATCAATCAGACAGCTGTTACTGATACGCAAGAGGCATTGCGCCAAATACATGCGTTAGCACCAAATATAGCCGATGATGTTGAGTTTTATTTTCCAATAACTAATATTGAACACCCAAATAATTTGTATATTGGTGCAGGAACTTTTATCAATTTGAATTTTACTATTTTAAGTGCTGGTAAAGTTACAATTGGGAAAAATTGTTTCTTAGGACCCAATACACAGTTATACACGCCTAATCATCATCCACGAAATAAAGTGTTACGACGGGCTGGTTGGCAGTATGATTTGCCGATCACAATCGGCGATGATTGTTGGTTTGGTGGTTCGGTAATTGTGTTACCGGGCGTGACAATTGGGGATAATGTCGTTGTCGGTGCTGGGAGTGTTGTAACGCATGATATACCTAGCGATACAGTTGTTGCAGGTAATCCTGCTAAACCAATTCGTCATGAATGATAAAGCGTTGGGAAATAAAAGTGATCTAGCGTGAAAAAAGTAGTAAATTGCTCGATTTATCATCAATTTACTACTTTTTTATTATGGTGAT
Organism: Weissella hellenica; assembly: GCF_005405545.1. GTDB lineage: Bacteria > Bacillota > Bacilli > Lactobacillales > Lactobacillaceae > Weissella > Weissella hellenica. The sequence goes on from NZ_BJEG01000001.1 coordinate 74,577, forward strand.
TTAAATAAAATCGTTGCCAACAAAGCCAGTTTTATCGGCATCAGTAATTTTTCGTAGAACGTGGCAGGGGTTACCAACTGCCACGACATTATTTGGAATATCATGGGTCACAACGCTACCGGCACCAATGATGACATCATTTCCAATGGTGACGCCTGGTAAGACAGTAACGTTAGCAGCTAACCAGCAACGATTGCCAATGGAAATTGGTTTTGCGATGCAACCACCAATTTCACGTTCACGTGCATCAAAAGAGTGGTTACTAGTATATAAGCCAACCTTCGGACCAAACAAGACACGATCCCCAATTGTTACTTTGGCACCATCAAGAATTACAGCATCGTAGTTAGCGTAGAAGTGGTCACCTACATGGATGTTGCGACCAAATTCACAACGAAAATTAGGCTTAACTTCAGGGGCAAGACCAGCGCTACCAAATAAATGGCGGATTAATTGTTCTTTTTTTGCAGAATCAGCTTCTTGATTGAGTTCATTCGTTAGCTCAGTGGAACGATTTCGTTCGGCAACTAAGATTGGATCCAAATCATTATACGTTTTGCCCGTTGCCATATAGGCAAATTTTTCATCTAAATTCATGATATATTCTCCCAAAATTATAAGTATAATTAGCATATCATAATTATATTTACTGACTAAATAATAATAAATAGGTTGACAAATGGTTTTAGATTAGATTATTATGAGAATACAATTAAAGCCCAAGGAGTTATATTATGAAAAATCATCGTATATCACAAGTAAATAGTTGGCGTTATTACTTTCGTTTCTTTATGTAGTGTTTGCATCACATTAATACAGGTGCAAACACGAAACACATGTTTGTACCTGTGGGAAATGAAAGCTATTTGAAATGGCTTTAAAAGATCCTACAGGTTTAGAAAAATCTGTAGGGGAATTGTATTTGGTTATGGACGGCCCCTGGATTATTTCTATCTGGCGGGTCTTTTTTGTATTATTAGCACTTGTTGTAATGAAAATAACCAAAGAGGTAAAACATAATGGACATGACAAATTATTTGAATCGACAATTATCTGGCGTTAAAGCATCGGCTATCCTGACGTTTGCAAATTTTGCACAGCAAATTCCTAACGTTATTAACTTTACGCTAGGAGAGCCTGATTTTAATACACCAGATCATATTAAACAGGCAGCAATTAAGAGTATTGATGATGATCACTCACACTATGCACCGGCAAACGGAACGCTAACATTACGTCAAAATGCTAGCACATTTTTGGCAGGTAAGTATCGACAACACTATACACCCGATGAAATTATTGTGACTCAAGGGGCGACTGAAGCATTGTACACAGCGATTGTGTCGGTTTTAAATCCTGGTGATAAAGTGATTATTCCAACACCAACATTTCCGTTATATATTGCAGATGTTACCGTAGCGGGTGGTCAGCCAGTGTTGGTTAATACAGCGGCGACCGGATTTAAATTAACTCCTGAATTATTAACCGAAACACTGGCTCGTGAAGGTGATGGTGTTAAGATGGTGGTTTTGAACTACCCTAGTAATCCAACTGGCGTCGTTTACTCATCAGAGGAGTTAAAAGCTTTAGCAGACGTATTACGTGATAAGCCTATTTTTGCATTGTGTGATGAAATTTATAGTGAATTACACTACGATCAGCCACATGTATCATTGAGTAATTATTTACCGGAACAAACAATTTTGGTAACAGGTGTTTCCAAATCACATGCGATGACAGGTTGGCGCATTGGGTTGTTGTGTGCACCACAACCGTTGATTAATGAATTAAGTAAAATTCATCAATTTACAATTACGAGTACAGCAACCGTAACGCAAGATGCAGCAGCAGCAGCTTTAGGGGCAGGAAAAGATGATGCGTTACCGATGAGGATGCTTACGTTGCCCGTCGTGATTATATTTTGACAGCGTTGAACGAACTAGGTTTTGAAACGATTAAACCTAATGTCGCTTTTTACATTTATACAAAAATTGCATCTGATTTAGAACAAGATGATGAAAAATTTGCTTATGATTTAGCGGAAAAAGGGCTAGTTGCCGCAGTACCCGGTTCATATTTTGGCCCAGGGGGTGAGCATTACTTACGTTTGAGTTACGCAACGAGTATGGCTGAAATTAGGCAAGGTATGACTAATTTGAAGGATTATGTTGAACGACAACGGGCAGAATAATCTAAAACTAGGAGAATAAAAATGACAAAGATATTATTAATGAGTGTGCGGCCAGATGAACGGGCTGCAATGGTAGCGTGGGCACAACGGCATCCGAATGTTGAAATCACCATGTCAGAAGCTGAATTACATTCAGATACAGTTGAACTAGTTGCAGGATATGATGGTCTAGTGATTCAACAGCGTAGTCAAATTGAGGCAGATGTTTATCCACGTCTGCAGGCATTAGGTATTAAGCAGATTACTACAAGAACAGCCGGATATGATGTGATTGATTTAACAGCTGCAAAGGAAAACAACTTAGTGGTCAGCAATGTACCAGCATACTCTCCACGTTCAGTGGCAGAATTAGCTTTAACACACACGATGCGCCTAATCAGGAAACAAGAATTAGTAGATCAACGTGTGCGTGAACAAGATTTTCGTTGGGCTGGGTTACAAGGTAGTGAAATTCATTCGTTAACGATCGGAATCATTGGTGCGGGGCGTATCGGTGGGACATCAGCAGGCTTATTTCATGCATTAGTAGCAAATGTTATAGCTTATGATATTAAACCTAATCATGATTTAGATGATATTTTAACGTTTAAATCATTACCAGAAGTTTTGCAACAAGCTGATGTTATTTGTTTACATGTTGATTTAAATGAAACATCAGCAAACTTAATTGATGTAGCTGCTTTGTCATTAATGAAACCAACTGCTTATTTAGTAAATGAATGCCGAGGACCAGTTGTGGATACTGACGCATTGATTGATGCATTGGCAAATAAGCAAATTGCTGGTGCAGCGTTAGACACCATGGTTGGCGAAGAAACATTCTTTAATTTTGACTTACGTGGGAAAGCATTGCCTAATAAAAATTTAATTCGTTTACGTGAATTTGATAATGTTATTATTACACCACATGTTGGCTTTTATACTAATATTGCTGTACAAAATATGGTTGATATTAGTTTAGATGATACTTTAGCAATTATTACAGATGGTAATTGTAATCACTTAATTAGATGATATAAAAAACCTAATCTCGTAAGAGATTAGGTTTTTTATTATGTTTCATGTGAAACATTAGCGACTACGAGCAGGTAAATCTAATGAAGCATCTGCCAATACATGGCCGTCGATAGCTCGTCGGAAATCATTTAAAAAATAACCAGGAGTTAAGTCTAATTGGTCATCTAACGCAAATACTTTTAATGTATAATCATGCGTTTTATCAGGAGGCATTGGCCCAACATATCCTTGTGTAAGTGTGGGGTTATCTTGATGATATTGCGCATACTTGGAATTGGTTCCTGGTACGTATGAAATGTCACTATGAGCGATATTCTCTGGAATATCCGCTACAGGTAAATTAGCAGCTAACCAGTGAATCCATACAAAACCTGCTACTGGAACTGAATCGTAGTCAACAAAAACAATTGCAAGTGACTGAGTACCAGTTGGTATGTCATTCACTTTAATTGGAAAGTTAGTCGTAGGTATATCATCTAGTCGGTTTTCCGCTGGTGCAAATTTCGCATATTTATCAGGTAAAAAATGATTATCATCTAGGTCTACATTAATTTTCATAAGAATACCCTCCGTCCTTATTTACTAAAGTCAATCTATCATGATTGTGCAAAGCATGCAATTTTCTAGCAGGGTCGTGTGGGCTATTCATTTAGTTTAAATTGCCCGTTTAACGAGTCATCAATAAGGTAAGTCATTTTGTCGCCACGTACAACCATCTCAGAAACCTCAATGGGGAGATTGTTTTGATTTTCGGCGATTTTATTAACAATAAATACTGGCGTTGTTGTATCTATATGTAGTAATTTTTGTTGTTCTTGGTTAGCAAGATCTACATTTAATTCTTTTTGTGAATGTTCAACTAGCGTATTGTAATGTGTCGCTAATGTTTTATAAAGGGACATCTTTTCAGAAACCTCTGTTAGTAAGTTTGGAAAAAATCTAGCAGGTAGCCAAGCTTGGTCGATCATTAAAGGTTCTTCATTTAATGTGAGAACCCGTTTAATGAATAGTAAATCTTCGTCGTGATTAATGCCTAATTTTTTGGCAATGCTATCATCTCGTATAATTTCGCGTTTTAAGATGATGCTTTTATGTGTACTACCTTGGGATGATGCAAACTCACTAAACCTTGCGGGACCAGTAATTTTACTACGAAGTTTTGCATCTGGATTAGCAAAAGAACCTTTTCCCTGAATTTTTACTACCCAGCCTTCTTCAGTTAATAGATCTAACGCTTTGCGAATAGTAATGCGGCTAACATTATAAATTTGACATAATTCATTTTCACTAGGCAACTTTTCAGACTGTGAAAGAGTGCCATTGATAATGGTTTGTTTTATTTCGCTATAAATTTTTTGATATAAGGGCTGCATAATACCGAGAGTTTCACTCATGGATGGCCTCCTATTTTAATGTTATTTGTAAAACATTTATTTAATTGTATTATACATTCGACGACTTGTTATAACAAGTTACTAAGTGTGTTTATCTTGCCATATGATAATTAAATTAATCTTAACGTTCGCTTTTTAGTGACGTTTAAAGGCGTTAAATTAGAAAATAAGTAGAAAAATGAGTTTAAAGTGTTGGCTTAATGAGTTCGTGACTTTATATTAGCATATAACATCATATAACAAGTGATAAGTTCACTGGTCAGGATTAAGGAGAATGTCATGAAGGAACAATTTAAACAAGAGATTAAGACAGTTATTGAAGCAACACAAGCTAAGGGGGACATTGAAAGCATCTATTTGGTTGCCTGTGGTGGCTCACATGCATTTTTGCAACCAGCTGAATATGTGTTGAGTAAAGAAACAACGATTCCAACAACTGTTTTACCCTCACGTGAATTTATTACACGCGAACCTAAGGCATTGGGTGAGCACAGTTTGGTAGTTAGTTGCTCGCACTCTGGCACAACGCCTGAGACAGTTGCTGCAACTAAGTATGCCCGCGAACAAGGTGCTTTGACGGTTGCCTTTGCCTTTGCAGATGAATCACCACTTGAAAAAGAAGCTGAGTATACAATTCATTATGCTTGGGGTCCAGAAACTGACGCTTCAGACCTAAATACTGGTGTTTTGTACGGTTGGTTATTTGCTTACCTAAATGTTGTTAACCCAAGTGACAAGTATGATCGTGCTTTGAAGGCTTTGGATGTTTTGAACGATGTGACAACAAAGACACGTGAACAATACACACCAATTATTGCCAAGTGGGCTTCAGAGTTGAAGCGTGAGCCAATTGTATACTCAGTTGCTTCAGGAATTAATGCGGGTCAAGCCTATTCATTTGCGATTTGCTGGTTACAAGAAATGCAATGGGTAAACAGTGCTTACATTCATTCTGGTGAATACTTCCACGGCCCATTTGAAATTACAGACTTTGATGTACCATTCATCATGTGTGAAGGATTGGGAAAGGCACGTGCAATGGATGAACGTGCTGTGGACTTTGCTAAGAAGCACAGTGATAAGGTATATGTTATTGATAATAAGGACTTTGACATGTCATTAATTGACGAAGATTTGCAAGATTACTATTCACAAATCGTGTCTGGTGTTGTTTATCGTTTGATTGCAGAATCATTTGCTTACGAACGTGGTCACTCACTAGATGTTCGTCGTTACATGTGGAAGCTAGAATACTAAAAGTGGTGACGCCCATGAAATTAATAACGGTAGGAGATAACGTTGCTGATACGTACGTTGATTCTCACATCTTTTATCCAGGTGGTAATTGTGTGAATGTCGCAGTTGATGCTAAAAAGGCTGGTGCAGAAGCGGTTGGTTATATGGGAGTGTTTGGTAACGACAAACAAGCTGAACATATTCAGAAAGCTTTACGTGATGAACATGTTGATTTGACTAATTGTCGTCAAATATATGCGCCTACTGCACAGCCAAGCGTCTTTCTCACGGCAGATGGTGATCGTCAATTTGCTGCTGGACCTAAAGGATCGGCACAACATTTGGTTAAATTACGATTAACATCGGAAGATATGAAAACTATTTCAGAATATGATGTTTTACATACTGGAATTGACGCTAACATCGACCAGGAACTTGTGACCTTAAAGTCATCAGTGAAAATAGGTTATGATTTTTCAGATGTTAAAGATAAGGCATATTTAGCTGAAGTATTGCCAAACGTTAATTATGCGTTTTTCTCAGGGTCAGAAATGACAGATGAAATGGCAGAAACGTTTGCTAAATCATGTTTAGCGCAAGGACCGGATATTGTGGTCGTAACACGTGGTGCACAGCCAGCATTGGTCATGAGCAAGGATGCTTATTGTTATCAAGAACCGCAGTTGGCTGATGTTGTCGACACAATGGGTGCAGGTGATAGTTTTATTGCCGGATTTTTAGTTGCTTATACTGATACACATGATTTAGAAGCGGCTGCCTTGGCGGCCAGTCAAGGTGCGGCTAATACTTGTGGTGTTAGTGGTGGTTTTGGGCACGGGCAAGCTTATTAATAATTAAATAAACAAGTTCGAATCGTACAGCGAAGAGTTGTGCGTATCGAACTTAAGCATCAGGTCGTCAACTTATTGAGGGTCTGATGCTTAAGTTCCATAAGGGCAGTTCTATGCTGATGTCCGTTAGAAAGGGGAAAGTGGTTAACATGACTTATAAGAAAAAAGTATTAATTACCGTAGAAACACTCGTTGTTGTTGCCGGCGCTGCAGGTCTAGTCGTTAACCACGCACGCAACATTACGCGTGGTAGTACAGAAAAATTCACGATGGTGCAGACGTCACCGATTGATTCTTTGGATCCAATACTAGGATATAATCCAAGTTCAGGAACGGTCGTTGGTAACACATATGAAGGTTTGTACTCGGTGGATGACAAGAATAAGGTGCATTTAGCGTTAGCAGCTAAAGTAAAAACCTCTGAAGATGGTAAAACTAAAACCTTTACAATTAGAAAAAATGCTAAATGGAGTAACGGCACACCAGTAACGGCCGATGATTTTGTCTTTGCTTGGCGTCGTTTAGCTAATCCTAAAAATGCATCAGGATTTAACTTTCAACCAGGAGCCGCCGGGTTAAAGAACGCAGATGATATTGTGGCTGGTAAGAAACCCGTCTCAAGTCTAGGTGTTTCGGCCGAGGGTAAGAAAACACTGGTACTACATTTAGATCGCAAGGTACCTTATTTGAATAAATTGTTATCATTTAATGCATTTGCGCCTGTAAATGAGCAGTTTTATAAAAAAGCGGGTAAAAATTTTGCCCAAAATGATCAGAATTTGATCAGTGCCGGTCCTTATAAAGTAAAGGATTGGGAGTTAGGTGATAACGAGGTTACTTTGGTAAAAAATAAGGACTATTGGGATGCAAAGCATGTCCAAGCTAAGACCGTTAAAATGAATATTATCACTGATCCGGAGAAGGCGGCCATTGCATTTAAGGATGGTAGTGCTGATTACACCCCAATTAGTGGTCAATTAGCAACAAAGTTCAGAGAAGATAAGGCCTTTAAAACTGAGCTAGGACCTTTTACACAATATTTGATGATTAACATGAAGAAAAAGGGCTTGGACAATGCAGATTTGCGTAAAGTCATTAATAGTTCTATTAATAAAAAAACGATTACGAATCATATTTTAAAGGATGGTTCAGAACCAGTTAAATCGATGATTATGAAAGACTTGTATAAAGATACGACTAATAATGATAAAGACTTTGCGGACGAGTCAGCAGCTGGTTATACGTATTCACCAGCCAAGGCAAAAGCATATTGGCAAGCTGCAAAATCAGAAACGAACTTACGTGCTTTTACAATTACGTATGATGATAGTGATCCATCATATGCTAACGTAGCTGCTTATATGAAATCACAAATTGAAAAGAATTTACCAGGTATGAAGGTGACACTACAGCAACTATCTAAGAAGACACGTATCGATAAAATGGGATCAGGTGACTTTGAAACCGTCTTAACAAGATGGGGGCCTGATTATGCTGATCCATCAGCAATTTTGAGTATGTATCAGTCTGACAATGTCAGCAATTATGCTAAGTTTAACAGTCCAGAATACGATCAATTGTTAGCAGATGCTGCATCTAAGTATGCAGACGATACTGCTAAACGTAATGATACGTTGCAAAAAGCGAATAACTTATTGATTGATAGTGCTGCATCAGCACCGTTATATCAGTCCGGGGCACCTGTTTTGCAACGACAAAATATTCATGGCTTAGTACAACATATTTCTGGTGTGCCTTATACATTTAAGTATGTCACTTTGAAGCGATAAATTTTGTTGCAGCGTATTATATGATGAAAAAATATTGCGAATGGTAACTTGTTAAAAGGCAACCGGATGCTGATAGGGGTCGCCTTTTTGTTATATAACGGATTACTTTTTGAGAAAAAGGGGTTATTGTATGAAAAAATGACTCATGAACAAGTGCAAGCATTGTATGCAAAATATGGCTTAGATAAACCTGTTTTAGTACAGTTTTGGAACTATATTAAGAATATGATGATGGGTGATTTTGGTGTTTCATATTCTCTCCAAGTAAATACACCAGTTACACAAATCATTGCACAACACTTCCCAGTTTCGTTAACAATTGGGCTGCTAGCTACCATTTTAGGAGCAGTTTGTGGCTTTGTTATGGGAATTGTCGCTGCATTAAAGCATAATACGGTGATTGATAATCTAATGACAGGTATTTCAGTTCTTGGTGTTAGTTTGCCAAACTTCGTTGTTGCCTTGATTCTATCAATTATCTTCTCATTCCAATTGTATTTGTTACCAGCTGTCTATTCAGCAGACCGGCCGTTTATTTCAATTATCTTACCAATTATTGCATTGAGCACATTTACGATGGCATGTGTTGAACGATATGCACGATCAGAAATGATTGAGATTATGCATTCTGATTATATTCGTTTAGCGGATTCGAAAGGAATTTAGCGCCGGCAATTGGTATTAAAGCACGTTGTTAGAAATACATTAATTTCTGTCATTACTGTTTTGGCACCATTAATGATTGACCTAATCGCCGGTAGTATGGTGGTTGAAAAAGCATTTGCGATTCCTGGTCTAGGAACCACATATATTTCAGCTATTCAAGCGAATGATTACAACGTGGTCTTAGGGATTACGTTCTTCTATGCCATTTTATTTATTGGTATTATGCTGTTTGTTGATATTTTGTATGGCATTATTGATCCACGTGTCAGATTGGATAAGGGGTGATTAAAATGATAAGAAATATGCAATCAACTACCAACAATAACGACTTTTCTTTAGCTAATCGCGAGCAAAAGGTTGATCATTATTCTGGTGAATCACTATCGTTTATTCAACTTGTTTTTAGAAATTTTGCTAGAAATAAAGTCGCATTAATCAGTGTATTAGTCATTATTTTAATTGCATTAACCGCATTTTTAGGGCCGCAATTGAGTCATTTTAATCCCGATACACCAGATCCACAAAACTCTAATTTAACACCAGGTCAAAATGGGCATTGGTTTGGTACTGATAATTTGGGGCGTGATATCTTTACACGTGTGGCAGCAGGGACGGGCATTTCCCTGGAAGTTGCGTTTGTTGCGATGATTATTGATTTAATTATTGGTACAACGTATGGCTTAATATCAGGTTATTTTGGTGGCAAAGTGGACATTATTATGCAACGTATTACTGAAGTATTAAGCACAATTCCAATGATTATTATTGTGACATTGCTTGTTTTGGTGATGAAGCCAGGAATAACAAGTATTATTACTGCTATGATGTTGGTCGGGTGGATTAATATGAGTCGTATTGTTCGAGCGCAAGTATTAAAAATTAAGAATGAAGAATATATTTTGGCAGCTAAGACAATGGGGATGCCTAATAGTAAAATTATTTTTTCAGAAGTTTTACCAAATGCCATGGGGCCAATTGTGACGACATTTATGTTTTCAATACCAAACGCGATTTTCTTGGAAGCATTCTTAGCCTTTATCGGTCTGGGTGTGCCAGCACCATTATCATCACTAGGAACGATGATTAATGATGGGTATACACAAGCGATTGTTTTCCCACATATGGTTATTTTCCCAGTATTATTCTTAGCGTTAATTATGTTGGGATTTAATATTATTGCTGATGCCATTCGAGATGCGATTGAAGAAAGTTGAGGTTGGTTATTTATGAAAGAGACAATTTTAAAAGTGAAGAACTTGGCTGTATCATATACAACTTACCGAGGCAAAGTTAAATCGGTTAGAGGGCTAAGTTTTAAATTAAAAAAGGGTGAAGCCTTGGCCTTAGTTGGTGAGTCTGGTTGCGGTAAATCAGCCTCAGTGAAGCCAATTATGGGAGAACACGAAGCTAATCAAGTGATTGAAAGTGGTGAAATCATTTTTACGTATGATGGACCACAAGGTGAAGAGACTGTTGATTTGTTAAAAATCGATGATCAAAAAATGCAGCAAGAAATTAAAGGTAAGCAAATTGCCATGATTTTCCAAGACCCAATGACATCTTTGGATCCAACGATGAAAATTGGTAAGCAAATTGCGGAAGCGATTAAGACATCAAGTCATGATCTATCATCAGCTGAATTAACAGATAAAGTACGTGAATTGATTGATATGGTTGGTATTGGTCATATCGATACGGTTATGAATCAATATCCGCATCAATTATCTGGTGGTATGCGGCAACGTATCGTGATTGCCATCGCGCTATCTAGTGATCCGAGTTTGTTAATTTGTGACGAACCAACAACGGCTTTGGACGTTACAATTCAGGCACGTATTCTTAATTTGATTAAAAAGTTACAACGAGAACGTGGTTTATCGGTTATCTTTATCACTCACAACTTGGGAGTGGTTGCCAATGTTGCTGATCGGGTTAACGTTATGTACGCTGGTAAAATTATTGAAACTGGTAGTAGCGAGGATATTTTCTTTGATCCAAGACATCCATATACTTGGGGCTTGTTGTCAGCGGCGCCTGATGTCCATGATAATGAAGAAAAGTTGCCAACCATTAATGGGACGATTCCGGATCTAACGAAAGAAATTGTTGGGGATGCATTTGCACCACGTAATCCATACGCGTTGGAAATTGATTTTAAAGAAGAACCACCAATGTTCTCTGTTAATGAACATCATGAAGCAGCAACTTGGTTATTAGATGAACGGGCACCTAAAATTGATATGCCTGAGTTACTACAACAACGCATTATGAGAATGCGAGGTGAAGTTTATGACTAAAAATATTTTAGAAGTACATCACCTAAAACAATACTTTCCGGTATCTCGGCAAGAAGTTGTTAAAGCAATTGATGACGTTTCTTTTAATATTGAAAAAGGGGAAACGTTTGGCTTAGTAGGTGAGTCAGGAAGTGGTAAAACGACGATTGGTCGTGCTATTATTCGTTTGCATGATCCAACTGAAGGAAAAGTGATTTTTCAAGGTGAAACCATTTCCGGTAAATTGAACAAGAAGAATCAAGAGATGTTGCGTTCAGACATGCAAATGATTTTTCAAGATCCGATGTCATCACTAAACCCACGTAAAAAAATTAGCGATATTATTAAAGTTGGTTTGGATATTCATCGTCGCGATTTACGTGAACCTGAAAAAATGAAATTGGTTTATGATGTTTTACGAACAGTCGGACTAGATGAGTCTTTTGCGGTACGTTATCCTAAGGAATTGTCGGGTGGTCAGCGCCAACGTATTGGGATTGCACGTGCAGTTGTCATGAATCCACAACTAATTATTGCTGATGAGGCGATTTCAGCACTTGATGTTTCAGTTCAGGCGCAGGTTGTTAATTTGTTAAAGCAAATTCAAAAAGATACAGGGAGTGCGTTGTTGTTTATTGCGCATGATTTGGCAATGGTTCGTCATATTTCAGACCATATTGGTGTCATTCATCTAGGTCATCTGATTGAATTAGGTACGACAGAACAAATCTTTGAGAATCCATCGCATTCGTATACCAAAAGTTTGTTAGAATCTATTCCAGTAGCAAATCCTGTCACAGAAAGAGGCAAGCAACCAACAACTTATAGCGCAACTAAAGCTGATTATGAAAATCAATCAATGGTTGAAGTTGAAACAGGTCATTGGGTGCTAACTGAAAAGTAAAAAGATTAAAACACCAGAACAAAGGCATAAGTCTTTGTTCTGGTGTTTTGCTTAATTTCATAATTACAGTACCGATAAATCAGGAATTACACGTCATTTCCAAAGTGCGTTAATATCTAAGAAAAACCATTTTACAGACACATTTTATCTCTGTTAGAGTAAAAATATGATTAATAATTTTTTTATGTAATAAAGTAAACGGAGAGTAAATATGAGAAAAATTAAATTGATAGTAATTTCACTAATATCTACAATTGGAGCACAGATTCCTGTATCTATTGTCCCAACCTTTATCAAAACAGGCGTACCACAATTTGTAGTCCCTACTATTGGGTGGAATATCGAAATGGTATTGGTGTAATTATGACAGAAAATGATTTTAGTTTAACAAACAGTCTTGCTAATTTGACTACAGACCCTAATGGTACAAAAAAAGTACTGCAGTATATTGATAAACAACATGGAGCCAAGGATAAAATGATGCTCCACAATGAAATAGGTGAAATACTTAATCTAAAACTATCAATTGAGGATGGAGATAATATTTTAGCCTGTGTACTATCTTATTCAGAACATTATCATGATAAAATAATCGAATTAATAGCTAGCTAAAAAAGAGTAGGACAATCTACAAAAATTGTAGACTATCCTACTCTTATTTCAGTTAACAAAGGCGTTAGGGTGACAATAATATTATTTTTTTGTTCCCAATATTTTTTATAAACTATTCTTCAGCATTTTTCATGTCTCTTTATTGAGTGCTGACTTATTTTAAAGTAACTTCTTCGCGAGCATGAATCAATTCAGTAATTAATTCATTAGCAGGCGTTGGAATATTTAATTCTCGACCCATAAGGGCAATTGCACCGTTTAGATAATCTATTTCAGTACGACGTCCTGATGAGATATCCTGGTGCATTGATGGATAATGATCACCGGCTTGATCTGGTGCAAGTGCAGCGTTAATGGCCGTTAAGGCAAGTTTTTCGGTAAGCGGGATGCCTTTAGCTTTTGCTACGGCTTCGAATTCAAGAACTACCTTATCTGTTAAAGTAGGGACATATTCACTCTTATTTAGATCCATTACTTTACAATCTAACAGAGTACAGAAAGAATTTAATACGCTGTTAAGACAAGCCTTTTTCCAAATTGATAATAAAACATTATCGCTTTCACGAGGATTTAATTTGGCTTCTGCTAATGTGTTATTAATCACTGTTAATGTTTCATGTGAAACATTATTAATTGCCTGGAATTCAATATATCCTGAACCGTTCAAGATAACAGAACCTGGACCTACTAGTTCACTAGTCCATAGCGTAGTGCCTACTAGTAACGGTGATTTTGGTGCGAATTTTTGAATGGTTTCAAGGTTACCGATACCGTTAGATAAGCAAAGAATTGCAGTCTTTTTATTCAATAAGTGAGTAATATTTTGTAACATATCCTCAAGTTGCATTGCTTTGGTGAATAATAAAATCAAATCATAGGTGTCATGAACATCCTTAGGAAAGGCGGCCGGAATTTTAATAAATTGTTGCTCACCATTCGCTTCGACAGAGAGTCCTTTATCGTTAATCTGTTCAATATGTTCTGGCCATAAATCTAGTAAGGTAACATCATTGCCTGATTGTTGGAGCATGTAGCCAAAACGACTACCCATTGCACCACTACCTGCAATTGCTATTTTCATGATATATCCTCCAATTTATTTGGTTGTTTCACCAATAAGTAGTTCGGGAACAATGTACACAGATTGTACAGTCTTTCCGGATAATTCGTCTAATAATAAATGAACCATCTGTTGTGCAATGGCCTTTAACGGCTGTTTTACGGTCGTTAATGATTGTTCTGCTAGTTGATGGACATAAATGCCATCAAAACCAACGATGCCGACATCATGCGGAACAGATAGCCCTTGATAAATACAGGCACGTAATGCACCAAGAGCTAGACGGTCAGTCGCTGCAACAATACCGGTTTTGGGCATCAGCGACAGGCCTATTAAAAATTCGCGTGAGACATGTCCATCATTAGCTAGCTTATATATTTGAATCGGTTTTTTAGCTGTTTGCATCGCTTGTCGATACCCATTTTCTCGGTTCTTTTCAAAAGCCTCGTCAACATCCATACCTAAAAATAAAATCTGTTGGTAAGATTGTTTTAGTAATAGTTCAGTTGCCAATTGTGTACCGATAGTATTATCAATATCAACAGCAGTAATGCCGGGTTCACTACCGTATATTACTACTGGGATAGATAGATTACGTAAAGCATTATAGTCACTGTGGCGAACACCACTGATTAAAAAGCCATCCACATTTGTTACGTCAAAGTTATGCTCATGACGTATTTCAAGCGTGTAGCCATATGCCTGTAGCACATCAGTTAAATGTATTAACAAATGGGCATAGTAAGGCTCAATCTCGTCAACATTGTCTAGTAAGATGAAGGCAATGTTGTAATGACGATGGTTTGCTAATGCACGACCAGCACGATTTTGAACGTATCCTAGTTGATTAATAACCTGTTGTACTTCAGTTCTTATTTCCAAAGAGACTTGTTCGGGATGGTTAATAACCCGTGATACAGTCATTTTAGAAACATGGGCACTACGAGCAACATCTGATAACGAAACCATAATATACACCCCAATAATATTGTTTAATAATTAAATAAATCATAACACGAATAGGTAATATCGAATGGTTTGTTTTATCGATTGATGAAACTTTTGTGAAAAATATGTTAACGGTAACAGTGAGAATATACTTTATTAATTTAATAATAATAAAAGCTATAGTTTAACTTGTTAGTAAAGCGCTTACATATCGAGAGCGGTTATTAAATGCAAGTAGATTAAGGGGTTAAATTATGGAATCATTTAAAAATAATTTGGGTAAAAAACATTTACCAACGTTATCAATCACAACTTTGATGTTGATGACATTTGGTAATCTAGGAACATCAATGGCATTTTCATTACAAAGTGCCAATATGGGACGTATTTTTCAGACTTTGGGGGCAGATCCTACTAAATTAGGATTCTTCTTTATTTTGCCACCATTAGCAGGTATGGTTGTCCAACCACTAGTTGGGTATTTTTCGGATCGTACGTGGATTCCTAAAATCGGGCGGCGTTTGCCTTACCTTATTTTAGGAGCCATTGTTGCCATTGTTGTGATGATGCTATTACCGAATGCTGGTTCGTTTGGTTTTAAAGCATCAACTGCTTTATGGTTTGGAGCAGTTGCTATCCTATTTATGGATTTGTCTTCAAACATGTCAATGCAACCATTTAAGATGATGATTTCGGATATGGTAAATGACAGCCAAAAGGATATGGCTTGGTCATGGCAAACAATTTGGGGAAATATTGGTGGTGTTATTGCTAATTTATTCCCTTTCTTCTTTACGGCAATCGGTGTTGCAAATGTGGCTGCCCAAGGTGAGCTGCCAGCTTCAGTTAAGTGGTCGTTTTATGTTGGGGCGATTATTTTAGGTATTTCTGCGGCATTTACGATTTGGAAAGTCGATGAATATGAGCCTGGTAAATATGCTGAATATCATGGTATAGCCGAGAATACTGAAAAAATTAATTTGTTTAAGCTTGTCAAAAAAGCGCCTAAAGTATTTTGGACGTTGGGACTTGTGCAATTCTTCTGCTGGGCAGGATTTCAGTACTTATGGACCTATGGTACTGGTGCCGTTGCACAAAATATTTGGCATACAACAGATGCATCTTCAGCGGCTTTTCAGTCAGCAGGTAACTGGTATGGCGTGTTATCGTCAATTGAAACAGTTGCTGCCATTATATGGGGCTTAATGATTACGCGTTTGAATAATAAAACACGTAAACCAGCTTATACGCTAGGATTGTTGCTGGGAGCTGTCGGTTTCTTCATGCTAGCAGTGACCGGTTCAAAGGCCATGTCAGCGGTAGCTTTTGTTTTGCTAGGTATTGCGTGGGTAACGATGAATGCGATTCCGTTTACCATTTTAACGAATGCATTAGATGGTAAGCATGATGGTACTTACATGGGGCTGTTTAATACATGGATCTGCTTACCGCAAATTGTGGCATCAATTGTTTCGTTTGCGCTTTATCCATTGTTAGGTAACCAAATGCCACATATGATCTTAATATCAGCTACCTTGTTTGTTGTGGGTAGTCTTAGTGTTTGGTTTATTAAAGAAACTTCGGTTGAACGAGGGGACGCATTTTAACCTAAAATAGGTTTAATTGTTGACAATATCAGCTATTCAGATTATTATTAATGGCAAGTTAATAAGTTTTTGATAAGAAAAGATGAGTAATCAATGAGAAACCTTTTGCAGAGAGTCATGGTAGGTGTGAAATGACAAGGAAATCATGGTGAAGATGGTCTTGGAATGCAAACGAACGGTGAGTTTTAGAATGAGCCGGTCGCGGTTCTGCCCGTTAACGTGGAAAGGTATAGCAAGTATTGTGTACCTGATGAGAATATTATCTGCGAAGATAATGTTGTAAGTGGGTGGTACCGCGTGAAGTTGATATTGTTAATAACACGCCCCTAGAAGATGACGAAAGTTGTTTTCTGGGGGCGTTTTTTGTATAGAAAAGGGGTAGTTGATATGGTTAGTCAAACAGCAACAAAGTTACATTATGATATTGTCGGCAGTTTTTTACGACCAGAAGAATTAAAGCAAGCACGTGAAGATTTTGCATCAGGTAAGATTAATCGTGGTCAATTAACAGCAGTAGAAGATAAAACGATTCGGGATTTAGTCGCTAAAGAAATTGATGCAGGCTTAAAAATAGTTACTGATGGTGAATTTCGTCGGAGTTACTGGCACTTAGACACATTTTGGGGATTTGCTGGTATTAAGCATACAGTACCAGAGCATGGTTATTTTTTTCATGATGAGGAGACACGTGCCGATTCAGCGCAAGTTGTTGGAAAAATTGCATTTGATCCAGAACATCATGATTTAAAGGCTTTTAAATTTTTACGAAATTTGGTTGCTAATGAAGATGACATAACGGCACGTCAAAGTATTCCGGCACCTGCTCAGTTTTATGCAGAATTAGTGCGTGGTGAAGAAAATATTGCTGCACTTGAAAAGGTTTATGATAATCAAGATGATTTGATTGCTGATATTGGACAAGCTTATCATGATTTAATTCTAGCTTTATATGATGAAGGTTGTCGTGACGTTAAAATTGATGATTGTACCTGGGGAATGGTTGTTGATCATGACTTTTGGGAAAATATGACTAATGGTGATTTTGATTTGAATGAGTTGCAAGATATTTATTTGCAATTAAACAACGCAGCTTTGACGGATTTGCCAACTGATTTACGCATTAGCACCCATGTTTGTCGTGGTAATTATCATTCTACATGGGCAGCTAAGGGTGGGTATGCACCGGTCGCCAGTCATTTATTGGCTGGAGAAAACGTCGATGCTTTTTATCTAGAGTTTGATGATGATCGTTCTGGTGACTTTGCACCATTGGCTGAGGTACCGGCTGGTAAGCAAGTTGTGCTTGGGCTGGTTACAAGTAAGCAACCAGAGCTGGAATCTAAACAAACATTGATTGATCGCATTAAAGAAGCGACAGAATTCGTGCCATTAGAAAACTTATCACTTAGCACGCAATGTGGGTTTGCCTCGACTGAAGAAGGTAACAAATTAACTGAGCAACAAGAATGGGACAAAATTCGCTTGGTAGTGGAAACGGCGCAAGAGGTTTGGGGCGTTTAAGATATTTATTCTTAAAAAATAAAAATTATTAGTCAACCATTGGTGTAGTAGCTTTTGTGGTTGACTTTTTTAGTGTAGATGTTGATTTATAGGACAAAAAATTATACAAATTTTATTTAAGTGTTATAATTAATCGTGTACGATTGATTATGAAAATTTAGAAACTTAAGAATAGTTTTTAAGCTATTTTAGAGGAGGATATTATGACCGATTTTGATTACGATGTTGTATTTATTGGTAGTGGACATGCGGCATTTCATGGTGCATTTAAGTTACTAAAAGCCGGTAAAAAAGTGGCGTTGATTGAGGAAAGTAAGTTAGGTGGAACTTGTCCTAATTATGGTTGTGATGCTAAATTGCTTTTGGATGGTCCTTTTGAGGTAATTCAAGATAGTCAAAATTATAAGGGATTTGGACTTGATACGACTCCTCAGTTAAACTGGGAAGATTTGATGGCCTATAAACATGAATGGATTGATCGCCTGCCAATTATGATGAAAGAGTTAATTCCTAAGGTTGGTATCGATGTATATGAGGGACATGGTAAGCTACTTGATGCGCATCGAATCGATACCGGTGATAAGCAGATTACGGCTGATAATATTGTTTTGGCAACGGGCGCACATGATTCTGTATTACCAGTAACTGGCAAAGTGTATATCCATGACAGTAAAGATTTCTTATCTATTCCACATTTGCCAGAATCAATTGTCTTTATTGGTGCTGGATTGATTTCTCTTGAATTTGCTTCTATGGTTATGAAAACTGGTGCAAAAATAGAGGTTATTGAATTTTCTGATCGTGCTTTAGCACAATATGATCAAAAGTATGTTGATAAAGTGATCGCAAGACTAGAAGCAGAAGGCGTTAATTTCCACTTTAACGAGGCTATTAATGGTGTACAAAAAAATGATAATGGTTATGTCGTCACGACTGAGTCAGGATTAGCATTTGCAACTGATTATGTCTTTGGAGCTACCGGTCGCCAAGCTAATACGCAAGGCTTAGGATTGGATGAGGTTGGCATTGCTTATACTAAGAATGGTATTTCTGTTGATGATCATTTACGGACGAGTTTGAATAATGTTTATGTGAGTGGGGATGTTATCGATAAGCAAATTCCTAAGCTAACACCAACGGCAACTTTTGAATCTAATTATATTGCCAGTCAAATTTTGAGCGAGGATGATCAGCCAATTAATTATCCAGCCGTACCGTATGTTGCTTATACATTGCCACGTATCGCACAAATTGGTGTAACGCCAGAACAAGCACAAGCTGCATCAGATAAATATGAGATTAAAGTTTTGCCATATGGTCAAGGCTTTGATACTAGACATGATAATGATGCTGAAATGACGGTTATTTTTGAAAAAGAAACCCAAAAGGTTGCGGGAGCTGTCATTTATGGTGGTCAAGCAGCTTCGTTGATTAATATTTTAACGTTTGTTGTTGATAAGGGATTGACTAATGATGATTTGGAACAAATGATTTTTGGGTTCCCAGATGTCACTTATTCTGCATTAACGATGTTAAGTCCTAATGGTTTTATGGGTTAATTAATTTTTAGAATGAGCTTAAAATAGCAAGTTACCAATATAGTGGCAACTTGCTATTTTTGACTTTTATATGTGCTGTTATGTGTGAGTAAGCTAAGGATATTACCTGAGATTGATTATTCATAATGTGAATGGCGTATGTTTCATGTTATATTTATTTGAATATAAATATTATTTTCATGAAAGGAGACGATTAATTATGGTAGCACAAGAGATAGACTTAGCCAATCAACTATGTTTTTCAATCTATAATGCTAATCGTCTTTTTGCGAAGTTTTACCAACAGGCACTAGACGAATTTCAGTTAACTTATCCGCAATATTTAGTTATGTTAGCTTTGTGGGAGAATGAACCGATTAATTTACGTGAACTTGGTCAAAAATTGCATTTGGCAAGCAATACATTAACACCGTTACTTAAAAGATTAGAACAAAATGGTTGGTTAACACGGATACGGCCAACAGAAGATAAGCGCCAGTTAGTTGTTAGTTTAACGCCTAAGGGGCAAGAATTAAAACCTTTAGTAGAAGAACGGTTAGCAGAATGTGTTAAAAACATGGGTGATTTTGATATTAAAGAGTATCAAAATATGTTAGATGATAATCAAAAATTAATTACGACTTTGTTAAAATTGGTGTAAGATAAATTTTTAAAAAAGAGTGGGTAAGAAAATCATGATTTTCTTACCCACTCTTTAATTTGCTTCAATTTAAATAATGTCAGGCTTATTAGCAAGGACTTTACGACGATAATTAATAATGATAACCAATGAAATATCTAATAATAATAGATAGATTGTAAAAGCAACATTACTAAATGACCAATTAGCCGTTGCAGCTAAAATACCAGTTGTCGTTGATATAATACCACCTACATAATAAATCGGTGCTTCAGAATTTGGATTTAACCAAGCTTTTCGCAGTGTGGGTAAGGCAGCAATCGCATCACTGATAATTGAAAAGATAATTGCTAATATGGGATTGCTAGTTGCTAACCAAATGATTAATGCCAATAAAGCAACCACACCACATAGATAATCTAAGGTGGTTAGTTGCCAGTAAGCATCTCGATTAAACATAGAAGTGATAAATACTAATAAAGGCATGAAACCAGCCATAAAAACAGGTAAAATGGCCCAATTTATCCCAGTATCAGTGATAGTAGCACTAACTGATATTAAGGGTGCAATAGCCCAAAGCAACCAAGTAACCTTATTGGGTTGCACTCTACCTTGAATAGTGGCAATGAGATAAAATGATCCAAAGAAAGCGGAACATAAGACACCGACAATGACTAAGTATTGCACGATTTAATGACCTCCATTTAAAATCATATCTATGTGAGGAATATTATCCTCTAAGTAAACGTCTGAGACGGCTTCGAACCCAAATGATTAATAAAATGAGCGCAAGTAATTTTGTGCTCCAATTTTAATCATTTTACCTGGATAAAGGCGCTGAATTTCTGTAATAGTTGCGGTAACAATTTGGCGTCCAAAGTTTTTTTTGCGATAAGCCAAGGGGACTAATACACGCCCAAAGCGAATATAGGCATTATCACTGTCCTGAATAATACGTGTATAGGCCATCAGATGATTGTCTAATTTTAAATAAACATGGTGTGCATTAAAATCAGCTTCATCAATTTCTTGATAGGCACAATTTTGTTCAACAACAAAGACCTTTGTCCGCTCTTGCATAATGGTTAGTAGTTCTACTGGCGTTAAATCAACTGTACTTTTAATAATTAATTCCGGTTGTTGCATCATAACCTGCCCCTTAATTTAGTTAGCGGCCTTTTATAGTTACTAATTCTTAATGTTAACATATTGGTAACATTATGTAGCTAATTATTAGAAAAAAATGAAATTTCTAAAAAAACAGCTTGACTATTACATATTAGTTCCGTTATCTTTAGATAAATAAACAAAAAGAGTGGGGAACCTTTTCGATGAAGAACGTATATTTTAATCACGATGGTAATGTTGATGATCTAGTGTCATTACTACTTTTACTACAAATGCCAGATGTTAATTTATTAGGAGTTGGTGTTACTGATGCTGATGGTTATGTTGATCCTTCAGTTTCGGCATCACGTAAGATTGTTGATTTGTTTGGTACCGAAGGTCGTAAGCCTTTGGATATTGCTAAGTCAAATTCACGTGCAATCCACCAATTCCCGGATGCATGGCGTTTGAGCTCATTTTCATTTGATGATTTCCCAATGTTGAATGAACATGGTGCACCTAAGACACCTGTTGCAGCGAAGCCTGGTCATTTAGATATGATTGATAAGATTAAGGCATCAGAAGAAAAGGTAACGCTTGTTATGACTGGTCCTTTGTCAGATTTGGCACGTGCCCTAGAAGTGGACCCAAGCATTACTGAAAACATTGAAAGTTTGCACTGGATGGGTGGTGCCCTAAACAGTAAGGGTAACGTCGCTGCACCAGGTGCTGATGATACGATGGAATGGAATGCTTACTGGGATGCCGAAGCAGTAAAGCGTGTTTGGGATGCTGATTTGAAGATTGTTATGGTTGGTTTAGATAGTACTGATCAAGTACCATTGACACCTGAATTGCGTTTGCGTTGGGCAACACAACGTCAACATCGTGCATTAGATTTAATTGGTCAAGGTTATTCACTAGTACATTCTTTTGAAGCTAACTCAATTTACTATCTATGGGATGTTTTGACGACTCTAGCTAGCCGTTACCCAGAATTGGTTGAATCAATCCAAGTTAAGACAGATGTTATCACAGAGGGTGAATCAGAAGGCCGCACTTATCAAACAGATGAAGGTCGTGAAATTACCTTTATTACTAGTGTTGATGCCGATGCATTCTATGATAAGATTGATGAATTAGCTATATCAGCTGACTAATAAGTAAAAAATTTGAAATTACGATAATCCGTGTGGGTTATTGTAGTTTTTTTTTGCATGTTACAATAGGGTGATAGCGTATTCAAAGGGGGGAATTAATTATGGATAAGCAAACATTTATGGAGAAAATTGCAGGGGGGTTAATTGTTTCGTGCCAAGCGTTACCAGGGGAACCTTTATATACAGAAAAAGGGGGCGTTATGCCACTATTAGCGTTAGCAGCACAACAAGGTGGTGCTGTTAGCATTCGCGCTAATTCTGTACGAGATATTAAAGAAATCAAGGAACGGGTTGATTTACCTGTTATTGGTATTATTAAACGAGATTACTTACCTGAAGAGCCTTATATTACGGCAACTATGCGTGAAGTTGATGAATTAATGACGGTACAGCCTGATGTTATTGCTTTTGATGCAACGTTACGTCCACGGCATGATGAATTAACGATTAGTGAATTCATTGGTCAAATTAATGCAAAATATCCGGATCAATTATTAATGGCCGATACGGCGACATTTGCCGATGCTAGTAATGCATGGAAAGCCGGCGTCGATTTTGTTGGCACAACATTAGCTGGGTATACGAATGACAGTGAAGTAATCGATGGCCCTAATTATAAATTTATTCAGCAACTTGTGAATGCTGGCATCGATGTGATTGCAGAAGGTAAAATACATACACCTGCTGAAGCAAAAAAAATCCAGGACATGGGCGTTGCGGGTGTTGTTGTTGGCGGGGCGATTACTAGACCTAAAGAAATTACAGAACGTTTTGTTCAGGGGATGCAATAATAAAAGAGAAAAACCGTTGTGTTATACAACGGTTTTTTAGTTATATAAAAAGTCACTAAGTTCATTTTGAAATTAGTGACTAAACAAATTTATTTTAATTAGTAATATATTTTTAACTATATCGATGATCAATTAATTTTTCTAAAATTTTATTTTTTCTTGAATCACGAATAGCATCTATCTGACTATCTTCTAAATCATTAAAATCCTGTGCTACTAGTAGTGCTTCTAGGTATAAGGTTAATTGTTTTTTTATATAAATTTTATTATCTTCATTTTCATTTTTTGCATTACCACCTAGTAATGCTAGCGCAAAAGATTCAGGGTCTAACTGTAACATATCTTTTTTCATAATAAATTCTCCAGATTAACTTTATTCAGCTGAATTATCACCAAGCTTTTGGCGCAAAGCTCTCACAACATCGTCGTGCTTTTTTTCTGTTAATGTAATTTTTTTAAAGAAAATAAATGCAGAAATAACCAGCAAAATCATGGGGATATAAAACATAAATGTTTTAAATTGTATTAATCCTGAAGCAGAAATATCACTTGGTTTCACATTACCCGTCATACCGGCTCCAATGGCAACCAAGCCAACGATACCGTTGGAAAAAGCACCTGCTAATTTATCAATTAATGGACGTACTGAAAGTGTAACGGCTTCGTTTCGTTTACCACTTTTTAATTGTCCGTACTCTACCAAATCACTAATCGTCATTAATGTTGATAAGAATATCATTGGGTATGGGAAGAATATAATTGAAGCAGCTAACAATGCCAAGAACAAATTCTGACCTGCAAATGCAAATAGTATAAATCCAAGGAACATTAATCCAATTCCGCCAATATATACATATTTACGTGAAATTTTTTCTGCTAATGATGGGAATGAAGCAACTGAAACAACACCCAATACACAAGTAATAATACCAATATATGAATATGCTTCTGCATGCCCTAATACATAACGGAAATAGTACAAAAGAAGAGAGTTGTTAATAACGTAACTAAATGCAAATAAGAAATAACTCAATGCAAGCCACATTAATTGGTCATTAGAACCAATAACTCTAAATACGTCACGGAAACGCGTGTGTTCAACATTTTCTCGAATTAGATTTTTATCTTCTTTGACATTTCGTGCTAAGAAAATGGCGCCTAATGAAGCAAGTAAACCAATGACGATAGCATAGCCTAACCATCCCATGGAATTTTGTTCACCTTGTTTTGCACCAAACATTCCAGAAAATAGAGTAACTAACGGAACAATAACAATAATAACGCTTTGTGCACCTAATGTAGATCCGAAACGAGAGAAGGTACCAAACTTTGTACGTTCCTTACTATCCATTGATAACGCAGGCAACATCGACCATAAAGCAATGTCACTAAATGAATAAAAGATGTCCAAAATCAAAAATGCAATACCGAATAATACTAAGTAGAGCATTGGTTTGCTCAAAGCAAGACCACCAAAATCAGTAAATATTAGAATTAACATTAAGGATGCAATAATTGTACCAGCTAATAACCAAGGCTTGAATTTACCCCATCTAGTTTTGGTATTATCAACAGCACCACCAATCATCGGATCAAACATAATTTCAGCAACTCGGATAATAGTCATCAATAGTGTGACGTATCCGATCATTCTTGAATTAAAACCCGCATCGTTTGTTGTAAATAGTTGACTAGTAACAAACATTACAAAATATAAGCTTAAAGTATTATAAAATGCATCGTGTCCAAATGCTCCAAGCGCAAATGACATATATTTTTTCATCGTTTTTCCCTCAGTAAATGAATTTTTAGTATTGGTTCCTAGGCCACTATATTTCTAAAAATTCATAAGCGTCCCAAAGGAAAGAAAACGCTTACATGTTGTATATTAACAAATCAAATTCTAGAGTGCAACTTTTTCGTGAATTGTTCACGAAATAATCATAATCAGATGTTCAAACAGATTGCTTTAAATATTTTTAATAAATTTTTTAATCAACGGGAGTGCTGCCCCAACAGCAACAGGATGATTATGAGCATTTCCAATAGATAAATAAGAATTTTCTTTTGGAAATACGCTTATTTTTGAGATACGATTTTCTAAATAATCTATATCGTGAGCTTTTAAGTACATTGATAGTTCGCCAGCTAAGACGATTGGCGAATCAACAAACATATGTAAATTCATGATAGCTTCGGAAACGTCATCTAGATATTGATGCCATCTTTGTAATGTAGGAGCATCTCCTTGATCAACTAGGTTAAAAAATTGTGATAAAGTTTCTTTGTCGTCACTTATAAGAGCATTAATGGCAATGTATGTCTCAATGCAGTTATAGCGGCCACAGTAACATAGACGTTTGTCACTCATTGCAATTGTTATATGTTCCATCGTCCCCGAACGACCCCGAGAACCATTATATATTTTTCCATCCACCATCATAGCTGTCCCTAAGTGCGGACCAATTGATAAGTAAATGGCATCCTCGTGATGCGTAGAAATGCGTTCTTCAGCTAAGGCAACAGCATCAGCATCGTGTAGAAAGGAAACGGGAAATGATAAATATTGTTGCAAAACATCGGTCGTTACTCCTTGCATAGGCAAAATTTGACTATAAATAACTTTTTTTTGGTTTTGTGATACTAAACCTTGAATACCAATCCCTAATCCAGTAATACAATCCTCGTTAATATTTTTTCTAGTTATAAATGACTTAATTACTTGTGAAATTTTGTAATAATAATTATCTATATTCTTAAATACAATATCTGATCTGCATTCAGCAAATAATTCTCCACGAGCATTTAAGGCAACAATTAGTACGTAATCACCAAATATGGCCATTCCTAAACTTATAAATGCATTATTATTTAATTCATATGCTTGTGCAGGACGACCAGTCTTTTGTGTAGTAAATTCACCATCTTTAATAATTAGGTTGCGATCTAATAATTTTTTTAAATTACTCGTAATTGTCGGTAAACTATGACCTAAATTATCTGATATAACTTGTTTTGAAACTCGGTCATGTTGAAAAAACAAATGAAATGTTTCGGAAAAATTGTTTTTTTGTATGCTTTTCATTCCTTGATCTTTCATAATTTCCTCCCGAAATATAGATATATCAAAAGATTATCACTACTGGGTTTTATACGCAATTTCTCTTAATTAAATAAAGTGATTTTACATAAACCAGTTGACATTATGAAAACGCTGTCATAAACTGTGACTGTATTAAATAAAGTGATTTTACATAACTAGCGCTTAATTGGAAATTCATTATTATAGAATACAAAAATAAAAATTTATAATGTGAGGTTTATTATGACAACAATTAATGAGCGTTTGCGCCTAGATGGTAAAAAAATCTATGTTACTGGTGGGGCACAAGGGTTAGGTAAGTCTATGGCACAAGGTTTGGCAGAAGCTGGAGCCGACATTGCCATTGTGGATATCCAACTGGAAAAGGCACAGGAAACTGCTAAAGAAATTGCGGAATCTACAGGGCGTAACGTGATAGCTGTAAAAGCTGACGTTACTAGTCCAGAAGATGTAGATAAAATGATTAAGACAATTGTTACTAAACTAGGTGGATTAGATGTTGCGTTTAATAATGCAGGTATGGTAATTAATACGCCAGCAACTGAGACATCTTTTGAACAATGGCAAAAGGTAATTAATTTAAATTTGAATGGTATTTTCTTAACGGCACAAGCAGCCGGAAAGTATATGATTGAACACGGTGGTGGGTCGATTGTTAATACTGCTTCTATGTCAGCTCATATTGTTAACCGGCCACAACCACAAGCCTCATATAATGCTTCAAAAGCAGGAGTTATCCAACTTTCAAAATCGTTAGCCATTGAATGGGCTAAGAAAGGAGTTCGTGTAAATACTATATCACCTGGATATATGGCAACAGATTTAACACTTAATTCAGAAGCACTTAAGCCACTCATTAAGATTTGGAATGATTGGGCACCTATGGAACGTATGGGTAAGCCTGAAGAATTGCAAGGAATTGCTGTTTATTTGGCTTCAGATACCAGTAGCTTTGCTACTGGTGCTGATTTTCAAATTGATGGAGCCTTTACGGCTTGGTAAGCCTTAAATAAAATTGTGACTACTTCCTAGGCCACTGAATATCTTTTCTGAAAATATCTTTATAAGGACATTGAATAAATATGAATTATCTAATTGGAACAGATGTTGGAACATCCAGTGCAAAGAGCGTGCTAATGGATACTGATGGTAATCTTATTGCACAATCTTTGGTTGAATACGATGTTTTAACACCTAAAAATTTGTGGGCTGAACAATGGGCTCAAGTGTGGCTGGATGGTGCTAAACAAACTATTAAGCAAGTTATTAAAAAAAGTAAAGTAAATACTTCTGATATTAAAGGAATTGGAATTTCAGCTCTTTATGGAGGTACTGGTGTTCCTGTTGATTCAGAGGGAAAAGAAGTTCGGCCAACACTTATTTGGATGGACAGACGTGCTGAAAAGCAAGTCCAGTGGATTAAAAATAATATTGACCTTGAACACTTATCGAATATTACAGGAAATGACATTGTTGATCCTTACTATGGATATACAAAAATTTTATGGATTAAAGATAATGAGCCTGAAAATTGGCAGCGTATTAAGGAATTTTTACCACCGGATACATTTATTGTTAAAAGTTTGACAGGTGTTACAGCAGTTAATCATTCTGCAGCAGGTAATATTGGAGGTATATACGATATTAACCAAAATACTTGGTCAGATGAGATGCTAGATGAAATGGGCATTCCTAGTACAATGATGCCGGATAATTTAGTCGCTGGTAATGATATTGCGGGGTATATAACCCCCGAAACAGCTAAAGAGTTAGGTCTTACGCCTGGGATTCCTGTAATTGTTGGGGGTGTTGACGTTGGTGCTGCAAATGTTGGTATGGGTGTATTAGAACCAGGACGTTATGTTGCAGCAATTGGTACATCAATGAATGCGGCATTAGTTAGCGAGAAGCCAATTAAAAATAAAAGGCTTATTGTTTGGCCATATCCATATAACCCTCAGGAACTAAATTATAATTTTAGTGGTTCTGCGACCGCCGGGGGTATAACAAAATGGTTCCGTGACAATTTTGCACAGCTTGAGGTAGCAGAGCAAAAAAACGGTGGAGTAAATGCTTATGTTGCATTAGGTAAGGAATCAGAGAATATACCAGCAGGTAGTGACGGTTTGGTTGTTTTGCCTTACTTCATGGGGGAGCGTGCACCAGTTTGGAATTCGGATGCTAAAGGGGTATTATTTGGATTGTCATTGTCACATAGTAGATCACATATTTATCATGCATTTCAAGAAGCAGTGGCATATGCATTACGACATTCAATTGAATTAACGGATGAAAATCTAGGCGATTATATTGTAATTGCTGGAGGTGTTACGAATTCAAAAGATTGGGTACAGATGTTTGCAGATGTTACAGGGTATGCTGTGCGTACACCCCTTGAAGATGCCGAAGCCAATTTGGGAGACGTTATTTTAGCTGGACTTGCAACAAATACCTTAACATTAAATCAGGTTAAAGGATGGCAAGTACTCGGTGAAAAGGTTATTCCAGATAAGAAAAATCATGAAATTTATAATAAATATTTCAAATTATACAAAAAATTGTATCTTGATTTGAAAGATGACATGAGTGCCCTGACAGATATAAATAAACTTTAAAATATTTAAACATTAAAAATAATAAAAAAGATGTGAACCAGGATTAAATTTGGTTCACATCTTTTTTTATTTAAAATAAACGTCATGATGAAGTTTACATTTAGGATTAAAAGCATAATGACATTCAGGGCAGACGCCTTTTGAGTATGCTTGAAAATTCATGACGTGACGACAATGACCACATAAAATTTCAGTACTTGCTTCATTCGTTGGAACAAATGAGTGGTCTTTTAATGCATTGTGGCATAAATAACAGGCAAAAAATTGTTGGCATTGATCACAAGCTAATGCAACGACATCTCGTTGGGTATGATAGTGTTGACAACGACCATCGTCATCTAAAGCTAAGCCATATATTTTAGGGTTATTGGACGTTTGTTTTGATAACTTCGCCACTTGTAAATGATTTTGTAATGCCATTTTCATCCTCAATAATTAGACCACCATCGCTGGCAATTTGTTTGGCAGTCCCGTAGATAGTTTGATTGCCTAATTTCAATGTGACGTGTTTACCAATAACGTTGGAACGACGTCTATATTCAGTTAATAACGTTGCAAAATCACCGTGATAATAGGTATCGATAATATTTTTGATTAACGTTGTTAATAAGAGGTTGCGATCAAGTGTGGCTGATTTGTCGATGCTTTGGGCAATATCAGATAATTCGTCAGGAAAATCTTTGGTTGTTAGATTTAGACCAACTCCCATGATAAAAGCCGAAACCGAATTAGATTCAAGTTCAACATTAGCTTCCGTAATTATACCGCCAACTTTTTTATTATTAATAAATAAGTCATTTACCCATTTTAAATCGATTGTTTCTTTGGGAAAAAATGATTCCAATGTTTGGGCGATAACAACGGCCATATTAGTCGTTAATAACCCAACTTGATCCCAGTTATCAGTTGTATTGGGCAAGACTATTGTAAAATAAAGACCACTCGTGGCAGGCGAATAAAAATGACGACCACGGCGACCGTAACCTGCTGATTGTGCTTCAGCAGCAAAGAAGACGGGTTTGCTAACGGTATGAGTAGTCAAGTATTGTTTTGCTAAATGTTGTGTAGAAGTAACTGTTTTTTCAACAAACATGCCATCTATTAATTGCTTATCCATGTAATATCCGACAATATCTTCATCTAAAAAGGGCGTTTCAATATATTGATAACCTAGATTTTTACGACTCTCAATCTGATGCGCTTTCTTTTTTAAAGCATTGATAGCTTTCCAGATACTTTCACGGCTAACGGCCAAATCAGTTGCCAGTTGATCACCAGATAACCAGTCACCTTTATGTGCCAATAGTTCAAATAAAACTTTTTGCTTTGTTGTTGTCACCATCATGCTCCTTTTAAAATATCGTTTGCAGACTTGGTAGTTTTCTTAATCGTCTTGCTATGAAAACGGCTAAACCTGCTTTAATGATATCACCTGGTAGAAAGGCAAGGTTAGAAATAAGTGCCGTTCCTATTGGCATGTGTGATTGTACGGATAGCCAAATTGAACCAATTAAATCAATAAATAAAACACCAGCTACAACGACAATAATAAATTCTAACCACCATGATAATCGTTGTTGTTGCTTTAGGATGTGTAAGACTGTACCAAGCACGAAGGGGACTAGTAACCAACCAAGTAAATAACCACCAGTTGGACCAAGGAAGACGGCAAAACCACCACGCCCACCTGATAAGACTGGTAAACCAAATAAAGCAAGTACCAAGAATAAGCCAATTGATAGAAAGCTATACTTGGTACCTAATAGTTCAATTGCTAATAGTATACCTAGGTTTTGAATAATAATGGGAACAGGAATAAATCCTAGTGGAATACCAGGGAAAAAGCCTAAAACAATTAAAATAGCGGTCATCATGGCAGCTAGGGTTAATTTTTTCGTTCGTTGATTTGTCATAATACGTATATGTCCAATCCTTAAAATTTAGAATAAATTCATTATAATATTTAGTAACCTTTAAATCAATACAAGGGTTACTAAAAACATAATGCGAACGATTTTATTTTAAATATCATCAAAGTTAGTTATTTATTGCAATTAATAATGAAAACACATATAATGTTTGCTATAATTTTGAGTGTTGCAAAAATAACCATAAATTTTTTGAGGTGAATATTATCTATAAAACGGTATTAAAAGGCAGTTATTACACTGCCATTGATAAGAATCAAGTAGATTATCAAATAGATAGTTTGATTTGTATAGACGACGACGGACAAATTGCTAATATTGTAAAGCCAAATGATGAGAAATATGAAAAAATACAGCACGAGGCAGAACAACAAGGGAATTTGATGGCATTGACTAAAGATCAGGTAGTTATGCCGGGATTTATAGATTTACATGTGCATGCACCACAATGGCCAAATGCAGGTTTGGCATTAGATCGACCATTGTATGAGTGGTTGGATCAATACACTTTCCCACTAGAAGCTAAATTCAAAGATGCTGATTATGCGCATCTAGTTTACGATAATTTAGTCGAGACTTTGTTAGCAAATGGCACCACGACCGCACTTTATTTTGGGTCTGTTGATAATACCGGTAATGTTGAATTAGCTAAAGCTTGCTTAGCTCATCATCAACGTGGTTTTGTTGGAAAAGTTGTTATGGACAATCCGGCACAAACGCCAGACTATTATCGTGATGAATCTACACAGGTGGCGTTAGACGAGACAGAAGCATTTATTCATCAAGTTGAACAATTAAATAAAAACGAAAATATACCAGTAACACCAGTTATTACGCCACGCTTTTTACCCTCTTGTACAGATGAAGTATTAGCAGGGTTAGGCCAAGTAGCAACAAAGTATCATTTACCAATTCAATCGCATTGTAGTGAAAGCGATTGGGAAAATGGTTACGCCATTGAGACACATGGTAAACGCGATGCAGAAGTTTTGGATGATTTTGGACTATTAACCGATAAAACAGTTATGGCACATGGCACACTACTAAACGATGAAGATCTTGATCGTTTTAAGAATCGTGGTGTTGGCATTGCACATTGTCCAATTTCGAATGTGTATTTTGGTAATGCTGTTATGCCGGCTAAGAAAATTTTAGCTAAAGATGTAAAAGTTGGACTGGGCACCGATATTTCAGGTGGCTTTGATCCAAGTATTTATCAAAATATTCGTCAGGCAATTATGTCATCACGAATGCTTGATGAAGGCGTTGATAGTAAGGTATCTCCTGAATTACGTGGGAAAGGAGACGCAGCAATTACTGCTCGAAATGCTTTTTACATGGCAACTGTGGGTGGGGCACAAAGCCTTAACTTAACAACAGGTCAAGTAAAAGAAGGTTATGCAGCTGATTTACAAATTGTGCATACAAAGTATCCAACATTTGGTCATCAAGATTCTGAAGATACGTTTGACAAAATGATGTATCAAACGACAGCATCAGAAATTGATCATGTTATGACCCAAGGTATTTTTGTTAAGTAAAGTGTTTCACATGAAACATTAGCAATTAAGAATAGGAAAGAGAATAATTGATGGCAGAAAAAGAGAGCGGATTATTAATTGGTGCAAATGATAAAGTACCTGTAGCAGAGGCAGGTCTTTTAGGATTGCAACACGTATTGGCAATGGATGTCTATGTGCCACCGCTAATTATTGCAGGTTTGTTATCAATGAGTGCAGCACAAACTAGTGGCTTTTTACAGGTCGCATTTCTAGCATGTGGTATTGGTACATTGTTTCAAACATCATTATTTATGAAAATGCCAATGTCACAAGGACCATCATATGTGCCAATTGGGGCCATTGTTGGTGTATTTATGGGCAATGGTGCTGCTCATGGTGGTATGGCAACTGTGATTGGATCAAGTATTCTTGCTGCCATTTTACTGATACTATTAGGCTTTTCGGGATTTTATCAAAAAATTGTAAATAAATTAGTACCATCAATTGTTGGTGGGACAATTATTACTTGTGTTGGGCTATCGTTAATACCATCAGCCTTAAATGATAATATTTTTGAAGCTAGCGGTAATATTTACCAAAATATTGAATTAGCAGTTATAACGATGGTAGCATTGCTGGTTTCTATCACAATCGGAACTTATTTACCTAAGCTCCAAAAGATTTTTAAAATTGGATCAATTGTAATTGCGCTAATGATCGGAACAATTGTTGCAAGTTTCAAAGGATTAATGGATTGGTCAACAGTCTTAAACGCAGATTGGTTCAGCTTGCCAAAGTTTACAGCATTACATTATGGTATCAACTTTAACTTATCAGCAATTATTACGTTCATTATTATTTTTGTAGTCTTAACAACTGAAACAACGGGTACCTGGTTTGCCATGAGTGCAGTTACGAAAGAAAAGATTAGTAATAAGCAATGGAATCATGGTATTATCGGTGAGGGGATGAGTTGTTTAGTAGCAGCCTTACTTGGTAGCACGCCAATGACGGGATATTCGACGAATGCAGGTGTTGTCTCAATCACAGGTGTTGCTAGTCGCCGTGTTTTCGTAGCAGCTGGGTTTTGGTTCATTTTACTAGGATTTTTCGGTAAATTATCTGCACTGTTAGCAGCTATTCCAGCAGCAGTAGTTGGTGGTGTATTCGCAGTTATTGTTGTGATTATTATGTTAAGTGGATTGAACGTTATCGGTGATTTGAATATGACAGGTAATAAGGGGTATATTATCGGGGTACCGATCGTTATGACTTTAGCACTTGTATTTTTGCCAGATAAAGTCATTAACGATGCACCACAAATGATTCAATATTTACTAGGATCACCAATTACCGTTGCTGCTGTTACAGCAGTGATTTTGAATTTAGTATTGAATAAAAAAGAACCCAAGTCAGCAATGACTGATTAAGTGTAAAAGGAGCATAATTTTATGCTCCTTTTTTGTTTTACAAGATAATTAAATATGTCTTTTTGATGAAAAATAAATGACTTGAAGTTGCCAAAATAAATCAGTGATTTACAAGTGTAACCATTTGTAAATGTAATAATGAAATGTTAATATATCAGTATTGGAAGCGCTTACTTGTTGCTTTCAAAAATCACAATGGGCTATTGTATGATGGGAGTTATTTTATGTTTAATTTTTTGAAACCGTTACCGGATGCAGCGCAACGAGTACCACCAAATAAAGTTGAGTCAAGTTAAAAAAAATGGCAGTTTCGTGTGTTACTGTCGACCTCAATGATTTATATTGGTTATTACATTATTCGTTTAATTTTTACAGCACAGCAAAATGAGATTCGAGCAGCATATGGATTTTCATTAACACAAATGGGATTTATCTTATCAATGTTTGGAATTGGTTATGGGGTTTCAAAATTGATTATGGGGACCTTGGCTGATCATTCAAATGCTAATCGATATATTGCATTTGGTCTTCTGGCTAGTTCAGTTATTAATGTTGTTTTAGGATCAACCAAAAGTTTTACATTAATTCTGTTATTGATGTTGATGAATTCGATTCTACAAGGAATGGGCGCAGCTGCAGCACAACGTAGTATTTCATTATGGTTTGGGCGTAATAAAAAAGGTTCCTTTTTAGCACGTGGTACGGCCTATTCAATTTGGTCGAGTGCGCATAATTTTGGTGCCTTTGCCGCTGTCGCAAGTATTAATTTGTCAGTATTTATGTTTGGGTCAAGCGTTGCCTTTTCATTTTATACAGCCTCAGCAATCTCTGTTATTATTGCAATTATCTCACTATGGTTAGGTTCAGATAGGCCAGCAACGCAAGGATTACCAACAATTGAAAAATATTCTGGTGAGGCAGTTGTTGTTGATGGTGAGGTGGTTCAAAGTGAATTAACTGATGATTCTGTTTTTAAGGTATTTACTAAGTATATCTTGAAAAATAAATTAGTTATGGTGATTATTCTTGTCTCATTGTCATTATATGTTGTTCGTTTTGGTATTATGTCATGGATTCCAGGTTATCTAACTGAACATAAAGGCTTTAGTCAAAGTGAAGCTAAGTGGTTATTTGGAATTTTTGAATTAGCATCAGTGCCCGGTGTTATTCTATTAGGTTATATTTCTGATCTTTTAAAGGGACGACGCGCAATGGCAATGATTGGTTCGTTGATATTGTTAGCCGTTGATTTGACAGCTTATTTTTATGTTACTAATCATGCTGCTTTAATCGTTATCCTGTTATTATTAGGTAACTTAATTTATGCACCGATTACGATTATTGGGCTAATGGTTAACGAGGCTGTGCCAAAGTTTGCTGTTGGAATGTCAACGGGAGCAATGGGATTTGCACAGTATGTATTTGGTGAAGTAATTGGTACGTTAGGTGTCGCTTCGATTGCGCAAACGTATGGTTGGGCAGCCGCAGATATTGTTATTTATCTCTTTACAGCGATTGCTGTTGGTGGCGCGATTTACATTATGATTAAGCAAAATAGTATGCTTAAAGAAGTTTAAGTGAG
Organism: Weissella hellenica; assembly: GCF_005405545.1. Lineage (GTDB taxonomy): Bacteria > Bacillota > Bacilli > Lactobacillales > Lactobacillaceae > Weissella > Weissella hellenica. The sequence continues at coordinate 110,046 of NZ_BJEG01000001.1, forward strand.
GTTATGGAAAGCGCGCGACAAAAGGTGGTTTGAAGTCGGTGTGGAATGCGTTTATACTATAAAACTTATAGACTTATAATTAATATATTTTTAGTTAAAAAGATTGGCACATTTTCTTGTGTACCAATCTTTTTTACATATAAAAGACGAGAACTAATGAATTTCATTAATTCTCGTCTTCATTATGTGAGTTATTCATCAGGTAATTGGTACCTTAGATAGTACGTATTGTCTTTACTAAAGTAGTACATGTGACCATCGATGTAGTGATATCCTTGGACGGCACGACCATCATTTTCTACATAGTAGGTATGTCCATATGCTGATACCCAGCGGTTAGTTTGTAGGACCCCACCTTCGTAGTAGAAGAAGCCATTGTCGTGGTTTCTGAAGCCGGTGTACAATTGACCATTTTCAATCCAACGCCAGCCGACACCTTCAATGTTTAAATAGCCATTGGGGATGTCTTTACGAAGATAAAACGTGTTGTCTGAACCAAAATCATAGGCTTGACCATTAATCCATTGGTAACCTTGAACAGCACGACCATCATTATCAACGTAGTAAGTTAAACCATAAGCATTTTCCCATTGATTATTCTGGCGTACTCCGTTTACGAACCAGTAATATGAACCAGCATAGTAACGCAACCCCGTATAAGGTTGCCCGTTTTCTAACCAGTTGTAGCCACCATTAGCTGTAGAAACTTCAGGTGAATAAACGTACCCGGTCCGAGTATCTTGTTGTATCCTTGTAGTTTGTACAGTGCTTTCGCTAGTGTCTGCAAAAACAGGTGTTGTTGTGATAGCTAATCCACTAAGAACAGCACCACCTACTAAGGCTGATACTAATGAAGCTTTACTAAATCGTTGCATTTTCATTATGTGTACCTCCTTTGTATAGTAATAAGTCTACCGCAAATTCAATCATTATGTTACTAATATGTATCGAAAATGTTTCTAAAAAGTTACTGAAACTTGTGTGGAATCTGTATAAGTAAGTCTAAAAACAAGTTTTATTAGAATTTTTGTGATGGTAATAGTAGAACAAATTATTTAATAGGACTTGTATCTTAAAAATTATGGTGTTAGAATCTTTTTAAATTAAAAAACAATTAGAAATATGAAAAGAAGAGTAATGATGATGATATCTTTAACAGAGAGCCTCGTTGGTGAAATCAGGCAAGATATGTCATTGTGAAGATGAACTTGGATGATTTTCAAGGAGTTAACGCAACTTGAACGGGTGGCACCGTTATGACTGCCAATGAGGCACTGTGGTAATCATGGTGTAAATAGGGATGGTAACGCGAATATTCGGCCCAAAGGCAAAAATGTCTTTGAGTCGAATGTTTTTTTATTATAAAGGAATATTTCGGGGGATTAATAATATGACAGTAGCAACAACAAACCAAGTTAAGTTTCCAAATCGTTATGATATTGTGGGAAGTTTTTTAAGAACAGATGCATTGAAAGCAGCACGACAACAATTTGAAGCGGGTGAAATTACTAAGGAACAATTAACACAAGTCCAACATGCCGAGACTAAAAAAATTGTTGATACGCAAGTCTCGCTGGGGCTAAAAGACATTACTGATGGTGAGTTTAATCGTTCTTGGTGGCACTTAGATTTTTTGTGGGGGCTAGGTGGAGTCGCAACTTATGACTATCATGAGAGTTATAAATTTAAAGGGGGCCAAACACGAACTGATAATGTTGAACTTGTCGGTAAAGTTGCTTATAATCCTAATCACCCATTTTTTGATAGTTATCAATTTTTAGCATCGATTACACCTGAAGGCATTACGCCTAAGCAAACAATCCCTTCACCAACAATGTTGTTCCGTGATAATCGTAGTGATAATTGGTCAAAATATTATGATACATATGATGAATATTTGACGGATTTAGCAACGGCATATCACCAAACTCTTCAACACTTTTATGATTTAGGCGCACGTTATGTACAATTGGATGATACAACTTGGGCATTTTTAATTAGTAAGTTACATGAAACTAAATTAGATGCAGCGGCACATGAAAAGTATGCCAAAATTGCACGGGATAGTGTGAAAGTAATTAATGATGCTTTGGCTGATTTGCCTGATGATTTGACGGTGACAACGCATATTTGTCGGGGTAATTTCCAATCAACTTATTTGTTTGCAGGTGGTTACGATGATGTCGCTTCATATTTGGGTCAACTAAATTATAATGGTGTCTTCTTAGAATTTGATGATGATCGTTCAGGTTCATTTGATGCATTAGGTGAAATTTGGGCCGGTGATACTAATAAGCGGATTGTTTTGGGACTTGTCACATCAAAGAAACCTGAGATTGAAGATCAAAACGCTATCATTGCTCGTGTAAAAGAAGCTGCAAAAATTGTACCATTAGAAAATCTTGCATTATCAACACAATGTGGCTTTGCTTCAACTGAAGAAGGTAATAAATTAACGCAAGCCGAACAATGGGATAAGTTGGATTTTGTCATTAAAACTGCGAATGAAATTTGGAACCAATAAAATAATGTAAGCGCTTAAATAATGTGGATGAAACTGGTATAATAAACGTAACGATTTAATGTTAGGCAGACTGGTTTTGGGGAAAGGATGAGTATAATGACGTTAACACCGCGAATATCAATAGCAACCATGATGACGGTTTTACCATTGAAAGGAGAAATTTTCTTTAAAAAGGATAAAGAAGGTTTTTTTACAACATCTGATTTAGGCCCCAAGTTGCTAATAACACTTAAAAGCCCGGCTGAGATTGCGCAAATGCTCAAAGAATTTAATTTTATGATTGATGAACATACAGTTGATGCAGATGATAATGAATTAATCCGTTATACTGATTTATCATTAGTAAACGCATAATTAAAATGCTAATTGATAGTTTTTTAACTTTCAGTTAGCTTTTTTATTTGAAAGTAAGTGGGATATATTTTCATATCGTGTGGTTCGGGTTATATTTGTAATTAAGAGAAAATAACAGGAGTAATAAAATATGACGGGAATTCAACGACAAGAAGCGATTAAAGCAGCTTTAAGTAACCCAGATGCAGTAATTAGTGCAAATCAATTTGCAAAGCAACTCATGGTATCACGACAGACCATTGTGGGCGATATTGCACTATTACGTGCTAGGGGTGAACAAATTATAGCCACACCGCAAGGTTATCGCTATCAAGCTAAACAACAACACAGTACAATAATCGTTGTACAACATGACGCCCAACAAATTGAAGCAGAATTAACAGCATTGGTGGATGTTGGTGTAACGATTGCGGATGTTCAAGTTGATCATCCAGTTTATGGCCTATTGAAAGGTGAACTTGCAATTCAGTCAATAACTGATGTGAAACAGTTCGTGTATCATTTGAGTAAAACAAGTGGCGAACCATTGTCTGCGCTCACTGATGGTTTACATATGCACCGCATTGAATACGAAGATGTAGCTAATTTACAAAAGGCTAAAGCCGCCCTAAAAGATCTTCATATCTTATACGAAGACTAGTTCAGGTTGACAAGACACCCCCATCGGTCGTATGATGTTAGACATTACATGGGTGTCTTTACACCTAGATGGGAGTAACTGGCTATAAATAAGTCAGTATTGTGAAGTGTTGTGAGTAAAATACATAAATTGTTGACGGTGACAGGCCTAGCTTGGCTGTTTGATGCGATGGATGTTGGGCTATTGTCATTTATATTGGTGGCAATTCAGCAAGAATGGCACCTGTCTTCAGTTCAAGTTGGTTGGATTGGATCAGTCAATTCGATTGGCTTAGCTGTCGGTGCTGTAACTTTTGGTGTTTTGGCTGACCAGAAGGGCCGAAAAATGATGTTGATGGCAACCCTATTGATTTTCTCATTAGCAACTGGATTATCAGCATTTACGATGGGATTTATTGGATTTAGTGTGTTGCGTTTCTTTGTTGGTGTAGGACTAGGTGGTGAACTACCAGTTGCGACAACGCTAGTTTCTGAGCATGTTAGTAAGGAAAAACGCGGGCGCACTATTGTTTTATTGGAAAGCTTTTGGGCGGTAGGCTGGTTAATTGCTAGTTTGTTAGCATACTTTGTGATGCCACAATTTGGATGGCGAATAACCCTCGTTATTTCGGCACTTACTGGATTTTACGTGCTGGTTTTACGTCGTCATTTACCAGATGATGTGAATAAAACGACAATTAAAATAAAAAAAGAACATGTTAGCACTAAACTAGCTAAGTTATTCCATAAAGACTATCGTAATCAAACGATTATGTTATGGATTGCTTGGTTTATGATTATGTTTTCTTATTATGGTATTTTCTTGTGGTTGCCAAGTGTCTTAATCGGTAAAGGATTCAGTACAGTTAATAGTTTTGGATATGTCGTCATTATGACATTGGCACAATTGCCAGGATACTTTACATCAGCATGGCTTGTTGAAAAATGGGGTCGTAAGCCGGTAATTACCGTATTCTTATTAGGAACAGCTGTTTTTGCGGCTGTATTTGGTTTTTCAACTAGTCTGACAATGATTATGATTTCAGGTATGTTGCTATCATTCTTTAATTTAGGTGCCTGGGGTGCAATGTATGCTTATACGCCAGAATCTTATCCAGCAGCTATTCGGGCAACCGGTAATGGCTTTTCTGAAGGGTTTGGCCGTTTAGGTGGTGTACTTGGTCCGCTATCAATTGGCTTTTTTATCGGTCATGGTTTGTCATTTGCAAGTATCTTTAGTGTCTTTAGCGTTGCTTTGGTGATTGCAATCTTCGTTATCCTATTTTTGGGTAAAGAAACACGTGGTCAAGAAATTGATTAATTAAATAAAATAAAGGTCTATCTCCATTATATGACTAGGGATAGGCTTTTTTTATTGTATCGTGCATGTTTTTTTCTATATTTAAAATATTTAGTTGACCTTAACGTTACGTTACCCCTTATTATGGTTTTATCGTGAAAGGAATTTTTTGAGTTATGACATATACAATTAAAACTGTTGCGAAATTATCAGGCGTTAGTACAAGGACGTTAAGGTATTATGATGAAATTTCGTTATTAAAACCAGTAATGATTAATTCATCGGGTTATCGCTTGTATGGAGATGAAGAGATTAATCGATTACAGCAAATTTTATATTATCGTGAATTGAATTTTAGTTTGGAAGAAATTAAACTAATTTTAGATAATCCAAATTTTGACATTAAAAAAGCACTACAAATACAGTATCAGCAGCTTTTATCTCGTAAGGAACGTATCGAAAATTTATTGTTAAATATTAAAAAAACCATGCAGTATTATCAAGGAGAAATTGACATGACAGCCAGTGACAAGTTTTCAGCATTTAAAGTACAACAGATTACACAAAATGAACAACAATATGGGGATGAAATTCGTTCAAAATATGGTACTGATCAGGTAGATCAAGCTAATAAAAAATATTTACGATTAACACAAGCTGATATGGATGAAATGAAGTTAGTCGAAAAACAGCTTTTTGAGCAATTAGCAGCATATGTTTCAAAACCGAATTTGCAAGGAGAAATTGCACATGAAATATTTGAATTACACAAATTATGGTTGAGTTTTACGCTACCAGAATATTCTGCAGACATGCATAAAGGTATCGTAACAATGTATGTTGAAGATGAACGATTTAAGATGTATTACGATGAAAAAGAACCAGGTAGTGCAGAAGCTTTGTACCAGATCATTCACCATTATGTATCGTGATAATAGTGGGATTGTTTCATGTGGAACAATCGTTAATCAGTAAAAAAAACGTAAGTTACCAAATTTTTTGGTACCTTACGTTTTTTTAATTAGCTTTAAAAATTATGAATTATTTAACCGGATAAATCTTTCTGAGATTATTGATATCTTGTTCTGATAGTGTGGTGACACCTTGATCAACAGGATACATGACAGAATTTTTATTCTCTGTATGATTTAAACCAAGCGCGTGACCAACCTCATGAATGGCGGCTGATAATCGTGGGGGATATGCTGTATTTAATGTTGCTTTACCATGATTATAATCAATATTTACAAAACCAGTTTGAGAATAAATTTCAGGCCCGCCGATGCCTAATTCTTGGAAATTACTTTCATTTTGAGACGGTTTATTGTAGACACCTAATGTGAGTGTGTTTTTTGAATCACTTTGTTCTTGCGCAGTAATTTTAACAATACCAGTCGCATTATAAACGTCCATGGCTTGTAAAAATATGTGTTGGGTTTGTTGTGGAACATTATTATCAAATTTATAAGTATAAATGTTGGATAGTTTTTTATCACGAACAATTGATTCAATATCGTTATCAGCTTGTATAGTTTTGTCGGGCTGGGTCTCGCCTTGTTTTTTAGTTGTAATAGGGAGTTCATCCGACCACGTTTTAAAATTGGTAATTAAACTAGTTAATTCACTATTAATCTGTTGGCTAACCGTTGGCGTTGTTACCCAATTGTAGCCAACGAGGGCAACGACGATAAGTATGATGCCTTTAAAAATTTTCATTGTGGGTACCTTTCTGCACACCTAGAACAGGATGTAAACAATTTGAATTATAGTATATCAAATTAAGAAGAACCTTATAAATGCTTTCGTGAGCTGATTGATAAGAATACTTGATTAAGATATTAAGGCGGACAATAAATAAAACCACAATGTTGACACGGTGTCACTTTTTTGGTATACTAACATCATAGATAAGTGACACGGTGTCATTTTTTTAGAAAGTGGGGATAAATTATGGTTTCAAATACTTTTGAACATTTAGCGGATGACAAACAATTGCGAATTAGACAGGCATTGTTGCATGAATTTTCAACGTATGCTCTAGCACAAGCACAGGTAGCACGAATTGTTGCAGACGCTGGGATTGCACGAGGGGCTTTCTATAAATATTTTAGCGATTTAACGGATGCGTATCACTATGTATTGAATATTGCCCTATATGAAATCCATAAATCAATGCCTGCTGTTCCAACTACTGATAATGTTGAAACCTATATTGAATCGATTCAACGTTTTGTTCAAGAAACTGATAAGACGGGATATCGTGATTTAATCGCATTACATTATCGTTATAATGAAGGATTTTTAGGTAATCAACCATCTAAAATGTTTTCTGGAGATCATGGCGCTAACCAGTGGGCGATTACGCTTTTATATCATCAAACGATTAAAGATATTATTTTGGATCCGGATACGAGTTCAGCACGATTAGCACAACTACGATTTGTGCTAACAAGAAACTAACAAGAAAAGGGAAAATTATGTTTTTAGCACTTAAAGAAATTAGAAAAGAAAAGTTACGGTCGAGTTTAATCGTGGCTATGATTGTGCTAATTGGTTACCTTATCTTTATTTTATCAAGTTTAGCATTAGGATTAGCTAGACAAAATACAGATGCAATCAATTCGTGGCATATCAATCAAATTACCTTGAATGCTAATGCCAATGTGGATATGCGTCAGTCATTTTTAAGCGCTGATAATGTTGGTAAATTAAGTAACCAAGAAGCGGTTATTGGTCAAACGTCAGTTGTTGCTAAGTCTAAGCAACATAAGCAATTATCTGCTGTATTTATTGGCTTAAAGGATACACAATTTGTTTATAAAAATATACAACTTGTAAGTGGGCATAATGTGAGAGGCGCTCATGAAATTGTTGTGGATACTGCATTTAAAACGGCAGGGTATAAATTAGGCAATCAATTAACCTTGAATGATGATCAGCAAAAATATACGATTGTCGGCTTTACTGAAGGGGCAAAATTAAATATTGCGCCAATTGTGTATGGTCAATTAAGCACGTGGCAGAATTTACGTGGTATGTCCTCAGGACCAGTTGCATCAGCAATCGTTTCTAAAAATACGCATTTTAAAAATAATAATACTGGTGTTAAAACTTATACAAAACAACAAGTAATTGATAAACTTCCCGGTTATCAAGCACAAACGGCGACATTTGTGTTAATGATTGGTTTTCTAATGGTCATTTCATTGATTATTATTGCTGTATTTCTTTATATTTTGACGATGCAAAAAATACCAAACTATGCTGTTTTACGGGCGCAAGGTGTCCCAAGCAAAGTACTAGTTACGGCAACCATTTCGCAATCAATTTTGCTAGTTATTTGTGGACTAGTTATCGCAACCGGATTAACAGCTTTAACAGCGGTGGTGATGCCAGCATCCGTACCGGTTGCTTTTGATATACCTGTTCTTGGGGGCGTTGGTTTGGGCTTATTGTTGATGGCATTAATTGGTAGTTTAAGACCAGTTAGGTCAGTCTTGAAAATTGATCCAGTTTCGGCTATTGGAGGATAAACATGTATTCATTATCTGTTCAAAATGTTAATCAAATTTATGGTAACGGTACAGCAAAAGTGCACGTTTTGCATGATGTTAATTTTACTGCAGAACCGGGTACGTTGAGTTTAATAATGGGACCATCTGGTTCTGGTAAAAGTACTTTTTTGACAATTATTGGCGGGTTATTGACCCCAACAAGTGGTGTCGTTTCAGTCAATGGCACGAATTATACAGATCTTTCTAAAAAAGAACGGGATCAAGTTAGACTAGAATCAATTGGTTTTGTTTTACAAGCCTATCACTTATTACCCTATTTAACAGTTGCAGATCAGTTCAAATTAGTTGATAAAGTAAAACCGGAAGATAACCTTACTGAAGATGAGTTAAATAATGTGTTAGAAATGTTAGATATAAAGGAATTGATGAATAAATTTCCTAGTGAACTGTCAGGAGGACAGCAACAACGGGTAGCTATTGCACGTGCGTTGTATCCAAATCCATCGATTATTTTAGCAGATGAACCAACAGCAGCGTTGGATAGTTCACGTGTAACGGTTGTTGCTAAACTGTTAAAGGATCTAGCCGTAAAACATCATAAGTCAGTCGTAGTTGTGACGCATGATTCAAGATTGATGGCATCAGCAGATCATTTATATGAAATGACTGATGGTTATTTGACGCAAAAAAGTTAAATAGAGTAGGCTCGTTTCTACTAAAAGCCGCAGAAAAAAGTTTCTGCGGCTTTTTTAAATAACGATGTCATTAAAATGAGTGAATTATTAAGATTATTAAATAATGGTTTACAAAACGCTTGATTAGAAATATTATAATAAAATAACATTTCAATGAGAAAGAAGGCGTTTATGGAATTTTTAGGGGCATTTTTAATTGTTATGGTTTTCATGTTTATAGGTGAATGGGTGTCATCTTTAACTAAAGCTTATGTACCATCAATCTTTATTTCAGCAGTTTTATTTACAATTGGATTTTGGACAATATTACCTAAAGATATTGTTGCTAAGACCTCATTTGGTAGTGAATTCGTTGGTGTCTGTATCCCAATCTTACTAGTTCATCTAGGAACTATGATGAATATTCGGCAGTTATTGAACCAATGGCGTGCAGTAACCATTGCTTTGTCAGGAACACTTGGAACGATTATTTTAACGTTGACAGTTGGGACGCTATTATTTGATTGGCATACTGTGATTGCAGCAATTCCACCATTAACAGGTGGTTTAGTATCAGCATTGCTTATGACGGACGGGTTAAAAGCAGCAGGATTATCATCATTAGTTGCATTACCGGTTTCAATGTTTATTATGCACAGTATGATCGGCTATCCACTAACATCAGTGATGTTGAAGAAAGAAGGTCGTCGTTTATTACGTGAACATCGTGATAATCCACAAGCTGTAGTTGTTGAGAAGGAATCTGTTGAGACAGAGCCGAAAGCATTATTTAAATTGCCAGCGAAGTACAATACCAGTGCTTTTATGTTGGCTAAGGTTGGCGTAGTTGGTTTGCTATCAATTTGGGTGGCTGGTTTAATGAATGGTGCGATTAATGCAAATGTGATTGCGCTTATTCTGGGTGTTATTGGCCATCAAATTGGTTTTCTAGAAAAAGAAGTTTTGAATAAGACTAAAGTCTTTAATTGGTTGATGTACGGTTTGATGGCATATGTGTTGTCGCAATTAAGCGTTACAACACCAGACATGTTGGGCACGATTCTAATTCAAATTGTGGTACTGATTATACTTGGTATCTTTGGCATGTTTATTGCTTCATGGAGCTTGTCAAAGCCAATGAAGATGAGTAAAGAAATGGCATTTACCTCTTCGTTAACGGCATTATTTGGTTTTCCGGCTGACTATGTGTTAACGAATGAAGTTATTGGTCATTTGACGACTGATGAAAATGAGCGAGCTTACTTAACGGGACATATGATGCCAAAGATGTTGGTTGGTGGTTTTGCGACAGTGTCAGTGGCATCAGTCATTATTGCATCAGTATTTTTGAAGTTATTGTAAATTTGGGGGTAAATATGAAAGTCTTATATAAAAATGCAAATGTTTTTACAGGAAATAATACAGATTTTGAAGAGGGGATTGATTTTGTTGTTGATACGGAGTCTGGGGAGTTTGTATCAGATACAGCTGTTGATCAAGAGGTAGATCTAGCCGGTAAGTATGTTATGCCTGGGATGATTAATGCGCACACGCATATTGTTGCAGATCCATATGAAAAGATTGCAACATTAGGTGATAAAGATGTTACTGCAGCAACATCAACATTCTTAGCATTAAAGAATTTAAATGCATTGTTGACGGATGGCGTAACTTATATTCGTGATGTTGGTTCAGTATTCGATGTGGATATTGAATTATCAGCACTTGAAGAAAGTGGTGAATTAGTTGCACCAGGTATTATTGCTTCTGGAAATCCGCTAACGATGACAGGTGGTCATTTTAGTAATGGTAGCTACGAAGTTGATGGTGTCGACGAAGTTAAAAAGTTTGCACGTTTGGTAATGAAAAAGGGTGCACGTAATGTGAAGATGATGGCTACTGGTGGTGTATCATTTAGTGGTGAAACACCTTGGGACGTTCAGATGACAGAAGAAGAGTTACGAGCAGGTGTTATTGAAGCCCATCATAAGGGCCGGACAGCTTGTGCTCATGCGCAAGGAACTGAAGGAATTCAAAACGCATTACGAGCAGGTGTTGATTCAGTTGAACATGCTATTTTCTTGGATGACGAAACCATTCAAATGTTTTTAGATAAGGGGATCTACATTGTCCCAACTTTGACTGCACCATGGGCAATTAATCAAAATGCTGATGAATTACCTGAATTTATGGTAAAGAAGTCGTTGGCTGTTGAAAAGGCTCATCGTAAGAGCATTGGACAGGCAGCTAAAGCCTGTGTTAAATTGGCAATGGGAACAGATTCAGGAACTGCATACAATAATTTTGATAAGAATTCATCAATTGAATTGGCAATGATGGTTGATACTGGTGCAACTAACTTGCAAGTGTTGCAAGCAGCAACTGTTAATGGTGCTGATTTGTTAAAGATTAGTGATCATGCCGGATCGATTGAGACTGGTAAGTTAGCCGACTTTATTGTGCTAGATGATAACCCAATGCAAGATATCAAGGCTTTACAAGCAAAGAAGGTTGTTTACAAAAAAGGACATGTTGTTGCTTAGAAAAGCTGAAGCTTGCAAGCATAGTATGCTCGTGATTTAATAAATGTATGAAAAAGATATGTCATAAAGTTAAACAGATAGCTAAAGATCTTTGGGAAACAACAACAGAGTCATTTATAATTAGTATAGTTGCAGGAGCAATTGTAGACTTATTTAATTATTTAAAGAAAAAATTTTAGTATATAAAGGACCGGTAAATCACCACTTTAATGTGTTGATTTACCGGTCCTTTTGGTATTTCCTTAAACAGGAGCTAAAGTATCGTTTAATAATGCTTTTCCTTTAGAATAATTTGTGTCACGTTCGCTTTGTGGCATCATACTGCCACCAGTTGCCCAAACGATATGGGTAGCGTTTGGGGTATTAAATACGGGCATATTTTTGATGGTTGGTGCAATACCAGTAAAACCAGCAGCAGCAGAAGGCTCAACGGTAATATGTTGTGTGTCCTGTAACTGGGCAACATAGCGATAAATATCATTGTCTGGGAAGGTAACACTACCAAAGAGCAATGTACGCATAACGTTACCAGCTAAACGGGATGGCCGACCAACAGCGAGTCCGTCAGCAGCAGTTAGACCATCTAAACCAATGTCATACACTGAAATACGATTATTTAGCTGGGTCATCATACCAAGTGTGACTGAGGGGACGTGTGTCGGTTCACAGAAAACAGCGTGAACGTGCGGTCCTAAAATAGTTTTTAAACCGAAAGTGACACCACTTGGACTACCACCAACCCCTGCAGGTAAGTAAACGATAACAGGATGCTCTTGATCAACTTTAATTTGTTGGTCCTTGAGTTGCTTTTGTAGGCGGACGGCAGCGACAGCGTAACCTAAGAATAGGTCGTTAGAACCTTCGTCATCTACGAAATGGCAGTTAAAATCTGCTGCGGCAGCTGCTCGCGCTTTTGGCATAACAGCTGAGAAATTTGTATTAAATTCTTTAACAGTGACACCATTTTCACGTAGCTTATCTTTTTTCCATTGCCGTGCATCATGGGACATATAGACAGTGGTTTTAAAACCGAATGTGGCGGCAACGATACCAACGCTTAATGCAAGATTACCAGTTGAAGCAACAATCACACTATAATTAGAAAATAATTGGCGGAATTTGGTAGAAGCTAAAATACTGTAGTCGTCCATGTAAGCTAAACTACCATGGTTGATTGCGATTTTTTCGGCAAACTTTAGTACTTCATAAATGCCGCCGCGTGATTTAATTGAACCTGAGATTGGTAGTGCGTTATCGGCTTTTAAATATAGATTACCAGCCAAATCAGTTTGGTTTTGTTGTTCCCATGTTTTTTGCATGTCATTTAATAAAATTAGGGGAGATTCGATGATGCCATTTGTCGCAGCTGTTTCGGGGAAAACCCTAGCCAAGTAAGGTGCAAAGCGGTCTAGGCGGGCGACAGCATCAAAAATATCTGCTTTTGAAAAAGGCAGTTCAGCTTTCTGAGCGTAGTCTGGATTGCGCCAGAAAATAGGTTGTTGATTGATTAAATCTTTGATTTGGGGATGTTTTGTTACCAACGTTTCTAAACTCATATGCTATCAATCCTTTCGCCTTTTAAATTATTATAACGCGAAGCAATAATGGTCGGTTAAAATATGTTAGGTAACGTCACATGTAAGAGACTTATTTATAGCTATTTTATTTTCTTTTATTATTGTAAAATTATGATTAAACTTAATGAAAAATGGAGGCAATTCGCATGAAGTCGAATCGTCACATGGGAAATGTTTCGCGTATTGTTGTAAAAATTGGTACAAGTTCTTTAATGCATTCAAATGGTAAATTGAATTTACAGGCAATTGATCAATTGAGCTATACTTTAACAGGCTTAGTCAATGAGGGTAAGCAAGTTATTTTAGTTAGTTCAGGTGCTATTGGAGCTGGTATGGGTCAATTAGGATTAACAACTCGACCAGAAGAAATCCCCAAACAACAAGCATTAGCTGCGATCGGGCAGAGTGAGTTGATGACAGTCTATCAACAGCGTTTTGCTACTTACGGCCAAAAAATCAGTCAGGTGTTGTTGACACATGACGTTCTTGATTATCCACAAAGTCGGGAATATGTTCATAATACAATTGAACAACTACTTAATTGGGGGATTATCCCGGTCGTTAATGAAAATGATACGGTGGCAGTTGATGAGTTGGATCATCGGACAACTTTTGGTGATAATGATCAACTATCAGCAATTGTGGCGGTACGATCACATGCTGATTTGTTAATTATGTTGTCAGATATTGATGGTTTTTATACCGGCAATCCTCACAAAGACCGACATGCGCAATTGATTAAGGAATTACACCAAGTAACTGATGATTCATTAAAAAGAGCTGGTGGTGCAGGTACTGTATTTGGTACAGGCGGTATGGCAACGAAGTTAAAAGCAGCAGCTAATATTTTAAACCACAACCAAATGATGGTTTTAGCGAATGGTGCTAATCCGTCAATTATTTTTAATATTATGAATGGTGAAGAAATCGGTACGTTATTTATTGCGGAAAATAACAATGAGGAGTCGGATGATGACAGAATTATTAAATAAAATTGGTCAGCAGGCAAAAGCAGCATCTCAGGTGTTGGCACAATTGTCTACGACAACTAAAAATCAAGTTTTACGTGCAATGGCCGATGCTTTACTAGACAAAACGCCAGAAATTTTGGCGGCTAATCAAGAAGATTTAGCTGATACGACAGGTTTGGCAGATAAATTTATTGATCGACTAACGCTAACTGCAGATCGGCTTGCTGGTATTGCGGATGGTGTTAGAAAAGTGGCCGACCTACCAGAACCAATTGGCAATGTTGAACGTGGTTGGACAACGGAATCGGGATTACAAATTAGTCAGAAGCGCGTGTCCCTTGGTGTGGTGGGGATTATTTATGAAGCACGACCAAATGTGACTGTTGATTCAGCGGCGCTTTGCTTTAAGTCGGGTAATGCTGTTATTTTACGTGGTGGAAAAGAAGCGTTACAGACTAATATTAAAATGGCAGCGGTTTTGCGTGACGTTTTGGCTGAATTTGATTTACCACAAGACGCAGTTCAGCTTATTACGGAAACCTCTCACGAACTAGCCCAACAATTTATGCGCTTGAATCAGTATGTGGATGTCTTAATTCCACGTGGTTCATCACAACTAATTCAGACGGTTGTACAAAATGCAACGGTGCCAGTTATTGAAACCGGTGCTGGTAATTGTCATATTTATGTTGATGAAACGGCTGATTTACAGATGGCCGAAGACATTATTGTTAATGCGAAAACACAACGTCCGTCTGTCTGCAATGCGACCGAAAAATTACTAGTTAATACAGCAATCGCACCTGATTTTTTGCCACGAATTGCGCGAGCTCTTGCTGATAAACATGTCGAAATTCGCGGTGATCAGCAAACTTGTCAAATCTTGGGTGACCAGGCAAAGCCAGCTCAGGAAGCAGATTGGGATACTGAATATAATGACTATATTATTGCGATTAAAGTGGTGAATACGTTAGAAGCAGCGATTGATCACATCAATCAACATAATACAAAACATTCTGAAGCAATCATCACGACTAATTATGAACATAGTCAACAATTTACCCAACAAATTGATGCAGCTTGTGTTTACGTTAATGCTTCGACACGCTTTACGGATGGTTTTGAATTTGGTTTCGGTGCTGAAATTGGTATTTCAACGCAAAAGCTACATGCTCGTGGACCAATGGGATTAAAAGAACTTACAACAACGAAATATGTCATTTTAGGTCAGGGTCAAATTAGAGAATAAAAAGAGCGGTCGGCTGCTAGATAATTCTAGTAGTCGACCGCTTTTTTAATTTTCCTGATTATTATCAGGGGGACAGTTATATCATAATATAAATTATTGCTTTATGTGGCACGATCAAATCCTCTTACAAGGCTGCATTAATTTTAAAACGTTATTACTTTACAACAAAATATTATTGTTTTACAATAATTTGAGTTGAGGAATTAATGATAAGTTTGTTTGAAACAATAACGAGATTGTCTATCCTCGGGTTCAAAACGTCTTATCATGTAAATTTGAAAAAACTTACGCAAAATTAAGTTAGTGACAGCAATTAATTAATAGGAGGAAATTTTATGCCAGAACAAGCGAATAACTCTCGTTTTGGAAAACTGAATACATTTGATCTAAAAGTAATTGGTATTATACTCATGGTAGTCGATCATTTTCATGAAATGTTTGCATCTTTTGGTGCACCGGCGTGGATTGACTGGTTCGGGCGTCCTGTTGCAACTATTTTCTTTTTTGCTAGTGTTATCGGTTTTTCACACACACATAGTAAAAAAACATACATGTTGCGCCTCTACATCAGTATGGTGATCATGGCGCTGCTAATGAATGCGACACAAAGAATTATCGGATTTGATGAGGTGCAATTGATGAACAACATATTCCGTGACCTTTTTGTGGGAACGCTGTTTATGGCGTCTATTGATCAATTTGCAGCTATGAAAAATGGGCAAGCAGTAAAACATGGTTCTCTTGGCGTTTTACTTTTCGCTACGCCATTCATTTTTACGCTCATCATGATTCCGCTTTTATCTATCGATGTAACCGGATTTACTAATCAAATGATAGTATTAATCGCTAGTGCATTTAGTCCAGCTATCTTATTGGCAGAAAATGGGCTGATGATTTTGTTGATTCCTGTCATGTATATTTTCCGAAATGTTCGTTGGGCACAAATGTTAAGTATTGTCGGGGTTGCTTTACTGTACGGTTTGAGTGGTAGTACACAATAGATAATGATTTTTGCGATTATTCCGCTGTTATTATATAACGGGGAAAAAGGTCGTGGCATGAAGTACTTCTTTTACATCTTTTATCCAGCCCACATTATTATTTTGTATCTGATTGCTGCAGGAATACGTTTTCTATAAAATGGATATTTATTTGTCCCATGGTATTGATAACAGAATAGTTTTAACATTAAGCAACTAAGTTCTTCATGAATTTGGTTGCTTTTTTGTATAGCATTATCAAATAAAAAAGTACCGATAACTAACCTGTAAGATTAGCTGTCGGTACTAAATATTTTAGAAGTTATTTGTTTTATTCCCACTCAACAGTTGCAGGTGGCTTAGCTGTAATATCGTAGACTACGCGGTTAACGTGGGCAGTCTCATTTACAATACGACGAGAAATTTCTTCTAGGACATCCCATGTTAGCTTAGCAAAGTCAGCTGTCATACCATCAACAGATGTAATGGCACGAATGGCGATGGTGTGATCGTAAGTACGTTCATCTCCCATAACACCAACTGAACGAACGCCTGGCAAAACCGTGAAGTATTGCCATACTTCACCATCTAATCCTTGCTTGGCAATTTCATCACGCAAGATAGCGTCAGATTCGCGAACGATTTCTAACTTATCAGCAGTGATATCACCAATGATACGGATACCAAGACCAGGACCTGGGAATGGTTGGCGCCAAACAAGATTGTGTGGCATACCAAGCTTCTCACCAAGTGAACGAACTTCATCTTTAAACAATTTGTTCAAAGGCTCGATTAATTGGAATTGAATGTCATCAGGCAATCCACCAACGTTGTGATGTGACTTGATGGTTTGTGCTGTGTCAGTCCCTGATTCGATAACGTCAGTATATAACGTTCCTTGCGCAAGGAAGTCGATTCCATCAAGCTTTGCAGCTTCTTCATCAAAGACACGAATAAATTCATTACCAATGATTTTACGCTTCTTTTCAGGTTCAGTAACCCCAGCAAGCTTGCCTAAGAAACGTTCTTGAGCATCTACTTTAATAATATTTAGGCCAAACTTGTCACCAAGATCCCGCATCACTTCATCAGCTTCGTTTTTACGAAGTAGACCGTGATCTACGAAAATTGATGTTAATTGGTCACCAATAGCTTTGTGCAATAGAACACCAACAACTGATGAATCAACACCACCAGAAAGTCCAAGCAAAACACGCTTGTCGCCAACTGTTTCACGAATCTTTGCGATTTGTTCATCAATGAAATCATCCATTGACCAGTCACGGTTAGCGTGAACAGCATTTTCGATGAAGTTTTCTAAAATCTTCATACCATGAACGGTATGACGGACTTCAGTGTGGAATTGAACACCATATAATTGACGTTCTTTATTTTCCATCGCAGCAATAGGGGTGCTATCAGATGTAGCAACCGCAGTAAAGCCTTCAGGAACAGCACCGACATAATCACCGTGTGACATCAAAACAGTTTGTGTCTCAGGCGTGTCAGCGAATAAGGTGCTGTTTGCATCCAAAACGTTAATCTCAGTTTCACCATATTCAGATGTGTTGTTAGCAGGCAGTACTTTACCACCAGGTAACATGTGTGCCATAAGTTGCATACCATAGCAAACACCTAAAATAGGAATGTTTAGATTAAAAATTTCTGGATCAACAGAAAAGGCACCATCAGCGTAAACTGAATTAGGACCACCTGAAAAGACTAGGCCTTTAGGTTGAAGTTCTTTAATTTCAGCTGCGGTGATAGTGTGTGGCTTTAGTTCAGAATAAACACCTAATTCACGAATGCGTCGTGAGATTAGTTGGTTATATTGAGAACCAAAGTCCAATACAAGAATACTATCGTGTGTATCTGTGTTGGCCATGATATCCTCCATTTAATTTATAATTCTATTATACGTAGTTTATGATAATTTTCAATGCATGTTTATGATAATGTTCGTAGTTGTCGCAAATAAAATGACGCTTGATAAACTGCGAATTTCACATATTAAACTAATTTTTATTAATGGTTTTATCATTCAATAAAATATGGCGAAATATGCTAAAAAAGAGTCTTGCATTCTATGTTTGAGACCGCTATAGTAATTTACATTATTATATTTTTTAAGAACTCTTAAGTGAGTGGTTGGGTCGAGGGATTAATACTTGGAGGTATTCAAAGATGGTTTCACGTCGGATGATGATTATTGGTGGTGTAATAGTAGTTGCGATTGCAGGGATTGGTGTTGCATTAATGAACGGTGAAAAAGCAACTAATAACGATAAATTTACAGCAGCCATGGTATCAGATACGAATGGTGTTAATGATAAAGGGTTTAACCAAAGTGCATGGAATGGTTTACAAAAATGGGGTAAAGCTAATCATTTAACTAAGGGTAAAGATGGTTATAATTATTTTCAACCCAAAACAGTTGCTGATTATGATACACAATTAACGCAAGCAGCGACAGCTAATTATGACTTGGTTGCAGCTATTGGAAATACTTTTAAAGATTCCGTTGAAACTGTTGCTCAAAAACAACCCAAAACAAAATTTGTTTTGGTTGATGAGCAAGCCAATAAGAAATATAAAAATGTTGCTTCAGTCAAGTTTCATTCTGAACAATCTTCATATTTAGTCGGTGTTGCTGCAGCTAAAAAAGCACAAGAAGTTGGCGATAAAACGGTTGGCTTTATTGGTGGTATGCGTAATTCAGTTATTGAATCATTTTTAGCTGGTTACCAGGCCGGTGTGAAATCAGTTGATCCAAGTATTAAAGTAGATGCGACTTTTGCGGGAACCTTTTCAGATCCTGCTAAAGGACAAACGATTACAAAAGCTAAAATTGCAGAAGGTGAACATATTATTTTCCAAGCTGCTGGTGGTGTCGGTAATGGTGTTTTCCAAGCAGCTAAGGACCAAAGTGCTACGTTATCAGCAGGCTCAAAGGATAAAGTTTGGGTAATTGGTGTTGATCTTGATCAAACAAATATGGGTGATTACAAGACCAAAGATGGCAAACAAGATAACTTGACGCTAACATCATCATTAACGGGTATTGGTCGTGGTTTGCAATTAATTACCAAGCAAGCGCAAAATGATAAATTTCCTGGTGGTAAGACTGTTTATTATGGCCTAAAAGAAGGCGGCGTTGGTGTTGTGACAAAGAATTTGAACAGCGATGAAAAGAAAGCTGTTAACAATGCTAAACAACAAATCATTGATGGTGATATCAAGGTTTCAGCAGTGCCAAGCAAGTAAAAAGCAATTTGAGTCGAATTCGTACGAGCACTTTTCGTGGGATTTCGGCTTTTTAATATGAAAGAAAGTTCGTTTTTGTTGGCTATTATCGAGTAAAAAAATTTCGAAAAAGGTTTATAGTTCAGTATAATGACTTATAAGGCAACAACATTGCGCGATATAGCACATAAGGAATATTAAAAATGAATTCAAAAAGAAATACAATGAGTGTTAGAAAAATCCGGCAATTGCTTGGGGATGACAGCGAATATGATTGGATCGCTAATCAATTAACGCAAATTGCACAAATGTATCAAGTGTATGAATCAGCCCAGCGTGAAATTTCAACTAAGTTAGAAAATTTAGATGCTGAATTTGAAGTTAACTATAATCACAATCCAATTCACCATATTGATGGTCGTATGAAAGATCCACAAAGCTTGGTGGGGAAAATTAAAAAGAAAAATTTGGCACCAAACGTGGCGGCTGTTAAAAATAATATTTTTGACATTGCTGGTTTGCGGGTTATTACAAATTATATTGATGATATTTGCACAGTTGAAAAATTATTATCTCAGCAAGATGATGTAGAAGTTATTAAACGTAAGGATTATATTAAAAATCCTAAAGCTAGTGGGTATCGTAGTCTACATTTAGTAGTTAAAGTACCAGTGTTTAAGGCCCTTGAAGTTGAATCAATTCCAGTAGAAATTCAAATTAGAACGATTGGTATGGATATGTGGGCAAGTTTGGAACATGAACTGCGATACAAAACAGATGTTGACCGGGCGGAAGAATTTGCGGATAATTTAGTACATAATGCTAATGCATTATTTGATATTGAACAAAACTTCCAAGATATTCATCATGAATTATAATCAAAAGAAAGAGCTATTGTAGAACGAAATATGGAAAATAAACAAAAAAACCAATCACGTGATCGTAAAAATAATCATGTTTCACGTGGAACAAATAAACAAAACAGTGCACCAGTAAAAGTTGAAATTGGTGATCAACTATTAATCACAATTAAGCGCTTGGGTATTAATGGTGAGGGAATTGGATACTATAAACGTAAGATAACGTTTATCCCAGGGGCGTTACCAGGAGAAGTTGTAGAAGTTGAAGTTACTAACTTTACGAATAAATTTATTGAAGCAAAAGTACTTAAATTCAAGCAACAGTCTAAGCAACGTGTAACACCGGTTGATAATCAAGAAGTCGGTGGGGTTGAGTTAGCACACCTATCGTATGAAGGCCAATTAAAGTTTAAGCAAGACGTCATTCGTCAAGCTTTGGAAAAATATCGGCCTGCTGGTTATGCACATTATAAATTACTACCA
Organism: Weissella hellenica; assembly: GCF_005405545.1. GTDB lineage: Bacteria > Bacillota > Bacilli > Lactobacillales > Lactobacillaceae > Weissella > Weissella hellenica. The sequence continues at coordinate 130,937 of NZ_BJEG01000001.1, forward strand.
ACAATTGGTATGGATGATCCAACTGGTTATCGTAACAAAGCGCAGTTCCCTGTACGTGAGGTGAATGGTAAATTAGCGGTGGGTATGTACAAGCGTCAGTCTCACAAATTGATTGATTTACCAGTTATGACCACCCAACATCCAGCTACGTTAAAAGTTGTACGTACAGTTCGTGATATTTTGGCTGATATGCAATTATCGATTTATGATGAACGTCGTAACCGTGGTTCAATTAAAACATTAATCGCACGTGTTTCAGAATCAACAGGGGATGTGCAATTAACAATTGTGACGAATGGTCGTTCATTACCTGATTCGGACGAATTAATTACACGAATTCATGATGAACTGCCAGAAGTTGTTTCAATTCATCAAAATATTAATCGTGGCGATTCTTCATTAATATGGGGTGATGATACACGCCAAATTTGGGGTGAAGATTATATTACAGAAGACATAAATGGCAAAACATTTAAATTATCACCTCGTGCTTTCCTTCAACTAAATCCACGCCAAACACAACGCTTGTATCAGGAAACAATTAAGGCTTTGGATCTAACAAAAGCGGATAAGTTAATTGATGCCTATTCAGGTGTGGGTACCATCGGTATTTCATTAGCCGATCATGCCGGTGAAGTGCGCGGCATGGATACGATACCTGAATCAATTGATGATGCAACTGAAAATGTTATTGATAATGCAGTCGATAATGCAACTTACTATGTTGGTGCTGCTGAAGAATTAATTCCACAGTGGGCTAGCGAAGGTTGGATTGCGGATGCGTTGGTTGTTGATCCACCACGTACAGGGTTGGATGGTGCATTACGTCAAACAATTTTGGCCACGAAGCCGGATAAGTTTGTCTATGTTTCATGTAATGCTTCAACGCTAGCACGTGATTTGGTTGATTTGGCAAAGGTTTATCGTGTCGATTATATTCAATCAATTGATATGTTCCCACAAACAGCTCGTTGGGAAGGTATTGTTAAATTTACTAAGAAATAAAATTAATTTTAGAGATGTTAGTTTGCCATTTAAAGTGGCTAGACTGACATCTTTTTTGCGTATTTAAAGTAACATAAAGTCAAAATGTGAAACAAATGAGATTATTTTAATTTAATGATTGACTTTTCATAATACGCGTTTTACCATAATATGAGTAAACACGATGAATGGGTAAGTAGTTTGTAATGGATACGCAAAGCGAGTTGCAGATAGTGTAAGGCAATCGATTCAGCAAATGAATTTTGGCCCGGGAGTGATTGGAATTATGAGTAGTTAATATAAGTGATTTCCGGTGTGCGCGATATAGCATGTAAGTAATTCATGACTTAGTGAGCAATTTACAGTGATGTAAATTGAAACACGGGTGGTAACGCGATTTCAGTCGTCCCGTCGTTCCATATTTTTATGGTGCGACGGGATTTTTTTATTTAGAGGAGCAATATGACAACGACAAATTTTGCGTCTTTGCAATTGCCAGATGGTGAAATTGCATTAGACGAGCAAACAAGAGCCACATATGGGGCAAATGATTATACACAAGAGATTACAAACAAGGTGATGCCAGATGCAGTTATCTTTGCATCTTCAATTGCCGATGTCCAAGCAACAGTAAAGTTTGCGGCGACACATCAAATTGCAGTTGTACCACAGGGAGCTAAAACGTCTATCGTTAATAGCGCAGCTGGGTTAGCCGGCAGTTTAATTTTAAATCTATCACGAATGAATAAAATTTTATCAATAGAACCAGAAAACCAGGTTGCTACTGTTCAACCAGGTGTGTTGAATGGCGATTTAGATACGCAAGCACGTCAGGTTGGTTATTTTTATGCACCTGATCCAGGTTCAAAACCAATTAGTTCAATTGGCGGTAATATTGCGACCAATGCTGGTGGGATGTCTTCGCTGAAGTACGGGACAACGAAGCAATCGGTGCTAGGACTAAAGGTTGTTTTAGCAAATGGTGAATTGCTCACTTTGGGTGGTAAAACATTTAAGAATAATGCAGCATATGATTTAACTGATTTAATGATTGGTTCAGAAGGTACTTTGGGCATTATTGTTGAAGCAACACTGCGCCTATTACCAATTTCTTTGGGGCAACCGGTCACCGGATTGGCAACATTTCCAACAATTCATGAGTTAATGCAAGCAGTGCAAGCGGTTCAGGCTAGTGGCGTTAATCCATCAATGTTAGAAATTTTAAATCGCGTCTCTATTGAAGCGCTTGATGAGTATGAAGGTAGCCACTTGGGAAGTCATGGGGAACAAGCATTGTTGATTTTCCAAATTGATGTGGCTGCACCTGAAGCTTTAAGCACAGTTGAGCAAGTATTACATACATGTGGTGCAACAAAGATTGATGTTACTGCAGACCAGCAACGTACTAGTGAAATTATTAAAATTCGCCAGGATATTTTTGCAGCCGGCGCACAATATGGTCGCTTAATTGTTGAAGATGTGGCAGTTCCATTGGGGCAATTAGCCAAGGTAGCAGATAAAGCAGAGGAATTAGCAAGCAAGTATGATCAACGATTATTATTGTTAGGCCATGCAGGGGATGGTAATTTGCATCCAGATATTACCTTAGAAGATAAAGATGGGGCTTTACCAGAAGAAACGCAACGATTTATTGATGAACTATTAGCGTTCGTCATTGAAGTAAAGGGGACTGTTAGCGCGGAGCATGGTATTGGTAGCTTGAAGAATGCATGGGTACCAAAACAATTAGATGCAAATGTTAGAATTCTACAAAAACAAATTAAACAAGTATTCGATCCGTTGGGCATTTTAAATCCAGGACGCAAAATTTAGAAAATATAGGGGCGAAATTATGGGCGTAAATAAACGAGTAGCAGCAATTGAACCAAATGCCATCCGCGCATTTGATGATCAAACTAGTGGTGTAACAGATATTTTAAAATTAACACTTGGGGAACCTGATTTTTCTGTCCCACAGCATGTTAAACAAGCAGCAATTGATAGTATTAATAGTGATGATTCACACTATGCACCTTCTAAGGGAAGTGTGGCTTTGCGTAAGGCTATTCGTCATTTTATGATAGACCGTTATGATTTATCATACGATGCTGAATCTGAAATCATTGTCACTTTGGGTGCAACGGAAGGGATTTATGATACACTGACAGCTTTTGTGAATGATGGTGACAAAGTATTGTTACCAGCGCCTAACTTTTCAATGTATGATCCTACAATTGCATTAGCCGGTGGTGAAGTGGTCTATGTGGATACATCTAAATCTGATTTTTTGTTGACGCCTGCACAATTACAAGCAGCTATTGATGAATACGGCGATAAATTGACAACGGTTCTGTTAAACTATCCATCTAATCCAACAGGGATAACATATACGGCAGAACAATTAGCTGCACTAGCAGAGATTTTGCAAGGAACAGATATTACGGTTATTGCTGATGAAATTTATGCTGAATTGACTTACGATGCGCCACATTATTCAATTGCAAAATTTTTACCATCACAAACAGTCATCTTGAATGGTGTTTCAAAATCACATGCGATGACAGGTTATCGAATTGGGTTTATTGTTGGGCCGAAGGAACTATTAGCACCCGTTGCAACGTTACACCAATTTACAGTGACATCTGCTTCAAATCCTGCAATGGCTGCCGCAGCGGAGGCGCTTGGGTCTGCACAAGGAAAACTGGACTCTAAGGGGATGCGTGAAGCATATCGTGAGCGACGCGACTATTTGGTGCCGGCACTAAGACAATTAGGATTCGAAATCCCGCAGCCAACAGGGGCGTTTTACGTTTTTGCTAAACTCCCAGCTAATGTCAATCAGGATGATTATGAATTTGGTTAAGCGAGGCAAAGTTGCCGTTATTCCTGGTTCAATTTTCAACATTGGTGGTGAAGGCTACATTCGTATTAGTTATGCTTCATCTATGGATGTTTTGCATGAAGCAGTAAGACGAATTGGGACATTTTTGGAAAATTATTAATAATGGAGGGATAGCAGTATGACACGTAAAGTGGGGATTATTGGATTAGGACACGTTGGTGCAGCAATTGCGCATAGTTTATCAGCACAGGGAGCAGTAGATGAATTTGTCTTTATTGATATTGATGAAGCGAAAGTAACTGCGGAAGCACTGGACTTTGAAGATGCAAAAGCTAATTTGGAATATAATGCCAATTATGTTGTTAATGATTGGGATGCTTTGGCGGACGCCGATGTCGTAATTTCTTCAGTGGGTAAGATTTCCTTACAAGGGACAAGCGTCACTAAAGATCGTTTCGTTGAATTACAATATACAAAGTATCAAATTAAAGGGGTGTCTGAAAAATTAGTTGCATCAGAATTTAATGGTGTTTTAGTTGTTATTACAAACCCAGTGGATGTCATCACGACTATGTATCAACACTTTACTGGTTTCCCAGCAGAACGCGTTATTGGAACTGGGACCCTATTGGACACGGCTAGATTACATCGTGCTGTTGGACAAGCACTACAAGTACACCCAAAATCAGTTTATGGGTATAATGTGGGCGAGCATGGTAATTCACAATTTACGGCTTGGTCAACTGTCACAGTCAAAGATCAACCGATTACGGCGTATGGTTTGCCACTCTCAAAGTTGGATGAAGCAGTGCGGGCTGGCGGCTTTACGGTTTACGATGGTAAAAAATTTACCAGTTATGGTATCGCAAGTGCAGCTAGTCGACTAACAAAAGCAGTCTTGACTGATAGTTATGAAGAGCTACCTGTCTCTAATTATCGTTCAGAATATGGTGTTTATGTCTCATATCCAGTGATCGTTGGCCGTGGGGGAATTGTTGATAGTGTGCAATTGCATTTATCAGCAGATGAACAGGCAAAGTTAGACGCCTCAGCAAAATTGATCCATGATCGATATGAAGCAGTTATTGCTGAATTGGATAATGAATAATATGTATAAATATACATTTTAAATGAATAGTCAAATGACAAAAAGAACCACCAATTTACATGTTAATGTGTAAATTGGTGGTTCTTCAATATATTCAGAATGTCTTGTGTCACACGCTAGTTTAAAACGTGTTCCCAAAGACTGAATCCTAAATGTAACAACATTTAGGCGTATCACGCCCTACGCGTTGCTTCGGTCGCAACTCACCTAAACGATGTTACAACCGGATTCAAACCGTCTTGTGGCACACTCTAATTTAGAAATCAGCTTGTGAGGCATCTTGATGTGTTCCAGCAACACCTTCTAATTGATCAAGGGCTGTCATTTCTTCGTCAGTTAAGGCGAAGTCAAAGACATCGGCATTTTGTTCAATTCGTTCAGCATGAGTTGATTTTGGTAGTGGTAGGAAACCGTGTTGTAGCGACCAGCGTACCAATACTTGTGCTGCTGACTTATTATATTTTGTAGCAATATCGTTGATTTGAGGAACTTCTAGCAAAGATCCTGTTCCCAATGGTGAATAGGCTTCTGTTAAAATATTATGCTCATTGTTGAAGGCAACAATATCCTTTTCTAGGTCAGAAGGGTTCACAAATAGTTGGTTAACCATTGGGGCAATTGTTGCCGTCTTTAACAAAGCTTCAACGTGTTCAATTTGGAAGTTAGAAATACCAATGGCACGAATTTTACCATCAGTGTTGGCATCTTCCATGTAGCGCCAAGTTTCGGCATTGGCCTTGTCCCAATTACGACGATTGATTAATGGATTTGGCCAGTGAATTAGGTATAGATCTAGGTAGTCCAATCCAAGTAATTGTAATGACTTATCCAAGGCAATCTTTGCAGCTTCAAAACTGTGGCTGTCATTCCATAATTTTGAGGTAACGAATAATTCTTCACGTGGGATACCTGAATCTTTAATAGCACGACCAACTGAAGCTTCATTACCATAAGCAGCGGCAGTGTCAATGTGGCGATAACCAGCTTTTAATGCATCAAGCACACTTTGATAGGCGACATCCCCATCTGGCGTTTGCCACGTACCAAATCCAATAACTGGGATTTTAACCCCATTATTTAAGGTAAATGTATCGGTTAATGATGAAATGGTCATATACTTACACCTCTTATTAAATATATTTCAGTTAAATTTAGCTGATAATTCACTTCCCAGTATAACAAAAAATAACGCTAAACTAAATTATATAGTTTATCTACTTGATATAGTTGGGTATAATATTAAGGATAATAACGTGAGAAAGGAAAGTGAAATGTCAAAAGTTACAAAAGAAGCAATTTTTGAAGCAACGCAGGCTGTGTTGATGGAAAAAGGTTACGAAAAGGCACGTCTTGCTGATGTTGCGCGCAAATTGACAATTACGCCAGCTGCGTTGTACAAGCATTTTGCCAACCGTGATGCTTTATTTCAAGAAATGGATGAGGATTGGTTGTTGCATGTCGATGCACCAATCATAGCGGCCAGTGAGCGGGCTACAAAAGAGAATCGGGTGCAAGCGTTGCATGACTGGTTGTGGTTGCTTTCAACGCGTCGTCAAGCCAGTTTTGCTGAAGCACCAGAAATGTTAGCTTTTTATAAGTTTGAGTTAGGTAAGCATGATAGTTTAATTGAACCACGACTTAAAGAATTTGCAGCAGCTGTTGAAAAAATAATGGCATGGGACACGTTCCGTCAACAACGTGGTCAAACGGTTATGCAGACATTCACCTATTTTTATCATCCGTTTTTTGCAGGGCGCTGGGATGACAACTTATTTAAAACAATTTTTGAAACAACGTGGCAAGAAACGTTGCCTGTTGTGCAACAAGGATTAACGCAACAGCCTGAAGAATAAAAATTTAAAAGCTAACCAGGAATTGATGGCATGAGATATATCCTGAAAGTTAAAGTAAATATTTAACTTTCAGGATTTTTTTGTTTAGAACAGCTAATTATTTTAGTTAACTTTAAAATATTGCGTATTTTTACGCTTTAGTAAACAAAAAAATATGGTAATATATAAAGAATAGACATATTTCAAAATAAGGATGGAATTATGGCAAAATATAAATTATTAAAACAATATATTTACACAGTTGATGATAAGTCCTTACCTAAGAATATAATTGCTGATCAAGAATATAGGTGTCGTATTGATGGATATTCTACAATAATGACACAGATGCGACCTAAAATAATGAACGATGAAGAAAAGTCTACCACAACGTACCCAATATTTTTTGTTGAAACTGTTCGAATTAATGAATTAATTTCAAAAATGTATCGTCATTCAAAACAAATTATTCTTTTAGAAGATATCTTACCAGGGGTTGCTAAGACTAGTTTTATTAATACGTTATTAATTAATGAAATTCATGATACCAATGAAATAGAGGGCGTGGATACAAATCGTGAAGAAATAGGAACAATCATTGGAAATAATAAAAAAAATACGAAAACCAAGAGATTAGTTTCTACTGTAAATTTATATATTGATACTATCAGTGAAAAATCAAAAAAGATATTTCAGTTAAAAGATTTTAGAACTATATATGATGAACTTTTGCAAGGTGAAATTATAGATAAAGAGAAACCGGATAGTAGATATTTTAGAAATGGTTTTGTGCGAATTGGCAATTCGTTAGAAACTGTATATATCCCACCTGTTAAGGAAGAAGAAATATTTACTGCATTAACAAGTTTAATTGATTTTATGAATTCTCATAAGGTCGATCCGATTTTAAAAGCTTTGGTAACGCATTTTATGTTTGAAAATACGCATCCATTTTATGATGGTAATGGTAGGATGGGACGATATTTACTATCTTCGTATATCTCTTCAAAAGTAGATATATATTCAGGTTTATCGATTGCTACGGCTATCAGGAAACATAGCGATAAATATTATCGTACGTTTAAACAAGCTGATGATATGTTTAATCGAGGTGATTTGACGATATTTTTAGAAGACATGCTGACCATATTAGTATCGGGACAACAGGATGTTATTCAAGATTTAAGAGGTAAAAAGGAGAAATTAGATACAATAAAGCATAATCTTGCACAACAAGGACAGTTTTCAGATTTAGATAAGGGGATACTATTTATAATTTCTCAATCACAGTTGTTTAATATCGTTGATTCAACGTCAATCAAGGATAATGAGATAGTAGCGATTATTAATAAAAGAAAAGTGGCTGTGAATAGCATCAAAGGTGCTATTAAGGACCTAACTAGCAATGGCATATTAGTTGAAATTTCTAAAAATCCTTTAAAACATGTTATTAATAAGAAAACTTGGCATGAATTACTTATTTGAGTAAACTCCCCGAATTATATAAAAATATCCCGAAAGTAAGAATTTAACTTTCGGGATATTTTTTAATGAGTCACTGTTACGCTTCATTTTGATTGAATTTAAAAGCATTTAAGAAACGGTTAATACGCTCAGTCGGATTATTGAAAAATTCATCTGGGGTACCATCAAAGTTGATTTCACCATCTTCCAAGAATAACATCCGATCTGCCGCATGACGCGCAAAATCCATGTTATGGGTCACAATAATCATGGATTGATTTTCGTGAGCTAAGTCGTTTAACACACGTAAAACTTGCGCCTCTAGTTCTGGGTCCAAAGCAGAAGTTGGCTCATCCAATAGTAGATAATCAGGCGCCATAGCTAACGCACGTGCAATTGCAACACGTTGCGTTTGGCCGCCAGATAATTGATAAGGATAACGATCAGCCGTGTTGTCTAAATCAACAGCTGCTAATAATTCGTGTGCATGTTTAGTAGCCTGTGCCTTTGATTGTTTAAGCACATGCACAGGTGCTTCAATCATGTTTCCCATGATTGTTAGGTGGTCAAACATACGTGGTTGTTGGAAAACCATGCCTGTTTTACGACGTACCCATAATAAGGTTTCAGTTGTTAGTGGCTGGCTTAGATCAATCGTGCGGTCATCAATCGTATATTGTCCACTATCAGGACGTTCTAAGAGATTTAATGAACGCAATAGAGTAGATTTACCAGATCCAGATGGACCAACAATGACGGTTGTTTCATGCGGATTGAAGGTAACGTTGATGTCTTTTAGCGCATAATGTTCAGTATAACGCTTATCAATATGTTCTAATTTAAGCATGTTTTTTACCTCTGTTCTTTCACAAAACGGTCAGCCCAACGTTGAATATAGCGTTGTGGGAATGACAAGACGGTAACAAATAGTGCATAGATAACAGCAACCAATAGATACATTTGCAATGGTTCAAAGTTAACGGCGGCTAGTTGTTGTGATAGGTAGAACATTTCAACAATTGTCACAACGGAAGCAAGTGACGTATCTTTAACTAATGCAACAAATGAATTAGCTAATGTGGGGATAGAAATACGTGTTGCTTGTGGTAAAATGATGCGCAAAAATATTTGGCGATCAGTCATGCCTAAAGCCGCAGCGGCTTCACGTTGTGTATCAGGAATGGATGAAATTGACGCACGAATTGCTTCGGACGCATAAGCACCTGTGTTTAATGATAATACCATCACAGCAGCTGACCAACCTGAAGGAGATAACCAACTAATACCTAATTTTGGTAAACCGTAGAAAACAACGAATAATTGCACAAGCATAGGGGTTGAACGGAAAATCCAAACATAAAATCCAAGAATAAATTTTAAAATATGCCAACCAAGCTTACCAAATCCGGTAGCATGAGGGATATAAGAACGTAAAATAGCGACTGCACCAGCAATCACAACGGCAATAACAAAAGAAATTAATGCTAGTGGAATCGTGTATTTAATACCAGCAACAATTAATTGAGGTGCATAAGTTGCAATAAATTGAAACATGAGTCATCCTTTCAAAAAATGAACACAAAAAAAGTGTTAAACAATTCTGATAACATCAGATGCCTAACACATTTTTTACGATTATTAAAATGGTGTACACCAAGATAACCTATCGCAAAAAACGCGTTAGGCTCGCACAAGCAATATAGTTATGTGATGAAGCATGTAACATAATGATACCCCTTAAACGACAAATAAATTAGTAACATACTTTATTTTAGGGGTCTAACTAATTAAATGCAAGTAAAATCTAATTAGTTATCTAAACATTGACAAATTGTTAGTAAACAGAGTATGATTTGGCTCAGTAACTAAGAGAGGTAATGTTTATGAATTTTAGGATGCGATGTTAAAATAACCGGTGAAGTGACGTTAATTGAAGACAAATTAAACACCAGTTGAGGAAAATAAAATGAATAAATATACAAAAATCGCAGCTATTGCAGCTGTTTCATTAACTGTCGCCAGTGTTGGCGCATACACAGCAATCCCAAGTACTTCTGCCAAATCAACACCAGCATATCAAAAGAATTTGCATAAAAAAGGTACATTGACAATTGGGTTGGAAGGCACATACTCGCCTTATTCATATCGTGATAAGTCAGGTAAACTAACTGGCTTTGAGGTTGATTTGTCAAAGGCAGTTGCTAAAAAGCTAAATTTAAAGCATGAATTCACACAAACAAAATTTGACTCACTAGTTGCTGGCTTGGGCGCCAACAAGTATGATGTCGTTTACAATAACATGGGTAAGAATAAAGAACGTGAAAAGCATTATACGTTTGCAAGCCCATACTTATATACTAAAACAGTGATGATTACAAAACCCGATTCAGATATTAAATCAGCTGCTGATTTAAAAGGTAAGAGATCAGCACAATCGGCTTCATCTAACTTTGGTCAAGCAGCTAAAAAGGCTGGCACAAAGATCGTTTCAGTACCAGGATTTGCAGAAGCCATTGATTTAATCAATTCTGGTAAAGCAGATGTGACACTAAACTCACAAGATTCATGGGGAGTTTATAAAAAAGCACATCCTGAAACAAAACTGAAGGCTAAGACGACTAAACTATTGGATAATACATCTGCTTCACCAATGGTAAATAAGAAAGATAAAGCGTTAGCTAAAAAAATAACGAAGGCACAAAAAGAATTGAAAAAAGATGGTACAATGTCGAAACTATCAGAAAAATATTTTGGATCTGATTTAACGAAAAAACCATAGAATAACGTATAATATTAGTCTCAGGGAATTTGTCCTTGAGACTATTTTTTAATTACTGGATTTAATGTTAATAGAGGTGTTAATTATGTTGATTGCTAAAAAAATTATTGTACGTGGTCATGTACAGGGAGTTGGGTTTCGTTATTTCACAACAACGTTAGCTGAGGATATGGGCGTTGTAGGTGCTGTATGGAATAAAGAAGATGGGTCAGTTCATATTGAGGCGCAAGCTGAGGAAAGTGTGATGGCAGATTTTGTGGCTAAAGTGGGTGAATCGCCATCACCATATGGCCGAGTTGATTCGGTAACAACGCAAGACATTGCGGTACATGAAGATAGAAATAGCTTTCGTGAATTATAAAACGTTATCGTAGCCAGTTAGCAATGTGACATTGCATGACTGGTTTTTTTAATGTAAGCTGAGTTGTTAAGAGTTTTTAGGAGGCTTTGAAAAAAATGGCTATTAAAACATGGTTAAAATTTGTTGAAGTGCAATCATTGGTTGCGAGTGCATTACCGTTAATACTAGGTAATTTATATGCAGCCATCACGTATCAAAAGTTTAACATTGGTTATGCGATTTTATTTGCAATCGTTGTATTTTCATTACAAATGGTGGCAAATGTTTGGAATAATATTCAAGACTTTAAATCAGCAACAAGTGATGAATGGAAAAATGGTGTGAATAACATTGTTGGTAATGGCGGTATTTCACAGCGTCAATCATGGTTAACACTAGGTGTTTTAATTTTGATTGCGGCTGTTGGTGGGTTATGGTTAGCATTCCAAACAGGATGGCCTTTATTTATTATGGGAATCATTGGATTTATCGTTACTTACTGGTATGCAGGAACGCCATTACCGTTATCACGGACCCCATTTGGTGAGTTAGCTTCTGGTTTGACGATGGGCTATTTAATTTTCTTGAGTGCAACATATATTAATATTGCACCTACCTTTAATAGTGAGTTGGTTATTCATGCCATTATTGCTTCAGCTATTGCGTGGTTTGCAATTGGCGATATTATGTTGGCCAATAACATTGGTGATTATGAAGAAGACGTTGCTGAGGGACGTCATACGTTGGTGTGGCATTTAGGAAAACCACGTGCCGTTAAAGCGTTTGGCTGGATTTATATAGCAGGTTATGTGATGCTGATTATTGCGGTATTGCTGGGCATTTTACCTTGGTTAGCTTTGGTAGCGTTATTATCATTGCCAATTGTAATGAAAAACGTGCGTGCTTTTCAATCAAAGCCAATCAAACCCAATTTTCCATTTGCAATTAAAAATGCGGTGGTTATCTCAATCACTTTGGCGATTGGTTTAGTATTAGCTTTGATTTTTAATTAATAAAATTTAATTTTTTGCCTTGTTTCAGAGTGTCAATCTACCAAAATATAAATGGTGAGGTTGATGCTTTTTTTACGCATTCTTTTTCGAATGCCTGTGGAAAACCTGTGTATAAATTTGTGGATAAAATTAATTTAAACCTAATCTATTTGTTATTTATTTCACAATTAAAAGTGGTCAATTTATTAGCACCAGAAATTATTGTAGATGAGATTATCTGGTATAATTATAAAAAATGAAAGTGAGGGTGCGAAGTGTTAGCATACTTAAAACGTTCCAAGATGCTCTTTTGGACGCTTGAAATATTGGCTATTGCGCTACTGATTTTAGTTGTGACACAACTGCGCTTTATTTTAGAACCGATTAGTCAATTTATAGGGGCTGTTTTTGTGCCATTGATCATTTCGGGGTTTTTATATTATTTATTGAATCCAATTGTGGTATTTTTAAAAAAGATTCCGTTGGGTAAAGTAAAGCATGTGAGCCGCAGTTGGGCGATTACTATTGTTATGCTATTGTTGGTTGGTATTTTAATTGCATTGCTATTAATGCTATTACCAACATTGGTTGAGCAGATTACCGGACTGATACGTAATATTCCAGGGTTAATTGATACTATTCAACAGCTAGTGAATGAAATTAGTAAAATCAATATTGCAAAAGAGTATGGCATTAAACTAGATTTTAATAAAATACAAGATGAAGTGCAGAAATTTGGTCAAACCGTGGTAGCGGGGATGGCAACTAGTCTGAGTTCGGTAATCGGTAAATTAACTAATGTGACGATTACGGCAATTACAGTACCAGTTATGACGATTTATATGTTAAATGATGGTCATAAACTATCACCGTTTATTCAAAGAGTCTTTCCTAGCAAACAACAAGACCGTATTTCAGATGTGTTAAGTCGTCTAAATCAAACGATTGCCCAATATATTAGTGGGCAAGCAATTGAAATGTTATTTGTTGGTTTCTTTACAACGATTGGTTATTTCATGATTGGTCAAAATTATGCATTGTTGTTAGGTGTGTTTGCAGGTGTAACCAATATTATTCCTTATGTTGGGCCGTATATCGGTCTGATTCCAGCTTTGTTTGTAGCGATTACCTATTCACCACTACAAGCTTTATGGGTAATTATCGTTGTCTTAGTTGTGCAACAGGTGGATAGTAATTTGATTTATCCCAAGATCATGGGAGCTTCATTGAATGTACATCCGCTAACAATTATTATCTTATTATTAGCAGCTGGGAATATTGCGGGAATTGCAGGGATGATTTTAGCAGTACCTTTCTATGCGATTATTCGAACAATAACAGTTTATGCATGGGAGCTTTGGCAGGTACATCAAAATAATGATACCGTATCACAAGAAGATGAATCTGAAATTGATACAACAGTTTAACGCATGACAAAATATAATGAAATTGGCGCTTGTGTGTGGTATATTCCATATACGCAAGGCCTTTTTTATTTGGTATTAATTTTAATGAGGTAAAAGATTATGGCAGATGATTTACATTTAGGACAGATAATCGCAACTAATAACTTATATAAAGAATTAATTGGTGGAAAATTTGGTATTGAATTAGAAGCGCATCGCGTGTCTAAGACAGGACGGTTAAGTAGAATTGATCATTCTGCTAAACTAGGGTCAAGACGTATGCATCCCTATTTACAAACGGATTATAGTGAAACGCAAGCTGAATTGGTGACGGAGCCGGTCAACTCATTTGAAGCAGCGCGCGATCGTCTGTTGCAATTACAGTGGGTTTTACGTCATCATATGACGGACGATGAATCGATTTGGCCTTTAAGCATGCCACCAGAATTAAAACAAGATGATTTACAATGGTTGGACGAAAAATTTGAACGGACCTGGATGCAAGATTATCGTAATTGGTTGATGCATAAATATGGGTCAACACACGAAATAATGACAGGCTTACATTTAAATTATTCGTTACCACAGGATCTATTACAGCATTTATTTAAGGCAAGTGATGCAGTTGATTTTAATGTGTTTAAAGATCAAGTTTATTTTCATTTAGGACAACAAATAGTTGCACATCAATGGTTGTTCAACTATTTGTTTGGCGCCACACCATTTAATTTAAATGATACTGATTCAAGAACGCCACAGTTTAGTCAACCAGTTCGTTCGTTACGGACCAGTGAGTATGGCTTTGTGAATGATCATGGTGAAAAATTAGCGTACGTTGGTGACTATGAAAAATATAAACAGCAAATTGAAAAGCTATTGGCGGAAGGTAAGCTATTTTCGGAACATGAAATTTATGGTCCCGTTCGATTTAAAAAAATAGCAGCCGATAATCCGAGCGTTGACTATTTAGAAATTCGTTTGGTAGACACAAATCCTTTTGATATTGCTGGTATATCAGAAAATGAATTGAATTTGATTCATCTATTATTGATTTATTTTGTCATTAATGATGAACAGTTGCGTGATGAGGTTTTGCAAGGACAAGCTGAAACAGCTAATGAAGTGTCATTGCAAAAACCAACTGATGCCTTACCTAATAAAGATGCAGTCCTTGTGATTATGCAAGAAATTTCGCGGTTGGCCGATCATTTTGGGATGCGGTTTAATGACGGTTTGTCATTAATTACGGACCGCGTGTTAACACCAAGTAAAACGCCAGCAGCCAAGATGCTGGCTGTTGCACCAAATGCGGCAACGATGCAGACTTGGACAACTCAATTGGGCAATGATCGTGCACGTTATTTTAAAGAAAATGAGCAAGTGTTATTTGCCGATTATTTTGGTACCAGTCCATTAAGTGACGTTGTGAAAGATGCTTTGACTGTCGGTGTACGTGTCGTTGAGTATGATGGCAATCAAATTATGTTAAGTGTGGGTGATCATGTTGAACGTGCATCTGAACCTGTTAACATTAATGAACTTTTTCCAGAATTAGCACCCACTAACTTTAAATAAGTGATAAAATAGCAAATACTAGGCTAATAAATATTAATCGCTGGAGGAAGTTAAATATGAGGAGAGAACACCCCTTTGATTTTGAAAAATGGTATCCGTTTTTAGCTGATGCGACAGATAAAGAAGTGTCATGGGTGACAGATGAACATATGACAAAGCATCCGATTTATGATGAACAAATGTTGGCATTAGTGCAAGCGTTTGAATGGTCTGATTTTTATGATCAAAATTATGACCGTACCTTACATCAAAAAGGATTAGATCAACTACGTGAAGAAGAAGTAGATATGATTGCGCGGACAAGTTCTGATTTTAGAGAATTGCGTGCTGTTACTTCAGTTGTTATCCATGGTGAACGTCATCTTGAAGGTATGTGGGCAGCGATGTTGGGGAAAGGTATTTTATATCGCTTATTACAACGGCTGCAGAGTCAAACACCAATGGACTTTCCAGGACCAAATTATTAGGTGAAAATCTATTCTAAAATAACCGTCGGCTTAATAAGTTACGACGGTTATTTTTTGGCATTTAATATTAATTTTGTATGAATACTTTCATAATGCATCATTTATGTTTGAATTAATTAAAAATGATATAACGACTTATTTTTAAATGATTTTTGTATGAAAAAATCAAATGAAATTTTGAAAATTATAAAATTTCTTATATACTAGTTAATATGAAATTTTTAAGTATCGTAAACATGATGTCTTTATGAAAAAGGAAGTGTGAATATGTCACAACAAAAAGGATCCCCGCAGAAACTAGACAGAGGGTTAACTGGTCGTCATGTTGAGATGATCGCCCTAGGTGGAACAATTGGAACCGGTTTGTTCTTGGGAGCAGGTCGTTCAATTAGTGCTGCTGGTCCAGCTATTTTAATTGTTTACGCAATTGTCGGAATGTTTATGTTTTGGATGATGCGAGCATTAGGTGAGCTGTTGCTAACAGATCCTAACCGTGCTACTTTCGTTGGCTTTATTGAAAAGTACGTTGGACCTAAAGCCGGGTTTATCATTGGGTGGACTTATTGGATTGGGTGGATCACGATTGCCATGGCTGAATTGACAGCCGTAGGTACTTATATGTCATTTTGGTTTCCAAATATTCCGATTTGGATATGGGAGTTAATTATTTTGGCCATGTTGTACGGTATCAATATTATTGCCGTGGCAGCCTTTGGTGAAACTGAATTTTGGTTCTCAATGATTAAAATCATCGCCATTATTGTTATGATTGCAACGGGAGTTATTATGATGGTGATGCACACCAAAACATCATCTGGTGTTACTTCAATTAGTAATCTATGGCAGCATGGGTTTGTTGCTGACGGTGGTAGTCATTTATTAGCAGCGTTTCAAATGGTATTTTTTGCTTTCTTAGGAATTGAATTTGTGGGTATGACGGCAGCTGAAGCGCAAGATCCTTATAAAAACATTCCAAAAGCAATTAACTCAATTATTGTTCGTATTTTAATTTTCTATATTGGCGCCTTAATTGCCATTATGAGTATTCAACCATGGACAAATTATCATGCTGGTGAATCACCCTTTGTTCAGGTGTTCGCAGGCATCGGGATTACCGGAGCTGCCGGTATTATTAACTTTGTTGTTTTAACAGCAGCCGCCTCGTCATTAAATAGTGCTATTTTTACAACGGGTCGTATGTTATTCTCGTTATCAAAAGGCAAGGGATATGCTGGTAAAATAAATAAGCGGTACATTCCCAATAATGCGATTAACATTTCAGTATTATTAATTGCATTAGCTGTCGTATTGAACTTTTTTTTCCCAGCAAATGCATTTGATTTGGTGACGTCAATTGCATCAGCAGCATTCGTTGTGATGTATGGTGTGTTAGTTTATGCACACGTTAAGTACCGTAAAACGGATGACTTCAAAAAAGGAAAGCAATTATTCAAGATGCCTGGGGCACCAGTCACAGATTATCTAACAATTGCATTCTTGATTGGTATTTTTTTGATTTTACTATTTACAAAGGACACAATGCCAACAACGGTGTTAGCTATTGTATGGTTTGTAATAATGATTATCTTAAGTTTACGAATAAAAACTAAAAAATAGTGTATTATGAAAGGATAGTTGGATAGGCAACTATCCTTTTTGATTAGGTAATGATAGGAGGCTAATTAACGTGGCAGAAAAATTTATTGAACGACCTTATACACGGACGTTTGCAAAAACAGATTATATTAAACAACAATGGCAAGATATCCCTTATATGGCTGGTGAGCGTCATGATTTAGATATTTATTTACCAAATGAAGGACAGGGACCATTTCCTGTTATTGTGGATGTGTTTGGTGGAGGATTAGTATTTGGCGATAAGAGCTCACATAAACTTGATCCAGCGTTGAAGCTACTAGATCAAGGATATGCAGTTGCAAGTATTTCGTATACATGGATCCAAAACGCAGCATTCCCAACACAAATCTATGAAGTTAAAGCAGCAATTCGCTTCTTACGGGCGCATGCAGCAGAGTATCAATTAGATATGAATCGGGTGGCATTAATGGGTGAGTCGTCTGGTGCACATTTAGCTTTATTGGCAGGAGTAACTGCAACGGCAGATAAAATGTCAAATCGTGAATTTGGTGAAAACGCTGACGAATCTGAAAAGGTAAATGCTATTATTTCTCTCTACGGACCGTATGAATTTGATAAATTTATACCCCAATTTAAAGAGAGCGGTGTGGTGCCAAATTATTCTGAAACTGGAACGGCTGAATCATTTGAAGGTCAAATGTTTAATAAACAAGCACCAAAAGATGTGCCAGATAAGGTTAAAGAATATAATCCAGCAACATATTTTAGCGCAGCAATGCCACCAATTTTAGCTTTTGTGGGTACTGCTGATGTCATTGTCCCATACCAACAGACGGTTAACATGATTGCAGCAGCACGTCAGGTTGTGAGTGATGCTCGTGCTGAAATTCATGTTATTGAAGGTAAAGGACATGGACCAGGTGCTTATATGACGCCAGAAAATACAGAAATTAAAGCTAATTTTTTGCAAAAATGGCTATAAATTGAGGTTAAAGAATGCTAGGTGCTTTTGGTAAAACATTTTTTCGAGCAACACCGCAACAGTTATTTATGCAATTAATGATTGATATTTTGTGGTATTTGATTTTTAAACCCAGTGATTCATTTTCATTATGGGTATATATTATCATTTTACCAGGATTTGATTTAGTATCAGCCATTGGTAGTTTTTGGAATTATGTGAAAGATAACAAGCAACAAACAAAAAAATAATGTTTCACGTGAAACATTCAATTAACAGGCTACTTTTTAACAAAGTGGTCTGTTTTTTTACGCTCAATAATAGAAACTTAACGTTTAATATTTTTTGTTTATAAGTGAATGAATCAATTTAAGATTAATTGATATACGTAAGACGTTAGGGTTTTAGCTAAATTGAAATATTAGGATGATTTTTATTGGACTTTTTGATTTAAGATGTGTCTTTTTATATAACTGATTGCCAAATATCAATGGTTAATGTAATAGGCAACGTCAATGATGGAGGGAAATTGGTGTTAGAGATAATAATATTAGAAGATGGGCAGCAACAACTAACTTGGATATCTAATTTTATTAAGCGATATACGAAATTTGAGGAATTAGCAGTAACCATTAAAATTGCGACACCTGATGCTGAACGAATAAAGAATTTGATTCAAACGAGTTCGCATCAAAATTTGTTGTTTTTTTTATATGTTGCGAATGATGAAGGCGTTAGATTAGGAAAATATATCAGGAAAAAATTACCGGCGGCTAATTTAGTATTTATTGCAGCGTGTGAAGGGCAGTTATCATCAATATTGAAACATCGATTAGCACCGTTAGATTATATTTTTGATTTAACAAATGATGATTTGGTTGAAGAAGCAATCCGTAAAGATATTAATATCGCTTTAAAACGAACCGTCGATCATATGTACAATAATCCAGAGAAATTCGTGTACAAATTACAGAATTGCTATTATGATGTGCCGATGTCTGAAATATTGTATATCGCCTCTAAACCAAATTATGTTAACCGCGTTATTTTGTATACAAAAAACGCAGCGATTGAATTAAATGATTCCTTATCCAATATTGAAAAAAGGCATCCAACATTATTTCGCTCTCATAAAGGTTTTATCGTTAATTTATCTGCCGTTAATTATGTTGATGTCCAAGCTAATCGTATTTACTTTCGTAGTCATGAAGAATTATTTTGCCCAATATCGGTACGAAAAAAACAACGCTTTAAAGAAATCTGGCGACAAGAGAAACTATAAATTAGTAACGAATATTAGTGAAAAATTAACGTTAAATTCTTTTTTATCTGAATTTGTAAATTAAATTTATGATTAAGAGTGTGGAAGGAGGGAATGTAGTATATCGGTATTGTCATGATATATGAAAAAGTAAAATGATATTTTCAAATAAATATAGTCGATTAATACCATTACACTTGTTGTTATTTATTGTTAGTTGTCAGATTCCTGATTTAATTAAAACAGATCAATTTTTGTTGGAAGAAAGTATTCGTACGTACGGTGCTTTGACTATTATTATTTATATGGAAGTTAGGATGTATTGGGAAATAAATAATAGTCTTGGGTAGATAGTGATTGAAACATTTTAAACTTTGGCAGTTAACATTTGTTTTTATTACTATGTATTGTTAGAGATTGTAATTGTCGTATTAAATAGTGATAGAAAGTTAGGAGATAGAATGGAAAATCAATATCAAGTATTAACGATTGATGAAATGTTTTAATTTCAGGAAAAAATAATGATCAAAAACATTGGATACGCACTAATGATAATTGCATTTTTAGCAATACTATCTCCTTTAATTTATATGTCAGATAATATTTTTAAATTTTTAATTATCCAAAGTTATGGACCAATAGTTTTGTTGGGAATAGGATTAGCATTTATTTTGGGAGATAGAATAGGACTAATAGTATAGTACCTGTTGTTGCTGTTAGTTTACTATTTTCTCTATTTGCTGATCTGCTCACTCTCTATCTGCAACCACAAATAAATGCATTAGCACAATATAGTAGTACACAAAATTTAGCTGTGAGCGTTAGTACACCAACGTTAATAGGTATTATTCTGATGTTTATATCTGATTTTTTTGTGACGTATGTTGTTTCATTTTTGTTTATATTTATTGCTAATAGGTTTTATCAACGATACTAATATCATAAAATATTTTGGATGGCTTTATAATTTTTAGCGTGAAATTTTACTTTCGCGCTTTTATTTTGCTTGTCTTGTACTTGAATTCATAATTAATATCAAAACAAAGATAATCACTTGTTATTAACGGAATAATATTTGCTATCTTTAGTAAACATTGCGATACTGAAATATATATTTAATGAAGGAGATGAGTACGCATGCGACAAATACTTGTTGATGTACACCGCCTAACCAAGAAATTTCAGTTGATGCAGTTACAACTATATGTTAAAAGAGGCAATTTAAAGATGGTGGGACCAACCATTACTTATTATGCACTTTTATCATTGGTTCCAATCTTAATGAGTGTAGGGGCAGTTGCGAGTTTAGTTGGTTTAGATTCGCATGATTTAATTTCCTTACTATCACAACAGTTACCTGCAAATATTATGAATGTTTTAGAACCGATTATTCAGTCAGTTTTAAAAGGTGGCGTTGGAATTTTGTCATTTTCAATTGTGACAACCGTGTGGGCAGCTAGTTCTGTTTTAGCAATTATTCGTAAATCATTCAATGCTATTTATGATGTTCCTGAACGAGTTAGTGGATTATTAACTCGTGTTTTTAGCTTTCTATGGTTAGCAGCTATACTACTTTCCGTTGGTTTAGTGATGGTAGTTAGTGCAATTCTGCCTGCAATTATTGCTGCTATTCCAGAAATTGAATGGTTAGAAATTATTACTAAACAACGTTGGCTTATTACATTAGTTGGACTTTGGCTCATTATATGTTTGTTTAATGTTGCAATGCCTGCCAAACGTCTCGCATTAAAGCCATTGATTATTGGTTCGGGTATAGAAGTTGTCTTGATGATCGTTTTAAATTATTCATTTGGTTGGTATGCTCAATTTACCGTTAAAAATGTTGGCTTTTATCAGTCTTTGGGATCGTTGCTTGTGCTAATTGTCTATTTGAATTTAGTCGGGACTATTATGGTAATTGGACAGATTATTATTGCTTGGTTGGAAGGAATTTTTGCAACTAGTTTAAACCCGGTAGATCCAGTACCTGCAGCAGCTAAACGACCTGCTACTAAGCATCGCAAGACCGCCACAACGCAAAATATCACAAAGAAGGGTGAACGTAAGAAATCCCGTCGTTAAGGCATTGATTGTGATTTTAATAACGTTGAAATTAATAGATTGTGAAATGTTTTAGACGCTTTTTTTGAAAAATAGCGTTATAATAGTGGCGTAGAATTGTTGTCGTTTTCATTAAGGGGGATATTATGACATACAAAACCACATATCCATATACTGGGGAAGTTTTGCAGACGTATGATGATGCAACTGCAGCAGATTTAGAACAAGCATTGGCAACAGGTCATGCACTATATAAGACATGGCGTGGTACATCGGTTCGGGAACGTGCCGATGTATTAGCCAAAATTGCTGATGCTATTATTTCGCATAAGGAAGAATTAGTACAAGCAATGACTTATGATATGGGAAAGTTGTTGACTGAAGCTGAAGGTGAAGTTGATTTATGTGCTAGTATTGTTTCGTATTACGCAGAAAAAGGTGAGGAATTCATGGCTGACACGCCATTAGAAACATCTGCAGGTAATGCGCATTATATTAAGCAGTCAACTGGGATTATTGTTGCTGTCGAACCATGGAATTTCCCACTATACCAAGTTGTTCGTGTATTTGCACCAAACTTTATTGTTGGAAATCCAATTATTTTAAAGCATGCTTCAATTTGTCCAAAGTCGGCCCAATTGTTTGCAGATATTGTTTTGGAAGTTGGTGCACCCGAGGGAGCACTCAATAACTTGTTTATTGATTATGACTTGGTTGCTAAGGCTATTCATGATCCACGTGTAGCTGGTGTTTGCTTAACTGGTTCTGAACGAGGTGGTGCAGCTGTTACTAAAGAAGCGGGTGATGCATTAAAGAAGTCAACACTGGAGCTTGGTGGTAATGATGCCTTTATTATTTTAGACGATGCTGATTGGGATGAAGTTAAGGCAGTTGCACCAGGTGCGCGTCTATATAATGCTGGGCAGGTCTGCACGTCATCAAAACGTTTTATTGTGATGGCAGATAAGTATGATGAGTTTATTGATGTGTTAAAGGATGGTTTTTCAAAGGCTAAAGTTGGTGATCCAATGGACCCTGCTACTGATGTGGCACCATTATCATCAAAGAGCGCTCAAGAAAAGTTGCAGAAGCAAGTGCAAACGGCGATTGATGGTGGGGCAACCTTAGTTTATCGTCAAGATCCTGTTGGCGGGGATGGATTCTTCTTTGAACCAACAATTTTGACAGACATTACCAAGGATAATCCCATTTATAACCAAGAGATGTTTGGACCTGTTGCTTCAGTATACAAGGTAAACTCAGAAGAGGAAGCAATTGCCTTGGCTAATGATTCAAGTTATGGTCTTGGTAACACAATCTTCTCAAGTGATATTGACCATGCACAACGCGTAGCAGCTCAAATTGAAACTGGAATGTCATTTATTAATTCAGGTTGGGCATCATTGCCTGAATTACCATTCGGTGGTGTTAAGAACTCAGGTTATGGCCGTGAGTTAAGTGAATTAGGATTGAATGCATTTGTTAATGAGCATTTAATTTTTGAACCAACTAAGTAAAATATACGAAAGAACATGCTCCAATAAAGTTTGGAACATGTTTTTTGTTTGAAAATAATTAGTTACCAAACCATAAATTAGAAAAGAAAGCACTAAGACCAACTCCCTCATTAACGTTGTTAACTTCGGAAATGTCCAATACGATTCTAGTAAGAAAGCTAGGTGTTTGATAATTATGTTCTAATTGATATAAATTAATGTCTGCTTTTAGATCAAGCAAAGCTTTATTGAGATTATGCTCTTTTTTTGCATTAAACTTTAGGAAAATGGTATTTAATTCTGGATTGGATTTTGTTTCTGATGCGTGGGTACTTTTATCGATTAAAGTGAGTAATTCACTAAGAGATTTTTTACTACTCATGAGTATTTTACCTTTCTGAATTAATTACGTTGAAATTATAGCATGTCATATATGTTCGAGGGTTCAATTATATTGAACGTTAAAAAAGGTCCGTCAATCTCACCATTTTGAATGGTAGATTAACGGACCGTAAATATTTTTAACTATTTTGCTGTAATCGCAATTGTATCAGATGCCTTTTGTGCAGCCCATTGTTCATCAAATTGATCGAGTAATTCACGAACTTGGGTTGTATTGGTTGTATCCATCAATGCAACACGTAAATCAGATGCGTATGAGAAGTGACGCACATAAATTTTGAAGAAACGCTTTAACTTTTGGAAGTGCATTGGTCCAAATTCAGCCGTAAATTGATCATATAGATCTAATTGCATACGTAATAAGGTGAGTGTTTCATCCAAAGTGTGCTCTCGAGGCGTAATTTCAAAGGCAAATGGGTTTTCAAAGATACCACGGCCAATCATAATACCATCAATACCAGGGTGTTGACGAACTAATTCAAGACCGGCCTCACGATCTTTAATGTCACCATTAATTTGAATCAAAGTATTAGGGGCAATTTCATCACGTAATTGAAGTAAACGATCAATATATTCATAGTGCGCAGGGACTTTTGACATTTCCTTACGTGTTCGCATGTGGACCGTGAGCAATGGAATATCTTGTTTTAGAAGGAATGGAATCCATTCATCAAAAGTATCGATTTGATTAAAGCCCAGACGTGTTTTAACAGAAACAGTTAAACCGGCCGCCTTAGACGCTGCAATAATGTTTTTGGCATCTTCAAAATGGCGAATTAAATCAGAACCGCCACCATTTTTAACAACAGTTGCAGCAGGGCACCCCATATTTAAGTCAAAGGCTTCATAACCACGTTCTTTTAAATCGTAACCAGCTGCTTCAAAGTCTTCGGGACGGTTACCCCATAGCTGTGCAACAGGCATTTTTTCGGATTCTGCGACAGATAGGCGTCCTTGAACCGTGAACTTAGCTTTTGGATGTGTAATACTACGAGCATTTGTAAATTCTGTAAAGTAAACATCGGGACCACCAGCTTTGGCAACAACACGACGAAAAACTGAATCAGTAACAGCTTCCATTGGCGCCATGGTAAAGAATGGTATTTTTTTAAGACCGGGGACAGCCGGATGCTTTTGAGCATCATCGACGACGTTTTGCCAATAAGGCGATTTTACTTGGACCATTTCAAGTTCCTTTCATTGATAAATATGTATTTTTTCATGTACAAAATTATTTTTTAAAACCCTATCCATATTAGCGATATTTCATAGAATTTTCAAGATATTAACTTGTAAAAAGTACATAATTATTAATTTTGGCATGTGTATGAAACCTTTCTTAGCGTGGCCTTAAAGATTAAGGTGTATAATATGTATTTGTGAATGTATATTTAAGGAGTTTGTTATGAGAATCAAGAAAAATATGGTAGCAGGAATTGTGTTAACCTTAGCACTAGCTTTAGTTGCAAAACTGCTATCACCATTTTTACCAACATTGGGTGCGGAAGCGTTGGCGATGCTAGCAGGAATTGTTTTAGGAAATACTGTATTTGCTAATCAACGCTGGGGTGCTGGTGTTAAATGGGCAGAAAAGTATCCAATTGAGATTGGAATTGCGTTATTAGGGTTAAATGTTACTTTGCAAAATATGGAATCGCTTGGATGGAGTGGCGTTATTTTTATTTTGCTACAAATGGCATTAACGATTCTATTTGTCATGTGGATTGGTGGTCGTGTCTTTAAGGTGTCACCACAATCAGCAATGATGATGGGTGCTGGAAACGCTGTCTGCGGATCTAGTGCGATTGCGTCAGTTGCACCCGCTGTTGGTGCGACCGATGATCAACGACGGACGAGTGTTGCGACTGTTTCGCTAGCAGGAGTCATTTTGTTATTTGTTTTGCCAGTAATTGGACCAGCTATCTTGCCAAATAATATGATGGTTAGTGCTCTGATTGGTGGAATAGTACAATCTGTTGGTCAAGTTGCTGGAACTGCATCTTTGGTTGGTGGCAGTGTTGTGACTTATGCACCAATCTTTAAAATGCTACGTGTGATTATGTTGTCAGTTGTTGTTATTTTCATGGCAAATCATGCATCAAAGCTTTCAAATCTAGCAGCAACAACATCAGCAAAATCATCAAAGAAAACTAAAATTAATATTCCTTGGTTTGTAACTGTATTTATCATTTTTATGTTAATCAATTCATTTGTAACATTACCACATGTTTTAACTAATTCAGCAGAACAAGTCACGAGCTTCTTTGGTGTTGTTAACTTGGCTGGAATCGGCTTGAACCTAAAATGGTCAACCATCAAGTCATCAGGTGCTAAGTTCTTGGGCTATGGATTGGTAACAATTATTTTCCAAGTTGCAATTGCAATCGCACTAATTTATGTTTTAATGGGCTAAATCGTTAAGTTAGCAGATTATCAAAGTTTAACTTTGGTAATCTTTTTTTATGCTGAAAATCAGGGATAGGTTATCGTATCGATTAATTTATTGTTACAATAAGAAAATAGTGGTGTTTATATAGCAGGAATAGGGAACACTAATGATACTGATTGGGGAAGGAGTCAAAACGTGCTATTTACAGATTTAGAAAATTACGTTGTGTTTGACTTGGAAATGAATGGTAGTAATCAAATTATTGAAATTGGTGCACTTAAAATTACAGGAACTAAAAATATTGAGAAGTTTTCCGTAATTGTCAATAATCCACCGATTGGTAGCGCAATGAAATCATTTAAGTATATTACAAAAGCTATGGGAAGTAAGGATGGTTGGATAACGCTAGATATGATTCATCATGGTATTTCAGAGGAACGGGCATTGAGCAGATTTATGCGATTTGTCGGTGATTATGCCGTTGTCGGTCATGCCATTGTTGATGGTGATGTGCAATTAATCAAAGAAGGACTGCAACATAATAACTTAGGTAGGTGGGATACCCGTGGTAAGTTGTACGATACGCAGCAAATTCATGGTGCTATTACGGGCAATCCACAAGATATTTCATTAAAAGATTTGGCAGAGTTATACCAGGTTGATGCAGGTGAACAAAAACACCGCGCGTTGCCTGATTCTAAAGAGACGTTGGCCATTTTTTTAGCAATGAAAAAATCGTGGCGTTAATCATTTAAATTAATTATTCACTCATAAAAAATGAGATGAATTCTTATTTAAAAACTATTGGGTTTTTTGTCTAGATTTGTTAATATAATGTTCTGCTATTTAATAAATTAGTAGGTATTAAATAAGAAACGTACCATTATTATGCAATAATAATGACAACGCGGAGGATACGATTATGTTAATGTACACTAGACCAGCTCAAATGAAGGATTTTCCAGAAATTTGGGCTGCATTCCAAGATGGCGTTGCATACTTGGGAGAGCAAGGTGCATCACAATGGCAAGGTGAGGGTGCACCAAACGAAGATTTATTTAAAAGTGATATTGAACATGGCTGGGGCATTGTTTTAATTTATGATGGTCAAGTTGCAGGATATGGATCACTAGTTCCAGGTCCCGAAGATGAATATGAAATTTTGCAAGGTGAATGGGTTGGCGAAGAGCCTGAGTATGTGGCTATTCACCGTGTCACAATTAATTCAAATATTCGTGGCAAAGGTGTGGGAAAAACTTTGACGCGTGATTTAGTTAATTTAGCACGTGCACGTGGTTACCGCGACATTCGAATTGATACATTCCCAGAAAATATTATCATGCAAAATGTGATTAAAAAAACAGCATTTACATATAGAGGTATGGTGCCATTTGAACATGGTGATCGACTAGGTTATCAATTATTAGTAGATTAGTTTTTCATGAGATTTCTTTCATAAAATGATTGACAATGTTACAAAATGGGATTAACATCAACAAGGTAAACTAAAAAAGGAAGTGTAGATTATGCAAAATCATTTGTCAGTAACACAAGCGTTTAGTCACTTTACGTATTTCGGTTAGTCATCCGAATTATGCGTAAAGTTATTTACGTTGAACATTTGGATGACGGTAAAGGTATCCAAATGTGTGTGAAATCAAGATTAACTTGATATGCATTATCTGCATGTACACGTATTGGATACAATTTTGTTATCCAATACGTGTTTTTTATTATTTTCAGCTATTATTTAGTTTAAGGACAAATTGACGTTAACGTGATCGACACAAAAGGAGTGTGCGTATGGGAATGTGGCAAAGAATGTTTCAAAAAGAATCGTTAAACACTTATATGAGTAGCGACGGTAATTTTGAAAAGACATTAAATGCAAAAGATTTAATGGCATTAGGTATTGGTGCAGTTATCGGATCAGGAATTTTCGTTTTGCCTGGAACTGTTGCGGCAACAACAACTGGGCCAGCAATTATTTTTAGTTTTATTTTAGCAGCACTGGTATCTAGTTTAGTTGCTATGGCCTATTCTGAAATGTCTACGGCAATGCCAGTTGCTGGATCAGCATATTCATACGGAAATGTAATTTTCGGTGAAGTCATCGGTTGGGTTTTAGGTTGGGCTTTAATTTTGGAATACATGCTAAGTGTGTCAGCTGTTTCCACTGGTTGGTCAGCATATTTTGCAAACTTAATATCGCCACTAGTTAAAATTCCAACGGCGTTATCAGGAGCCTACGATCCAGCTAATGGGACGTATGTGAATATCGTTGCTGTGGTCATTGTATTATTAATTGGTTTGTTACTACGCAGTGGTTTACGGCAATCAAAACGTGTTGAAAATGCATTGGTTGTATTAAAGTTGGTTATTATCTTAGCATTTATCATTATCGGTATTTTCTTTATTAAGAGTAGTAATTATCATCCTCTTATTCCAGATCGAATTAATGGTGCATTTGGTTGGCAGGGAATTATTACGGGTACTTCAATGGTTTTCTTTGCTTTCTTAGGTTTTGATGCGTTATCAGCATCAGCAGCCGAAGTAAAAAATCCTAAGCGTAATATGCCAATCGGAATTATCGGTACTCTGATTGTTGCAGCTGTATTATATGGGGTCATGGGATTAGTTCTAACGGGGATGGTTCATTACTCAAAGTTGAATGTTGCTGATCCGGCCGCTTTTGCCTTGCAACAAGTTGGTCAAAATTGGGCATCATTAATTATCACAATTGGAGCACTAATTGGAATGGCAACGATGATGTACACGATGACTTACGCAGCATCGCGTTTGATTTATGCGGTTGGTCGTGATGGCTTATTACCTGGTGGTGTTGGTAAGGTGAACAAGCAAGGTAATCCCAATCGTGCGTTAACTGTCGCAACTATTGTGATTGCAATCTTTAGTGGTTTAGTACCATTGGATAAGCTTGTGGACTTAGTTAATGTTGGGACATTACTGGCATTCGTGGTTGTGTCTATTGGAATTTTGCCATTACGTCATCGACAAGATGTTAACCATGACGGATACAAAATGCCGGGATATCCCATTATGCCCATTGTCTCTGCTTTGTTATCAGGATTTTTGATTACACAATTACATGTTGAAACTTTAATTGCAGCAGGGATTTGGTTTATTATAGGTCTTATTTTGTATATGACATATGGTATTCGTCATTCACGAATGAATAAATAGATAACGTGAATTTTTTGATTCATGCTTTTAAATTTTAAAATGTCGTTGATAATTAAATTACGTTAGGAGCTAATTGGAAGAAAGGATGCAAATTCTTCTATTAGCTCCTAATTTTTTGTATATGATTGTTAATCATAACCTAACTTGTCGATAATGTTGTCGTTGTGCTACTATTGATTGTTAATGGAATTTATAAAATAGGAGTAGGCGTTTTGGAAAAAGAAAAAACGAATAAAGGAATGGTAACGTTTGCGTTATTTATTGCTACTTTTTTAAGTGCAATAGAAGGAACCATCGTTTCGACAGCAATGCCAACGATTGTTGGTGAATTGCAGGGAATTTCACTTATGAATTGGGTATTTTCAATCTTCTTAATGACGAGCACTTTGACAACCCCCATTTATGGTAAATTAGCTGATAATATTGGTCGTAAACCTATTTTTATTAGCGGATTAATCATATTCTTAGCGGGATCAGTATTAAGTGGGTTGTCAGCAAGCATGCCCCAGTTGATTTTTTGGCGTGCAATCCAAGGAATTGGTGCAGGAGCAGTATTACCAATCTCAAATACAATTATTGCGGATATTTATCCACCAGAAAAACGTGCCCAAATTATGGGGATTAATAACTCTGCCTGGGGTATTGCATCAGTCGCAGCACCTTTGTTAGGTGGCCTAATTGTTGATAACTTTAGCTGGCGCTGGATATTCTTTATTAATTTGCCGTTTGGTGTGTTGTCAATGATATTAATTGTTGTGTTCCTAAAAGAAAATGCACGTGCTGGACACAGTCGCTTAGATATTTGGGGAATTGTTTGGTTATCAGTCTCAATATCAGGCTTATTATATGGGGTTGAATTGATTAATAAGACAACCATAAACTGGATGGCTACCGTAGTTGTTTTTGCAGTAGCTATGATTGGTTTGATTTTATTTATTAGACAAGAAAAGCGAGCAGCTGACCCAATTATTTTACTTGATCTATTTAAAAACCCGACATTTGCGATTCAAAACTTTGCCGTGGGGATGATGTCAGTATTTTTGATTGCATTTGATGTTTACATTCCGTCATGGACGCAAGGAATATTGGGATTGCCAGCTACATTAGCCGGATTTGCGACAACGCCCAGCTCATTCTTTTGGATTATAGGTTCATTTTTTGCTGGTAAGATGCTATCAAGGTTAAAACCACAAAAAATCTTGATGATTAGTATGGGATTGTTAGTTGTTGGTGGCACAGTTGTTGCATTGTTACCAGCGAATGTATCATTTTATGTCTTCTTATTCATAGGAATTTTCTTGGGATTAGGCTTTGGTATTACAGTTACCGGATCAACAATCATTTCACAGAGTGTTGTTGCACCAGAACATATTGGGATGGCAACATCATTTAATACATTGATTCGTAGTCTCTCACAAAGTATCTTTATTTCAATTTTTGGTATTGTTATGAATCAATCATTGTTACATGGTATATCACAACATCCAGAAGCACATTTGAATGTTGATATGTTCAATAAAATGATTAATCCACACACGGTTGATGAATTACCTAATAAATTGGTACCAGTGATGCATAATATTTACCATTCTGGGTTACAGAATATCTTTATTATCGCAGTTGTATGTATGGCATTAGCGTTTATTTATAACTTGAAACATCAAGATCAAGGTGTCGTGCAATAATAATATAATAGTTTATGCAAAAAAAGCCGAAGATAACTTTTTATAAAAGTTGTCTTCGGCTTTTCTGTTTTGATTCACGAAAAAAATATTTTATTTCTTAATTGTGGCTAAAAATTTTTCAGTTAAAAATGAACGTAATTTATTGGTATTACCATGTTCAAAAAGTTCTGTATGTTCATCGTTCATAATGATTAAACTGCTAATCATACCAAGTGTATCACCAGTTAACTTATCTATATGTTGAGGTGCTAACATGACAATCATGCGCTTTACAGGAATTTCTTCTTGATCCATCGCCATCATGGTAAACGCTTGACTTAATTCGAATATGGCGCAATAAGGCTTTTTAACACCGACTGTACTAGTATGTAAAATTGCTAAATTGGTATCGGGAATACCAATCGGTGCTAGTTGAACTCTTTCCAGTAAATGATTGATAACATCTTGGTCATCAATAATAAAATCTTGCGGGACATTGGTAATAATTTTATGGGTGATTTCTGCTAATGAATCGTGCAAATTATTCTCAACTTCAGTAACATTAAAAATTTCCACAATCTGATTATACAGATGGATTTCATTTTCTTTTTCACGTAATACGGCTGGTGAAACTGAGAATTTGCTTTCTATTGGCAGCGGTTCTTCTTGAATTACTGAATACTTTTTTAAATAGGTTTGCAACCAATTACGAATCTTAGTCACATCATTTTCCAACAGAAGTAGACTTACGACTTGATAATCTCTTGGAAATTCTGGTAAATCGATGGTTGAAAGAATAATGTCGTAATTACGTTGTTCCAATTTATATAAATCACTAACTTTTGTCGTATCTATTTTTTGAATTTGTGGTATTTCGCGCATTAAACGACTTTTTAAAATTTGAGATGTTGAAAAGCCATTTTCACAGACAATTAATGCACGTAACTGACGTTGATAACCACGATTGGTATATTCATTTGCAAAATATAATAGCAGTAATTGTGACTCAGGTGTCGTTAATTCTTTATCAGGAAAAATTTCTAACCATTTTTCTTGAATGATTTTAAATAGGCGTGAGTATTTATTACTAATTTGTTGTAAAGTTTCAATTTGCACATTAGGTAATAAATCTTGCTCATGTCTAATCATATTTTCGATATGTTTCGATAAACGTTTAAAGAAATAGGGGTTTCGACGGAAATCCCAACCATAAGAAAGCGAAACTAATTCAACTAATTCTCTTACCTGAATCATAACGGAAAAATTATCGGTATCAAATGCTAATGAATGCGTGTTTAAATGTGCATTTTGCAGTTGCTGTGCCAAAAAAATGGCTTCTTTTTGCGTTACTTGTGGTGCGTCATCAACGGGATGCCAATGAAAGTTAGCAAAGAATTTATAAGTCATGCCTAAATACTCTAAATTCTTACCAAGCTTGGGCAATTGGTTAATTTCGTTATGATATGTGAAACGAAAAATCGTAATCGCAAACATCAAAAGCGTGCTAATGCGTTGTCTATCTGAATAAAAATTGATTTGTGGAAAAACATGATTTGCTAAATGGCAATTACATTCAAAAAGCAAATCGTACGGCAACAAAGTCATAAAATAATTTTTTGTCGTCAAATCAGGGTTATTTAAATAGCGCAAAAAAGAGTACCCATTGAGTTCAGTTAATAAAATACCACATAAAACTTGGCGCCGTTTAATTTCGTCACCAACGATTTGAACGCCAACACCCTTCTTTTTTTCAATGACTAAATGATATTCAGATAATGAGTCAGCTAAAGTAAGTAAATCATGCTGGATAGTGCCTTCACTGACATTAAGCTCAGAGGCAATGCTTAATATTTTGGTTGTTTCATTGTTTAGTAATAAATATGCTGCAACAGCATTTTGCCGTTGAGCAGTGGGCATTTCATATACTGAATGTTGATCAATTAGCGAATCTTTTAAAGTGTTTTTATTGTCATCGCTACCTTCTAAAAGATAACGACCATTATAGCTAGTCAGTATCAGATTATTTTGTTCCAAGAACAAACGAATGTTTGAAAATTCACGATAAAGTGTTCTGCGACTCACGTGTAATTGTTTTCCCATTTCTTTTAATGAGATACCAGCTGTCTCATTTAGTAATAGCAACAGAATTTGTTTTTGTCGTACGGAAAATAAAATCATTATTTTTACCTCTTTAAATTGAGAAAACAGATGATGAATGTATGAGGATTAAGGGAGTTTTCATAATTGATAGTCAATTAAAAATGGTAGGGGTCCTTTTTAAAAAGTGAGTGGACAGCTAAGATAATTTTTTATGAGTGAAAATGATTAAACAAATAGGCGACACACACATTAATCATAATGAAAGTTAAAGAAACTCGCAATAGTTAATGTAAGGGTTCTCATTTAATAATTTTTGGCACTGATACGTGTGCCAGGTTTGTCACTAGATTTTATTGAAAGCGCATACATTAACTTTTATGATGTAGTTAGCATAAATGTTTGAAGAAATTGCTAACTTTTTTAGAAAGAGGAAGACATAATGTCACAAGATACTAAGAACTTGTCAGAAAAGCCCAAGACAAGTTTAAAAGCTAAAGTGCAAAAATTCGGTACGTTCCTATCAGGAATGATTATGCCAAATATCGCAGCTATCATTGCTTGGGGTTTGATTACTGCAATTTTTCTATCACCAGGGGGCTGGTTCCCTGATGCAGCGATTAATAAAATGAGTAGTCCGGCACTTACTTACTTATTGCCATTATTGATTGGTTACACTGGTGGGAAAATGGTCTATGAAGACCGTGGTGCCATCGTTGGTGCCATCGCCACGCTGGGTGCTATTGTTGGATCGGATGTGCCAATGTTCATTGGTGCGATGATTATGGGACCACTTGGTGGTTGGTGTATGAAGAAGGTTGATAGTTTATTCCAGGCAAAAATTAAGTCTGGATTTGAAATGATCTATAACAACTTTTCTGCCGGTATTATTGGTATGTTGTTGGCAATTTTAGCAGAAATAGTGGTTGGCCCATTAGTTGTTGCCGGTAGCAATGTTATGGCAATCGGAGTCGACTGGATTATTTCCGTTCATGCACTACCATTAGCCAACATATTTATCGAACCTGCTAAGGTACTGTTCTTAAATAATGCACTTGGAAACGGTATTTTAGTACCGTTAGGAATTCAACAAGTGACAGATGCAGGAAAGTCAGTTCTTTTCTTATTGGAGTCTAATCCGGGTCCTGGTATTGGTGTTCTGCTTGCTTTTTCTTTGTTTGGTAAAGGTAGTGCCAAGTCTTCAGCACCTGGTGCAGCCATTATTCAATTTTTTGGTGGTATTCATGAAATTTACTTTCCATACATTATGATGAAGCCATCATTATTCTTAGCAGTTATTGGTGGTGGAATTACTGGTACATTCACTTTCCAAATGTTAGGTGCTGGTTTAAAAGCTGCCGCTTCACCTGGTTCTATTATTTCGATTTTATTGATGACACCAAAAGACTCATACATTGCTGTCCTTGCAGGAATTTTGTCAGCCGCGATTGTATCGTTTGTGATTGCAACAATTATTTTGAAACGTGATAAATCAAATCCTGAAGATGATGACTTTGCTAATAAACAGGCACAAGTGTCTAATATGAAGTCAGCATCTAAGGGGAAGACGTTAGTTACTAATGGAAGCCAAGCAATGGATTATGCAAGTGTGCAAAAGGTTATCTTTGCCTGTGATGCTGGTATGGGTTCTTCGGCGATGGGAGCTTCTCTGTTACGAGATAGATTTAAAAAAGCGGGGTTGCAAGATATTCCCGTTACTAACGTAGCTGTCCGTAATTTGAAAAATGAAAATGGTTTGTTAGTGGTGACGCAAGAAGAATTACAAGAACGTGCACAACAAAAGGCACCGCATGCATTGAGTGTAGCCGTACAAAACTTTATGAATAGTCCGCGTTATGATGAAATCGTTGAAAACTTAAAGGATGCACAATTAGGTGGGAGTGGTGCCGTAGATAAGCAATCGGCAGTAGTTGAAGCAAAAGAACCAGTTGTTAATGATTTTATAAATGTTGCTGAAATTCAGGTAGCTTATGATAAGTCAAATGCTGGGTCAGCTACTATGACCACGGATATTTTAAGTGAAAAAATCAATCATGCCAATAAGCAAACACGTGTTAAGCGAGTTGCTATTCGTGATTTGCAAGATAAAGATGGTAACTTGATTGTTTCAACACCGAAAATTATTGAAACGCTAACTAATAAATATCAACATGCCCAATTAATTGCAATTGAAAATCTTGTTGATAATAAGTTAAATGAAATTTCAAAAAACGTGCAATAAAAAATATAACGAGTAAATGAGAGGAATAAACGGTCATGGAACTACAAGCAGACATGATTAAGATAAATCAGAATTTTGTAAATGAAGATGATGCTATTAAGTTGGCAGGGCAAATTTTAGTCGATGCAGGATGTGTTACACCAGAGTATGTTGATGCAATGATTGATCGCAATAACGATGTTTCAACTTATATGGGTAACTTTATTGCAATTCCTCACGGGACAGATGCTGGTAAGCAATATATTAAAAAGACAGGTATCTCAGTTGTTCAAATTCCGACTGGTATTAATTTTAGTGAAAATAGCGAAACTAATAACAAAGTGACTGTTGTTTTTGGTATTGCTGGTAAAAATAACGAGCATTTGGACATTCTCTCAAAAATTGCGTTGTTGTGCAGCAATATCAACAATGTTGCAAAGTTGGCAGATGCCCAATCATCCCAAGAAATTATCACATTATTGAAAGAGGTTGAAAACTAATGAAAGCAGTACATTTTGGAGCAGGTAATATTGGACGAGGATTTATTGGTGAAACATTAGCATCAAACGATTTTTCAATTGATTTTGTAGATGTTAACGATACAATTATTTCAGCATTACAAGAACGTCACGAGTATGAAATTGAATTAGCAGCTACAGGACAAGAGAAAATTCGGGTTAAAAATGTAGATGGTATTAATAATGGTAAAGAACCAGAGAAGGTTGTGACAGCCATTGCAGAAGCTGACATTGTGACAACTGCTATTGGTCCTAAAATTTTAAAATTTATTGCTCCTTTAATTGCTGATGGATTGGTTGCACGTAAGCAACAAAATAACACACAAAAACTAGATGTTATTGCATGTGAGAACATGATTGGGGGATCAGATCATCTTAAAACTGAAGTTTATAAGACTTTGGATGATGAGAATAAGGCATTCGTTGATGAATATATCGGTTTCCCTAATGCTGCGGTTGATCGTATTGTGCCATTACAAAAACATGATGATCCGTTAATGGTTTCTGTTGAGCCATTTAAGGAATGGGTTATTGATGAGTCACAAATGGCCCGGCCTGAATTAAAGCTGGCCGGTGTTGAGTACGCACAAGACTTGGAACCTTTTATTGAACGTAAGCTGTTTTCTGTGAATACTGGACATGCTACCGTTGCCTATACCGGTAAGGCCTTGGGATATGAAACAATTGGGGATGCCATCAAAGATGAACGTGTTTTGGAACAATTGAAAGGTGTTTTGTCAGAAACAGGAGATCTTTTGATTGCAAAGTGGGGCTTTGATCGTGCGGGTCATGAGGCATATCAGCAAAAGATAATTGAACGTTTTGAAAACACTTATATTTCTGATACGATTGCCCGTGTTGGTCGGACACCAATTCGTAAACTTGGTTTTGACGAACGCTTTATTCGTCCAATTCGTGAAATTAAAGAACGTGGTCTGACATATGAAAAGTTATTAGAAACAGTTGGTAAGATTTATCAATTTGACGTTTTAGAAGATGATGAAAGTGTTAAGTTACTCCAAATGTTAAAAGAAAAGTTTTCTGAAGTGGTTGTTAAAACAACGGGACTTAGGGATAAAAATTTGATTGATGAAATTGCGGGTACGTTAACACAAGAATTTGTTTAACATTGACTGGGTATATTTCTTTTGAGAGAACGAGACAAAAGGCGGTTTGTAGCCGATGTGTAACACGCTTATGCTGATAAAAATAGCAGGATTATGATTAATACAATTTTAAATAAAACAAGTTGGGACAGCTTCTTATGTCGCAACTTGTTTTTTTGTACAAAAAAAGAATTATCAGTCCATGCTGTTAACAATTGGGTTGATGATTCTTTAAATGTGTACTAAAAAATGACCGTTACTTTAGTCCGCTTTGATTAATCAAAAATAGTATGTGCAATATTTTCAGCATCAATTAAGTTTTTATCTGAAATATTAGGACGAGGTGAGAAGGTTGTAAACCATGACCATCCCTCCGTTGGAACTCCCCAGATAAATAGGCCAGGAACTTCTTGATCGTGGGTATCGATTGCAGCTAATGTGTCTTTATTCATACGGGTTCCGCCTACTGAATAAGTTGTGCCATTTGAGCGTGTATACGTTGCTTCACTTAACAGACCATGATCACGTAAATTAGCTAATAGCGGGTTGTTTGTGTTCGTCAATGAAAGTGCTGACAAATGCGCTTCAACTAAGTTATCAACAGTCCAACGATTATGCCGACTATCTGTGACAACGTAATGTGTGTCTTGAATATCAACTTTTAAACCAGGCCCAGCAACAGTTAATAAGCCTGCTTCGATTAATGCACGCATTTGTTCAATACGTAAAATTGGTGGGCCAACTGAAATTAATGAATTGAATGGATTGAAGTGTTGCAAAAATTTCTCGTATTCATCAGCATTAAGATAGCCAGCATCCAAATAGTGACGAATAATTGAACGAATATCGCGTAACATATCAAAGGAACCAGCGTAAGGTGCGTCGTCGTTTCCTTTATAAGCATCATTGATATCCCATGTTAAGTAATTCATCATGAAATCGCTATATTCAACTTCGTCAGGTACGTCAGCAACAGGATTAAGAATACGTTGCCAATCCATAATATATTCTTCTGCAACACCGAATTGGCGCGCAGTTGTATTTAAATCATCACTTTCAGCTAAAGCATCCATGAAGTGATCAGCATTAAATGGCCAAGTAATACCGAAGTCATTGATGGTATTACGATAATGCTTATACTCTAATTCTTTTTGTAGTAATTTGAAAAAAGCATCGTAAGATAATTGACCATTATTTTCTGCAGCTAACTTATCTAAATTTTTGTTTGTAAAGAATGTTGGTTTATAACCGGCTTTAACTTTTTGATTGATACCACGTGCATGTAATGGTAGACCACGGCGTGAACCAGCAATAATATGAGGTTCCTTACCAGACGGTAGATAATATAGAATACTATTATTATCGCGAGCAAAACGACCGCCACGACCGATGGTCAGTTTTGCTAAGTAATCAAAAAAGCTTAATCCTAATCCACGTAGGACAACTTTTTGTCGGGCTGGAATATCATCTAATTTAGCCTCAGCTGGATGTGTTGGCTGGATATAAAGCATATTTTGATTGGCGGTAGCAGCCTCAGAAAAGGCTTGTTGTTCAGACGATAAAATACTATCGGTCATACCAGTTGCCAAAATAACCTTATCAGCAATAAAAGATGTATCATCATCTAGAACAACAGTGTATTGCGTTTCTTGTTGTTTAACATCAATCACTTGTTTACGCTCATAAGATAAAATAACATTACCAGGTACTTGTGTTCCTAAACGTTCATAAAACCATTGGCCGTAAGCACCAAAAAGCGCACGTGATGTAAACCGATTAGGATTAATACGAGAAATTTCATCTAGAAAATGCTCTTTATTAATAAATTGGCGGCGTTGGACATATTCTTTACCATATGTAATAGCCCACTCATAAAAGTTAGGACCATAAGTAGCTGTAGCAGCATGGTTTGGAACTGAAGGATCTGGGAATAATGTTAACTGGCGAGTAACTGTGTTCATCAAAAAAGTGGGATCTTGGTCCGGATTCCAAACGCGGCCACCGATTGGGAAATTATCATACAAGGTAATGTCAACAGGTTCCGTAATGCCTTTAGCGTAAGACATAAGGCGTTCTAATAATGTTAAATTACGTGGTCCGGCACCGACTAAAACTATTTTCATTGGGTGCTGCTCTCTTTCTTAAAATTTGATAATTCATCTGGTGAATAAATGCCGATATCTTTGACGTAGATATTCCCAGATCTTTTAAGACCTTCGTTTTGCAATAGGCCTTTTTTAGGATAAGCGAAAGTAACGGTTGCAGTAGCACGAATGGCTGAACCTAAAATACTACCAGTTGTCGCATGTAAACCGGAAGGAATATCAACTGAGACAACGGGGATGTTGGCAGAATTAACACGCTTAATCATATCACCAAGTTTGATTGGCACATGTTTTGATAAACCAGCACCAAATAAGGCGTCAACAATAACGGTGTAGTGACGGAAATCACGTACGCGATTATGTGGTGTAATACCATAGTTACGAGCAATTTCTAATTGTTTGGCAGTATTAGGTGCGGCACGATGTTCATCTCCTAACAATAGTAGGTCAACATTAACGCCTTTTTGGGATAACATACGGGCGACTGCGATTCCGTCGCCACCGTTATTTCCTAAACCAGCAATGACGAGTACATTAGACAAATCAAAAGCACCAGCACCTAGCACATCAATAACAGACATAGCTGCTCGTTCCATCAGAACTAGTGGGTGGACACCAATTTCATCAATGGTGTAGTGGCTAAACCGTTGCATTTCTTGGGCAGTGACTGAATCAATCATGAAAATCAACCTCCTTGTAAATTTTATATTAGTAATCAATTATAACGTCCACTGTTTATTATATCGCAACTGACTGTTAAAATGTTTCTAGTACAATATTTTTTAACATAAAGTAAGAAAAAGAGAGGAGAGATTATGGATATGCAAAAAATTCCAGAAGACATGCAAGATGTTCGCGACCGAGTTGCGTTAATGGCAGGTCGTGGATTTACCGTATCTGAAGAAGATGTTATTAAAGAAGCACTAAAAGCTGGCTTCCAATCAATCGTTGATGAAAAAATGGATGGTAATTACTATACTGTGCGCTGGGATGAAAATTTTAGTGCCTTACAAGTATTTGGTATGGACAATGAATTAGTTGGATCAGCTATGCCAAAAGAGGGTAGTGCTAGTTTTATTGCACAATTTGAAGCAAATGCCACTAATACTTGGTATACTTTGGATAAGGATGCTTTAAAAATTATTGGACGTTAAGTTTAAAAATTAGTTAATAAAGCTGATTTTAAGTACAATAATGTTATATAGTTAATGTTAGTTTATTTATTTCGTTATAAAACGAAGGAATCTCATTTAAGGAGCAATTATTGATTATGGAAAGTAATATGCGTAAATACCTAGCAGAGTTCTTTGGAACTTTGATGTTGGTCGCTGTAGGTACTGGTACTGTTGTATTGGTTGGTCTACAAACAGGTCCACTGCCTGTAGCCTTGGCATTCGGTATCGCTTTAGCAGCTGGTGCTTATGCCTTTGGACCAATTTCAGGTGGTCACTTTAACCCAGCTGTCTCATTGGGTGCTGCCATTAATGGTCGTATCACGTGGGGAGAGTTTGTTGGTTATGTGATTTCACAATTAATTGGTGGTCTTGCAGGATCAGCTATTGTTTGGGCAATTATGCAAAGTGTTGGTGCTAACGCCACAATGATCAAGCAAGTTGGTTTCGGTCAAACTGATTACACAGCACCTGTATCATTTATTGGTGCATCTGTTATTGAAATGATTTTGACATTCTTGTTTGTTCTAGTTATCTTGATGGTAACTTCAAAGAAGGCTTCAGCATCTTCAGTTGCTGCACCAATGATTATTGGTTTGACATTGGCTGCATTGATTATAGTAGGTGTTTCAGTTACTGGTGCTT
This sequence comes from Weissella hellenica, assembly GCF_005405545.1. Classification (GTDB taxonomy): domain Bacteria; phylum Bacillota; class Bacilli; order Lactobacillales; family Lactobacillaceae; genus Weissella; species Weissella hellenica. Next base: position 171,627 of record NZ_BJEG01000001.1, read on the forward strand.
CATTGAACCCTGCGCGTTCATTTGGACCAGCAATCTTCTTTGCAATGTTTGGATCAGCTACAGCATTGACTCACATTGCTGCATACTTCGTCGGACCTTTGGTTGGTGGGGCACTAGCTGCACTAGTTGCTAAGTATGGTCTTGGATCAGAAGAATAAAAATATTTAAAAATAAAGTCATGGCGAACGGAAATGTTTACCATGGCTTTTTTGTATGGTTCCAAAGCGGTAGTTATATCTGCTCTTTGTAAACGCGCACCAATCAGCAACATTCCTTATATAAGCCCAATTTTGACCCAGACGCCTGACAGCGTCAGGGCACAAAACAGGTCTTATACCGGAATGTTACCCGCAGATTGGCAACGCTCTTCATAAACGCGATGAACTACCAGTCCGTCAAAAATAAGCGATAAATATGTCATACGCCTACGCTTTGCTGCGGCAGCATGCCAAATTTATCGCTTATTTTAGACTCCAAAGCGGTAGTTATATCCGCTCTTCATAAACGCGATAAATTTTCAATCCAGGTAATATAAGCCACAAACACGGTGTAATGCCTGCGCAGTCGCTACGGCGAATACACCATATTTGTGGCTTATATTACCTGTCAAAACGAAAATTATATCTGCTCTTTGTAAACGCGCACCAATCAGCAACATTCCTTATATAAGTCCAATTTTGACCCAGCCGCTTAGCAGCGTCAGGGCACAAAACAGGCCTTATACCGGAATGTTACCCGCAGATTGGCAACGCTCTTTTTTAATCATGTGCTATTCTTGCTTCCGATGCGGCTGCTATAGCTGCAACAATATCATCGATGAAAGTATTTACACGGCCACCGTCGTGTTGTTCAGCATTTAGTTGGCCAATGATGCCTGGCTTGGTGCGATCCAAGTAACCAAAATTGGTCCATGAAATTGTGCCGTAAACGCCAAGAATTGACATGACTAATTGTTCATCAATACCATAGGTCGAATGGTCTTGACTAATACGGTTTTGTAGTGGTTCAGGTAATTGGTTTGTTTGAGCAAGATCGTCAATTGCCAATCCAGTCATAATGGCATCTTGAACTTCAGTTTTATGTAGGACATGTTTGATAGAATCAAGTGCAATTTCGTGTGTCATATCTGGGATATGATCTTTTTGACCGGCAACTGTTAACTCAGCAATTGCATCTAATGCAACACCACGATCGGCTAGCATTTTGACGACATCTTCGTAATAATCACGTTCAGTAAATAACATTTTTGGGTAAACTCCTTGTTTAATGATGCTCTTATTGTACCAAATATAATAACGAAAATTATTATTCGGTCATCGTTAAAATTGTTTTACCTTGTAGTGAATGATGGCGAGCTTGCTCATGAACATCACGTAAATTAGATAATGTGAATGGTAAGATTTGACCAATGCGAATTGAAATTTTATCGGTAGCCATATCATTAAATAAAGCCTGTAGATTAGGACGTTTACCATCTGAATATGTATTGGCAGCATCTATGTCAAATTCGGCAACAGCAGCATCATCTAAACCAGCTAAACTACGTAATAGGCCACCTTGCTTCAAAATTTTAGCTGATTGTATAGAAACTGACCCACCGATTGTATCTAATACAGCATCAAAATCAGCTAGTTCATTTTCATAAGCAGTATGGTAATCAATTGGTGTCACATTACCTAATGACTTTAAGTAGTCAAAGTCCGCTGGCTTGGCTGTTGCGAAAACTTGTGCGCCAATATTTAGTGCTGCTTGGATTGCGACAGAACCAACGGCACCTGCACCACCTTGAATTAAAATCTTTTGATTTGGTTTAACGTTTAAGTCTCGATGAATCATTTGGTAACCAGTTGCAGCACCGATAACGGCTGCGACAGCATGTGCATCATCAATATTATCAGGAACTTTAGTGGCTGCCGATTGACCAACAGGTACGAATTGGGCGTATGCTTTTTGATGGCGCGTTGCCGCAACGCGATCGCCAACCTTGAAATCAGTGATGTCTTCACCAATTGCAACGACTTCACCAACCACACTAGAACCGGGAATTAGTGGCAAGGACTCAGAAGTTCCCATTTTACCAGCAATGAATTTCACATCGTATGGATCAATAGCAATGGCATGATTTTTAACTAATAATTGTTTTTTTAGTAATTTAGGTATTTCTGTTGTAATAGTCGTAAGTTCAGTGACTGAACCATATTGATTAAGTTGAATAGCTTTCATGATGATATCTCCTAATATTTATATACAACAATAGTGTAACTTAATTTTCTTTTAAGTGGCATAATAAAAAATGGTATTTGCATGATGACTGACGGATGGCTAATTTTTTGATAAAAATAAAAAGAGATAAAAAACAGTTGCCAAACAATATATGCTGTGATAACTTATGTATATACTAAATCACGAACGAAATGAGGATATATTCTATGAATGAACGTAGTTTACAATTTGATATGATGACGTCCTCTAACCTGACTGTATTATCAAGCAGTTGGGTATTTTGAAGTGATTAATTATCGCTGATGAACGCCATTCAACTTGGTAATGCAGATTTGCTGTACTTATCTAGGTTGAATGGTGTTTTTATTTTACATTAAGGAGAAGGTGTATGGAAGCAGGGAAAAATGAGTTAAGGCGTTCGATGGGTGTATGGACGGGAATTTCAGTGGTGATTGGAACTGTAATTGGTTCTGGTATTTTCTTTAAGCAAGGACAAGTTTTAGAGACAGCAGGTGGGACTACTGCTGGTTTGATGGCGTGGTTAATTGGTGGTCTTATAACTTTAGCAGGTGGTTTGACTGTGTCAGAAGTTGGTTCAAGAATTCCTGAAACTGGTGGCATTTACATTTATATGAAGAAATTATACGGGGGATTTGCAGGATTTTTGACAGGGTGGACCCAAGTCGCAATTTATGCACCGGCAATTATTGCTTCAGTAGCTGCTTATTTTTCACAGTTATTCGCAAATTTTTTTGGTATCCCAATGACGTGGACACCATTAATTGGTATCATAACGGTTGTTTTAATTACGGCGTTAAATTCATTGGATAATCGAATTGCAGGCGCGTTCCAAGTTGCCACAACTAGTATTAAATTAATACCAATTGCTGCACTTGTTATTTTTGGTATTTTTTTTGGTAAGGCTGATGCTTTGGGACAAACGGTAGCACATGTTACATCAACGGGATCAGGTAATTTTGGTCTAGCGATTTTAGCAACTTTATTTGCTTATGATGGCTGGGCAACATTAGCTAATTTAGGTGGTGAAATAAAAAATCCTAGTAAAAATTTACCAAAAGCGATTGTTTTTGGTTTATTAATTGTAATTTTAGCCTACGTTGGGGTAACATATGGTATTTACCAAGCATTACCAGCAAATAAAATTGTTGCATTAGGTAGTGAAGTGCCATACACCGTTGCGACACAAGCATTTGGACAGTTAGGCGGTAAGTTAATAGCGATTGGTATTCTAGTATCAATGATTGGTACATTAAATGGTAAAATGTTAGCTTTCCCACGAATGGTTTATGCAATGGCTGAAGAAGGGGTTTTGCCACGTTATTTAAAGCGAATTAATCAGGCAAAGGAACCAATAGCAGCGTTGTGGACGACAGCTGTTTTAGCCATGATTTTGATTGTTTTGTCAGGTGCTGATTGGTTGTCAGATATGGCTGTGTTTGTTATTTGGCTATTTTATGCAGCAACATTTTGTGGGGTATTTATTTTAAGAGCAAAAGATCGTAAACAAGGTATTACATTAGATGCAAATACATTTAAAGCCCCTTTGTATCCCTTAGTTCCATTGGTTGCAATTGGTGGAGCACTATTTGTCTTAATTAATACTTTAATAGCTAGTTTTTCGATGGTGTTAATTTCTTTTGTGTTTGTTGCATTGGGAATACCTGTTTATTATTATTATCAATTTAAAAATAAATAATAATGGTTTGTCCCTCTATTAAAACCGATTATGTAAATTTGCCTGTTTATTGTAAAAGTATGCGATAATAAATATACAAATATAAATGAATAGGGAGTATATCAGGATGGGAAAATATCATGTGACAAATTATGAACAACTGTCGTTTGATGATTTTAATCAACCAACTGGTTTACCAATTAATCAAAATAATCGATGGGTTGTGCGTGCTGACAACATGCCATGGCATGATTTGGAAAAGCAATATGCAATGGTTTTTAAAAGTAAACGTGGCCCTAAACCATTACCATTTCGTTTAGTATTTGGTGCATTAATGATTCAGCAACTGTTAGAATTAACGGATGAAGAAACGTTAGAGCAAATCAAAGAAAATCCGTATTTACAATATTTTGTTGGTCAATCGGGTTATGTGTATGAACGGCCATTGAGTTCATCAACATTGAGTCGTGCACGACAACGAATTGGTGATGCAGAAGTTTTGGCAATGGTAAACGAAATGGAAGCGTTAATGGCGCAAAAAGGTATTAATTCTAAAATTGGTCGACAACATTAGTTTATAAATAAAATGAAAGGCTCTGTACTTGATTTGACAAGTGCAGAGCCTTTTATTAATAGAATGTTTTTAATTGTTGTGCGATTTACGTGCTTGAATAAAGTAAATAATTGAAAGTAAAATCAAAAAGCCAGCACCAATACTTACAGAAATACGAGTATCAGGATTAATGAACATAAAGATAACAATAATAATCAATGACAGTAAAGCAATGTAATTTGTTAATGGATAAAGTGGCATCTTAAATGGATGCGTCTCCATCAAATCTTTATTAGCGGCTCTAAAACGTAGTTCTGAAACTAAAATAACGAACCAAGGAACCATACCTGGTAGCACACTAGAACTATAAACTAAGACAAACAAGTTAGCGGTTGATTTACTATATGCTGAGAAAACCGTATTTAGAATAAGTCCAAGTAGAATACCACCAGAAATAGCGAAAATAGAAATATAAGGTACTTGATGTGAAGAAATTTTAGACAAAGATTTGGCTGTTTGACCGTCCCTTGATAATTTAAATAACATACGACTTGAGCTGTAAATACCTGAATTAGCACCTGACATGGCAGCTGTTAAGATGACGAAATTGATAATACCAGCAGCACCGGAAATACCAACTTTAGCAAAAGTTTCAACGAATGGCGAACCAACAGCATCTAGTTGATTCCATGGATAGATGGTTACGATAACAAAAATAGCACCAATATAGAAAATCAAAATACGCCAGACAATTGAACGAACCGATGAAATAATAGCATGTTTAGGATGTTCTGCTTCACCAGCAGTGATCCCAAGAACTTCGATCCCTTGATATGAACCAACGACAATTGATAATGCAAAGATAAATCCTTTCGCACCACCTGTAAAGAAACCGCCGTGTGCCCATAAATTAGATAGACCAATGGCATGCCAATTATTACCTAATCCCAAGAAAATGACCATCAAACCAAGGACAATCATGATGATAATCGTAACAACTTTAATCATTGCAAAATAAAATTCCATGGTACCGTATGCTTTGGCTGAAGCAAGATTGGCTAATGTTAAGGTAGCAATTACGACTATGCCAGAAATCCAACCTGGTAGATGAGGCCACCAATAATTTAAATAAGTGCTAACGGCAACAACCTCACTAATACCGACAACGATATATTGAAAAACGTTACTCCATTTTGTTAGATAACCAGCTAAAGGATGAATGTAGTTTGAGGCGTAATCAGCAAATGACCCAGTCGAGGGATTTATAAAAATCATTTCGCCTAAAGCACGCATGACCAGGTACAATAAAATCCCCACGAAGGCATACGCTAATAGTACTGAAGGACCAGTCCATTGAATGGTTGAAGTTGACCCCATAAATAGGCCGACACCAATGGTACCACCCAAGGCAATCATTTGCATTTGACCACCCGTTAAGGAACGTTTTAATTCTAAGTTATCTTTGCCCTGTTTCTCTTTCATAAACTTTCTCCTTTTTGTTTAAAAAGTATACAAAAAACCCATCCAATTAACCTGCACCGCTAAAAAGGGTGTCGAGCTGATTGGATGGGCCGTTAATAACTAATAATTTATTAATAGCACGCTAAACTCCCCAACCAGCCAAGATGGTGGTTGAGGTGGTGGTCGTTACTAAATTGTTGTTTTTCATATTAGACTTAAACATAATGAATGACCTCCATGCGTTAATTAATACTTAGAAGAATAGCATTAATATTCTCTGAATTCAAGGATTATTTTGAAATAATGAAAAACATCGACTTGTTTATTAATTAAATAATAATAATTTAGTCAGCGTTTTCTAATTTTTGATGAGAAAATTTTATCAGTTATATTCCGTTGATTAATAAATTAGCTGGTAGATAAGAATAATTTTTTAAGAGGGAAACAATGTGTAAATTAACATTATGGCAAAAATGTGTCGGCGTGAAAGTCCACAGAATTATGCGGATAAAGATGGCAAATTAAAAGCGGTATTAGGTAAACGAGAAATGATGGCAATGGGTATTGGAACGGTTATTGGCGCAGGTGTCTTTACCATGCCTGGCATTGTAGCCGCTGAATACGCGGGCCCGGCAGTTGTTATTTCATTTATTTTGGCAGCCTTAATTGCAGGCTTAGCCGCTTTAGCCTATGCTGAATTAGCTTCGGCAATGCCGTTTGCGGGTTCCGTTTATTCTTGGTCTAATGTTATTTTTAGTGAATTTGTCGGTTGGTTAGCTGGGTGGGCTATTTTAGCTGAATATTTGATTGCATTGGCGTTAGTTTCTTCAGCTTGGTCGTCATATTTTCAAGGTTTTTTAACTGGATTTGGCTTTGAGTTACCTAAACTTTTTCAGGCAGCGTTTAATATTAATAAGGGGACGGGCTTTAATTTATTTGGTGCGTTAGCAATTTTATTAATTGGTTATTTAGCGTGTCGTGGTTTAAAAAATATTGCCAGGATTGAGAATTGGTTAGTAATCGGGAAAATTTTCGTGATTATTTTGTTCATCTTAGTTGGTTTAACAGCTGTACAAGTAAATAATTGGGTGCCGTTTATACCACAACATCAACCAGGGACGCATTTTGGCGGGGTGTCGGGAATTTTGGCAGGGGCGACACAAATATTTTTTGCATATATTGGCTTTGATACGATTGCTGCTAACTCAGCTGAAGTGAAAAATCCACAAAAAACAATGCCACAAGCAATTATTGGTACACTAGTTATTGCAACGACACTATTTGTTGGTGTTGCGTTAGTATTAACGGGCATGTTCCCATATGAAAAGTTTTTAGACAATGCTGAACCAGCAGCATGGGCATTACGAGAATCAGGGCACTTATTTACAGCCAATTTACTGTCAGTTGTGGCATTGATGGGGATGTTTTCAGGCCTAGTGGCATTATTAATCGGCGGATCGCGTCTTATTTATTCATTTGGTCGGGATGGTTTAATGCCACGACAGTTTGCAAAAGTGGATCAAAAAGGATTACCTAAGACAGCTATTATCGTGATAACAATCATTGCGATTATATTAGGTGCAGTTTTTCCAATTGGCATGCTTGCTAATCTTGTTTCAGCAGGAACTTTATTGGCATTTATGATAGCGGGACTAGCAGTTTTACGATTACGAAAACGACAAGATATTCTGCATAACGGTTTTAAAATGCCATGGTTTCCTATTTTACCAATCATGACGGTATTAGCATCATTTATTTTATTGTTTTCATTAAATACAGCAGCAATTTGGTTAATGGTTGCGTGGCTAGTTATTGGGATATTAGTTTATTTGTTTTACGGTATTCAGCACGATTAAAAAAATAAAGTTATTTATTTGAAGCCAAAAGGGTCCTGCCCTTTAGAGGCTTTATTTTTATTTAATGGTATATCGAAAAAAATAAGTGTGCGATAATAAATAATAAGATATGTTTAGATAAATGGGAGAAAGCCGATGAAAAAGTTATTGGTTTTAACAACAGGTGGTACAATTGCATCTACCAAAACAGAGCAAGGTTTAGCACCTGGCATGACAGCAGATGAATTAATGACTTACGTTGTCCCACGGGATGACGTTCAAATGTCAGTTGAAAATATTATGGGAAAAGATTCAACCAATATGCAACCAGAAGATTGGTTGATTATTGCTAGTCGAATTTTAGAACACGAGGATGAATTTGATGGCTTTATTGTGACTCATGGTACTGATACCATGGGTTACACAGCTGCAGCATTGTCATATTTATTGTATGGCGTTAAAAAGCCAGTTGCATTAACGGGTTCACAAATTCCGTTGGGAGAATTACAAACGGATGCGATTCGAAATTTGGATGATGCTGTGACGTTTGTTAGTCAAACGCATTTAACTGGTGTTTATTTAGTGTTTAATGGTTTAGTTATGATGGGAACACGAGCCGTTAAGACGAAAACTAAGAGTTATGATGCGTTTGAGAGTATTAATTATCCATATTTAGCTAGTGTAAATGCTAGTGAAATGGTGTCATTATATGAACCAGAACCTGAAAAACATCAATTGCAATCGCACGCTTCATTAGATCCAAATATATTTGTGTTAAAGGCCTTTCCAGGATTGTCCGTTGATATTTTTGATTATTTAGTAGATCACACTCATGGTGTTATTATTGAAAGTTTTGGTAATGGTGGTTTACCATTTCAAAGACGTAATTTGATTCCTGGTATTGAAAAATTAATTGCTGCAAATATTCCAGTTATTATCACAACACAGATTTTAGAAGAAGGGCAAGATATCAATTTGTACGAAGTTGGTAAACGAGTTGCTGATGCTGGTGGTGTAACGGTCGGCGATATGAATACGGAAGCGGTTGTCGCTAAATTAATGTGGGTGCTAGATCAAACACGTGATCCACAAATAATCACACAAATGATTCAAACACAAGCAGCATATGATATTGGGTTCGTTTAACGCAGACGATTTAGGAGGAACAAATGGCAAAATTATCATATGATATTTTAGAAAAATTCGGTTCATTATCAACCAATAAAAGTGGTTGGGAACTGCAACTAAATTTCGTGCAATGGGGGGATAATCAACCGAAGTTCGATTTAAGATCATGGTCACCTGACAATAGTAAAATGGGTAAAGGTTTAACATTATCTCATGAGGAGATAGTTGCTTTAAACAAGGTTTTAACGGCTATTTTATCAGCTGAACATGCTCCAATTGTTGATAACGATACAGTGGTTGAAAAAACCGAAGAAACTGACACACACCCTAAATGGGGACGTTTGAACGATATGTAGTAGCCGTGTATAAGGGATCGAAATCGTCCACCATTATATGCTTAAGGACATCAATTCACTACTAATAGTGAAACTGATGTCTTTTTTATTATGACGAAAAAAGTTAGTTAATGACGTCATTGTTGCACGTTGTTTTGTTGTCTACACTAATAACAGTGATTTTGAAATGGAGACAAGACAATGAAAATTACAATTATTGATGGCGTGCTTGCCAAGCAACAACGAATAGATTTGATTATTGTAGCAGCATGGTTAAATAACCAGGTTAATCAGGTTGTTGTGTTGATGGATTTTATGGTATCAGACTATGCCAATCAACTCTGTCAAGCATTGCGAGAAAATGATGATACCTGGCAATTTGTGCAAAAAGAAGGCATTATGTTGCTACATAAAGAAAAAACGTTCCGTGATTTGGAACGTCAATTAATGGGCAATGGGAAATTGCAAATTTTTGATTTTAATAAGATGGCAATTGTTATTCCTAATGTCGATACGAAGAGTTTGGCATATCTGCCTAACCAAATAGAACAAATTTCAGATTATCTGTATGGACAGATGAAACCAATGTGTTTATTGCCAACGCAACATGCTATTGATCATCTGATGACAAAAGGTTGGCGGTATGCTAACGCCCAAACTAGTCTAGGACCAATTATTTTAACTGATGCCACAACGACTAGTAAGGTGACCAGTATTTCATGTCATAATCAACGACTATCTAATAGTGTTTTGCTGACTTTAATAGATTAAGGCTTACTAGTAATCATAATGGTGACAGTTGATGTAGCGGTTTGTTGTTGGGTTTCTTCTATAAAAATAGCCACTTGCCAAGTTTGAATACGATGACCGAGTTTTACAGGCGTTGCAATGGCTGATAAGGTGCCGTGATTGGCTGGAGATAGATGATGCGTATGAATATCGACACCAACAGGTATATGGTTGTTATCAGTTATTGATGCTTGAGCTCCCAAGCTAGCGGCAGTTTCAGCTAAAAAAGCATTGATACCACCATGCACAATGCCATAAGGTTGTTTAATGTTGTCAGAGATGGGTAAGCGGATAATCGTTTTTTCAGCCGAAACAGTGGCAGTCTGCACATTGAGATATTCTAGGGCGTTCATCATAAAACCTCACTTAAATAGATTCTTGTTAATCATCATTCTAATATTAATTTGGAAAAAATAATAGAAAAAGATTATACTACTAATAGTGTTTACAGAATTAAAAGACAAAAATAGGAAGTGCAGATAAATATGACAGTAGAATGGTCAACAGTTAAAGAATATTCAGAAATTTTCTTTGAGCGTACTGATGCAATCGCAAAAATTACGATGAATAATCCACGTCATCATAATGCATTTACACCAGATATGGTGCAAGAAATGATTGATGCCTTTTCAATCGCCCGTGATGATGCTTCAATTGGTGTGATTATTTTAACCGGTGAAGGTGATAAAGCTTTCTCATCTGGTGGTGATCAATCAGTTCGTGGTAATGGTGGGTATGTTGGACATGACCACATTGCCCGTTTGAATGTTTTGGATCTACAACACTTGATGCGTATCATTCCTAAGCCAATTATTGCAATGGTTAAGGGGTGGTCAGTTGGTGGTGGTAACATTTTGCAACTAGTTTGTGATTTGACGATTGCTGCTGACAACGCTATGTTTGGACAAACCGGTCCTAAGGTTGGTTCATTTGATGCTGGTTATGGGTCAGGCTACTTGGCACGTGTTATTGGTCATAAGCGTGCCAAAGAAGTTTGGTTTTTGAATAAGTTTTACACAGCCAAAGAAGCTTACGATATGAACTGGATTAATCGTGTGGTACCACTGGCAGAAGTTGAAGATGCAACGATGGAATGGGCTAATATCATCTTACAAAAGTCACCAACTGCTTTGCGCTTTATTAAGGCTGCAATGAATGCAGATACTGATGGTTTGGCTGGTTTGCAACAATTCGCTGGGGATGCAACGATGTTGTACTATACAACTGACGAAGGAAAAGAAGGAAAGGACGCCTTCTTAGAAAAGCGTGATCCTGATTTTTCAAAGTATCCGAAATTCCCATAAATAAGTGATGAGACTCGATAGGTGACCATTAATCATGGCAACTGTTGAGTTTTTTATCATGTCATCATAAAACGTAAAAAAGGAATGCATATGGATAATTGGCTTACAAAAAGAGCACAGTTGACGCCAAATCGCTTAGCTGTCCAATATCAAGAAACAAAGCTAACTTTTTTACAAATGCAAAATAGCGTATTAAAGTTGGCTTCACAATTAGCGCACTATGCTAAAAACGAAGAACGAGTAGCAGTTATCACATCAAATAATTTACAAGGTTACTTGATGATTTTAGCCGTGCAACAATTAGGTAAGACGGTTGTTTTAATTAATCGACGCTTGGCAGCGCGTGAAATTGATTTTCAGTTAAAAGATGCTGCAATTAATTTAGTTGTGCAGGACGATGACTTTAAGTTAGCATTATCAGCCGGGCAACAACTGTCTTTTGCAACAGTTGCTGATACGACTGTTACGGATGCTATAACACCAGTCTCTGATTTTGATCTAAAAAAGGTTACATCGATTATGTATACATCAGGGACGACGGGTAATCCTAAAGGTGTGCTGCAAACATTCGGTAATCATTTTTATTCGGCTGTTGGTTCGGCATTGAATTTAGGAATTATGCCAAATGATGTCTGGCTTGCGGTGGTACCAATCTTTCATATTAGTGGTCTATCAATAATGATGCGTTCATTGATTTACGGTATGGGTGTCCGTTTGGTTGAAAAGTTTGATGTTCAAAAAATTAACGCTATTTTGTTGGCTGGTGAAGTGACAACAATTTCGGTGGTACCGATGATGTTGACGCGTTTATTAGCAGCTTTACCTGCAAATACGCAATATCACCGTAATTTTCGAACAATGTTATTAGGTGGTGGGCCTACTGATTTAACAACCTTGCAGAAGGCAACAAATGCTGGCATTGAAGTTGTACAATCGTATGGCATGACTGAAACTGCCTCACAAGTAATTGCTTTAGACGCAGCAAATGCACCACGTAAAATTGGGTCAGCTGGTCAACCGCTATTACCGGTTTCTTTACGGATTGCGCACCCTGATAATAAGCAACATGGGCGTATTCAAATTAAGTCACCAACATTGGCGGTCGGTTATTTGAATCAACCAGAAAAATATGCTGATTCATTTGAAGATGGTTGGTTTGACACTGGTGATATGGGTTGGATAGACGATGAAGGCTTTTTGTACATTGATGGCCGTGAAGGTGATATGATTTCGTCGGGTGGTGAAAATGTTTTTCCGGATGAAATTGAGAGTACATATGCAGAATTATCTGAAATTGCACAGATAGCTGTAGTGGGCGTGCCTGATGAAAAATGGGGTGCAGTGCCAGTTGCCTTTATTATTTTTGAAGATGATAAAGTAATATCACAGGAAGCTTTGCGTGATTTTGGCCGTGAAATGTTAGCACATTATAAAGTGCCAGCTAAATTCTATCAACTTGATGAATTTCCAAGAACTGCTAGTGGTAAAGTGCAACGTCATAAATTAGTTGATGCTATGACAGATGCAAGGCTGATAAGCTAACTATTTGAATTTTTTAAATGAACGTTTATAATAGTTTTTAATCTAGGAAAGGGGGTGATACGTTTTGGCAGATTTAAACAATCAACGAAATGTATCGCCCTTGTCATAAGGAAACAAGGGCGATACGTTCTGTAGGTTAGTAGATAACTACTAACATGATTATGCAGATTGTAATTAATGAGCATAATCAGGAGCATCAAGTGACGAGCTTGGTGCTTTTTTATTACCATGATATAATCGTGGAGAAACAAGAAAATAAGTTAAATGAGGTGTTAGAAATGGAAATCATTGACGTTACGCCAAATACACAAAAAGATTGGGAACGTATTTATGCTGAGGCATTTCCTGCATATGAACAGCGACCAATTGCAGAATTAGTGGCGCTAGTTGAACAGCAAGATGCCATAAAAATGCAGGTGGTTGTAGATGATCAAACCGTTGTTGGTGTTGCTTATCTATGTGAAATTGGCCTGTCAAAAGCATTCTTACTATATTTTGCTATCGATGCAACAATTCAAAGTAAGGGATACGGTAGTCGTGCTTTAGCTATATTGAAAGAACGCTATGAAGATGGTCTTATCCTAGAAGCCGAACAGATGGGAACACAAGCTGAAAATGAAGCACAACGGACACGACGCTATGATTTTTATATGCGTAATGGCTTTGAAGATAAGCGGTTGTTATCTGAAAATTCTGGCGGGGTATTCCACTTGTTAGCAAGCACACCTGACATTAGTGCCACTGAATATCTACAAGCTATGCATGCGCTGTCAATAGAGGCAATTGTACGTAGAGATGATTAATTTAATAGCAATGATTTAATCAGTAGTAAACTATCAGGTGTCTTGATGGTTTACTACTTTTTATTTATAACTATAATTTATTTAATATTAAATATTACCTTTTAAGACTAATTATTTGGTAAAATTATGATTAATAAAATATCTATGATTTAGATACAACAGGTATTTCAACACGATTAATTTAGGGCTAGTCTAGGACATAGAAAGGTAGGGCTTGTGTGGTATGGCACAACAGGGTTTAAAACCTAGTATCAGTACCTTTGGGATTATTTCTTTAGGTGCTGGTGGGGTAATTGGAAGTAGTTGGATTTATACAAATAGTCAATTTTTTCATCAATACGGTGCGGGTGGTGAGATTTTTGGGCTTCTAGCAGCATCAATTTTAGCGATTTTGGTATCATTATCGTTTGCTGAATTATCGACAATTTATCCAAAAGCTGGTGGTGAAGTCGTTTATGGTTATGAGGCATTTGGTAAAAAAGGAGGCTTGTTTGCAGGTTGGGCATTATTAGGATCATATTTGAGTGCTTTAGCATTTTATGTGACAGCATCAAGTATGTTGTTATCACAAATCATCCCCAAAATTGCAACGGGACCAGCATACTCATTTGCAGGGGCTAAAGTTCACTATATAGAACTGATTTTAGGTGTATTAATTACATTATTTATTTTTGCAATTAATTATCGTGGAGCTAATTTGACTAGTAACGTGCAAATTGTCTTGTTTGTGCTTCTTATTTTAATTGGTCTTATCTTGATTGTTGTAGGTTTTAGTCATGGTAAGCCAAGTAATTTTTGGCCAGCTTTTTATGATCATCAGACGAAAGCCCCTGAAATTTTCCGCTTTATTTTACCAGCAATGACTTTCTTAACGGGTTGGGAGTCGATTGGTGTGATGGCTGAAGAGGTCAAGACGCCAGCTCGTAAAATTGGTCGTATTGTGGTGATTGCCATTATGATTGCATCAGCATACTACTTGTTAGTGTTGTTAGCATCAGCATGGGTTCATCCTTGGCAAAGTACAGCAATGATGGAAATGGGAACAGTTGATGCATTCAAAGCAGAAGGTTTCCCAATACTTGGAACAGCTGCTTTTATTATTGCTTTCTTAGGATTAGGAACTAGTTTTTTGGCATTGTTTTCAGCAGCGCCGCGGTTAATTTACTCATTAGCAGAACAAAAAATTTTACCAAGCTATTTTGCTAAAATTCACCCAAAGTATGGGACGCCAAGTCGTGCAATTATTATGACATTAATCTTAGTGTTAGCATTAGGCTGGCTTGGTAAGGGTGCCCTAACGTATTTCTTGGACATTGGTGGTTTCTTAACCGCATTAGCTTGGGGAGTTAACGCCTTTAATTTGGTTGCTATTCGTAAGAAGCACCCCGAGTTAAAGGGGGGATTCCGTAATAAGCATTTATCATTACCAGTTATTGGTGGTGTGATTGCCATTTTGATTGCGGTGTCAACAATCATTCCCGGTACATCAGTTTCGTTGGTTTGGCCATATGAATATGTTATTTTAGGCATCTGGATTGTGATTGGTTTGGTAAGTTACTTTACAGGTAAGAAATAAATTTCGTTTAAGAGAACTATGAGCAATATCATGGTTCTTTTTTTATGAAATAAAGTATATCTAAGCAATTATTGCGTATAGGTTTTATAATGAAACCAAGAAACCTTAAATATTTAAGGTTTCAGTAAGCTGATAATAGGCACTTTTTAAGGTTCAACGCTTATAGTCACATTCAAAGAGAGAAATAAGTATAAGAGGGTGGTGCGTTATGGTTGAAAATACAATTAAATTATTAGTAGTTGAAGATGATTATGCGTTAAATGATACGGTAAAAGAAACGATTTCAGAATTAGGTGAAGTTGTTCAAGTTCATGATGGTGATGAAGGGTGGTTTGAAATTGAATCTGGGGTATATGATGCCGTGATTTTAGACGTCATGTTACCAGGACAAGATGGTTTTACGATTTTGAAGAAGGCTAAAGAAGCCTTGCCAAATTTACCGATTTTGATGTTAACAGCTAAAGGTGAATTGACCGATAAGATGCAAGGGTTTGATCTAGGGGCTGATGAATACGTTACAAAACCATTTTATAAAGAAGAACTTTTGGCACGTTTAAAGGCATTACTTCGTCATACAGGTGTTTTGGGACAAGATGGTGCTTTGGAAGTTGGTAATATTCAAATTTATGTCGAACAGCATAAAGTTTTAGTTGGTAATGAAGAAATTAGTTTACAAGGTCGTGAATTTGGACTACTAGTTTATCTGGTACAACATGTTGGCCAAATTGTTACAAAGGATCAAATTTTTGATCGCTTATGGGGCTTTGATTCAGACACTTCTTTGACAGTAGTCGAAGTTTATATGTCTAATCTACGAAAGAACTTACGCCAAGCGGAGGCGCAAGTTAATATCAAAACGTTGCGTAATGTTGGTTATACGTTAAGTGCAACAAATGAGGATTAATGGCTGATACCAAAGTGGTCAAAGAACCACATTATCAGTGGCGTAGATTTAAAAAGTGGTTGCAAAGAATCCGCGCTTCGCTACCACAACAAGTAAAGATGACCATTTTAATGGTGATGGGTTTTACATTTGTCTTCGTATTGATTGGCACATTTACCATTAATCAATTTCGGACAGTTATGTATGGTAATGCGCAGCATCGCGTAAGCCGAGTTTTTGATGTGCAAACTAATCGTTTTGATCGGCCTATCGTTCAAACTGAAACGGCACAAGTCACTGATTTTGTTGATTCTTTTAAGGTATTGAATTTACCAAAAGAAAACAAAGTTTATTTACGAGATTACCGTGGTAGTTGGTACTTCTTTAATCGGCGTGGTGATGAATTGGCTTATGTGGATGTTACAGCAGAGCACGAATTAGTTGAGTCATATCAAACACGATTATTTTGGATTTATGTCTTATCCGAACTTGCGTTATTATTAATGGGCATGGCATTAACTCGTGCTAATATGCGGCCTATTATGCGATCTTGGAATCAACAACGCACATTCGTTGCCGATGCAGCGCATGAATTTAAGACGCCGATGACGGTAATTCAAAATAATTTGGAACGAATGCTTGAACATCCAAATGACACTGTAATCGATCAAGTTGAAAGTGTTGCCAATGCGCTAACTGAAGTTAGACATTTAAATAATTTAACGGGTGACTTACTTACCTTGTCGCAAGCTGACGCTGATATTCCATTGTTTGCGTTTGAAGAGATCGATTTGGCATCGACAATTCATGAAGTGGGTGATATTTATGCTTATAATGCTGCTGAAAAGAAACAAACTTTAGAAGTGATTGCACCAGAAACCATGCCAATTGTGGGAGATTCTCAACGCTTGCGTCAATTACTCGTGATTCTAACTGATAATGCACAAAAGTATGCTGGTGAGGGTGCTAGTGTGAAAATCGAAGGTAAGATGGTTGGCAATAATGTCAAAATTATGGTTTCTGATACGGGACCAGGTGTATCTGATGAAGATAAGAAACATTTATTTGACAGGTTTTATCGAATTGATAAAGCACGGTCACGTTCAACGGGCGGACATGGCCTTGGACTATCTATTGCGAAGTGGGTCGTACAGGGGCATCGCGGTACCATTGATATTCTTGACAATCAACCGCAAGGAACAGTCTTTAAAATTTTGATTCCTAAAGGGCAAAAAAACGCCTAATAAAAAAGCTTAACAAACCGAGAATTAGTCTGCATGGCAGTTACTAAAACTAAGGGATGTTAAGCTTTTTTATTTAGACTAATGGTAAGGGATGAGCATCAAATATATCAATGCTCTCATCTTCACGACCAACAATCACTTGGTCAACAACGTTTAAGAATAAGCCATGTTCAACAACACCGACCATACTTGTTAGTTCACGTCCTAAGGTAAATGGGTCAGGCATTTTATTAAGATGTAAATCAATTAGATAATTGGCAGAGTCAGTACGGACAGGATTGCCATTTTGATCTAAACGCCAAGTGGGCTTGTAACCTTTTACTTCAAGACGTTTAAATAGTTGGTCAGCACCGTATGGAATAATTTCTACGGGCAAATAGTGGGTTAAATGATCTGATAATTTAGAACCATCAACGACCCAAACGTTACGCTTTGAATTGACCGCAACAATTTTTTCCCAAAGGAGCGCAGCACCACCACCTTTAATAGCAGCAAAATTTTCGTCAATTTGATCAGCACCGTCGATGGTTATATCGATATGATCAACATCGTCAACGTTATGCATTGGAATACCAAGTTTTGCTGCGGTGCGTCGTGTTTTATCAGAAGTTGGGACGCCCTTAATTTTAAGACCATCTTCGGCAACACGCTTTCCAAGTACCTCAATAACATAGGCAATCGTTGAACCAGAACCGATGCCGACTACCATACCATCTTCAACAAGTTCGGCCGCACGATACCCCGCTAATTTCTTCAGTGAAGTTTGATCTGTCATAAGGAAAATCCTCTTTCTATGTATATTATTAATTATATTATCGCGCATTAAGTTAGATTTAGGCAAATCAAAAATTATAAAATGTTACACTAAGTAAATAACTTTTAAAAAGGTGGCAAATTTTCATGATTGAAATGTGGGATGATGATAAAATAAACGCTTTTCAAGCAACATTATTAACTTGGTATGATCAAGAAGGTAGGTCAACACTGCCATGGCGTCAGGATAGAGACCCTTATCATATTTGGGTATCTGAAATTATGTTACAACAAACACAAGTCCAAACAGTGATTCCCTATTTTGAACGATTTATGGCAACTTTCCCAACAATTAACGATTTGGCAATGGCACCAGAACAGGTATTGTTAAAAACATGGGAAGGGTTGGGCTATTATTCAAGAGTGCGTAATATGCAAAAAGCAGCACGACAGGTTATTGATGATTATGCCGGTGTTTGGCCAGATAATATGCAAGAATTGCAAAAATTAGTCGGTATTGGTCCTTATACGGCTGCAGCAATTGCTAGTATTGCATTTGATGAACCAGTCCCAGCAATTGACGGTAATGCCTTTCGGGTCTTGGCACGTTTATTTGAAATTGATGCTGATATTGCACAACCTAAAACACGTAAAATTTTCTTTGAATTAGGGCAACAAATTATTGATCAAAAACGACCGGGAGATTTCAATCAAGCCATTATGGATTTAGGTTCATCTTATATGACTGCTAAAAGCTATGATAGTGAGCACTCGCCTGTTAAAGCATATAACGCTGCATACTTAGATGGTACAGAGGAATTTTATCCGGTTAAGTCTAAGGCACCAAAACCTAAGCCGGTGACCTATTTTGCAATTGCTATTAAATCACCAGCGGGTTATTTGTGGGAACAACGGCCAACAAAAGGGTTGTTAGGTGATTTTTGGATGATGCCACTATATGCATTGACGGATTTTATTTTAGATAATGATGCGAATTGGACTGAAGAAGAAATGATTCAAGCCACCCAAAATCGTTTAGCAGCAGATTATGGCATTGTTGCTGACTTAAAAAAGATTTCTGGTCGGCCAGTAACCCATGTGTATACGCATTTAAAATGGACCGTAACAATCTTAACAGCGACAGTTCCGCAACAAAATTTACTGCGTGGTCAATGGCAAACGGTGGCTGATATTCAAAATGATCCGCAACCGAAAATACAAGATAAAATTTGGCAACGTTTAAAATAAAATAGCGGCCATTATAAGTAGGCATGTGATACTATCTAAGTATTAAAAAGGGGATAAGGTATAGAAATGACGCAAAAGATATTGTTGGATATGGACCCTGGTATTGATGATGCGGCTGCATTATCAATTGCGTTAACTGATGATGCATTTCAAGTAATGTTACTCACGACAGTAGCAGGTAATGTTTCGGTTGATAAAACAACCAAAAATGCTTTGCATTTGATTGAATTTTTCAATCAAGAAAACGTGGTACCAGTGGCAGCCGGAGCATCCACGCCATTAATTAAAAAATATGTTGACGCTTCTGATATTCATGGGGAATCGGGGATGGCTGGTTGGGAATTTCCAACAGTTAAAACAGCTGTTTTACCAGAACATGCAGTTGTCGCAATGCGTCAGGTCTTGATGAATAGTCAAAAAAAGATGATAGTAGTTGCGACCGGGGCATTTACTAATATTGCATTGCTAATTCGTATGTATCCAGAGGTGTTACCTAAAATAGCGCAAGTTGTTGTGATGGGTGGTTCTTTAGGTGTAGGCAATATAACCAGTGTTGCAGAATTCAACGTGTATACAGACCCGCACGCAGCGCAAATCTTGTTTACATCTGGGTTACCAATTAAGATGATTGGGTTAAATGTCACGTTGCAGGCTTTATTGAGCAAAGCAAATATCGATAAGTTAGGTGACATCAATCAAACTGGTAAAATGTTGCAAGCTTTATTTGCTCATTATGCTGATGACCAAGATGGCGCAAAACCAATGCATGATGTGAATACATTGTACTATTTGGCACAACCAGAATCTTTTGTTTTTGAAGACTACAATGTTGCTGTCGTCACACAAGGACCGGCTACTGGGGCAACTGTAGCAACAAAAACCAATTACACAAATGTTAGCGTTGCCACATCAGTCAATGTTGCTGCATTTAATAAGTGGTTTATGGAAAAAATTACGGCAATTTAGTTGTTGTTTCACGTGGAACATTAATGTGACACATGACAGATACAACTCGGCCAGACTATTGAATAGATAGGCATTTTGCGGTATTCTTTTAGTATTGGAATCAGTTTGGAGAATGATAATGAATCCCGAAGAATTTGCGGCGGCATTACGCGATAAAAACATTGTTTTAGATGATAAACAACTAGCACAATACCAAACGTATTATGATCGATTGGTAGCAGTTAATGAACATATGAATTTAACAGCCATTACGGATCGAGATGAAGTGTATTTAAAGCACTTTTATGATTCGTTAACTTTGGCGTGGGCGTATCCTAAATTACAAAGTGATCAACTTAGCATGGTTGATGTTGGCGCTGGTGCTGGTTTCCCATCGCTACCATTAAAAATAGCGTTTCCGCAATTAAAAATCACTATTATTGACGCTTTAAATAAGCGCATTAAATTTTTACAAGAATTAGTCGATGAATTAGGACTTGAAGATGTCACTGTTATTCACGCACGGGCAGAAGAGTTTGGTCAAAAGAAGGCCCCTAATCGTGAACAATATGATGTAACGACAGCACGTGCACTAGCACGCTTGAATGTATTGGGTGAATTAACTTTGCCATTGGTAAAAGTAGGTGGTGTGCTACTAGCAATGAAAGGTAGTGCAGCTAACGAAGAACTTGAAGAAGCACAAGGTGCTATTAAAAAGTTGGGTGGCAAAATTGGCGAATCCATTTCAGTTAACTTGCCCAATGGTGATCCCAGAACAATTATTGTGATTGAAAAAGTTGGACCAACACCAAATCGTTATCCACGAAAGCCAGGGGATCCAGCACGTAAACCATTGTAGAAAGGAGAACATAATGGGACACATTATTGCATTAGCAAACCAAAAAGGTGGTGTTGGTAAAACAACGACTACGGTTAATTTAGCTGCTGCATTAGCTAATTTTGGTAAAAAAGTATTAATTATTGATACTGATGCCCAGGGAAATGCAACTTCAGGAACCGGTGTACATAAATCTAATATTGAACAAGACATCTATGATGTATTAATTAATGACGTACCATTGATGGAAGTTGTTCTACCAACCTCACACGAGGGTGTTGATATTGTACCAGCGACAATTCGTTTGGCAGGTGCTGAATTAGAATTGGCGCCAGTTATGGCACGTGAGTTGCGATTAAAAAATGCGCTTGGTGATGTTCGCGAAAAATATGACTATGTATTGATTGATAATCCTCCTTCATTAGGGCTTGTCACGATTAATACTTTTTCAGCTGCAGACTCAATTTTAATTCCGGTACAGGCAGAATATTATGCACTAGAAGGTCTTGGACAACTAATGAATAATATGAAACTAGTTAAGCGACACTTTAATCCTGATTTAAAAATTGAAGGTGTTTTGATGACAATGGTTGATCCACGTACTAACCTATCTGCTGATGTTGTAGAAAATGTCCGCGAGTACTTTAATAGCGAAGTATATGATACGGTAATCCCACGTAACGTACGTTTATCAGAGGCACCTTCACGTGGGCTGGCCATCATTGATTACGATCCTAGATCAAAGGGTGCTGAAGTTTATACAAATCTAGCAGAGGAGGTCCTTAAATCTCATGGTGAAATCTAAAAAAACAGGTTTAGGGGGTCTTGGTGCAAAAGGTGGTGGCTTAGGCGCATTGTTTGCTGACCAAGGGTTAGATCATACAGTCAATGGTAGTGATGAAGTTCGGGATATTACAATTGATAAGATTGTGGCAAATCCTTTTCAACCACGCCGCGTTTTTGATCAAAATAAATTACAAGAATTAGCAGATTCAATTAAACAAAATGGTGTGTTACAACCAATTATTGTGCGCCATAATCCTAAAAATAATAGTCAATATGAATTGCTAGCTGGTGAACGACGTTGGCGGGCCTCACAATTAGCTGATATGACTACTATATCAGCAATTGTCCGCAAGCTGGACGATGATCAAATGTTGCAAGCGGCTATTTTGGAAAACTTGCAGCGCGAAGATTTAACACCGTTAGAAGAAGCACAGGCTTATCGTGACATGATGGATGGTCTTAATTTGACACAAGCGCAAGTTGCTAAGCGATTAGGGAAAGCACGTTCAGCAGTAGCTAATTTTTTGCGATTGTTGAATTTACCAGACGAAGTGAAAAGTTTATTAAATGCAGGCCAGTTATCAATGGGACAAGCACGAACATTGCTAGGACTACATAATAAACGCCGTATTACACCAGTTGCTAAGCGTGCCATTACCGAAGGGATGACGGTTCGACAATTAGAACAGTTAGTAAATAAATTGAACGAACAAGCCACCCCAACTAAAAATCAAGCAAGTCTTTCACCTTACATCAAAGCATCAACAACAGCGCTAGAAGATAAATTTGGTACGAAAGTCCATATGACACGCAATCGTAAAGGTGCAGGTAAGATTGAAATTACATATTTGTCAGATGAAGATTTAAATCGGATTTTTGATATGTTGAATATTGATCTTGATGAGCAATAAGGAGGCAACAATGTATAAATTATATGATGTTGTTGAAATGAAAAAACCACATGCTTGTGGGATTAATGAGTGGCAAATTATGCGTGTTGGTGCGGATATGAAAATTGTTTGCCAAGGTTGTCAACGCCAAGTTGTTATGACCCGTCATGAATTTGATAAAAGATTTAAACGTGTATTGAAAAGTGCACAAGAATAAAAAGAGAGATAGGTAAATATATAATGGCTCTTACAGCAGGAATTGTTGGCTTGCCAAACGTCGGTAAATCAACGCTATTTAACGCAATTACTAAAGCAGGGGCAGAAATGGCCAATTACCCATTTGCTACTATTGAACCAAATGTGGGAATGGTTGAAGTGCCTGATGATCGTTTAGCTCGAATTCAAGAATTAATTCCAGCTGACAAAGTAGTACCAACAACTTTTGAATTTACTGATATTGCCGGTATTGTAAAAGGGGCCTCACAAGGTGAAGGGCTTGGTAATAAGTTTTTGGAAAATATTCGTCAAGTTAATGCAATTGTGCATGTTGTACGTGCATTTGATGATGACGACATTACCCATGTTTCGGGTAAAGTTGATCCATTGGATGATATTGAGACAATCAACACAGAACTTGTGTTAGCTGACCTGGAGTCAATTGACAAGCGCTTTAGCCGCGTTGAAAAGGCTGCTAAGTCTGCAAAGGATAAAGAAGCCATTGCGGAACTAGCGGTTTTGGAGCAATTAAAGCCAGCTTTGGAAGCTGGTAAGCCAGCGCGCTCAATCGAGTGGGATGATGATGAACAAAAAATCATCCATGATTTGTTCTTGTTAACATCAAAGCCCGTATTATACGTTGCCAATGTTGCCGAAGATGATATGGCAGATCCCACAACATCTGAGTACTTCCAACAAATTAAGCAATATGCTGATGGGGAAAATGCTGATGTTATTGGTATTTCTGCACGTGCTGAAGAAGAAATTGCTGAAATGGATGATGAAGATAAAGCGGAATTTATGGAATTGCAAGGAATTACTGAGCCTGGATTGAATCGTTTGATCAGAGCAGCCTACCACATGCTTGATCTACGAACATTCTTTACAGCCGGTGGTAAGGAAACACGTGCTTGGACATTCCGTGCTGGGATGAAGGCGCCACAAGTTGCGGGCGTTATTCATTCGGACTTCGAACGAGGATTTATTCGTGCTGAAACGTTCTCATTTGAAGACCTTGATAAGTACGCATCATTGAAGGCAATCAAAGAAGCAGGACGCCGTCGTTCAGAAGGAAAAGAATATGTTGTACAAGACGGTGATATCATCGAATTCTTGTTCAATGTTTAATTGGGGGAACTATGACAGAGTCAAAGGAACAAACACAAGTACAGGATACAAAGCTGACGTTGCCGACAGTGCAAGAACTAGCAACATCTGGATTAACAAAGCGTAATCAAGAGTTTATCCGTCAAATGGTTATTTTAGCTAATGGTGATGATACCAAAGCGCAATTAATTACTGAAGTGGGGGCTAAGTTATTAACAGCACAAAAGACTGGTCAAACAGCACGTCAGTTGTACAATTCACCCGCAGAAGCAATGGGCTTGAAGACCGTTGAAGAAAAGCAAGAAGAATCACGTGGCTATGCTAGTTATGGTTTTTGGCCCCTAGCAATTGATAATGCGATTGCATTCTTTATGATGTTTAGTTTTATGTTCGGACTAACTTTGCTATTCAGTCATAATACGGCATCAATGGAAGGATCTGGGGGAGCTGCTGGTATTACATCATTAATCTTAACGTCAATTTTGGGTGGTGTATTCTTCTCAGCTGTAACATTAATGATTACGCCACGTCGTGATGGTAAGCGTGTATCAATATGGAAGAAAATTTCTGTAACAATTGGTGCATTTGCAATCTGGTTCTTAGCATATCTTGGATTCGCTTACTTACCACCAATTATCAATCCATTATTACCAGGTTGGGTTTATATTATCTTTGCTGTTTTGGCATTCCTTGGTTTCCGTTACTGGCGTTCAAAGACAGGTATACGTGGTGGGTTCTTAGGAACAAACAGCACGCAATCACGTTCTAAGTAAAAGCTAGTCAAAAGAGACAGTGGGGATAGATTAATGAAAATTTTGATTGTTGATGATGATCATGAAATTGCTGAACTACTAGAAATTTACGTTAAAAATGAAGGCTATGAGCCGGTAATTGCTAGCGATGGTAAAGAAGCGATGACTAGAATTCGCACAAATCCAGATATTGGATTGATTATTTTAGACATTATGATGCCTGAAATGAGTGGAACCGAAGTTTTGAAAGAAGTTCGTAAAGATAATCCAGTACCAATTTTGTTATTGTCTGCCAAATCAGGGGCAATGGACAAAATTCAAGGATTAATTACGGGTGCTGATGATTATGTTACAAAGCCGTTTAATCCATTAGAAGTGATGGCTCGTGTTCGAGCATTATTGCGCCGTGCGCAAAATGGCTTATCACAGGCAACGCCTGAAGTGTTAGATGTTGGTCCGTTGACAATTAATAAAGATAGTCATGAAGTGAAAACTGCAGACGGTATAGATATTAATCTAACGGCACTTGAGTTTGGTATCTTATATTTGTTAGCATCTCATCCTAATCGTGTGTTTAGTGCAGATGATATTTTTGAGCGTGTTTGGCAACAAGAATCAGTTGTATCAGCCAAAACAGTGATGGTACACGTGTCACACCTACGTGATAAACTTGAGGCTGCCACTGGTGGTAATCAAGTTGTTCAAACCGTTTGGGGTGTCGGTTACAAAATTGAAGTACTTTAATAAAGAAAGGCAGTGGGGATGAAACTAAAAATACTGAGTTGGCTTGAATTAACGGTCAAGGCAGTGGTTTCCGCCCTGCTTTTTGTATGCACGGGACTAGGCATTGTCTTGCTGTTACAACCACATTGGCAAAGCCATAATTTATGGACAGAGATTAATATCATTGCACGAAGATTTCCAATAATTGTTAGTATTACGAGTATTGTTTTATTAATACTTTGGTTATTCTTAGTGCGCCGGTTTTATCAACAAACAAAACTAAATGATTTAACTGTTGCTGTACATAATTTAGTGCCTCAAGTTGGTGATACAAA
Source organism: Weissella hellenica (assembly GCF_005405545.1). Taxonomy (GTDB): domain Bacteria; phylum Bacillota; class Bacilli; order Lactobacillales; family Lactobacillaceae; genus Weissella; species Weissella hellenica. Next base: position 197,592 of record NZ_BJEG01000001.1, read on the forward strand.
AAGTCCGGGTTTAGCCACTGAACATTTTGGCCATCGTTTTCAACCGCTAGTGAATAACATTAATAATGTTTATGAAGCAGCGCAGCAAGCGATTTTAGAAGAGCATGCGATTGAACGCTCTAAAGATGAGATGGTTACAAATGTGTCTCATGATTTGCGAACGCCCCTGACATCAATTTTGGGTTATTTGGGGTTGATTATTAATGATAAGGACCAACAAAAACTCAGCCATGAAGATATTATGAAATATGCGAAAACAGCATATGATAAGTCTGGTCAAATGAAATCGTTGGTAGAAGATTTATTTGATTATACGCAAGTGCGGCAAGTTGATTTTAAATTGCATTGGGCACCATTGGATTTGGCGGCTATGTTGCAGCAATTGGCTGTTAATTATGAATTAGAAGCCAAAGAAAAAAATGTTGTGATATCAGTGGTATCCAAGCCGATGGTTATTGAAATGATGGGTGATCCAGATCGTTTGGCCCGTGTTTTTATGAATTTGATTAATAATGCGCTAAAATATGGTGAAGGTGCGACCTTTATTCGATTAACAGCTAAAATTTTGGCTAAAGATAATGAAGTAGAAGTACGCGTGACAAATAATGGTGCTAAAATTCCAAACGAGTCACTTGAGCGATTATTTGATAGGTTTTACCGAGTTGAAAGTTCCCGTAATGTTAAAACAGGTGGTACTGGACTTGGATTAGCAATTGTTGATAGTGTGGTTGACGCACATGGTGGCCGTGTCAGAGTTGAATCGGATGATGAAATGACAAGCTTTATTATTAACTTGCCACTGATGTCAGAAGATTAAAACTTATTATAAACTGGAAAGGTTTTAACAATGACAAATAATAAAATAGAATTTAAGGGTGGCCAATTAATTTGGGCAACTATTAGTTTGATCCTATTCTTAGCGATGAGTAGCATGGTGATGTCTAATAGTGCCCTCATTAATCATTTTGATGATAGTGTGACACAATGGATTCAGACATCATTTGGGTTGCCCAAAATGGACTATGCGCACGGGCTATTTAATAGTTGGATGACGTTTAGCGCTACGTATGGTGATGCCAAAACCATGGTGGTTATTACCTTTATTGTAGCGATTATATTGTTTATAAGACGCTACCATATTTTATCATTATGGTATTTGGCAGTTGTTGGTACAGGTGGTCTATTGGGGATCATGATGAAAAATGTGATTGAACGGCCACGACCACACGGTCATTTAGCAATCGACGATGGTTTTTCATTTCCCAGCGGGCACGCGGTTAGTGTAACATTGGTATGCTTAGCATTAGTGTTAATTTTCATACCAATGTTAAAGAAATCTTGGGCAAAAATCACGGCGTATATAATTGTTTTACTATTTTGGTTTAGCGTTTTGTTTTCAAGAATATACTTCAGTGCACATCATCTAACGGATGTATTGAGTGGTGTGGTCTTAGGTGTTTTTTGGATCTGTATTGCTATGGCTGTTTATGGCATGGTTAGCGGTTGGCTAAAAACAGTTATTTTTAAAAAATCAAAAATATAAGCTAAAAATGGAAAAATCCTGTCAATATAACATCTCTGTGTGTTGTATTGACGGGATTTTTTGTCGCTATAAAAAAATAGGAAATAAAAAACGCTTACCAATATGCGGGAAGCGTTAAAAAATTATTTTGTTGTTGGTACTTCTTTGATAGGGTGTTTTTGTTGTAGTAAGGCGAGTGATTTTTCAGCCTCAAGCTTGTGGAAGAGAACGCTAGCAGCTGATTGCATTAATTGCGTTTCTATAGATGCGCCCTCACTAGGAATATTAGTAGGGTTTTTGAAGTAACCCAATAGTGTATCGACAAAAGAATTAAAAGCATTTTTAGGATAGTCATTAGCTGTTATTTGGTCAATAGCAGCACGGATTTGATCTAGTGAAAAAATTGGCTTTAATAATGAAATGATTAAAATATCCGCAATTTGAAGTGTTTGATAACGCTTTTTTACGGGAGCAATAATCATCTTCTTTTTAACGTAATTATTAATCATTGTTGAAGTAACCGTTGGTAATTCTAGCGGTGTTAAAACGGCATTGATATATTCAACTACTTGATCCATATAAAGATCAAAATTAGGTAAATCATCCCAATGAGGAAAAAGAATATCTTCAAAGTTATTTTTTTGTAGATTGTTTTCAGTCACTTTAGTCACCTTCAATTCATTATTTGCTGTATAAGCATCATTATAACACATCTAGACTATAAAACTAAATAATGCGATAGTATAAACTACTATATCATTGTTTTGCAAATGTAATCGTAACATCGATTAGGACAAGGAGAACTGCCTTGTGGTAGTATGGAAACAATTTGATTTTTGAGTATAGGAGGTAAATTGGTATGCAAGAATTTATGGCATTGAATCGTAATTTAAAGTTAAGGACGTTAACGGTTTTTTTAACGGTCTTATTAGGTAGTTCGATTGGGCCAAACATGACAATTTATTATGTGCAATATTTTGGAGCTTTTATTTCAGGCCTTTTATTGATGATTGTATCCGTAGCGGGTTTTATAGCCGGCTTGTATGGTGGGCATTTGTCTGATGTATGGGGTCGAAAAAGGGCCATGTTAACGGGATCAGCATTGATTATCATCGGATATGGGCTCGCGATGTTTATGAATGCGCCTTGGTATACAAATCCGTATATCACATTTGTGGGCTTTTTATTAGCATCAGTTGGTGCTTCATTTGCAGATCCTGCAGAACAGGCAATGATGATTGATGCTTCTACAATTGCTAATCGAAAATTTGTTTATGCGTTGATTTACTGGGTGCTTAACATTGGTGTTATGATTGGTGCTGCAATTGGTGGATGGTTCTTTAGAGATTACTTATTTGAATTATTAATGGGATCAGTGATGGTTGGTTTTATTAATGCATTGATTATTAAATTTGGTATGGCAGAAACTTTAGATATGACCCATATCCAATCTAATTCGTCTGTGTGGAGTGCCGTCAAATCATATGGACAAGTTTTATCTGATAAACGCTATGTATTATTTATGTTTGGGTCAATTTTTTCGGTAGTGATTTACACACAACCTGATTTTTATTTGGCAGCGCATTTAACGAAATCATTTAATGATTATACTTTTATGGGTATTCATTTTTATGGGCAACGTATGCTGTCATTTATGCTAGTTATTAATACAATTTTAATTGTATTAGTAATGAATTATATTAATCGTTTTACAAATAGATGGGCATTACGTCGAAGCTTTGCATTGGGTACTTTTTTACAAGGATTTGGTTTTGCGATGTCATTCTTATTGCATGATTTTTGGCCATTAATTATGGTGACATTTGTCTTTACGCTAGGCGAGATTATAAATGTGCCATCAAGCCAAACAATGCGTGCCGATATGATGAATCCAGCTAAAATTGGGGCTTATTCGGGTGCATTTGCCGCTACACGGCCGGTTGGTAACATTGTTGCTGGTTCAATGGTGTCGCTATCTCAGTTTACTAATGACTTGGGAATGGCTGGTGCATTGATGGTTGGGACATTTATTGCAATTGTCACGATTATGAAAGCTTCTAAGATGCCAGCACGGTTTGACGATTAATGGTACAAGAATAAGCATTATTAAAAACAGTAAATGACCAACATTGGAGGTGATTTACTGTTTTTTATGTAAAACAAAAAAGCCAACAAGCGTAATCGCTCATTGACTCTTTGTTAGCTGGGATAGCTGGATTCGAACCAGCGAATACACGGTACCAAAAACCGATGCCTTACCACTTGGCCATATCCCAATGATGAAATGGGGGCTATAGGATTCGAACCTATGAACCCGAAGGAATGGATTTACAGTCCACCGCGTTTAACCAGACTTCGCTAAACCCCCATATATTTAAGTAATACTTAGTATCACCTCAACGAATATATACTATACAGAATTATTATTTATTTGTCAACACTATTTGAATAAGTTTATTTACCCAACTTTGATAAAAGTTATCGGCAGCCCATTCTTTTAGATGATGACGATTATAACCAACGCTAGCATTATAGTATGTTAGCTCTTTTTTTTGGCGGGGAGGAACTGTTATATGAACATGACCGTAAAATATATGTTGCACATTAGGATATTCAGCAAGTAATAGGCCTGTTTTTTTTGACCCCAAGACACCATTAACCATCGCCCACCGTGAACTGGGGTCAGGATAGTATAGCTCATCATTAATAGGTGAAAAATGTGTAAAAAAAACGACCTGTTTATTGGCATTTAGCGCATCATCTAGTAATTGGTGCATCTGGGCGTGTCCTAAGGCCATGCGCTCAATATCACTAATGGGTTGATCAATGACCCGATCATAATAAAATCCAGAACGGAAGCGGACGATTGCGGCGGGATCAAGTAGGGGTGTAAAACTATAATCGTACCAACCGTTATGACCAATGATGCGCCAATTAGAATTGGGGATATCAATATATTGATTATGTAAGTAGAGTGGATCTAGATCAGTTTCTAATTCATTAAATGAAATATTACGGCCCATATCATGATTGCCTGCAATAAATAGCACCTTGGTTTGCTGGCCAAGCGCATTTTGTAAATCATGGACGTAATGTAATGATTTCTCAAAGTCGTTGAATAAATCGCCAGCAATTAAATAATAATCGGGTTGTAGTTGATGCAATGTTGTTGCTTGTTGATGTAATGACTGGGCAACATCTTGTTTATTAACGTCAAAGTGATTATCACTGGACACGATAATTTTAGTCATGTTACTACTCCCCTCTTTTTTTCACACAATATCATAATCTTATTATAACAAAAGGGGCAAAAAGTTAATGTAAAATGAAAACATCCTTGTCGAAAGTTACATTTGCGAGTAAAATTTAACAAGTGACATTAGATTGTCTAGAGTAGAAAACAGAATTTGAATAAGGAGCTTTTTTCATGCAAACGGAAAAGAAATTCCTGGGACAACCATACGGTCTAAAAACATTATTTATGACCGAAATGTGGGAACGTTTCAGTTACTATGGTATGAAAGCCATCTTGTTATATTACATGTGGCACTTAATTAGTACTGGTGATTTAAATATTACTAAGGCTACAGCGGCCTCAATTATGGCTATTTACGCATCAATGGTGTATCTATCAGGAGTAGTTGGTGGTTTCATCGCTGATCGTATATTAGGACAACGACGAACAGTATTTTGGGGTGGGGTATTGATCATGTTTGGTCATATTGCACTAGCGTTGCCATTTGGGGCCTCTGCAATGTTTGTCTCAATGGTATTAATTGTTCTTGGAACTGGATTATTGAAGCCAAATGTTTCATCAATGGTTGGTTCATTATATGATGACAATGATACATCACGTGATTCAGGATTCTCAATTTTTGTGTTCGGGATTAACTTAGGTTCATTTATTTCGCCATTATTAGTTGGTTGGACACAAGAAAATATTGGCTTCCATGCGGGATTCTCATTGGCAGCTATTGGTATGTTCTTTGGATTGGTACAATATCATTTCGGTGGTAAGCACCTTCATGAAGATTCAAACTATGCGCCAGATCCATTACAAGAAGAAGAAGTTAAGCCTTTGGTTGTAAAGACTGTACTAGGTATTATTTTCTTCATTCTAGTTGTTATTTTGATGAACTTGATGGGTTGGAATAGTTTGCAAAACTATATTAACTTGCTAACAATTGTCGCAATTTTGTTGCCAGTATCATATTTTGTGATCATGACAACTTCAGCTAAGGTAACAAAGGAAGAACGCTCACGGGTATTTTCATATATTCCATTATTCTTAGCCGCAGTATTATTCTGGGCCATTGAAGAACAGGGATCAATTGTTTTGGCAACATTCGCTGCTGAGCGAGTAGATACATCATGGTTCCCAGCATCATGGTTCCAATCATTAAATCCATTATTTATTATGCTATACACACCATTCTTTGCCTGGTTGTGGGTTAAGTGGCAAAAGAATCAACCATCTTCACCAATGAAGTTCGCAGTTGGTTTGATGTTTGCTGGTGCGTCATTCTTATTGATGGCAATACCTGGTACTTTGTTTGGCACTGATGGTCATGTTTCACCATTATGGTTAGTTGGTTCATGGGCTCTGGTTATTATTGGAGAGATGTTGATATCGCCAGTTGGTTTGTCAGTAACGACTAAACTAGCACCAAAAGCATTTATGTCACAAATGATGTCAATGTGGTTCTTGGCATCTTCAGCTGGATCAGCATTGAACGCACAGTTAGTTACTTTGTATTCAGCAGATAATGAAGTTGCTTACTTTACATGGTTTGGACTAGCTTCGGGTGTACTTGGTATTCTATTGATTTTCTTAGTACCACGTATTAAGCGATTGATGGCTGGTGTACAATAGACAAAAACTTTTAAACAGCGTATACACTTGTATACGCTGTTTTTTAATTTTAAGTTTTTTCAAAAAAAGCTTGCAATATGTATTTCTACTTGGTATGATATAAGAGTTGTCAGGGGCATTAGTGTCAGTCAGTTATATATGGGGGTTTAGCGAAGTCCGGTCAAACGCGGTGGACTGTAAATCCATTCCTTCGGGTTCATAGGTTCGAATCCTATAGCCCCCATTTCATCATTGGGATATGGCCAAGTGGTAAGGCATCGGTTTTTGGTACCGTGTATTCGCTGGTTCGAATCCAGCTATCCCAGCTAATAAAGGGTCAATGAGCGATTACGCTTGTTGGCTTTTTTTGTTTTATTTATTATGATTTCATCATTAGTAAAAATTGGTTTTTAATCGTATAATTAAAAGATATGCTATTGGCACAAATGTTTAATATATCACCATAAATGAGGGTAGTTATATGTTAAACTTTAATGAATATAATTTAAGAAGGGTGTTTTATGTTTACTAATTATGATTTAAAAAAACGATCTAAAACATACGTTAGTGGTGAAAATTTTGGGACAGCACTCAAATTGTCAATTATTTTAGTGATTTGGCAGGTTATATCATCAGTACGTGAAAATTTAGAACCATCAGGAAATATTAATTCTGAGGATATTCAAACGATGAGTGGGGTGGCTTCCAAAACGTTTGCTGTTGGAATCCAAATTTTAACGACTAGTATTCTAGCTGAGGTATTAGTTGGTATCTTTACATTAGGTGTAACTTTTGGCTTTGTTGAATGGCATCGGCGTAACAAAGCGCCAGAACAACCGGTCAAAGTGGGACTAAAGTTTTTGGGATCAAAAACAATTATTGACGTCGTTGTTTTGTTAGGGGTCCGTTTTATTTTTACAATGCTTTGGACTTGTTTATTCATTATTCCAGGAATTATCAAGACATATTCATACTCACAGGCAACCCTATTATATGCAGATGATGTTCGAGCTGGTCGTGAAATTACGTCAATTACTTCATATTTGAAAAAGTCAGAAGAAATGATGCGGGGTTACCGGTTTAAACTATTCTGGTTACAGGTTAGTTTTATTCTATGGTGGATATTAGTTGGCATTACTTACGGAATTGCTGGCTTCTATGTTGTGCCTTATTATCAAGCAACAATGGCAGAATTTTATTTAGCAGTACGTAATAATGAACCGATTAATCGAGCAAAAATGCATTTTGATGAAAATGATGAATTATAAGAGAAATTTGATTTGTAAAAACCACTAATTTAGAGGAATTTATTTTTATATAATTTTAGAAGTGTTTAGGAAGAGAAAAAATGAGCCAAGATGTTACAAATAAGCCACGTTATATTACGGGATTTGATGGGCTTAGAGCAATTGCTGTTATTGGGGTAATCATATTTCATTTATGGCCAAATGCGCTACCTGGTGGATGGATGGGCGTACCGCTATTCTTTGTTTTATCGGGTTATTTAATTACAGATCTATTAATACAAGAATATGATCGTAATGGTCGGATTGATGTGTTGGCTTTTTACAAACGGCGCGTTAAGCGTTTATATCCAGCACTGGTCATAATGCTGTTTGGTACAGCTACTTATATTGCGTTATTTGCCCGTGATTTGCTTTATAATTTAAGGGCAATTATTGGTAGTAATATGCTGTATCTATACAATATTTGGGCAACCAAAAATGGTGATTCATATTTTGATTCTTGGGGTGGGTCATCGCCATTTACCCATCTATGGTCGCTATCAATTGAAGGACAATTTTATTTGATTTGGCCAATTATTGTGATGTTATTGTTAGGATTACGTATTCGTCGCATTTCAATTGGGTTTACTTTAATTGGTGTTGCAGGTGTTTCAGCCATTTTGTTAGGACTTTTGTATGATCCAATGAACATTAATCGTGCTTATTATGGATCAGATACTCGTGTCTTTGCAGTATTGTTTGGTGCTGCTTTAGCATTTGGATGGCCTTCAAAACGAATGAAACAGGTTTTATCACCGCGTGTGAAACGAAATCTAAATACATTAGGTGCGATTGCCTTAGCATTAACCATTGTTACCTTTTTTGGATTAAATGGTGAGTGGCGTATGACTTACATGGGATTGATGTTTGTGGTAACTGCAATTATGACAAGTTTAATTGCCATTACAGCGCACCCGGCTTCATTTTTAAGTCATGCATTGGACAACAAGTTTTTTAATTATTTAGGAAAGCGGTCATATAGTATTTACTTATACCAATTACCGGTATTTGTGTTTGTTGATCGATTGGTAAAACAGCATGATACATTTTGGATGGATTGTTTAAAGATTATCATTGTTTTATTACTGGCTGAATTAAGTTATCGTTACGTTGAAAATGTTTTCCGTCATATGAAACAAAGCAAACCATGGTACATAGCGTTTGTAGCACAACGTCGCGTGCAAATGACTGTTGTCGTTGCTTTGTTGTTAACGCTGGGAACTGCTTATGCAGTATCTGCTCAAGAAACAGCACATGCCAAGCCGAAAAACACGTTAGAAAAGCGATTAGATACTAATAAGGATCGCATTAGTCAGGCGAATAAAAAGGTAGTAGAGCAAGCTAAAAAAGCGGATAGTAAAAAAACAGATAGTCATAAGGTTGATCCAAAGACACTTTCGCAGGCAGACCGTGATTTGATGAGTAAATATAGTTTATCAGCCGACCAATTCTCAACATTACGTGATCAACGTGTTACGGCAGTCGGCGATTCCGTTATGGTCGATGTGGCACCTGATTTACAAGAACTCATGCCAAATACTGTGGTTAATGCAACAGTTGGCCGTCAGGCATATTCAATTCCAGATATATTGGAATCTTACGATAGTCAAGGTTTGTTGTCACAAAACGTCATTATTTCTATTGGAACGAATGGAACCATTGGCGAAAATGACTTTAAAAAAGTGATGGACCTTGTTGGTAAAGATCGCCAAGTATTTTGGATTAATGGATTTGCTAATCGTGACTGGGTTGATAAGAATAATAGTTTCTTGTCTAAGCAAGATAGTCAGTATAAGAATCTACATATTGTTGATTGGGCAGCGCTTGTAAAAGATCATCCAGATTGGTTAGGGGATGATAAAGTTCATCCTAATCAAGATGGTTCACTACAATATGCGAGTCTAATTGCTAAAATTATGGCAGGTGTGTATAAAGATGCTGATAAGTAACGCATCAATTAAATAGATCATTTAGGAAGCAACATTCATCGTTTTAGAGAATGTTGCTTTTTTTAATTGGCTTGCACTAACTAATAGTACGTGTTATTATTAACTGGTTAATTAACCAGTTAAGGAGATTGAGAGTAATGACAAAAGACTCATATGCAAATCAAGTTGATAATTTTTTAAATCGTTTGAAATTATCTTCTGAAAACCAGCGCGAAGTTTTAATTGGCGTTAATGAAACAGATATTACAACCACTCAGGGGCATTTATTGATGTTGCTCGCGCAAAATGGACCACAAACAAATTCTGAATTATCACGTGCGTTACATGTATCAGGTGCCGCTGTGACGAAGGCCATGAAAAGTTTATGTAGTCGTGATGAAGCGATGGTTAATGTTGTACCAGACGAAGCGGATCATCGTGTTAGTCGCTGGTCGCTAACTACCCTTGGTATTGCAATGGCTTCAGCTCACACGCAACGACATCGGGAAACTTTAGCAGAGTATGAAAGTCTTTTAGCTAATTTTTCGGAAACTGAGCAACAAACTATTAGCGAATTTCTGTCACAATTATTAGAACGTTTGCCTGGAGGAAAATCATGATATCGAAAAAGCAAAGTTTTATTTGGGTGCCAATTTTAATTGTTATTGTCTTACTAGGAATTGTTTTTTATCAAGTAGGGGAACGTAAGGAACAAACAACCAAGCAAGTAACAAGCGATCAGATTCAAGTGGTAGCAAGTTTGGATAGTTATGGTGAAATGGCTAAGGCTGTTTTGGGTAACGCAGGTAGTGTTGTAAGTGTGATTAATAAGCCAACAATGGATCCGCACGAATATGAACCAACAGCTAGTGTGGCTAAGCAATTTGACAAGGCAGACGTAATCATTTCTAATGGTGGTGGGTTTGATAATTGGAGCGTAAATTTTGCCAAACAAAATAATGATGCCAAACATATCAATTTAGCCAATGTTTACCATTATAAGGATGGTGAAGGTGGTGGTAATGAGCATTTTTGGTATAAAACAGATATTACAACTCGGTTACCTAAAGAATTAGCTGCGACATACGGGCAATTAATACCAGCAAAGAAAGCTTATTTTGAAAAAAATGCCCAAGCTTATCAAAAAAAGGCTGATAAATTAATTGATTGGCAAAAGCGAGTGAAACAACATCTTGATGGCAAAAACTTATTAGCAACCGAACCAGTTTTTGATAATACGTTATTAACGTTAGGTGCAAATAAGAAGGACACGAAATTTGCGCAAGCAATTGAAGAAGGGGATGATCCCACACCAACTGATGTCCGCCAATGGCATCAACTAATTGATCAAGGACAGATTGCAGTAGTGATTGATAATCCGCAATCTACAGGAAAATTAGCAATACAAGGGGTGGATTATGCAAAAGCACATCATGTACCTGTTGTAAAAGCTCGTGAAACAAAACCGGCAGACACGAGGTATATTGATTGGCAAATTAATCAACTAAAGGCATTAGATGAGGCGTTATTGAAATGATTATTTTAGACGGTAAAGATATCGGAATTAAATTTGATGACCGGTGGCTTTATCAAAAGGTGAATTTTAGGATAGAGCAAGGCCATAATTTAGCGTTAATTGGTGATAATGGCGTTGGTAAAACCACGATGATTCGCGCCATGTTAGGTCAAGTACCATTAACAACTGGTGAATTTATCTGGCATGATGATAGTAATCGGAAAATTGCGTATGTACCGCAATACCGTCCTGATATGCAGGCGTTTCCTTTACGAGTGAGTGACTTTGTTGGCTTAACTTTTGATCAGGGATTGCGACCATGGTTATCAAAAGCAGAAAAACAAAGATTAACTGCGATTTTGGCAATTACGAATTTAACGGATATTGCAGACAAGCGTATTGATAATGCATCCGGCGGTGAACGGCAACGTGCTTATTTGGCACAGGCGCTCGTGCAAAATCCAGATATCTTGATTTTAGATGAAGCAACGGCTAATTTGGATAATGTGGCTAAATATGCGTTGATGGATGTTGTGAAAAATTATCAACACCAATATCAATTAACAGTAATAATGGTGAGCCATGATATTGATATTATGCAAAAATATGCAGATGAATATTTGTTATTAACAACACATGGCAGTGAATATGAAACAATTGGTCATTTGGATGTTGCTAAGTTAAAGGAAGGGGGACAGATGCTTGTTTAATTTTCCGTTTATGCAACATGCATTGATTGCTGGGACCCTAATTGCAATTATGAGTGGGTTGATTGGCCCATTTATTGTTGCGCGGCGCATGTCTTTTTTGGCTCACACATTAAGTGAGATTGGTTTTGCGGGGGCCTCGTTCGCCTTATTTATGAGTTGGTCACCTTTAGTGGGAATGTTATTATTCTCAGTGGTTGCATCAATGAGTGTCGGTGGATTAGGGATTAAAGAACAGCGTTCAGAATCACTTATTTCAGCGGTGAGCGCAGTAGCAATCGGATTAGGAATTGCATTTTTATCACTATCTGATAAAAATGCTACTGCAGCAACTGGTATTTTATTTGGATCAATTTTTAGTATCAATAAGGGGGATGTTTTAGAAGTTGCAATATTAGCAATTTTAGTCATTTTAGTGACTTTGTTGATGTTTCGTCCACTTCGACACTTTGCCTTTGATTATACGACAGCTAGTTTTAGTTTAAAAAACTTACCATTGATCGAAGTGTTGTTCTTAGGATTGATGGCTGTAACGGTAGCAGTTTCAGCGCAAGTCGTTGGTTCACTTTTGATTTTTATTTTAATGATTTTACCAGCTAGTTCAGCAATGCGCTGGGGACGAACAGTGTGGCAAATTATTGGTTTGTCGATTTTATTTGCAGTTGTTGGTGTTTGGCTAGCACTTGGATTGTCATTTTGGCTAGATCTCCCAGTATCATTTTTTATAGCATTAATTGAAGCCGTTATTTATTTTGTCAGTTTAAGTCGAAAAAAGTAGGCGAATAATACCCTGATTCAGGCATTAAGCTTGCGTATGAATAGGGCATTTGATAAAGTTATAATTGGTATGCTTGTATAAAGCAGATGATAATAGATGAATAAAAATAACGCAATACTTTGTAGGAGAAGAGATCAAATATGTTAACAGTTTCAAATGTATCAGTGGCTTTCACTGGTAAAAAATTGTACGATGATGTGAATTTAAAATTTACACCAGGTAATACTTACGGAATTATCGGAGCAAATGGAGCAGGTAAGTCAACTTTCTTGAAGGTGTTGGAAGGTAAATTACAACCAACGACTGGTAATGTTTCAATGGATACTAATGAGCGTATGTCATCATTAGTACAAGACCACTTTGCATTTGACCAATACACAGTTTTGGACACTGTTATGCAAGGGCATAAAGAACTTTATGATGTTAAAAATGAGATGGATGGTATTTATCTACATGACCCATTTACTGATGAAGATGGTATTCGTGTCGGTGAATTATCAGCACGTTTTGAAGAACTAGATGGTTGGACAGCTGAAATCGAAGCTAGTCAACTATTACAAAACATTGGTATTCCTGAATCACAACACCAAACACCTATGTCAGATCTACCCGAAGTTACCAAAGTTAAGGTTTTGCTAGCCCAAGCTTTGTTTGGTAATCCTGATATTTTAATTTTGGATGAGCCTACTAACGGTTTGGATACCAAGACAATCGCTTGGTTGGAAGACTTCTTGGCTGATTATCAAAATACAGTGTTGGTTGTTTCCCACGATCGTCACTTCTTAAATGCCGTTTCAACAATGATCTTAGATGTGGACTTTGGTAAAATTAAGTTATTCGTTGGTAACTATGACTTTTGGAAGCAATCTTCTGAATTAGCACAACGTTTGCAATCACAAGCTAATGCTAAAAAAGAGGAACAAATTAAAGAGTTGCAAGACTTTATTGCGCGTTTCTCTGCTAATGCATCAAAGTCAAAGCAAGCAACATCACGTAAGAAGCAATTAGATAAAATTACACTAGATGATATTCAACCATCATCACGTAAGTACCCATACATTAATTTTGAAATTTTACGTGAAATGGGTAATGACATGTTGCGTGTGGAAGGTGTTTCAAAGAGTATTGATGGTGTAAAGATTTTAGATAATGTCACTTTTACAGTTAATCCCAATGAAAAAGCATTGATTATGGCTGAAAATGACGTTGCTGCTACGATGATTTTGGATATTATTGCAGGTAAGGTAAAGCCAGACGCAGGTAAGGTTACTTGGGGTGTTACGACCACACAAGACTACTTAGCTAAGGATATGGCAACTAATTTCCCTAATCCAGACCGTCCTATTTTGGACTACCTACGTGATTTTGCCTCAAAGGAAGAAAGTGATAATACTTTCCTACGTGGTTTGTTAGGACGTATGTTATTCAAGGGTGAAGATGCTGAAAAGACATTGGATGTCCTTTCAGGGGGTGAGAAGGTTCGCGTGATGCTATCAAAGTTGATGCTAACAAAGGCCAATGTTCTAATCTTGGACGACCCTACTAACCATTTGGATTTGGAATCAATTACATCATTGAATGATGGTTTGATTAACTTCCAAGGTGGATTAATCTTTACATCACATGACCGCACATTTGGTCAAACAATCGCTGATCATATCGTTGTTGTTTCAGACCAAGGTGCAATTGACCGTGCTGAAACAACGTATGATGAATTTATGGCTCATCCAGAAGTGCAAAAGCAACTGGCTGCTAAAAACATTGTATTGTAAAAATTAGAAAACAAATTAAAAAGCCAAGCTGTAAACGGTAAAAACGTATATAGCTTGGCTTTTTTAGTGTGTATCATTTTAAATTTGTATCGAAATAATGATGGTAAGTCAGGAAAATTTGTATGTTTTAAATAAATCTCTTTTAATTTGTCCGTACAACATGCTATAATAAAAAATGTTGATGAAAGCGATTACAAATTTTGCGTTAGTTTGAGTTAAGTTAATTTTTATATTGAAGGGTTAACTCATTAAAATTAAGTAATCAATTTCAATGTTTATTTATAATCATGTGGGGATACATGGTGTTGGAGGGATTATTTCATGTCTGAGAAGAAAATTTCTAGTAAATTTATTTACTTCTTTGGAGCCTTTGGTGGTATCTTATTCGGATACGATATTGGTGTTATGACCGGTGCATTACCATTCTTGCAAAGTGATTGGAACTTATCTGGTGGGGGTGTTACTGGTTGGATTACATCATCATTGATGTTAGGTGCTATCTTTGGTGGTGCTATTGCCGGACAATTATCTGATCGTTTGGGACGTCGTAAGATGGTTCTTTATTCAGCTATTCTATTTATGATTGGATCTGTATTGGCTGGAGTTTCGCCACATAATGCAGTTGGTTATCTAATTTTTACTCGAGTTGTTTTGGGAATCGCAGTTGGGGCAGCTTCAGCTTTAGTACCTGCTTATATGTCTGAAATGTCACCAGCTGATCGTCGTGGTAGTCTTTCAGGAATTAATCAATTAATGATTGTTTCTGGAATGTTAATTTCTTATATTATGGACTTCTTGCTTAAGGGTTTGCCCGAACATTGGGCATGGCGCTTGATGTTGGCATTAGCTGCTGTTCCTGCTTTGATTCTATTCTTAGGGGTATTGCGTTTGCCAGAATCACCACGTTTCTTAATTAAGACGGGAAAGAATGACGAAGCGCGTCAAGTTTTGTCTTGGATTCGTAAGCCAGAAGAAATTGATGCTGAAATGGCAGCAATCACAGAAACTGCTAAAGTTGAGCAAAAAGCTGAAAAGTCTACGACGTGGGGATCTTTGTTAGAAGGACGTTACCGTTACCTCGTTATTGCTGGTGTGACAGTCGCTTTCTTCCAACAATTTATGGGAGCCAATGCAATCTTTTACTACATTCCATTGATTGTTGAAAATGCGACCGGACAAGCAGCTGCAGATGCACTACTTTGGCCAGTTGTTAACGGTGTTATCTTGGTGTTAGGTGCGCTATTCTACATGGCGATTGCCGAAAAGTTTAACCGTCGTCACTTGTTAATTTTGGGTGGTACTGTGATGGGACTTTCATTCATTCTACCAACAATCATTAACTTGTTTATGGATACAAACCCAATGATGATCGTTGTCTTCTTATGCATATTTGTTGCCTTTTATGCCTTTACTTGGGCGCCATTGACATGGGTTTTGGTTGGTGAGATCTTCCCATTGGCAATTCGTGGGCGTGCATCAGGATTAGCATCATCAATGAACTGGGTAGGATCATTTATTGTTGCCTTGATTTTCCCAATCATGACAGCCGCAATGTCACAAGAAGCAGTATTTGCTATCTTTGGTGTTATCTGTTTAGCAGCCGTTTTGTTCATTATGTTCCGTGTTCCAGAAACACGAGGACATTCATTAGAAGAAATCGAAAAGCTAGGTGCAGAAAAGAACGTAAAATAATTGGTTGTAAGTTTAACTCGGTATATAAATTATACCGAGTTTTTTTGTGGTTAAACTAAAGGTAATTGTAAAAAGTAGATTTATTAATAGACAAACAATCGATAATTATTCTATACTTTAACCTAATGTTAATGTGAGTTTAGTAAGTGAGGAGCAGTGAATATGCAAGATCTAACAAGTGGAAAACCCACTAAAGTTATTCTGATGTTTGCCATCCCGCTAATGATAGGGAATATGGTACAACAACTGTATAATATTTCTGATACGCTGATTGTTGGGCAGACATTAGGTGTTAATTCATTGGCTGCAGTTGGTGCAACGGGAAGCATTCAATTTTTAATTATGGGTTTCGTGCAAGGATTTAGTTCTGGAATGGCAATTATTACGGCGCAACGATTTGGTGCGCAAGATGTACGTGGCGTACGAGAGTCATATGCAACTAGTATCATTGCAGGTGTAATCATGTCGATTATTCTAACTGTCGTTAGTTTGGTATTTTTAGACGTATTATTAAATGTGATGCAAATGCCAGCTGCAATTTATGATGAAGCTAAGCTCTTTATTGGTATTATTTTGTCCGGAACTATTATGACGATGGGGTATAATGTCATTTCAAATGCGATGCGTGCAGTGGGTGATAGTAAGGCGCCTCTATACTACCTGATTATAGGTATGATCGTTAATGTGACATTAGAATTATTGTTGATTCTAAAATTTCATTGGGGTGTTGAAGGAGCAGCAACGGCGACGGTGTTTGCACAATTCGTCTCAGTTGCCATTTCGCATTGGCATATTACAAAATTTAACGATACATTAAGACTTGGCTGGTCAGATTTTAAATTACCAGTGGGTGATTTGAAAAAACATTTGTTGGCTGGATTACCAATGGGTTTCCAACAATCAATTATTGCAATTGGAGCCGTGACATTAGCAACGGCAGTTAATACATTAGGAACGGATGCCGTAGCTGCGAATACGGCAGCTTCTAAGGTTGACCAAATCAGTACGCAACTTCTAATGTCAATTGGTGTTGCAATGGCTACTTATACGGCACAAAACTTTGGTGCTGGCAAGTATGATCGTATTCTAGAAGGTGTTAAAAAGTCGTTAACAATTTCAATTAGTTTAAGTTTTGTACTCGGGGCAATCGAAGTTATTTTCGGTCGCCAATTGGTTACTTTATTCGTGGGTGCTGGGCAACATGAAGTTATGAATTTGGCACAAGAATTTTTCTGGGCAAATGGACCATTCTACTTTATTCTAAGTACACTATTCATTTTGCGTTATACATTGCAAGGATTAGGGGATGTACGAACACCAACTTATGCTGGTATGGGTGAAATGGTTATGCGTTCTGTTACAGCCTTTTCATTGGTAACTTGGTTTGGTTTCTTCGGAGCCAGTTTAGCTAATCCATTGGCCTGGTTAGGATCGTTATTATTCTTGATTCCGGCCTGGCGTCGTATGGTGAAAAAATTAAGAGGCATGAAAAGTGCAGTTTAAATAATATAAATATTGTTGTATGAAAAAGCAGGCAAGGAAAAGCTTATATTTTCCTTGCCTGCTATTTTTTTGTTATTTCGATTTTACAGATGAATTACGAACAATGATATCTGGCTCATAAATGATGTCATGACCAGGTTGTCCATTGATAATATCAAGAAGTATCTGTGCAGCATCGCGCCCCATCTTACGTTTAGGATGACGATTAGTGGTTAGACTAGGGGTCATGTAAGATGACAAACCGTAATCGTCAAAGCCAACAATGGCAATGTCTTCAGGAATTCTAAAGCCCAGCGATTTAATTAAATCACTGGTTTGGATTGCTAATGAATCATTGTATAAGGCTAATGCCGTTGGTCGATTAGGCATTTCTAAATAAGTTTCGATTTTATTTAAAATTAAGGTATTATTTTCTTCATCATTTGATTGGTACATGATGAGGTTGCTATCCAGTGCGTAGTCAGGCTGAGTTTGAAATGCCTTATAAAAACCTTGCATACGATGGGCACCTTGAATATCGTCAACTTTGAAGACGCCTAAAATACGTTTGTGACCTTGTGAGATGAGATGTTCGACCAACTGGGATTCTGCTTCAATATCGTTAATCCCTAGGTAATTGAAGTTGAGATTATCATACGTAGAATTAATAAAAACCGTTGGAATGTTCAGCTTTTTAATTTGATCATACAAATCTTTATTAGGATTTGGTAATGCTGACATTGTTGGTTCAATGATTAGTCCACTAACACCACTTTCAATGATACGTAATAAACTACGGCGTTCACGGTCGAAAGTATTGTGAGTATTACTGATAAATAAAGCATAGCCGGCATCAGAAATCACTTGGTCAATACCGCTGATTATTTCTGGAAAAATATAATCTGCTAGATGGGTTGTGACAACACCAATGACTTTATTTTCAGTTTTAACAGCGGGTACTTTTTTCCAATCATTTACATACATCCCATCACCTTGAATGCGATATAAGTAGTGTTCTTGTTCTAGTCCTGCAGTAGCGCGTCTAACAGTATAACGGCTCACATTGTATTGTTCAGTTAGGTTTGCTTCAGTTGGTAATTTATCACCAATTACAAATTTACCAGAAATAATATCATTGCGGAGCCCTTTTTTGACGATGTCATACTTTGTATCCATAATGTGCCCCCGTTTTTAAACATAGATAATAAGTCTCATTATACAAAAAAAATTACCTATAAAAAAGTGCGCAATCACCCCGTCTGATAAGGAATCAAAAAGTAAAGAATTATTTGTACATACAAATTTTTGATTTTTAACTTGATTTGTACGTACAATTGTTTTATTATAATATTTGTAAACGGTTACAAATACGAAAAAGTTCTCATCTGAAGGGAATAAAGTAATGAATAAAGAACAAATTCAAGAACAAATTACAACAGGGAAAGCCGCTTTGGGGGTTGAGTTTGGTTCTACTCGTATTAAGGCAGTGCTAGTCGCAACTGATTATTCAGTCATTGCGGTTGGTAGCCATAATTGGGAGAACAAGCTTGAAGGTGGTGTTTGGACATACTCATTAGAAGATGTCTGGACAGGTTTACAAAGCGCTTATAAAAATTTAACAGAAGTCATTGATGATGAATACGGTGTAAAAGTGACACGTTTGGCATCGTTTGGTATCGCAGCTATGATGCACGGTTATTTAGCCTTTGATAAAGATGATCAATTGCTAGTGCCATTCCGTACGTGGCGTAATGCTATTACTGGTCAAGCGGCTGCTGAGTTAACAGAAATGTTTGATTTTAATATTCCACAACGTTGGAGTATTGCACACTTGTACCAAGCAATTCTAAATCAAGAAACGCATGTCAAGGAAATCAATTTTTTCACCACATTAGCTGGTTATGTTCATTGGCGTTTGACTGGTGAAAAGGTGATTGGTATTGGGGATGCATCAGGTATTTTCCCAATTGATTCAAACACAAATGACTACAATCAAGAGATGATTGATAAATTTAGCTCATTAAAGACAGTGCAACAATATTTGTGGGAATTACGAAATATTTTGCCAACTGTGAAAGTGGCTGGTGTTGAAGCTGGTAACCTAACAGAAGCTGGGGCTAAGTTACTGGATCCATCTGGGACACTACAAAGTGGAGCAGTTGCAGCAGCGCCTGAAGGAGATGCTGGAACTGGTATGGTTTCAACTAATTCAGTTAAGCAACGCACGGCTAATGTATCTGCTGGAACATCAGCCTTTGCGATGGTTGTTTTGGAAAAAGAATTGTCACAAGTTAATGAAAATATTGATATGGTGACAACGCCAGATGGCTCAGCTGTTGCCATGGTGCACATTAATAACAGTACGTCAGAAATTAATTCTTGGGCGCGTGTCTTTACAGAGTTCGCAGCAGCCGTTGGCGCAACAGTAACTGGTGGTGAAATCTTTAGTGCATTGTTTAACAGCGTATTAAAGGCTGATCCTGATGCAGGTGGGTTACTAAGCTATGGATATCATTCAGGTGAAAACATCACAGGAATGGCTGAAGGACGACCAATGTTTGTCCGTACACCAAATGCAAAGTTTACTTTGGCAAACTTGATGCGCATGCATATCTACAGTGCTTTTGGTGCCATGAAGATTGGCTTGGACGTCTTGGCTAAAGAGCAAGTTGCGATGGATTCGGTCATTGCACAAGGTGGTATTTTCACAACACCAGTTGTTGCACAAAAGATGTTAGCAGGTGTGATGAACACTCCCGTAACATTGATGAAAAACGCGGGTGAAGGTGGTCCATGGGGAATGGCCGTCTTATCACAATTTGTTACCAATCGTACGACTAATCAAACATTAGCTGATTATTTAGATAATGATGCGTTCCAATCACAAGAGAGTACAACAATTGAACCTGATCCAGAAGATGTTGCTGGTTTCGCACAGTTTATGGCCCGTTACGAAGCAGGATTACCAATTGAGCAAACTGCTATTGATCAGATGCCAATTGTTGAGGAGGATTAAATAATGTTAGAAGATGTTAAGCAACGTGTTTATGATGCTAACATGGCTTTGCCTAAGCATGATTTAATTAAATTTACTTGGGGAAATGTTTCAGAAATTGATCGTGAAAGTGGCTTGTTTGTCATTAAGCCTTCAGGGGTACCATATGACGAATTAAAGCCAGAAGATATGGCCGTTGTTGATCTTGAGGGTAAGGTTGTCGAAGGTGATCTTAATCCATCAAGTGATACAGAAACACACCGTGTCCTATACAAGGCATTCCCAGAAGTTGGTGGAATTGTGCATACGCACTCACCATGGGCAGTGTCATTTGCTCAGGCTGGTATTGATTTACCAGCTGCTGGCACGACACATGCGGATACATTCTATGGAGATGTACCGGTTGCTCGCCAGATGACTGAAGAAGAAATTAAAGGCGAGTATGAGTTGGAAACAGGTAATGTGATTGTTGAAACATTTAACAAGCGCGGGATTGATCCAATGGCTGTGCCAGCTGTTTTGGCACAAGATCATGGTCCATTTACTTGGGGACCAACTGCCGATAAAGCTGTATATAATGCAGTGGTGTTGGAAGAGTCAGCTAAAATGGCTTACCATACATTGATGTTGAATCCGCATGGTATTCATGTTTCACAGGCACTATTAGATAAGCATTATTTGCGTAAGCATGGGGCTAATGCTTATTACGGTCAGAAGTAGACGTTTAGTTGTTGTTATTTAGATATTTCAGGGGGAAATAAAATAATGTTAAGCACAGAAAATTACAAGTTTTGGTTTATTACAGGGTCACAATTTTTGTACGGTCCAGAAGTATTAGATAAGGTAGAAGCAAATGCTAAGGATATCGTTGATAAGTTGAACGAATCAGGGAAGCTACCTTACCCAGTAGAGTTTAAGTTAATTGCAACTACTTCAGAAAATATTGCTTCAGCTATGAAGGAAGCTGATTATGATGACTCAGTAGCTGGGGTTATCACTTGGATGCACACCTTCTCACCAGCAAAGAACTGGATTCGCGGAACACAATTGTTGCAAAAGCCATTGCTACATTTCGCAACGCAATATCTACAAGAGCTACCATATGATGATATTGACTTTGATTACATGAATACAAATCAATCAGCCCACGGTGATCGTGAGTATGCATTTATTAATGCACGCCTACGTTTGAACAATAAGATTGTTTATGGTCACTGGTCTGATGAAGAAGTGCAAGCACAAATTGGTAAGTGGATGGACGTTGCAGTTGCCTACAACGAATCATTCAACATCAAAGTTGCAGCATTCGCTGATAAGATGCGTAATGTTGCAGTTACCGATGGTGATAAAATTGAAGCACAAATCAAGTTTGGTTGGCGTGTAGACTACTGGGCAATGGGTGACTTAGTTGCTGAAGTTGATGCTGTTAGCGACGAAGACATTGATGCTAAGTACGAAGAACTACAAGATGTTTACGATTTTGTTGTTGGTGATAATACACCTGAAAAGTTTGAACACAGTGTTAAGTACCAAATCCGTGAATACTTTGGTTTGAAGCGCTTTATGGATGCTCGTGGTTACACAGCATTTACCGATAATTTCGAAGATTTGTATGGTCTAGAACAATTGCCAGGTTTGGCAACACAAATGTTGATGGCTGAAGGTTATGGATTTGCTGGTGAAGGTGACTGGAAGACTGCCGCATTGGCACGCTTGATGAAGGTTATGTCACACAACAAGCACACGGTCTTCATGGAAGATTACACGCTTGATTTGCGTAAGGGTCACGAAGCCATCTTAGGATCACATATGTTAGAAGTTGATCCAACAATTGCTTCTGATAAGCCACGAGTTGAAGTTCATCCAATGGATATTGGTGGTAAGGCTGATCCAGCACGTTTGGTATTTACTGGTATGGAAGGGGATGCTGTCGATGCAACCCTTGCTGATTACGGTGATGAATTCAAGTTGATGTCATATGACGTCAGAGGTAACAAACCTGAAGCAGAGATGCCATTATTGCCAGTTGCAAAGCAATTATGGACACCAAAGCAAGGCTTGCGTGATGGATCAGTTGGTTGGTTGACCCTTGGTGGTGGTCACCACACAGTATTATCATTTGACATTGATTCAGAACAATTATCAGATTTGTCAGCTATGTTTGAATTAACATATGTTGATATCAAGTAATACACACAAAAAAATCTAAAATCTCATTAAAAAAATCTAAAATCTCTCATATTTAAATTGTCGGTAATGGTGTGTCGTTAAAACATATTGTTACTGACTTTTTATGTTATCTGGTATGATATAACATTGAGATGTTAACATATGAATAAGATGAGTCTTCATTTAAAAAGGGGAACAAGAAACACAATGGATATAACAACGAAACTTCAATTAGCAGACGGTTATCAAATGCCACAACAAGGTCTAGGGTTATACAAAGTAACAGATCAAGAAAACTTAACGCAGGTGGTTAAAACAGCTTGGCAAACAGGATACCGTTTGTTTGATACGGCACAAATGTATCAAAATGAAGCTGAGGTTGGGAATGCTTTGCAGTCATTAGATGTTTCTCGAGAAGATTATTTTGTGACAACAAAGGTTGCTGAAATGAATCAAGGTTACGATGCAACGCTTGCTTCAGTTGAACAATCATTAAAAGACTTGCAGATGGATTATGTGGACTTATTAATGGTGCATTGGCCATTGCATGAACAATTCTTTGATACTTGGCGTGCATTTGAACGCTTGCAAGAAGAAGGACTTGTGAAGTCCATCGGAACCTCAAATTTTGGTATGATTCATTTGCAATATTTGGCCACGCAGGCCAATGAAATGCCGGTAGTGAATCAAATTGAGAACCACCCTCATTTGGTACAACCTGAATTACGCAATTTTTTGCGAGAAAATGATATCGTGACGCAAGCTTGGGCACCACTTGGGCGCGGGTCTGTTTTGGCTGAACCAGTCATTGTTGAAATTGCTAAGAAATATCACAAGTCACCAGCCCAAGTCGTTTTGCGCTGGCATTTGGCGAATGGCACCAGTATTATTCCTAAATCAGTTCATCCACAACGAGTAATCGAAAATGGGGACGTCTATGACTTCTCATTGACAGTGGAAGAAATGATGGCAATTGCTAATTTGAATAATTTTACCCGGATTAGTCAAGAACCAGAACAAGTGTATGAACGTGGTAGTCAATACCCACACCATTAGATAAGTAAAACTAATTATATAGTAGACCGAATCAACGTTATTTTGATTCGGTTTATTTTTTTGCAATTTATGTGACATTTTAAAGGCTTTAAATCGTTAGTATAAGTGTCAGCAAATTAGCTGATGTTTTGAATGGCCATTCGATAAAAAAATAAGGAGACTGCATGATGGTAGAAAATAAGAAAAACCAGGTAGAGGCAATTAAGGTAAAGATTATCGGTAAGGGTCCCAATGATTTAGTTGTAAATCGGCAATTTTTTGTCAAAAAGGGTACGACACTTATGGAACTGTCAGAACTAGCCCGAATTGTTGAGTTGCTTGGTGTAGAAGAAAAAATCGAGAAGATTATTACAATAGATACGAAAGAACACGCATTGGAATCCACAAAAGTTAGTCAATAAGGAGGAAATAGTGATGGATCAAGTATTGGAATTATCATTTATGGCTAAGGGAAATACTGCAACGTCAAAAAAGGTGACAGTGATGAAGTTAAAGAATCCGGATGTCACATTGACCCAGGAGATGGTATATCAAGCGATGTTAAAGTTAGCTGATTTATTATTCTTGGTAAACGCAAAAGGTGAGTCGGTGACTTTGGGCACACCTTACATGGCGCAATTAGCCAGTACAAATAAAAAAACACTTTTTGAGATGACACAAAAACTCGCTTAATTAAAATGAAAACACTGGATATTACATGTTGCAATGTATATATTCAGTGTTTTTTGTATAATCAAAACTAATATAAGGCGTTTTTTGAATTTTTATTGCATAAATTATCGTTAAGTGCTAATATTTATACATTGATAACGAATAGTAGTTGGGCAGTAGTCGTTTGGATGAGTAAAAAAGAGGTATATGTGCTTCTTTATTGCATAAAAAATATGCTTATAAGCAATTTTAACCCTGTTTATTGCATATAATTTCAGTTACTGTTAGTGTTTTATGGATCAGCAATAGATGGGAGTCAAAATATGGCAATTTTAGAAATAAAAGATTTACATAAAGAGTACGGTGGTAATACAGTATTAAAGTCAATTAATGCTGGGGTTGAAGAAGGTGATGTTATTGCAATTTTAGGGCCTTCTGGTACGGGAAAATCAACATTATTACGTGAGTTAAACATGTTAGAACATCCAACATCAGGTGCTGTGATTTTTGACGGTCAAGATATTACACAAGCCAACGAAGCACAACTTGATAAGATTCGGCAGGAGTTAGGAATGGTTTTTCAAAGCTTTAACCTTTTCCCTAATATGACTGTTTTGGATAATGTCAAAATTGCATTGGTAAAGGTTAAGGGTGTTGCTGATAGTGAAGCAACTAAAACAGCTGAGAAATTTTTGGCGAAAGTGGGCGTAGCAGATAAAGCAAATGTTTATCCAGCATCATTATCTGGTGGACAACAGCAACGTGTCGCGATTGCTCGAGCATTGGCCATGAATCCTAAAATTATGTTGTTTGATGAACCAACATCAGCATTAGATCCTGAAATGGTTGGAGAAGTCTTGAAAACAATGCGTGAATTAGCGCTAGAAGGTATGACAATGCTTGTCGTAACTCACGAAATGGGCTTTGCTCGTGAAGTGGCTTCAAAAATTTGGTTTATGAGTGATGGCGAAATGACAGCTTACAATACGCCAAATAACTTTTTTGAAAATTCAGATTCAGAACGTGTACAGAGTTTCTTAGCGAAGATGTTGTAAGAGAGGCATTTTATTTATGAAAAAATGGGTAAAAAAATTAGTCATGTTAGCCATGACCGTTGGTTTGGTAATGAGTAGTGGGCTAGGTATTGTGGGCATTTCATCCGTAAGTGCTGCACAATCTGATCCAACGTTAGACCGAATTAAGAAGTCGGGAAAGTTAGTTGTCGGAACATCAGCTGACTATGCTCCCTATGAATTCCATACAACTGAAAATGGTAAAGATAAGATTGTTGGATTTGATATTGCGGCGGCTCGTGAAATCGGTAAGCAACTAGGTGTTAAAACTGAAATTCAAGAAATGAGTTTTGATGCTTTGCTTGGTGCGGTTAAAACTGGCAAAGTTGATGTGGTTGTTGCCGGTATGACTGAAACACCAGAAAGAGCACAAGAAGTTAATTTCTCAAAACCGTATTTTGTTGATAAAAACGTTGTGTTAACCTTGAAAGAAAATAAAGATAAGTGGGCAACCTTAGACCAATTACGTTCAGCCAAGTTAGCTGCACAGGTTTCTTCTAAACAGGACGACTTAGCACATGAATTAACTGATAAAAACGTTGTTTCATTGAAAAAGATTACCGATGAAGTGACGCAATTAACACAAAAGAAAGTTGATGGCGTTGTTGTTGCAAGTACAACTGCTAAAAGTTATCTAGAGCAAAGTAATCAATTTGCTGTTTCACCAGCTAAATTACCAGGGATTAGCAATGGATCATCTGTTGTTATGAATAAAAACGCCACGGTCTTGCAGGCAAAAATTGATAAAATTTTGGATGACCATATTATTGGGGCACCATTAAAGAAAATGCAAGATGATGCTATTAAGCAAATGAATAAGCAAGAGTCATTTTTCCAAAAGTATGCACCTTACTTTATTAAAGGAACAGGATATACAATTGGATTAGCTGTTATTGGTGTGCTATTTGGTATTATATTAGGAATTATTTTTGCTTTGATGAAGTTGTCATCTGTCAAGGTGCTAAGATGGTTAGCTGCTGCTTATATTGAAGCAGTTCGTGGTGTACCATTATTGATTCAAGTATTTATTGTTTATTTTGGAACGCAAGCAATTGGGTTGAACGTTTCAAGTTTCTTAGCTGGTGCAATCGCCATGTTTTTAAATTCAGGTGCGTATGTTGCCGAAATTATTCGTTCAGGAATACAAGCAGTGCCTAATGGTCAAACTGAAGCAGCCCGTTCATTGGGATTTACTAAGGGGCAAACAATGCGTTACATGGTGTTACCACAAGCCATTAAGAATATTTTGCCAGCTTTGGGTAATGAATTTGTCACGGTTATTAAAGAAGGTTCAGTTGTCTCAGTTATTGGGGTAGGTGAACTAACCTTCCAAACATCAGTCGTCCAGGGTGCTTCGTTTAAGCCATTTATTCCACTGATGATTACAGCTGTCATTTACTTCATTTTGACGTTTGGTATTAGTCGTTTGTTGAATTTGTTTGAAAAGAAATTACGTAAGTCAGATAAGACTTTGGGTTAATAGTATAGATTAAAAGCATAAAATAATTGTTTTAAACAAAGACATCAATCTACTATTTATAAAATGGTTAGATTGATGTCTTTTAAATATAACAAAAGGTGTAACTATAACGCCTTTTGTTATATTCTTATATATGTAAAAAAGTACAATTTGATTAACATATTAAAATAGATAAAAAGCAAGGAGAGACTGCATGGCAAAGAAGCGACGTATTAAGAAAAATTTAGTTGAGCAAATTTTAGATAAAGCAGATATTCCATATGAAACCATTGTGTTTTCTGGTGGTATGCAACGTAATCAGTCCGAATTAGATGCCTATGGGCTAACTGATCACGATATCTACAAAACATTAGCTTTAGAAGGTAATGTTACGGGACCAGTGATTGGAATTGTACCAGTTGATGACCATCTGAATGAAAAGAAGTTAGCTGCTGTATCAGGTAATAAGCGCGTTGATATGATTCCGACAAAAGATTTACAAAAAACGACAGGGTATGTGCATGGTGCTAATAATCCAGTCGGAATATGGCAAACTAAGAAATTCCCAATTTATTTTGACGATAGTGCCAAACAAGCAGGTATGATTACAATATCAGCTGGTGAAATTGGCCGATCAATTCGCATCGATGCAGTTGCGTTAGCTGAATTTGTGCACGGTCAATTTGCGCCGATTAGTACGGACGAATAAATATGATGGAAATGATGATTGGGCGTTCAATCATTTGGGTGCTCTTGATTTTTTTAATTATGCCTTTAGCTGCAAGTTATGTCATTTCATGGTTGACGATGAAGTCTCAACGGCATTTAATGTTGCGCTTTGGTCAACATGCGCCATTTATTTTTAGTTGGCTGGGGACAATCGTTCATGAATTAGCACACGCATTATTAGCACTGTTGTTTGGTCATCATCTTGATAAAATCGTGTTGTTAACAAATCCTTTTAAATCAGATAAAGACAGACGATTAGGCTATGTAGACCATTCATGGCATTCGCATAATCTTTATCAACGTCTGGGTAATTTTTTTATTGGGTTAGCGCCAATGTTGGTGATTTCTTTGGTTACCGGGATAATAACGCAAATTTTATGGCCAAATTTATTTGACATTCAAACACTGGGGTGGCATGTTTTTGTGGGTGTACCTGGTTGGCAAATTGTGATTTGGATATGTCTGATATTCAATCTAAACTTGGGGATGAATATTAGTTCAGCTGACTGGCATAATGTATGGCAAGGCTTGACAGTGTACATCATGTTTTTGTTAATTGTGGGTCTAATTCTCGGATTGTTTATTATAGATGATGCTCTGATTTGGGAAACAGTTGGATATTGGTTGGCCATGACGTGGTTAATCAATTTTGGCATTAGTTTAGTTATTATGGGTCTGACGAGTATATTAGTATAGCAGAATGATGGGGGAATAAGATGGGATATGATGAAGCAGAAAAGTTAACACACATTAAAGAATTTACGAAAAAAGTTTTGCAAAGTGACAAGACTGGTCATGATATGACACACATTGAACGAGTATTGGCGATGACTCAGCACATATTAGTGACAGAACCAACTGCAAATGCTTTTGTGGCACAAGCAGCAGCCCTTTTACATGATACTTATGATGACAAATTATTTGATGATGTAGAGTTAGCAAAAGCACGTGTGATCAAGCTATTAACAGATATTGCGGTACCAGCTGAACAACAAGTTGATATTTTTAATATCATTGACAATATGTCATGGAGTAAACAACGTTTTGGTAAACCAGTAAGATTATCGTTAGCGGGCAAAATTGTCCAAGATGCAGATCGTTTAGATGCTATTGGTGCGATTGCAATTGCCCGCGCAATCCAATTTGGTGCTATTAAAGGTGATCCTTTATATGACCCTGCGATGCCACCGCGTCGAATCGCAACTAAGGCGGCTTATCGTAAAGGTGAAGGTAATACCGTTATCAACCATTTTTACGAAAAATTATTTCTACTGAAAGATTATTTGAATACGCTCGAAGGACAACGAATTGGTATTGAACGTGATCGGATTATGCATGATTTTGTGAATCAATTTGAAAAAGAATGGCAACAAAAAGATTATTAAAATAAGCGAACAAGAAAGTGGTCGATCAATTTTTGGTTGGACCACTTTTATGTTATGATTATACCTTGTAACGAACAGGAGGTTAACAATGGCCAAAGAAGTCCTATATATGAAGGTGCTCAATGATTTAAATAGGCGTATAAATGCCCAAGAGTTTCCTGATTTAAAACTGCCAGATGAACGGTCGTTAGCAACTTCATATGGTGTTTCACGTAGCTCAATTAAACGCGCTTTAAATGTGTTAGTGCGACAAGGTATTATTTTTAAAAAACGTGGTTCGGGTACGTTTGTTAATCCATTGTATTTAAAGAATCAGGGGATGTTTCATGCCGTCGGCCATAACTTAGGTGTTTCTGATGCCTTTCGGTTTAATGGTGAAACGCCTGCAATTAAATTGTTAGTTTTCGAAAAAGATGCTGCCAATGAAGAAGATAAAGAAGCATTATTTTTAAATGAATCAGATGAAGTATATCGCATTAAACGGTTGCGTACTTTGCAAAATCAAGCTTTCATGATTGAAAATGCGGTTATCCCAGTTAAACTACTGCCCGTATTAACGGCTGAAGATATGACGCATTCTATGTTTCAATATGCAGAGCAAACAACAAAGAGAGCTGTAACAAAATCATTTATGACGATTACAGCAGAACCATCACAGGATGAAGATCAAGAGTATTTACAGTTAGGCGCCAATGAACCAGTCGGCATTATGTCTGGTGTGTTTTTCTTGGATGATGGCACACCGTTTGAAGTCGGCCAAATGCGGGTTCATTATAAATACATGCGCTACAATAGTTTCGTTAGTTTGGACGGTGAATAAACTGTTTTTTTGTACCGTAATTGGAACGGTCCAATTGAGAGTTTTTTATTGTACCTAAGTTCAAAATCTGTTATTATAATACTTGTAATCCAGAAGATAACTTCTGCGATATAACCTTTCTCAAAAATAAAAGGAGATTTAATCAAAATGGCAGTAGATTTTGATTCAAAGGCATATCTAGAAAAGGTAGACGCTTGGTGGCGTGCTACCAACTACCTTTCAGCAGGTATGATCTTTTTGAAGAGCAACCCATTATTTTCAGTAACTAACACACCAATTCAAGCGGATGATGTTAAAGTAAAGCCAATCGGTCACTGGGGAACTATCTCAGGACAAACTTTCTTATATGCACATGCTAACCGTTTGATCAACAAGTTTGACTTGGACATGTTCTACATCGGGGGACCTGGTCACGGTGGTCAAGTTATGGTTACGAACTCATACTTGGACGGTACTTATACTGAAAGTTACCCTGAAATTACACAAGATGTTGATGGTATGGCACGTTTGTTCAAGCGTTTCTCATTCCCTGGTGGAATTGGATCACACATGACTGCACAAACACCAGGTTCATTGCACGAAGGTGGTGAGTTAGGTTACTCACTATCTCACGCAACTGGTGCTATTTTGGATAATCCTAACCAAATCGCTTTCACTGTTATTGGTGATGGTGAAGTTGAAACTGGTCCTGCAATGACTGCATGGCACTCAATCAAGTTCATCAACCCTAAGAATGATGGTGCAGTATTGCCAATCTTGGACTTAAACGGATTTAAGATTTCAAATCCAACAATCTTCTCACGTATGAGTGATGAAGAAATTACTAAGTTCTTCGAAGGTTTGGGATACTCACCACGTTTCATCGAAAACGATGATATTCACGACTACATGGCATACCACGAATTGGCTGCTAAGGTATTTGATGACGCTATTTCAGATATCCAAGCTATTCAAAAGGCAGCCCGTGAAGACGGTTGCTACGCTGATGGTGAAATTGCTGCATGGCCTGTTATCATTGCTCGTTTGCCAAAGGGTTGGGGTGGACCCACTCACAACGCAGCTGGTGAACCAATTGAAGATTCATTCCGTGCTCACCAAGTGCCACTTCCTTTGGAACAAGGCAAGATGGATACTTTGCCTGAATTCGAAGAATGGTTGAATTCATACAAGCCAACAGAATTGTTTAATGCTGATGGTTCATTGAAGGCAGAAGTTGCTGAAATTGCTCCAAAGGGCGACAAGCGTATGGCAGCTAATTATGCTGCTAACGGTGGTCGTCGTCGTGGTGATGCACCTACTGATTTGACTTTGCCAAATTGGAAAGACTTTGCTAACGAGATTACTGATGAAACTCGTGGAACTGAATTGGCAGACGGTAGCAAGAACATGGACATGAATGTCTTGTCAAACTACTTTGCTGAAGTTTCAAAGTTGAACCCAACTTCATTCCGTATCTTCGGACCTGACGAAACGATGTCAAATCGTTTGTGGGGTATGTTCGAAGTAACTAACCGTCAATGGATGGAACAAGTTAAGGAACCTAATGACCAACACCAAGCACCTGAAGGTCGTATCTTGGACTCACAATTGTCAGAGCACCAAGCTGAAGGTTGGTTAGAAGCATACACATTGACTGGTCGTGTTGGTGTCTTTGCATCATACGAATCATTCCTACGTGTTGTGGACTCAATGATTACACAACACTTCAAGTGGTTGCGTCATGCTTCAGAACAACCATGGCGTAATGATTATCCATCATTGAACTTGATTTCAACTTCAACTGCTTTCCAACAAGATCACAACGGTTACACTCACCAAGATCCTGGAATGTTGACACACTTGGCTGAAAAGAAGGCTGATTTTATCCGCCAATACTTGCCAGCTGATGGTAACACTTTGTTGGCTGTCTTTGGTCGTGCATTTACTGAACGTCACAAGGTTAACCATGTTGTTGCTTCAAAGCAACCACGTCAACAATGGTTCTCAGTTGATGAAGCTGAAGAATTGGCTACTGAAGGAATCAAGGCTATTGACTGGGCATCAACTGTTGCTGAAGGTCAAGATGCAGATATCGTCTTCGCATCAGCTGGTGTTGAACCAACTATCGAAGCACTTGCTGCATTGCACTTGATCAACGAAGCATTCCCAGCCGTTAAGTTGCGTTACGTAAACGTTGTTGAATTGCACCGTTTGCTAAACAAGAATGGTAAGATGAACCACGAACGTGCATTGTCTGATGAAAAGTTCAACGCATTGTTTGGTGAATCAGGAACACCTGTTATGTTCGCATTCCACGGCTTCGAAGATTTGATTGAATCAATATTCTACGAGCGTGAACACTTAGGTGCTCATGTCCATGGTTACCGTGAAGATGGTGATATTACAACCACTTACGATATGCGTGTATATTCAGAATTGGATCGTTTCCACCAAGCTAAGGAAGCTGCACAAGTTTTGGCTGCCAAGGGTGTTATTGCTGCTGATGAAGCAGAAGCCTTTGATAACAAGATTGATGCTATCTTGGCAAAGCACTTCGAAGTTACTCGTAACGAGGGACATGATATCGAAGAGTTTACTGACTGGAAGTGGACTGCTTTAAACAAGTAATCTACTGATCAGATTATTTTGAATCAATAAAATAGAAAGCTCATAATTACTACTTTTGGTGATTATGAGCTTTTTTTGGTATAATTTAAAAAGGTGAATACGTTTTTTGAAGGAGAAAAATCATGATTGTCTTGTTGGTATTAGGGATTGTTTTGCTGGCTTATGCGGCAATCCAAGGAGTGGTGCATCATCAAGTGCGATGGGTGCCAATTGTCGTTGGTTTATTGTTAACTATTTCTATGAGTTTTGGTGTACGTCATGCGCAAGGACAACATTTTTTGATGTCGAAAGTTCCTTTGACAAAAACACAAAAAATTCAACCTGCAGTTATAGTTAATGATTTTCATTTAATTACAACTGAGCAAGGGGTTGAAAATCGTTTACGTTATACATATAAGACGAATGACAAAACATACCAGACGCTAACGCAACAAGCGAAAGCAGAGGTTGTTGCTGGTAAAAAAGCATCATTGAAGACGACAGTGATGACATATCAAGCCAACTCAACTTGGCGTCGTTTTTTGTTGCTAGGACAGGATACTTTAGAAAAGGGAACGACGACTTATAAGTTGACGTTACCTGAAGGGTGGTATGTTGTACCAGCTAATAAAGTTGATGATCTACAAAAAATGGTTCAAGATAACGAAGGTAAATTAGCTAATCAAGTTCGTGATGAAATCAATAAAGAAGTGACAGTGAAAGTAAAAGCGGATAAAGATTTTGTTGATGATAAAGCAGGACAAGATAAGTTGAAAAATAATGTCATTAAAAAAGTAACGACTGATTCAAATAAGCAATTAAAGGTCGATATGGTTAATCAAATTGCACAATGGCAAAAGAATAACTAATTTAGATGATAGGTAGAACACGCTAAGATTGATACTCTTACACGTGTTCTTTTTTATAAATGACTTTAAATTTTAACGAAATATGTTCGGAAATGTTAAAGTGTGTTATCGTATTTTATAAGAAAAATAGAAATTTGAGGTGAAACAATGGGGACTCGTCAACAAGATGATTTTTATAAAGCCGTCAATGAAGATTGGATTGCACAAGCAGTAATTCCAAATGATAAATCACGTACTGGGGGATTTATTGACTTAGCTGATGAAATTGAAGCATTAATGTTAGCTACAACCGATAAGTGGCTATGTGGTGACAATGTACCTGATGATAAGGTACTAACTAATTTTATTAAATACCATCGCTTAGCATCTGATTGGGAAACGCGTAATGCATTGGGAACGAAACCAGTTCAACCGTTGATTGAACGTTATCAAAATTATGCATCATTTGCAGACTTTGCCAATGATATGACTTCTTTAGAAAAGGCAGGCTTGCCGAATGCTTTGCCATTGGGAATTGCGCCTGACTTTAAAGATGCACAAACTTATGTCCTCTGGGCCGACGCTTTGGGCACAATTTTGCCTGATACAACATACTATGAACCAGGTCACCCACAAGGTGCTGATTTATTGCAGACTTGGCGTTCATCACAAGAGGCTTTGCTAGCTAAATTTAGTTTTGCTGCTGATGAAATTCAAGATTTACTAGATAAAGCAATTGAATTTGATGCACGGGTGGCTAAAGTCGTACTAAGTCAGGAAGAATCATCAGAGTATGCTAAATTGTATAAGCCATACAAGTGGACTGACTTTACCGCTTTAGCGCCTGAATTGCCATTAAATGATGTGGTAACAGCAATGATTGGTGAAGAACCAGATATGGTGGTGGTACCTGAGGAACGTTTTTGGCATGCTGCTGATCAATTCTTCTCTGAAGATGCCTGGCCACTATTAAAGGCTACTTTGATTATTGGTATTGCCAATGCCTACACAGGCTACTTATCTGATGACGTCCGTGTATTAGGTGGTGCTTACGGACGTGCTTTGTCTGGTACCCCAGAAGCTAAGAGTCAGAAAAAAGCAGCGTATTACTTAGCAGAAGGACCTTTTAATCAAGCGTTAGGTTTGTGGTATGCACATAAAATATTTTCATCAGAAGCGAAAGCAGATGTGGAAGACAAAGTAACAAAAATGATTGATGTATACAAAGAACGTTTGCAAAATACGACTTGGATGCAACAAGCGACACGTGACCAAGCTGTTGTGAAGTTAAATGCGATTAAACCACATATTGGTTATCCCGAAAAGTTGCCTGATTATTATGAAGATAAAATTGTTGATGAAGGAGCTAGCTTGTTAGAAGCCACGCAAAAGTTTGGTCGTCAAGGTGTTGCACGTGCATGGGCTAAATGGCATCAAACGGTTGACCGTGATGAATGGCATATGCCAGCGCACATGGTCAATGCGTACTATAATCCACAACAAAATCAAATTGTTTTCCCGGCTGCTATTTTGCAAGCACCATTTTATAGCCTGGACCAATCAGATTCAGCTAATTATGGTGGGATTGGTGCGGTTATTGCGCATGAAATTTCGCATGCTTTTGATACGAACGGGGCTTCGCTTGATGAACATGGTAGTTTGAATAATTGGTGGACTGATGAGGACTTTGCAGCCTTTAAGGAACGGACTCAAAAAGTTATTGAACAATTTGATGGCTTGGAATCATACGGGGCAAAGGTAAATGGTAAATTAACAGTTTCTGAAAATGTTGCTGATTTAGGTGGTTTAGCTGCCGCTTTAGCCGCTGCACAACGTGAAGAATCATTCTCTGCAAAAGAATTCTTTGAAAACTGGGCAACTATTTGGCGTATGAAGGCCCGCCCGGAATTGATGAAGTTCTTTGCTGCAGTTGATGTGCATGCACCAAATGAAGCACGTACGAATGTGATTGTTTCTAATTTTTCTGAATTCTATGAGACTTTTGATGTTAAAGAAGAAGACGGTATGTACCGTGGACCAGCAGATCGTACGATGATCTGGTAAAAATGGTTTAACTACTAATCAGAATGGATTGCGTTGTATCATTTAAAATTTAATTTTTTGCCACATATTTTAAGAACCTTAATTTATCGTATGATGAATTAAGGTTCTTTTTTGTTGACGTTTGTAAACAATAAAGATATAATGATTGTAGTTACAAATGTAAACAATAAAAAGGGAGTGATGTAATGGTGCAAGCAAGTGATATGTCAAATGCTGAATGGCAAATGATGCGTGTGATTTGGACAATGAAAGAGGCAACTAGTAGTGAGATTATTACTGCGATGCAGCAAAAGAAAAAATGGTCCGAATCAACAATTAAAACGTTATTGCGTCGTTTAGTACAAAAAGAGATGTTAATGACACAGAAAGTTAGTCGTCATTTTATTTATCGCCCCTTAATTGTTGAAGATGATGCGATGATTCAAATGACATCTGAGGTTTTTGAACGGTTATGTAGTATGAAAAAAGGGCATACGGTAGCTGAATTAATAACTGATATGCCTTTGAGTCAGTCAGATATTATGAATTTACAAGATATATTGAAGCAAAAAATGATGACGGCGCCTGAGACAATTGCTTGCGATTGTTTGGCGCCTGCATCATGTGAACGTTGTGCGGAATAACTAATATATAAGGAGCACTAATTATGACAAGAATGATAGTGTTGATTGTTGGGATTGCATTGATTGGGTTTATTGCTTGGTGGTTCTTTGGTAAACACGAAGCACAAACTGAGTCTGCTGTCGTTGATAATGATCAACAAAATGTTGACGTTTTGGTAAAAGGTGGCTATTCACCAGAACAAGTGGTTTTAAAGCAAGGCGTACCTGCCCAATTGCATTTTAAGCGGACAGATCCATCGAGTTGTTTAGATCATGTGGTTTTTCCGGATTTTGGTATTAATCAAGCACTGCCAGAAAATGAAACTAAAACGATCCAAATTGATACAAGTAAAGCTGGTGAGTATGAGTGGGCATGTGGAATGAACATGTTTCACGGTAAAGTAATTGTCAAATAATGAGTTAAGGAAAAGGGGTTACAAAATGAGTGATGTACAAAAGATTAATGTAAATGTTGCCGGGGGCTACGAACCAAGTGTTATCAATTTAAAGCAAGGTGTACCTGCAGAAATTACTTTTACAAGAACTAATGCGCAGGGTTGTTTAGATGTGGTACATTCTAATGATTTAAATTTTGAAGAGACACTACCTATTGACGAACCTAAAACAGTAACCATTGCGACTGATAAGCCAGGCGAATTTAACTTTAGCTGTGGGATGGATATGTTTCACGGTACCATTAATATAAAGTAGGTGACGAGATGAAAATAACGACACGGTTTTGGGTTTCATTAATATTGTCATTACCGATGTTGATTGAAATGGTGTTAATGCCATTTACTCACTGGATGTTGCCAGGTGGGCAAGTCACAATGTTGGTATTAACAACGATTGTGATGTTGATATCAGCGCGTCCATTTTTATCGAGTGCGTGGGCATCATTTCAAAAGCATCATTCCAACATGGATACTTTAATTGCTGTGGGTACCGGGACAGCATATGTTTATAGTATTTATGCAATGTTTACAGGCAGAGCTGTTTTCTTTGAAAGTGCCGCCTTTGTGATTACTTTTGTACTACTGGGTCAAGTTTTTGAGGAAAAAATGCGTGATAATGCCTCGTCATCTATTGAAAAATTAATGGATTTACAGGCGAAGGATGCACTAGTAAAAAGAAATGGTGAATTTGTTAAGTTACCATTGTCAGAAATTGTCACAGGTGATTTAATTAGCGTCAAACCAGGTCAAAAAATTGCGGTTGATGGTGAAATTGTTACAGGATCAACAACGATTGATGAAGCGATGGTCACTGGTGAGAGTATGCCAGTAAGCAAGCGTGTTGGGGATGATGTTATTGGCTCAACGATGAATATGTCAGGATCCTTTGTGTTCAAGGCTAAAAAAGTTGGTAACGACACCATGTTAGCGCAAATTGTTACGCTGGTAAAAAAAGCGCAATCAAGTCAGGCGCCGATTCAACAATTAACTGATCGGGTATCGGATGTTTTTGTGCCGATTGTGTTAGTTGTTGCAGTATTAACATTTTTAATTTGGTATGTTTTCATTGGTCATGATGTTGCAAATTCATTGATTTTTGCAGTTTCAGTTGTGGTGATTGCTTGCCCGTGTGCACTTGGTTTGGCGACGCCAACAGCTTTGATGGTGGGGACTGGACGCGGTGCCAAACTAGGGATTTTAATCAAAGATGGTGAAGTTTTAGAGCGTGCAAATGATGTTGATACCATTGTATTTGATAAGACTGGTACGATTACGGTTGGTCAACCTAAAGTAACTGATATTATTGGAGACAATCAGCAAGTATTAATGGTAGCTGCTCGGTTAGAATCAGGCTCAGAGCACCCATTGGCACTGGCGATCTTAGGTGAAGCAGATCGTCAACATTTTGAGGTAACGGCTGTTGAAAATTTTGAAGCAGTATCAGGTAAAGGTGTGCAAGCATTAGTTGATGGTCAGCAAGCATTTGTTGGTAATGAACGTTTGCTGCATGATTATGAAATAACAGATGATCTTAAGCAAAAAATGACCCAGTTGCAAGATGAAGCGAAAACAGTTGTCCTAGTTGGTTTGCAACAACAAATCATTGGCTTGATTGCCATTCAGGATACACCAAAGGATACGTCAGCTGCTGCAATGGCAGCATTAAAAGTGCGTGGCTTACGCACAGTTATGTTGACGGGTGATAATGAACATGTTGCGCAAGCAATTGCCAAAGAAGTTGGGATTGATGAAGTTATTGCCAATGTGTTACCGGCTGAAAAAGCGGATCAAATCAAAGACTTACAGGCAAAACATACAGTTGCCTTTGTTGGTGATGGTATCAATGATGCACCAGCGTTAACAACCGCTGATGTTGGTATTGCGATGGGTGCTGGAACGGATATTGCTATTGATGCAGGTGGTATTGTTTTGGTAAAGAATGATTTACGAGATGTGGATATGGCATTGGCATTAAGTAAAAAAACGTTTAACCGAATTAAACTAAACTTGTTTTGGGCCTTTGTTTATAATGTGTTAGGTATTCCAGTAGCGGCTGGTGTATTTTATAGTTTTGGTTTTATTCTAAGTCCAGAAATTGCTGGTGTTGCAATGGCGTTGAGTTCGCTATCAGTTGTGATTAGTTCTGTTTTGTTGGGTAGGACTAAGTTAGCATATAATGTTTGATTTGACTAAACATGAAATTTTCGTTTTTGGAAATTTCATGTTTTTTTGTATATTCACAAGCTTAATGATAATGAATTTATGTAAGCGTTTTATTTGTTAATTAATTCACAATATATAGAGTTTGAAGTAATTTTAAAGTTTGTGAAGATGTCGTTGCATCAGTTTTAACCGCTATTTTATAGCGTTTAACGGTTGACTGCTAGCTTGTATTTGATATAATTATATTGTTCAGTAATGAGCAATACGATTAAATCAGAACAATCTGAGAGGTATAAATCATGACTAATATGAATAAAAAGAAAAAAGTGCTAACACCTGATGAAAAAGCTGCCCATTATGCAGCAGCTGAAGAGATGACTAATAAATTAGTTGATCAAGCAGCAATCGCTTTACAAAAATTTGCAACCTATACACAAGAACAAGTTGATAAAATTGTTGCAGCGATGGCCTTAGCTGGTTCTGAAAATGCATTATTACTTGCTCATGAAGCGTATGAAGAAACAGGACGCGGTGTTATTGAAGATAAGGATACTAAAAATCGTTTTGCATCTGAATCTGTTTATAACGCTATTAAAAATGATAAGACTGTTGGTGTTATTTCTGAAGACAAGGTAGCTGGAAAAGTTGAATTAGCAGCACCATTAGGAATTTTGGCAGGAATTGTTCCAACGACTAATCCAACTTCAACGGCAATTTTTAAGTCAATGCTAACTGTAAAAACAAGGAATGTTATTGTGTTTGCCTTTCACCCACAAGCGCAAAAAGCATCATCTCATGCAGCTAAGATCGTTTATGATGCAGCAGTTGCAGCAGGTGCACCGAAGCATTTTATTCAATGGATTGAAATGCCCTCAATTGATGCTACGAATACATTGATTAAAAATCCAAAAATTGCATCGATTTTAGCAACCGGAGGACCTTCAATGGTTAATGCCGCTTTACATTCCGGTAATCCATCTATGGGAGTTGGTGCTGGAAATGGTGCAGTCTATATTGATAAAACGGCTAACGTTGATCGGGCCGTTTCTGATTTGTTACTATCGAAGCGGTTTGATAACGGCATGATTTGTGCTTCTGAAAATTCTGTTGTAATTGATGCTTCAATTTATGATGAAATGTTGCAAAAATTACAAGAACAAGGAGCATACTTAACACCTAAGCAGGATTATCAAAAGATTGCTGATTTTGTGTTTAAACCATCAGCTGATGGCTATGGTGTCACAGGACCAGTAGCTGGTCGTTCAGGTCGTTGGATTGCTGAACAAGCTGGTTTGAAATTGCCAATTGATAAGGACGTTTTGCTATTTGAACTTGATAAGAAGCACATTGGGGAGCCATTATCATCAGAAAAGCTAAGTCCATTACTATCAATCTATAAAGCACAGGATCGTGATGAAGCAGTTGAAATTGTACGCGCATTATTAAACTACCAGGGGGCAGGGCATAATGCAGCTATTCAAATTGGTGCGCAAGATGATCCATTTGTAAAAGAATATGCAGATCGTGTTGAAGCATCAAGAATTTTGGTTAATCAACCCGACTCAATTGGTGGTGTTGGTGATATTTATACCGACGCACTACGACCATCGCTAACGTTAGGAACTGGTACTTGGGGGAAGAATTCATTGTCGCATAATTTGTCTACGTACGATTTATTAAATATTAAAACGGTTGCTCGTCGTCGTAATCGCCCACAGTGGGTACGATTGCCTAAGGATATCTATTACGAGACAAACGCCATTACTTATTTGCAAGAATTACCAGATGTTGATCGGGCATTTATTGTCGCAGATCCTGGTATGGTAAAATTGGGGTTTGTTGATAAAATTTTGGATCAATTTGCTTTACGTGACGACCAAGTTAAGACATCATTTTATGGTTCAGTCAGCCCTGATCCAACTATTTCACAAGCAATTGATATTGCCCGCCAAATGGCTGATTTTAAGCCAGATACGGTCGTCTTGCTTGGAGGTGGTTCAGCATTAGATGCTGGGAAGATTGCTCGCTTCTTGTATGAATATTCAGCAACTAAGCCGGGTATTTTATATGATGATGCTGGTTTGAAATCATTATTCCAACAATTGGCCCAAAAATTTATGGATATTCGTAAGCGAATTGTGAAATTTGAGCATCAACGTTTAACACAAATGGTGGCAATTCCAACAACGTCAGGAACTGGTTCAGAAGTTACACCATTTGCAGTAATTACTGATGATGAAACACATGTTAAATATCCGTTGGCCGACTATGAATTAACGCCACAAGTTGCCATAGTTGATCCAGAATTTGTGATGACTGTGCCAAGTAAGACAGTTGCATATTCTGGGATGGATGCATTGTCACATGCCTTAGAATCATATGTTTCAGTGATGTCATCTGAATTTACGCGTCCTTGGGCATTGCAGGCCATTAAGTTGATTTTTGATTACCTAGAAGCATCATATCATTATGATGCCGCACAACCAACTAAGGAAGGTGAGTTGGCACGAACAAAGATGCATTATGCATCAACCTTAGCGGGAATGTCATTTGGTAATGCGTTCTTAGGGTTGAACCACGCAATTGCCCACAAGACAGGTGGTGCCTTTGGATTACCACACGGATTGGCTATTTCAATTGCGATGACGAATGTGATTAAATTCAATGGTGTCACTGGTAACGTGAAGCGCACGCCTTTCCCACGTTATGAAACCTATACAGCGCAAAAAGATTATGCTGATATTGCTCGCCACATTGGTTTGGTAGGTAAAAATGATGCAGAATTAGTAACGGCTTTAATTAATAAGATTAAAGAGTTAGCCGAACATCTTGATATGGACTTAACACTATCTGGTAATGGTGTTAAAAAAGAAGACTTTGATCGTGAATTATCAGGATTGATGGATTTGATTTATAATGATCAAACAACACCAGGAAATCCACGGCAACCAAAGTTGAATGAAATTAAGCAATTACTAGAAGAGCAGTTCTAAATAATATATTAACAACACCAGACAAAACTTACGCATAGTCTGGTGTTGTTTTTTGTTATAATGAACGCAACTGATAATTTGAAGAGGAACGGTGGGAAAATGAAGTTTATATCATGGAATATCGATAGTATTAATGCGGCTGTTGAGCATAAGTCGGCACGTGGGGAAATGACCTGGCAAGTATTGCAAGACATTGCAGCACAACAACCAGATGTGCTAGCGATTCAAGAGACAAAGTTAAAAGCAACTGGGTTAACAAAAAAACAAGCAACAGCGCTTGATGAATTGTTTCCAGGTTACCACCGTTATTTACGTACGAGTACGGGCCGTTCTGGTTATTCAGGAACAATGATGTTATCACGTCAAGAACCAATTAATGTAGAGATGCCGGAAATTGGTGCGCCTGGTGAAATGGACATTGAGGGTCGTGTGATTACGCTTGAATTTGCAAATGCCTATGTTTCAACGGTTTATACGCCGAATTCTGGTAGTGCGTTAGCTCGGTTGGATGATCGTCAATCATGGGATGATGTTTATCGGGCATATATTCAGCAATTGGATGCGAAAAAGCCGGTTATTTTTTCTGGTGACTTTAACGTTGCACATCAAGAAATTGATTTGAAAAACCCGAAGTCAAATCATAAAAAAGCGGGCTTTACGGATGAAGAACGTGGGCATTTTAGTTCTTTACTTGATGCTGGTTTTACGGATACGTTCCGTTATTTGCACCCTGATCAAACTGGTGTATATACATGGTGGGCACAAATATCAAAAACATCAAAAATCAACAATTCTGGTTGGCGTATTGATTATTATTTAACATCTAATCGTTTAGCTGATCAGTTGACTGAATTATCTGTTGTTGATACTGGTGCACGCCAAGATCATGCACCGATTATGTTGACGATGACGGATGATTTTAGGCTTTAAAAATAGAACATTGCGGTTGGAACAAAATAAAATGTTCCAACCTTTTTATATGCAATTACAAGATACTATTATTTAAGTAATGTATTGTTAGTTCAGCCATTTGTTTAGGTGATTCTTGTGTGCCAGATGTAATCCATTCTGAAATGATACTAAAAATTATGCCAACTATAACATATAGACGGTACCTTTCAATTGAATTTGCTGGCATATCACCAACTTGATTAATAATCTGATCAGAGAGTAATTGATAAAAATAATCAGATAAACCATTTTGTAGTAGTAACGCAATACGTTCTTTTTCTGAGTAAATTATTTCAAAACTTTCTTGAACACCAGGTAAATTATTTTGCTCATTTAGGAAGGGATTTTCTTTAAGTGGATAACGTCGATTAAGTTGTATTTGTTGAAAATAAAAGACTAATATATCCTCAATTGTATCGAAATTTCGATAATAGCTTGCCCGTGCGACATTAGAAGCTTTAATTAGCTCAGTTATTTTTATACTGGAAAAAGATTTTACTTTTAACAATTTAAATAGACCGCTAACGATTTGGTTTTTTACACGCAAATTTTCTTGCTGACTATGGTTCATACGAATT
Organism: Weissella hellenica; assembly: GCF_005405545.1. Classification (GTDB taxonomy): domain Bacteria; phylum Bacillota; class Bacilli; order Lactobacillales; family Lactobacillaceae; genus Weissella; species Weissella hellenica. The sequence continues at coordinate 240,704 of NZ_BJEG01000001.1, forward strand.
CTCCTGATACAGTATTGCAAATATTGACTCACTGATACATATTGTATCATAGTTTTTTTAATGGTACACTTTTTTAAATTCAGTGGAACGATTTGTTTCATTGAACAAATAAAAAAGAATGAGGCGAGAAGAGAGATGAAAGTAGACCAACACGGTAAAAGTTATAATCGCACGGTTGTGTTGTCTGTAATGATGATTGCTGCGATGTCGGGTGGTTTGATGCAAACATCGTTAGGAACGGCATTACCAACATTGATGACAGCGTTTGATATTAATTTGGCAACTGCACAGCAGGCTACCACGTGGTTTTTGTTAATGAATGGGATTATGGTGCCATTATCAGCGTATTTTGCAAATCGTTTTTCAACTAAATATTTGCATATTATATCGTATGGATTGTTAACTATTGGTGTTTTGATGAGTATGTTGACACCAGAAAACGGTAATTATTGGTGGATGTTTGTTGCTGGTCGTATTGTAGCAGCCATTGCTGTTGGTGTCATGTTACCGTTACTACAGGTTGTTATTGTGAATATGTATGCACCCAAAGAACGTGGTGTCGCCATGGGATTGATGGGCTTAGTTGTTGGAATGGCTCCTGCTTTTGGGCCAACACTAACAGGATTTATTTTAAATAAAGATCATACTTTATTTGGCATAACAATTTCGAATGATTGGTAATCAATTTTTATTTTGCCACTTATTTTAATTGTTGTTGCGACTGTACTTTCACCATTTTTTATTAAAGATGTGTTAAAGAACAAGCCAGTTAAGCTAGATTTGATTTCAATTGTCACTTCAACAGTAGGATTTGGTTTATTCCTATGGGGCTTCACAAATGTTAGTTCCGATGGTTGGGGTGACCTAGCAACCGTTGTTTCACCTATTGTAATTGGTGTTATTATTTTGATTATTTTTGGATGGCGTCAGTTAAAGCTGCCAGTACCATTTTTAGATATTCGGGTATTTTTAAATAAAAACTTTACTATTCCAACTATCGGATTATTGCTAGTCACTATGGCAATGTACGGGGTTGAGATGATGTTACCAACGTATTTGCAGAATGTACGTGGATTAACCCCATTAGATTCTGGATTAACCTTGTTATGGGGTGCACTATTCATGGGATTTGTAAGTCCGATTGCAGGTGCTTTATACAACAAGGTCGGAATCAAAAGATTGTCTTTTGTCGGCTTTTTCATTTTGTTATTAGGAACGCTACCTTTTGTGTTCTTGACCGAACAAACACCAACAATTATAATCACTGTTTTGTATGCATTGAGAATGGTTGGTATTGCCTTGCTAATGATGCCATTAACAACGGCTGCAATGGGGGCATTGCCTGATGAAAGAGCTGCAGATGCAACAGCAGCCAATAACACATTACGGCAAGTTTCAAGTTCTGTTGTGGTGGCCTTAATGACTTCTGTTGTTCAAAATGTTATCAATAATAATACGCCAAATGATGCGATGAAAAAAACAGCACCTTTACAATATGCTAAAAAAGCATTGGACGCGTCATTGGATGGTTTTCAATGGGCATTCATCATCAGCCTTGCTTTCGCAGTGATTGGTCTATTATTTGTTATCTTTATGAAAAATGAGAAGGAGGCCTAATATGATTCTGTGGATAATTGTTATTACAATGATATTGATGATTGTTAGTTTGCTACTGATAAATAATCGTCCATTACGTTATAGTTTGGGTGGATTATTCATGTTTGTGTTTATTGGCTTCGTAATTGCTTTATCAGCGAATATGTATAATCATTACGGTATGTCAAAAGAGACAACGGTACAGCGTAAGCAAATTTATTCAGCTGCACCTACAAATGTTCCGGTGGGGATGCTAATAACCAAAAAAATTGAAAATAATCATTATGTTATGATGTTTAAAGATTCAGCAGATGATCAGAAAGCTACTGCACATTTTGTTCCAGATGAAGATAATGTCTTAGACAGCTTGAAAAAATCAGCTAATTATAAAAAAACACATAGTAACACTGCACAAGTCGTTACGAAAACCACAAAATGGCAGTATAATTCTGATTTAATGTCATGGTTATTTAAATTTAAAGATGAAGACCGTTTAGTTAAAGTTACGCATACTGTGGAAATTCCAAATAATTGGCAAGTTGTAAATAAATAGTGTTGGATATACGATTTTAAAAATATTGTGACTAATACTAAAATTAGATAAGTTAAAGAGTTAAAGTGGAAGTAAGTGTTCCGTTTTAACTCTTTATTTTGTAGAATTGCTTCATTAGGTTATTGATGAACTTGCTACTTAATAAAAAAGAGTAGCTAAGGAAATTTTAGTGTTTTCCTTAACTACTCTCTAATTTAACCAAATTTAATTGGTTTTTTATTTACGTGTAATCAAATTGCTGATCTCTAAGTATAGCCCAACAGGGAGTCGAACCCTGGATTCCGCGCTGAGAACGCGACGTCTTAACCACTTGACCATTGGGCCATGATGATAATACTAGTTAGCCAAAGCTATTTATAAATAGCCCAACAGGGAGTCGAACCCTGGATTCCGCGCTGAGAACGCGACGTCTTAACCACTTGACCATTGGGCCAATACCATCATTTGCATATTAACAACAATAATTAACTATACATGTAAAGTCTATGACTGTCAATATGAATGTTTTATAAATCACAAATTTTATTAAATCATAATTGAAAATAGGCAACTTAATGAGTATTAAGACACTTAATGATACAATTATACATAACATACTAACAACGAAGAGGGATAAATAATGTCATTTAATTTATATTTTGTACGACATGGGCAAACAATTTTCAATCATTATGAACGAATGCAAGGATGGAGTAACGCACCACTGACGGATAAAGGGATCTCAGATGGTTATGCAGCGGGTGATCGTTTAGAAAATATTCGTTTTGATGGTGCTTATTCATCAGATTTACAACGTGCTATTCAAACAGCTGAATTTGTTTTGTCACGTAACAAGCAAAGTGGTGATTTGAAGGAACCGGAGCAATTACAACAATTCCGCGAACAATTCTTTGGCTTTTTTGAAGGGTTACCTAGTAAAAAAAGTTCACAACTAGTTGCTGAAAAGAATGGTTTCAAAGACATGGATACCTATAGTGACTTAATGACTAACCTAAGTCAGGATGAAGTCATGGATGCGATGCATGCTGCTGATCCAACTGGTGACGCTGAAGACGCCCAGATGTTTTGGGCACGAGTTGAAAAAGGGTTAGCACAACTACGTCGTAATACACGTGAAGGACAAAATGTCTTAATTGTTTCACATGGTACATTGATTCGTAATTTAGTGGCCAAATATGCTTCACACGAACGAGCAGCTGAAAAGCCTGAAAATGGTTCAATTACAATTTTTGAAGTTTCTGATGAAGGTATGAAACTAAAGACCTATAACGATACAACAACGAGGTGGTAAAACATATATGATAGAAAATGAGCAACATCCTAAACGCCAAGTTATTTTAGCCGGATTAGATCAGCAAAATGAAAATTTTGAATATGAAATGACAGAATTGGCTAATTTAGCAGCGGCAAATAATATGATTGTTGTGGGGCAATTAATTCAAAAACTGGAAAGACCTAATGCATCAACGTATTTTGGTAAAGGTAAGGTGACTGAATTAAAAGAAGCTTTAGAATATTATGGGGCAGAAATGGTGGTGACTAATGATGAATTATCACCATCACAAATTCGTAATCTTGAAGCTGGGACACAAGCCGATATCATGGATCGAACAGCCTTGATTTTAGATATCTTCGCATCACGAGCTAAAACAAAAATCGCCAAATTACAGGTTGCTATTGCGCAACTAAAGTATCAATTACCACGTTTACGTACATCTATGAATGTTCGGCTAGATCAACAAACTGGTGGTGGCGGTGGTAGCTTTACTAGTCGTGGTGCTGGTGAAACTAAGTTAGAAATGAATCGTCGTCATATTCAACATCAAATTTCATTAATGCAAGCTGAATTAACAAATATTGAAGCTGATGATGAGACGCGTCGTGCTTATCGTGCTAAGCAAAGTATTCGTAATGTTGCTTTGGTGGGTTACACTAATGCAGGTAAGTCAACGATTATGAATGAATTGGTAAAACGATTTGGTGATAATAAGGAAAAAACAGTGTTTCAAGCAGATATGCTGTTTGCAACACTAGAGACGTCAGTACGTAAAATTCAATTACCAGACAATCAAAATTTCTTACTATCTGATACCGTTGGATTTGTGTCAAAGTTGCCTCATGGTTTAGTGGCAGCCTTTCGAGCAACATTAGCTGAAGCGGCTGATGCAGATTTGTTAATTCAAGTTGTAGATTATGCAGATCCACATTATCAAGAAATGATGGCGACAACTGCAAAAACGTTAAAAGAAATTGGTGTTGGTGATATTCCAATGGTGACAGTTTATAATAAAGCTGATCAAATCCCAGAACAAGTATATCCTGATCGTACTGGTGATACGCTGGTGCTATCAGCATTGGATTCAACATCACAAGATACACTCGTTGACGTCGTTAAAGAACATATTTTTGCTGACTATATCACAACAACATTGCACATTCCGTTTAGTGATGGCCAACTTGTTAGTGAATTAAATGAGCAAGCGACGGTACACGAACTTAGTTATGATGAGTCGGGAACGGTTATGAAAGTAACATTGACCCCAATTCAGGTTGCTAGATTTGAAAAGTATCAAATAAATGAATAATCAATAGTTATACTTAAAAGGCGCTAGCTAACATCCAAAGTTAACTAGTGCTTTTTTTGACTGAATATTGTGCATAAGCAGTTTTTTATGCCGTAACGCTTATTAAATTTCATTAAATCTTGGATAAATTCCAGTTAACAAGCACGTGAATAGTTAAAAATTGTCATTAATAATCATGATGCTATTTTTTGACTTATGACAATCAAAAGTGGCGGCATTGTTTATTATTAAGGATTAAATTTTTTTGTGAACTAAATTAACAAAAATGACATCACAAGTGATACAATATCGTACTACACAGATAAAATTAAATATTTGGAGGAACAGCAAATGAAGTTGTTAAAGCCTTATTGGAAAGGCTATAAGTTTGACCTAATAGTTGCTATCTTGATGGTCTTAATTTCGTCGATTGCGATGCTATTGCAACCCATGTTGTTAAGTAATATTGTTCAAGCGATTACAGATGATAATATGAACAAAGTTAATCAAATTGGATTACAATTATTAGTTTTAGCAGTGATTGGGTTAGTAGCAGGGATTATTAATACAATTTTTGCTGCACGTGCCTCACAAGGTATGGCAGCCGATGTGCGTGAAAGTGCATATCGTAAAATTCAAACATTTTCATTTGCGAATATTGAAAAGTTTTCGGTTGGAAACTTAGTTGTTCGACTAACTAATGATGTGACGCAAATTCAAAATGTTTTGATGTTGGTACTACAACCACTAATGCGGATGCCGATTCTGTTTATTGGTGGCTTTATTTTGGCAGTACGCTCAATTCCACAATTATGGTGGATCATCCTTGTTATGGTCATTTTGGTTGGTTCAGTTGCTTATTATGTGGCAACTCATATTGGTAAAAAGTTTGGCCGCATTCAATGGTTGATTGATAAAGTTAATAATAAGGTTAAGGAAAACCTGCAAGGTGTGCGCGTTGTTAAGTCGTTTAACCAAGAAAAAGCTGAAGAAAGGCGATTTACTAATGTTTCAGATGAATTAAAAGACGTCAACATTGAAATTGGTTATTTCTTTGCCATGGTCATGCCGGCATTTATGTTTATTGGCCAAGGATTGATGGTAGTCGCTATTTATTTAGTTGGAAATATGGTTGATACTGACCCAGGTTTGTTAGCGCAAGTTACTGGTTTTACTAATTATATTATGATTATTATGAATGCCATTATTATTGGTGGGATGATGTTGTCATTTGCAACACGTGCATTAGTTTCAATGGGTCGTATTCAAGAAATTATGAAAGCTGATCCTGAGCTATCATATAGCAAAGATGGTCAAAAAATTACTGACGGTCGTGTCGTATTTGATAACGTTGGTTTTACGTATGATGGTGAGGAAAAGCCAACACTTCAGAACATTAGTTTTGCAACTGAATCTGGCCAAATGATTGGTATTGTCGGTGCCACTGGCTCTGGTAAATCAACATTGGCACAATTGATTCCGCGCATTTATGATCCAACATCAGGATCGGTTAAAATTGGTGGCGTTGATTTGAAAAATGTTGATGAGGTTTCATTACGTGATGCAGTCGCTTTTGTACAACAAAAAGCAACACTATTTTCTGGGACGATTGCCGATAATTTAAGGCAAGGATTATCAACGGCTGACGAATCAGATATGAAACGGGCAGCCGATATCGCACAAGCCTCTGAATTTATCGAACAATATGATGATAAATATAATCACGTGGTGGAAGAACGTTCAGCTAATTATTCTGGTGGACAAAAACAACGTTTGTCAATTGCGCGAGGTGTCATTGCATCACCTAAAATATTGATTTTGGATGATTCAACCTCTGCACTGGATGCGCGCTCGGAAAAGTTGGTTAAAGAGGCCCTTGATGAGCAGTTAAATGACACGACAACTTTTATTATTGCTGAAAAAGTTTCATCCGTTATTAATGCGGATAATATTATCGTATTGGATGAAGGAAAATTAGTTGCTTATGGCCCACATCGTGAGCTGTTGGAAACGTCACCAGTTTATCGTGAAATTTATGAAACGCAAGAAGCAAAGGAGGTGCGCCACGATGACAAATAATTTGTCTGAATCAATTCGTTTCTTTTCACATTATTTGAAGCGGTTTAAGTGGTCTTTGCTGGCGATTGTTGTTTTAACAATTACAGCGACTTGGCTACAAGTTAAGGCACCTGTTTATATGGGGCGCTCGATTACGGAATTATCAAAGTATTTGATGACCTATCTAAATCCTGTTACCAAGAGTCAAGCTAATTTGAATGACTTCCATCAAGCTTTGTTCTTGTTTGCTGGCTTTACGTTGCTGATTTTAATTGCGTTATTCTTAAATGCTTTGACACAAGCAGTTGTCGCACCTAAATCAGTTAATGATATGCGAACAGGTTTGTTCGCTAAGTTGCAACGCATGACGGTACGTTATTTTGATAATCATCAAGACGGTGAAATTTTGTCGCGTTTTACATCTGATTTGGATAATATCTTTAATGCAATGAACAATGCTGTTTTTCAGATATTGCAACAAGTAGTCATGTTCATTGGTGTTATTTGGATGATGTTCAATGAGAGTCCTAAGATGGCAACTGTGACGATGGCGTCAACGCCAATTGTGATCATTGTTGGTGTTATCATTATGGTTCAAGCTAAAAAGTATGTTGATATTCAGCAAGCTGAAGTTGGTCACTTAAACGGTTATATTAATGAACAAATTAATGGTGAAAAGGTCATTATTACTAACGGGCTACAAGAAAAGTCAATTGACGGCTTTATCGAGCATAATAATAAAGTACGTCATGCCATGGTTCATTCACAGGCATGGTCAAATATATTAAATCCGATTATGCAGGGATTGAGCTTGGTTAATTTGGGGATTGTGATTTTCTTTGGTGCAACACAAGCTTTGTCTGGCGATGTGGCATCACGTGCAGCTGGGTTAGGATTGATTGTGACATTCGTGTCATTTTCACAGCAATATTTCCAACCAATTTCTCAAATTACGTCCCTTTACAATATGATGCAACAAGCAATGACTGGTGTTCACCGTGTTAACGAAATTTTGGCACAAGATGACGAAGTTAAACCAGCAGCTGGTGTGAAGTTTAATGGTATTAAGCATGATGTTAAACTACAAGATGTTCATTTTGGTTATAACCAAGAACGTGAAATCATCCATGGCATTAATATTGACGTTAAAAAAGGTGAGATGGTTGCGTTAGTTGGTCCAACTGGTTCGGGAAAAACGACGGTGATGAATCTTTTGAATCGTTTTTATGATGTGACATCGGGAGCAGTATTGTTTGATGGTGTTGATATTCGCCAAATGGATTTAACTTCATTACGTGATCATGTTGGTATTGTGTTGCAAGAATCTGTGTTATTTAGCGGGACAGTTCGTGATAATATCACTTTTGGTAAGAAAGATGCGACCGATGAAGAAGTGATTGATGCCGCTAAGCAGGCTAATATCCATGACTTTATTATGACGTTAGAAAATGGGTATGATACCGAAATTTCGGATGAAAATTCAGTGTTCTCAACTGGTCAAAAACAATTGTTATCAATTGCGCGTACGATTTTGACAGAACCAGATCTATTGATTTTAGATGAAGCAACGTCAAACGTTGATACTGTGACAGAAGAACGTATTCAACGTGCGATGGATAATGTGATTGCTGGTCGTACAAGTTTTGTAATTGCGCATCGTTTAAAGACAATTTTAAATGCTGATAAAATTGCCGTGCTAAAAGATGGTAATATTATTGAGCAAGGTAACCATGAGAGCTTGCTAGCTCAAAATGGTTTCTATGCTAGCTTATATAAGAATCAAATGATGTTTGAGTAAAAATGAAATTACACACAAAGGTTGTCATAAGATCACGTTAGAGTGGTTGCAGTGATAACTTTTTTGTTGGCTCTTTATTATAGTGAAAAAAAGCACAATCTATAAGTGAAAGCGCTTGCTAAATCGAGAAGATTCATTATAGAATAGTTTTATAGATAGGTAAACGTAAACATTGTGTTCTTTGAGAGGGGATAAACTCATGGGAAAATTTACAGATAAAGTTTCAGTTGTTACTGGTGGTGCTTCTGGAATTGGATTAGCATCAGTAAAAAGCTTGTTATCTGAAGGGGCAAAAGTTGTGATTGCTGATTTTTCTGACAAGGGTGACGAAGTGGCTGCATCATTGGGGGATGAAAGCAGCGTGTTATTTGTTAAGACTGATGTCACCGTTGAAGATGATGTGAAAAACGTCATTGCAAAGGCAGTGAGTCAGTTCGGCTCGCTAGATATCATGGTAGCTAATGCAGGAATTGCTCGTGATGGTAATATTACCGATATGTCATACAAGCAATGGTCAGATACTATTGATATTAATTTGAGTGGCGTGTTCTTATCTGATAAATACGCTATTGAACAAATGCAAAAGCAAGGTCACGGTGGTGCTGTTGTCAATATGGGATCAATTCACAGCTTTGTTGGTAAAGTTGGTGTGACAGCTTATGCGTCAGCCAAAGGTGGTGTAAAGCTATTGACGCAAACACTAGGTGCAACTTATGCCTCTGAGGGTATTCGAGTTAATGCGGTAGCACCAGGTTATATTGATACACCGTTAATTGCTGGTGCTGATAAGGAAGCCTTGGTTGCCTTGCACCCAGCTGGACGTTTAGGTAAGCCTGAGGAAATTGGTAAAGTTGTTTCATTCTTGGCAAGTGATGATGCATCATTTGTTAACGGAACAACATTGTTAGTTGATGGTGGTTATACAGCAATCTAATAAAAAAATAAAAAGAGGTTTAGAAAAATCTAAACCTCTTTTTACGTTATTAATTTATTTTGGCATAATCATTTAATTCTTTAATATAAATAGCTTTCTTTTCATCGCTAATCCATGAGGTTTCAAATGCATTACGAGCTAGTTTGATGATTTGTTCCTTGGTTAAATCATAGGTAGTCGCTAATGCGTAATAGTTATCAGCAATATAACCACCAAAGTAAGCAGGGTCATCAGAGTGAATAGATACTTTAGCATCACGCTCTAATAATGATAAGACTTCTTCACCTTTCATCTTTGGTGAAACATATGTGTTTGAAAGAGGACATGAAGTTAAACCAATATGGTGCTTTACGACAAAGTCAACTAAATCAGGATCTTCAACAATATTTGTACCGTGATCAAGTCTTTCAACGTCCATTTGTTCAAGGGCTTGACGGATGTGCTCAATTGAATCTTTTTGATCAATGTCACAGTGTGTTGTAAGATGCAGACCAGCTGCTTTAGCATCTTCAAATTGACGAGCGAATTTTAGAGGTGGATTATTATGTTCGTCGGAATCTAAACCAACACCGATAAACATATCCTTATATGGTAACGCTTGTTCAAGTGTTTGACGGGCAGATTCTTTTGAGAAGTCACGTAGGAAACACATAATTAAATCAGCATCAACGTTTAAAGCTCGTGCATCAACAATGGCACGGTGTAAACCAGTAATGACGTCTTTAAAACTAACGCCACGACTAGTGTGGGCTTGTGGGTCAAAGAATATTTCCACGTGACGGACATTATTTTGTGCAGCCCGCTTGAGGTAACTAAATGCTAATTCATAAAAATCTTGTTCATGTTGTAAAACATTCATTGCTGGATAATAAACACCCAAGAAGGAAGCTAAATCATCGTATTCGTAGGTTTTTTTAACTTCATCGATCGTTTCTTGGCCAATATCGATATGATTGCGTTTAGCAAGTTTTAGTTTTAGTTCTGGTTCAAGCGTTCCTTCAATGTGTAAGTGAAGTTCGGCTTTTGGCATATTTTGCGTAAACTCACGTGTTACCGTCATAATGTTTATAATCCCTCTTTTCATTGTTTTAATAACGACATAAAATCATTTTACCATGATTAAATGATTAGTCAAATGATTAAAAAACGAACAATAGTGTTGAATTTAAAATTAATGTATGCAATAATTCGATTTGTTGCTTAAAATAATTTTCATGAAATTAAGAGGAGAAGAGAGAAATCATGAATGAATTTGACGGGTCTAAAGTACAACCAACTGGCTTTTTAGATAAGTTTTTTCATGTTTCAGCACAAAAATCAACTGTTAAGCGCGAAATGTTAGCAGGGGTTACCACTTTTGTGTCAATGGCATATATTTTATTTGTTAATCCAAGTATTTTGGGTGCTGCAGGTATGGATAAAGGTGCTGTATTTACAGCGACTGCATTAGCAGCAGTTATTGGATGTGTGTTGATGGGAGTGTTGGCAAACTACCCTATTGCAATTGCGCCAGGCTTAGGTGATAATGCTTTCTTTGCTTTTCGGTTGTTTTGGGAATGGGAATTCCTTGGCAAAAAGCAATGGCTGGTGTGTTCGTGGCGTCGATTTTGTTTACAATTTTGTCGTTTTTAAAAGTACGAGAAGTTGTCATTGATGCTATACCACAGGACTTAAAATATGCCATGGCTGCTGGAATTGGTATTTTTATTGCGTTCGTTGGCCTACAAGGTGGTGTCCTAATTGTTGCTGATAAGTCTTCGTTAGTAGCGATTGGTTCGCTAACGGTACCAACGACTTGGTTGACGATTGCCGGTGTGTTTGTTATCGCAATTTTAATGGCTAAACGGGTACCAGGTGCTATTTTTATTGGGATTGTAGTGACAGCAATTATTGGTTTAGTAACGGGCTTGATTCCAATGCCTGATCAGATTATTTCTATGGCACCCAGTTTGGCACCAACATTTGGTGTGGGTGTTACCAATTTGCCATCGATGCTTGATCCACAAATGTGGGCTGTTGTTTTAGTATTTTTATTGGTTGCATTTTTTGATACAGCTGGTACTTTAATTGGTTTGGCACAACAAGCTGGCATTATGAAGAATGGTAAGATGCCACGGATTGGTAAAGCTCTGATGGCAGATTCGTTATCAATGTTAGGCGGGGCTGTTATGGGAACAACGCCCACTGCGGCTTATGTTGAATCTTCAGCTGGAATCTCAATGGGAGGTAAGACCGGATTAACATCGATTACGACGGGAGTATTATTCTTGTTTAGTTTGCTGTTCTCGCCATTGTTAGGTGTGATAACGGATCAAGTAACAGCGCCAGCATTGATTGTGGTAGGTGTTATGATGGCCTCATCCTTGCGTGAAATTCATTGGGATGAATTTGAATTAGCATTGCCGGCATTTCTAACAGTTGTCGGTATGCCACTGACATATAATATTTCATACGGAATTGCGTTTGGCTTTTTGACTTATCCAATCTTGATGACAGCTGCTGGCCGTCGTAAAGAAGTTAACGGCATCATGTGGGCAATGTTGATCGTCTTTGTTGTATTATTGTATGTTTTAAATGTGTTACCAAAACAGTAATTGATTAAGGGAATAGGGGAGTAGAATGACAACTTTAGCAGAATTAGAAAATTATATTGATGCCGGGGCAGCAAAAATTGCAGCAGATATCGTAATTGAAAATGGTACCTTGGTAAATGTTGATACAGCAGAATATTATGCAGCAAATGTGGCGATTTATCGTGACCGTATTGTCGCAGTTGATGCCGATGTTTCAGACTATGTTAATGCAGATACAAAACACATTGATGCAACAGGAAAGTACATTGTGCCTGGTATGATTGATGGTCATATTCATGTTGAATGTAGTAAGTTGAGCTTGACCCGTTTCTCTCAAGCAGTTGTCCCACATGGTACGACGAGTATTGTATCTGGTTTAGACGAATATATTTCTGTTGTTGGCTTAGATGGTTTAACAGAAGTGTTTGACGAATTAGCTACGTTACCAATGAAAGTAATTTGGGGTTTGCCTTACAAGACCCCTTATACGATTCCAGAATCAACGGTTGCTTATAATGTAACTGGTGATGATCATGATGAATATCAAGCTTTAGAACAAACGTATGGTGTTTGGGAAACTGTTCGAGAGGCAATTCAAACCAAAGATGAAGATACATTGCGTGCAATCTTAGCAGCGCAAAAGTATCATAAGCCTATTTTTGGTTGTTCACCAATGGCCACCGGTAAGGATTTAAATCAATTTTTGATGGGTGGTGTTCATATTGATCATGAAAGCTATAGTCATGAAGAATTTTTAGAAAAAGCACGTAAGGGGTTGCGTGTTGTTATTCGTGAATCATCGGTTACAAAATTCTTGGCTGAAAATATCAGAGCAATTACTGAAAACACAGCTAATGTTGCGCGTCATACGAGTTTTTGTACTGATGATGTTAATGCGCATGATATTTTGACACATGGGCATTTAGATCATATGGTCAAGCTAGCTATCAAAGCTGGTGTTAGTCCAATGACGGCCATTCAAATGGCAACGATTAATGGTGCCGAAGCTTATCATGTTGATAATCAAGTTGGTTCAGTTGCACCAGGTAAGCAAGCTGATGTGTTATTAGTTGATGACCCAACTAATTTTAATGTTGAGACGGTTATCAGTAAGGGTGAAATCGTTACGGTTGCTGGTGAAGAGCAAATGTCATTGATGCCACCAAAACGCAGCGCAAGTATTCTAGATACGGTTCATCATAGTCCGCTAACTGCAGATGATTTTGCTTATCATGTGGCTGATGATGCTAAACAAGCAGTTGTACAAACGATTAATAGTGTGGGACCATTTGTTCGTAAACGTTTAGATGTGACGTTGCCAGTTATTGAAGGGGTTGTTCAACCAAGTGTGGCAGATGATGTTGCATTGGCATCAGTTATCGAACGCTATGGCGTCAATGGTAATCATGCTCGTGGATTTATTTCAGGTTGGTCAATTAAACGTGGTGCCATTGCTACTACGATGGCACCTGACGATAATAACTTAGTCGTTGCTGGTGTTAATACGCAAGACATGGCTTTAGCTGCTAATACATTAATTGCATGTGGTGGTGGTCAAGCTGTGGTTGTTGATGGTCAAGTTATTTCATTGCTTGAATTACCAATTGCCGGTATTAATACGGACATGGCACCGAGTGAGTTAGCACAAAAAGAACTTGATTTGAAAGAAGCGGCTCGTCAATTGGGTAGCCAATTACCAGATCCATTATTCTATCTATCGTTTTTGCCAATTACGTCTATTCCAGATTTGGCATTAACAGATGGGGGAAATGTTGATTGTCCTAATTTAAAGTATTTTGATCCAATTCTTTCTTTAGAAAAATAGTGCGAGACAAAATACTTTTGAAGTCGTCAATTGTGTTGTAATGAGGTTTCAGACTTTTGGAACACGTTTATGCGATAAAATTACATTTTTAATTAAAAAAGTTGGGACATCTTTTTGCCCCAGCTTTTTTTATGCTTATATCTTTATTTTGATATATTTTTATGCAAAAAAGCATCGAACATATTACTAGTTCGATGCTTTTGTTATGACTGCTCTGGCTGGGTTCGAACCAGCGACCTCCTCATTAACAGTGAGTTATTCTACCACTGAACTACAGAGCAAAATTGATTAAATGATTAGACATAAGTGACATATGAGACCTATGTAACTGCTCTGGCTGGGTTCGAACCAGCGACCTCCTCATTAACAGTGAGTTATTCTACCACTGAACTACAGAGCAATAATTGTTTAAATCAATAGATTAACTATACAACGCTTCTTATTAAAAATCAACTATAAAAATGAATGTTTTTTAATTTTATTTTTATATAAAGTAAAACTATTTAGAAAAAGATTTTATTATTTTTATTCAACCCTATTTATAAGTTGTTTGCCATGATTAGAATAAAATTCAAACTGAATTGTTGATGTCTAATAGGTATTCATTAATTAGTGCGTGTTCATAATATACAATTTATAAAATTAAAAGTCAACAAGTTAAATGAAAAAAACTTAATCTTGATAAGATAGTATATTAAGAAAGCGTTGAAGAAAAAGGATAATAAAGCAAGAAAAAATACAATTTAATTGGTATGATAGAGATAATAAAAAACGATGAGGGGGCGACACAAATGGCAAAATTTCAACTAATGGGAATGCCAATCTGGGTTTATGCCAAAGATATTGATACAAAGGGTGCAATTGAACGTGCAAGATTGATTGAGGGACACGTTGATGAGTCCTTTAATGTTGAACCAAAAGAAATTGATGGTTATCGTTTTGTATCTGCAGCTGGTGTCACTGCAGGGGTCTTTACGCAAGAAGATACGCATACGATAACGTTTTATTACCGGCATGCGCAAGTGGCCGAGACACAAGCACTGACAGATAAATATTTACATGTTTTTTCTGAAGTACAACCAGTCGTTTCGATTGAAGATCAAACGGCAATTGGACAAAAATTATGGTCAGGATCCGTTGCTAAAGTAGCGCAACGAATGGCATCTCGTACCGGTGAGTTTTGGTATCAATTAGCTGATTCAAGATGGGTCAAGTACGATATGAGAGTTATGAAATTAGCGAATGATGATGGCCGTAATCAACGCCCAGCATTTGATTGGCAACGCCCAACGAATTGGGAGCCTGTTACGTATCATGCAACAGGGAGTGTGGACTATGTTCCAGGCGCAGACATTGCTGTTTATGCACAACCATATGGGCGTGAGATTGGACGGTTACAGCATGGTGTCGAAATTGAAATAACAGAAAAAGTAATTGATTCAGCACAAGTTACTTGGTATCACATCGCACAACAAGGGTGGATTTCAAGTATTTATGCATCATTAGACGATTAAAACAGCCAAGGGGGGATGTAATGACAGAACCATTAATTTTAAAACCAACATTACATGAAAAAATTTGGGGCGGCACAGCGTTACGTGATATTTATGATTTGGATATTCCGTCAGAAACAACGGGGGAAGCTTGGGTGATTTCTGGTCATCCTAATGGTGTTGTTTCTGTTATAAATGGTAAATACGCTGGTAAAACAGTGGCACAATTATGGCATGATGAACCACAATTATTTGCTAATCAAGATGTTGACCGTCCTTTCCCGTTATTAGTAAAAATTTTAGATGCACATCAAGATTTATCAGTTCAAGTACATCCGAATGATCATTATGCTAAGGAACACGCTGGGGAATTAGGTAAAACAGAATCGTGGTATATACTGGCTGCTAAGCCTGGCGCCATGATTTATTATGGTCATACTGCAACTGACAAAGCAGCGTTTGATAAAGCGGTCGATACAGGTGACTGGGATCATTTATTACAAAAAGTGCCTGTTAAAGCTGGTGATTTCTTTTATGTACCATCAGGAACTTTGCACGCATTGGGTGCAGGTGTTTTGACATTAGAGTCACAACAATCTTCAGATGTGACTTATCGTGTCTATGATTTTGATCGGGTTGATGCTAAGACTGGTGAGAAACGTGATCTACATTTAGCAGATGCGAAAAAAGTGACATCAGTTCCTTTTGCGCCAGAAAAGCCAGTTCAGATTGTGTCGCATATTGGCGATTTGACAATAACTAATTTAGTATCTGCGCCATACTTTAATGTGGTGAAGTGGGAGATTGCTGGTAAAGCAACACTTGATGCGACAGCACCATATACTTTAGCAACAGTAGTTGATGGTCAATTAGATCTGATTGTTGATGGCGTTACTTATCATTTAAATAAGGCGGCCAGTTTCATTTTGCCAAATGATGTGCAGTCATGGCATTTGGCAGGTGAAGCAACTCTGATGACAACGACACCGGGACCAAAATCAAAATAATGTTAATGTAAATAAGTACACCAACGGTATAAAAATAGCGGTGGTGTTTTTATTTATTTAAAATGGTAAAATTTGTTAGATGCTTATATTAGCAATAATTTAAAAATACAAAAAAGCGTGACTAACTGACACGATTAGGAGGATGGCATGAGCCTTAAAAGTGGATTAGCAACTTTTGTTGGTAAAAGTACATATACGCTGTTGTATGGCGTTTTACATCGCGGAGGTACATCGCTACCAGGTAAACTAGCAACTAAGATTGATCCAAATGTGATGAAAAGTTATGCTGAAAAATATGATGTTATTTTAATTACAGGAACCAATGGTAAGACATTAACAACAACCTTGACGACACGAGTATTACGTGAAAAATATGCTGATGTTATTACTAATCCTTCTGGGTCGAACATGATGCAAGGGATTACAGGCACCATGTTGACGGCCAAACTTAAGGACAAAACGCAACGACCAATTGCGTTGTTGGAAGTTGATGAGGCTAATGTAGAGTCAGTTGCGCGTCAATTGAAGCCCAAAGCTTTTGTCTTAACAAATATTTTTCGTGATCAATTAGATCGATATGGCGAAATTTATACGACTTATGAAAAAATCTTAAAAGGGATTCGTCTATTTCCAGGAGCAACGGTAATTGCGAACGCTGATTCACCCATTTTTATGCGTGGTGATTTACCAAATCCCAAGGTTTATTTTGGCTTCAATCATTTACAAACAACCAATAGCATGCGGGCACCGCATAATACCGATGGTGTTTTGTCACCGACGGATAATTCAATTTTGCGTTATCACTTTATGACGTTTGGTAATCAAGGAGATTATTTCTCAGTAACTGATGATTTTAAACGACCAGCATTAGATTATGCTGTGACAAGTTTAAATAAGTTAACCCCTATTTCATCAAATTTTGATATTGATGGTGTAACTTATCAAATTGAAATTGGCGGTATGTACAATATCTATAATGCACTAGCGGCGTATGCAGTTGGACGTTTTATGGGTGTATCAGCAACACAAATTCAGAAAGCATTTTCATCAAATGCGCAAATTTTTGGTAGACAAGAATCTGTTAAGGTTAAAGACAAAGAAGTTACGATTGTGTTGATTAAAAACCCAGTCGGTGCGAACCAAGTCATCGACATGATGAAAACGGATGAACAGCCTTTTTCAATGTTGGCGTTGCTAAATGCTAATTATGCAGACGGTATCGATACCAGTTGGATTTGGGATGCTGACTTTGAATCTTTGCATGATACAGGCATTAAAGCAGTAGCGACTGGTGGTGAACGCTACAAAGATTTGTATGTTCGTTTAAAGATGGCCGGTTTTGGTGACCATCCTGTTTATCAAGATTTACAAAAAATTGTGCCAGCAATTGCCAGCATGCCAACGAAACGTGTTTATATTTTGGCAACTTATACGGCAATGTTGCAATTGCGAGCGGAACTAAAACAACAAGGTTATATTAATACGGGAATGGGGGATTAAATCAATGGCTGAATACAAAATCAATGCTGCTCATTTGTATGGTGATTTAATGAATACCTATGGTGATTTTGGTAATATAGTTGCTTTACGTTATTATGCACAAAAAATTGGTGTGGCCGTTGATCAACATATTGTTTCTTTAGAAGATAATTTTGATGCGAAAGATTATGATTTTGTTTTATTTGGCGGTGGCCAAGATTATGAACAAATGATTGTTGCTGAAGATTTGCCTAAAAAAGCAACAGCACTAAAGGCTTACATTGAAGATGATGGCCCCTTCTTAGGTGTGTGTGGTGGTTTTCAATTGATTGGTCAGTATTTTATTTTGGCAGATGGAACCAAAGTGAATGGTATTGGGGCGCTTAGTCATTACACACTTAATCAACCAAATGGACGCTTTATTGGTAATGTAACGATTGAAGATGAAGTAAATGGGCTAGAATACCATGGTTTTGAAAATCATCAAGGTCGGACTTTCCTAGGGGATGATGAACGTCCTTTGGGTCAAATTATTAAAGGAAAAGGGAACAATGGTGAAGATGGTGGCGAAGGATTGGTTTATAAAAATGCGTATGGTACGTACTTCCATGGCCCAATTCTAACGCGTAATGGTAATTTAGCGTTGCACATGTTGCAACTTATCTTGGAGCGCAAGTATCCGCAAGTGGATTGGCAGCAAAAAATTGCAACCATTACACCAGAATTTTTCTAAATTAATCGAGAATGGACACGACCAAATAAAAAGGTGCGTCCACCCCGACAAAGCAGTAAGTTGCTGATGTAACTTACTGCTTTTTAAATCCGTTATGTTATGTGACATATTTTAGATGGTCGTGAAAGCGCATTTAATTTACCTTTTGTGTCAGCGTCTTTTTTTTATTCACAATTTTGTTATACTAGAATGGAGTGTAAATCGGAGTTTTACAGGAGAAAGGCAGGAAAAGCATGGCGCAATTATTTTTCCGCTACGGTGCAATGGCCAGTGGTAAGAGTATTGAAATTTTAAAAGTTGCTCATAATTATGAAGTACAACAACGTCAAGTATTGTTGCTAACGAGTGCGTTAGATAATCGTTCTGGTGTTGGTGAAATTGCTTCTAGGATTGGTATGCAACGGTCTGCTAGGGCTATACAAGCTGCTGATGATTTGTTTGAACTAATCTCACAGCAAAAGAGTATTGCAGCTGTCTTAATTGATGAAGCACAATTTATGACTAAGGCGCAAGTGTTGCAATTAACGCGTGTTGTTGATGAACTGGAAATCCCGGTGTTAACGTTTGGTCTAAAAAATGATGCATTTAATCAATTATTTCCTGGTTCAGAAGCCTTGCTTATTTATGCAGATAAAATTGAGGAAATGAAAACACTTTGTTCATTCTGTGGTCGTAAAGCAGTTATGAACCTACGCTTTTCAAATGGGCATCCTGTATACGAAGGTGAACAAGTCCAAATCGGTGGTGATGAAGCTTACATGCCTGTTTGCCGTAAACATTATAATCAACCAGATTTAGTTGCTTTAGCGCGACGAACATCGATAAATAAGGAATAAATTAAAGAGGAAGAACATTATGGATGAAATTTTTGATAAATTACAATCTGTTGTAGATCGTTATGAAGAAGTCAGTGAAATGATTTCTGATCCCGATGTGATTGCGGATACGAAACGTTTTTTGGCGCTATCTAAAGAAGAAGGTAGTCTGCGTGATACCGTTGAAAAGTATAAACACTATAAAGAGATTACTGATGGTATTGCTGAAAATGAAGAAATTTTGCGCGAAGAAGCTAATGATTCAGAATTAGAGGAGTTAGCTAAGGAAGAATTAAAAGAATTACGTGCTGAAAAAGAGACAGTTGAAGAAGAATTAAAGATCCTGCTACTTCCGAAAGATCCTAATGATGATAAGAATATTATCATGGAAATTCATGGCGCTGCTGGTGGTGACGAAGGTGCGTTGTTTGCGGCTGATCTTTATGATATGTATGTACGCTATGCTGAAAAACAAAATTGGCAAGTTGAAATTATCGATGAGAATAAGACAGAAATTGGTGGTTACAAAGAAATTGTTTTGATGATTACTGGTAATAACGTCTACTCAAAATTAAAGTTTGAGAATGGTGCCCATCGTGTCCAACGAGTTCCTGAGACAGAATCAGCTGGACGTGTGCATACGTCAACGGCAACAGTTGGCGTGATGCCAGAGTATGAAGATGTTGACATTGAAATTGAAGATAAAGATTTGCGTGTTGATGTCTATCGTTCATCTGGAGCCGGTGGACAACACATTAATAAGACATCATCAGCTGTTCGTATGACCCACTTGCCTACAGGAATTGTTGTTGCAATGCAAGATCAACGTTCACAACAACAAAACCGTGCCAAGGCAATGGAAATTTTAAAGACGCGTGTTTATGACTACTATGCCTCACAAAACGAGGCTGAATATGCGCAACAACGTAAGACAGCTGTAGGAACTGGTGACCGTTCAGAACGTATTAGAACATATAATTATCCACAAAACCGTGTGACTGACCACCGAATTGGTTTGTCATTGAATAAGTTGGATCGTATTATGAATGGTGAATTAGCAGATGTGATTGATGCTTTGTTAATTGCTGATCAAACAGCAAAGCTAGAGTCGTTAAAGCAAGGATAAAAATATGTTTGATGAACAATGGACGATTCAAGCAGTTCGTGAATGGGGTGATTGGCAACTTGAACCCTATATTCATGATGAAATAGAACGCATGGCACAAATCGACTATTTACTGACCGGTATGATGGATTGGAATTATGCACAATTAGCTAATAATTCAAACACAGTATTGGAAGATGAAAAGCGCTTACGTTTTATGGTGGCAGTGCGAGCGATTAAAGGTGGCCAACCAGTTCAATACGCGCTGGGACACGCTGCTTTTTATGGTCGTGAATTTAATGTTGATCGACGTGTGTTAATCCCGCGTCAAGAAACTGAAGAATTAGTAGAATGGATTTTAAAAGATCATTCTAATAACACTCCTAAAACAGTTTTAGATATCGGTACTGGTTCAGGAGCGATAGCTGTTACGCTAAAAGCGCAGCGATCTGCATGGCATGTCCTAGGATCTGATATTTCTAAAGATGCTTTGGTTGTCGCAAAAGAAAATGCCCAATTATATGCACCGACAGTCGCGTTTTTAACTAGTGATTTGTTTACAGATGTAACAGGTACGTTTGATATTATTGTGGCAAACCCACCATATATTGATCGTGATGAACAACTAGTGATGGATGAATCAGTGGTTGCTTTCGAACCAGATGTCGCTTTATATGCAGACGACAATGGATTAGCAGTGTATAAAAAAATTGCAACCGGCCTCCTTAATTACCTAAATCCTGGTGGGGCAGCCTATTTTGAAATAGGGTATCAACAAGGACAAGTTTTAGTTGATCTGTTTGCTGCTTTGCCAAGTGTGCAAGTGACTTTACGCCAAGATTTAAGTGGTCATGACCGAATGATTAAAGTATTGCGGGAGATGTAGAAATGATAGAAACAAAAATATGGACAGTTGATGAAATGGACGCAGCAGCACGAGCTATTAAGCGCGGTGCGTTAGTTGCCTTTCCAACAGAAACAGTTTATGGATTAGGAGCAGATGCTTTTAATGAAGAAGCTGTTAGTAAAGTATATGCCGCAAAAGGGCGCCCTTCTGATAATCCATTAATTGTGCACGTTGCTGATCCAGAACAAGTTTCTGAATTTGCAGTTGTCAATGAGCAGGCCAAAAAGTTAATGTCGGCATACTGGCCAGGCCCTCTAACGATGATTTTGCCGGTTAAACCAGGTAATTTGTCATTGACAGTTACGGGAGGTTTAGATACAGTTGCCATACGCCTACCAGATAATGATGCAACACGCCAATTAATTCGAGCTAGTCAAACGCCGATTGTTGGTCCATCTGCAAATACGTCTGGGAAGCCATCCCCAACATTAGCAAAGCATGTTTATCATGATTTGCATGGTAAAATTGCGGGGATTTTAGATGATGGCCCAACAAAAATTGGGGTAGAGTCGACCGTTCTTGATTTATCCGCTGATATACCAGCTGTTTTACGCCCGGGGAAGATTACACCCGCACAAATTGAAGCAGTGCTACAAACCACTGTGGATTCCGAAATTCATCATGTAGCTGATAACGAAACGCCAAAGGCACCAGGAATGAAATACCGCCATTATGCACCAGATAAAAAAGTGTATATGGTGGCGCCTGAAGATTGGACGCAAGCGATTATTTGGATGCAAGCGCAATTAGAGCCAGTTGGTCTAATGTTGACGAATGATTTAATTAGTCAGCACCAATTAGCAGGGATGGATTTTATTTGGTCGTTAGGTGATAATAACGAGACTGCTGCAGCAAAGTTGTTTGCAGGGTTACGCTATTTTGATGATAAAAAGGATATCCAAACTATTTTGGTAGCAGGACTGCCACAATTAGATGTAAATGGTGCTTATAATAACCGGTTGGGTAAAGCGGCTGGCGGACATTGGATTAGTGAGTTGTTTAATAATTAACCTGTTTTGACTGATGAGGAGGTCAACCTATGACAAATTACCGTGATTTTGATCCACAACTATGGGCTGCAATCGATCGTGAAGCTGATCGACAAGAGCATAATGTTGAATTAATTGCATCAGAAAATATTGCTTCTGCTGGTGTGCGTGCTGCTCAAGGAAGTATTTTAACGAATAAGTATGCAGAAGGATATCCTAATAAACGCTACTATGGTGGAACTGAGTATATTGATCAAGTAGAACAGTTAGCAATTGATCGTGTCAAAGAATTATTTGGCGCAGAATATGCAAATGTGCAACCACATTCTGGTTCACAAGCAAACGCTGCCGTTTATGCTGCTTTGTTGGTACCAGGTGATCATGTTTTAGGACTTGATTTAGATGCAGGTGGTCATTTAACACACGGTTCACCAGTTAATTTTTCAGGTAAAAATTATCATTTCCATGGATATGGATTGAATGAGGATGAGTTGATTGATTATGATCAAGTCGCTGCTTTAGCTATTGAATATAAGCCAAAGCTAATTGTAACGGGTGCATCAGCTTATTCACGGTTTATTGATTTTGATCGTTTCCGTGAGATTGCTGATTCAGTTGGTGCATACTTGATGGTAGATATGGCACACATCGCTGGCTTAGTTGCGGCTGGTGTGCACCCTTCACCAGTTGGTATTGCGGATGTTGTAACCTCAACAACACACAAAACATTGCGTGGACCACGTGGT
Source organism: Weissella hellenica (assembly GCF_005405545.1). GTDB lineage: Bacteria > Bacillota > Bacilli > Lactobacillales > Lactobacillaceae > Weissella > Weissella hellenica. The sequence goes on from NZ_BJEG01000001.1 coordinate 263,879, forward strand.
GGATTGATTTTGGCAAATGCTGAGCTAGGAAAAGCACTTAATTCTGCTATTTTCCCTGGTACACAAGGTGGACCACTAGAACATGTGATTGCTGGTAAAGCAGTTGCCTTTTATGAAGCAATGCAACCTAGCTTTAAGACTTATGGTCAACAAGTCGTTGCCAATGCTAAAGCAATGGCAAAAGTATTCAATGAATCAGATTTGGTCCGAATTGTATCTGGCGGAACTGATAATCATTTGTTTAACTTAGATTTGACTGAAACTGGTATTTCAGGTAAAAAAGCCCAAAATGTACTAGATCAAGTTTATATTACGACCAACAAAGAAGCGATTCCAAACGATCCACGTAGTCCATTTGTTACATCAGGTATTCGTATCGGTACACCGGCAATCACGACTCGTGGCTTTAAGGAAGCTGAGGCGACTCAAGTTGCTGAATTAATATTACAGGTTTTGGCTAATCCAGATGATGAAGCTAATCTTGCAGAAGTTAAACAAACAATAGTCGACTTAACAAGTCGTTTTCCTTTATCAGCGATTGAACACGCTAATTAGGATAGAAAAAATTATATAATTAAGAAAAATGAAATGAGGCTTTTAAATGAGTAAGCTAACGGTTTTTGATCATCCACTAATTCAACACAAATTAACGATTATTCGTGATAAGAATGTTGGAACAAAGGAATTTCGTGAAATTGTTGATGAAATTGCTTCGTTAATGGCTTATGAAGTGACACGTGATTTACCAGTTGAAGATATTGAAATTCAAACACCCGTTGCAACGACAACGCAAAAGACACTTGCTGGTAAAAAACTAGCAATTGTGCCTATTTTACGTGCTGGTTTGGGAATGGTTGATGGTATTATGAAGTTGATTCCAGCTGCTCGTATTGGTCACATTGGTATGTATCGTGATGAAGAATCATTAGAGCCAGTTGAATACTTCGTTAAGTTGCCAGAAGATATTGATCAACGTGAGGTATTAGTGGTTGATCCTATGTTAGCAACAGGTGGATCAGCTGTCATGGCAATTGATGCATTGAAAAAACGTGGTGCTACTAAGATTAAGTTAATTACATTGGTTTCAGCGCCGATTGGTGTTGAAACAGTGCAAAAGGCACACCCTGATGTTGATATTTTCACAGCAGGCTTGGATGATGAACTTAATGAACACGGATACATCATTCCCGGTCTTGGGGATGCTGGTGACCGTTTGTTTGGTACTCACTAAATAATTTAAAACAAAGCTGAGATGAATTTTCACCTCAGCTTTTTTGTTTTAAATGAAACATATGATTTTTAAACGTTTTACTATAAAAATTATATGTTTACTAACTTTGTTAACTAAGATATAATGAATCACTGTAAATACCTTTAACTTGGTCCTGTGAGGCTAATAAGATTAATTTGTTGTGACGGGGTCTATTTTATCGTCATAATAACTATCATATTAGAAAAGTGAACCAAGCTGAGGTGTCTTGTATACCTCAGCTTTTTAATACTAATTTTTGTGTCGTATGAAAGGAAAATATGATGGAAACGAAACGTGATGTCGTTTTAGATGTAGATGAGAAACCAAAATTTTGGCAGTGGATAGGATTATCATTGCAACATATGTTTTCAATGTTTGGTTCGACAGTATTGGTACCGTTGTTAGTTGGTTTGAATCCAGGAATTGCATTATTTAGTTCTGGAGTGGGAACTTTGCTTCATATTTTAATAACACAACGTAAAATTCCGGCATATATGGGATCGAGTTTCGCGTTTATCATTCCAATGGTTGCGCTAATGAAAACAACGGGGTATCCAGGCGTTGCCACAGGTGTTATTTCCGTCGGAATTGTGTATTTGATTGTTGCACTCGTTGTCGGCCTAATTGGAACTGGATGGATTGAGACATTATTGCCACCTATTGTAGTTGGTCCGATTATCATGGTGATTGGCTTATCATTGTCAGAATCAGCCGCTGAATCAGCAACATTATTGAATGGTAAGTATGATATACGTGTATTTTTAGTTGCGATGTTAACCTTAGGGATTACAATTTTCTTTAATATGTATATGCGCGGTTTCTTAGGTTTGATTCCGATTTTGCTTGGTATTGTGGTTGGTTATATTGTTGCCGTGATGGTTGGTTTGGTTAATTTTCAACCAGTAGCAGACGCAGCATGGTTTGCACTACCAGATTTTGATATACCATTTGTGGATTATAAGCCGATTATTCATTGGGATGCCATATTAGTGATGGCACCAATTGCATTAGTGACCATTACAGAACATTTAGGCCATCTAATGGTCTTGGATGATTTGACAGGTCGCGATTATATTAAAGATCCTGGTTTGCACCGCACATTAGCCGGTGATGGAATGGCATCTTTGTTTGCTGGTTTAGTTGGTGGACCTTCAGTGACATCATATGGTGAAAATATTGGTGTTATGGCCATTACTAAGGTGCACTCGGTGTATGTTTTGATTGGTGCAGCTACCTTTGCAATTCTATTTTCATTTGTTGGTAAATTATCAGCATTGATTCAATCAATTCCAGGAGCTGTTACGGGTGGTGTTTCATTTTTGTTGTTTGGTGTAATTGCAGCATCTGGTTTACGAATTATTGTTGAAAATAAAATTGACTTTAATTTAAAGCGTAATTTGATGATTTCATCGTCAGTATTGGTTATTGGAATTGGAAATGCATACTTGCAATTAGGTCATGGCAATAGCATTGTGCAGTTCTCGGGCGTTGCGATTGCAACTGTCTTAGGAATTGTGTTGAATTTGATTTTACCTGATAAAGCTGTTTCAGAAAGATAAGTGAAGACAACGTAATACTTTGTTAAAGCAGTGCTTTAGCTGGTTGAAAAATAAAAATAGCAAATGTCCATCAGTTGGTCATTTGCTATTTTTTTATGTAGCGGAATTTATTTTATCTAATAAATTTTTTAAGCAGATGAATTGTCGTAGTTAAATGATTTCCTTTTTTGGATAGATGAAGCTCTCCTATTCTTTTTTGGAATAGTTGAAATCTTGATATAATAAGCTTTAATGTAGACAGTTGCAAAAATGAGACACATTAGGGAGCGTTTGATGATTGAATTACCTTCCAAAAGGGGTAATATAGGGGGGAAAGTTAAACGGTTCTTTTTAAAGCAAACCGCTTGATATTATTTTGATGGAAGAAAAGAGGTGAATTTCATTGGAGAAAACCGCGACCTTTAGCATTGCGGGGTTGACGTTTGATTGGAGCGTGGTTATTTCAACAATAGTTTCAATGACGATAGTTTTTTTACTAGCATTATGGGCTTCACGGAAATTGGTTATGAAACCAGCCGGGAAGAGTAAGCAAAATATGTTAGAGTGGGTCATTGATTTTACTAATAACATTGTTGATGGATCATTACCTAATAAGACTGGTAACAATTTAAAGTTTTTTATATTTTCCATGTTTTTGTTCATCTTTGTTGGGAACCAATTAGGTGTTGCCTTTACAGTCAAAGTAGATGGTAATACATTTTTGAACTCACCAACAGCAAATCCATTAGTGACAATGGGATTAGCATTAGTTGCGATTTCTATTGCCCACTTCTTGGGAGTTGAAAAACAAGGATTTAAGAAATACTTCAAGTCGGTATATTTGTCACCATTTAGTGTCTTGTTCCCCTTAAATCTTATTGAACAATTTACGAGTTTCTTAACATTAGGACTTCGTCTGTTCGGTAATATTTTTGCTGGTGAAATGGTCTTGTCTCTATTGTGGCAGTTGGCACAGTCTGCTGGTGCATTATCATTTGTCCCAGCGTTTGTGCTCGCGATTCTATGGCAAGGATTTTCATTGTTTATTGGGGCTATTCAAGCGTTTGTCTTCGTCACTTTGACGACTGTCTATGTTTCGGAAAAGACAGAGTAACTATAGTAACTGTTTAAATTAATTGGAGGATTGTAAAAATGGATGTTGCAACCATTGGTGTTGGTGTTGCCGCAGCTGGTGCCGCTATCGGTGCTGGTATTGGTAACGGTATTGTTATTTCAAGTATGATTGCTGGTACAGCACGTCAACCTGAATTAGAAGGTAAATTGCGTACGAATATGTTTATCGGAGTTGGTTTGGTCGAAGCCGTTCCAATCATCGCTATTGCTATTGCATTCATGTTGTTAGCACGATAATCGAAACGCGGAGGCCAACTAAATTATGTTTAATCAAATTGTTCTAGCAGGTGCTAGCGAAGGGTTGGCTTTGGGTAATATGTTGTTTGTGCTAGTGGCATTCCTAGTATTAATGCTTCTATTGAAGAAGTATGCTTGGGGTCCAGTAGTAAAAATGATGGAAAAACGTGCGGAGAAAGTTGCTCACGATTTGGATACTGCAGAAGATGCACGTCAAAAAGCCGAAGAAATGGCTGCAAAACGTTCAGAGCAGTTGCAATCAGCACGTACTGAAGCTAATGGCATTGTTTCTGATGCAAAAGCCGCAGCAGGTAAGCAACGTGATCAAATCGTTGCTGACGCTCATGCAGATGCCCAAGCGACAAAAGAACAAGCTAGTGCACAAATTGCACAAGAACGTTCAGAAGCAATGGCTGACGTTAAGAGTGAAGTTGCTGAACTTTCAGTAACCATCGCACAAAAGATTATCCAAAAAGAACTAAAGTTAGATGATCAAAAAGCGCTTATTGACGCTTACATTGAAGGGTTAGGGAACAAGTAATGGCATTAGATAAAGCAACGATTGCTAAGCGGTATGCCGTTGCTTTGTTCGAATTAACCCATGATCAAGGTACTGATGAAACGACAATGGCTGAACTATCAGCTATTCGTGAGGTGTTGGTACAAAATCCAGAATTTACAAAGGCATTGTTGTCATTGCGTATTAATGAGGATACGAAACGTCAAATGTTAGCAACCTTATCAGAAGATGCGAGTCAAGTGGTGAAAAACTTGATTGAAATGACATTTGACTATCGACGTATTCAATATTTACCAGCTATTATTACCAAGTATGAAGAGCTTGTTAATAAAGCAGCAGGAATTGTTAATGCCATCGTACAAACAGCGGTACCGTTAAGTGATGAACAAGTTCTACGATTAAAAGAGAAACTTGTTGATCGTTTTCAGGCTAGCGAAGTGCGTTTAACGCAAATCGTGGATGAAAACATACTTGGTGGTGTTATCGTGAAAGCAAATGACCAAATTTTGGATGGATCATTAGCAACTAAATTAGCTGCTATTCGTCAGAGTATCATTCGCTAGTAATCGAAATTGAAATTGATGTTGTGTGATGAATAGACACACTATAAAGAAAGAGGAACTGCTGAAATGAGCATCAAAGCTGAAGAAATCAGTTCACTCATCAAAAAGCAATTAGCTAATTATCAAGACGACTTGACAGTTCAAGAAACTGGAACTGTTACCTACATTGGTGACGGTGTCGCTCGTGCAACTGGGTTGGAAAACGCTCTTGCCGGTGAACTTGTCGAATTTGAGAATGGCGTTTATGGTATGGCGCAAAACTTGGAATCAAATGATGTTGGTATCGTTGTTCTAGGTGAGTACGACAATATTCGCGAAGGCGATACTGTTAAGCGTACCGGCCGTATCATGGAAGTGCCTGTTGGTGAGCAACTGATTGGTCGTGTTGTAAATGCTTTGGGACAACCAGTTGATGGTATGGGCCCAATTGAAACAGGAAAGACACGTCCTGTTGAAGTTAAAGCTCCGGGTGTTATGGAGCGTAAGTCTGTTTTTGAACCACTACAAACAGGGCTGAAAGCCGTAGATGCTTTGGTACCGATTGGACGTGGACAACGTGAGTTAATTATTGGTGATCGTAAAACTGGTAAGACATCAGTTGCCATCGATACAATCTTGAATCAAAAAGACCAAGATATGATTGTTGTCTATGTTGCCATTGGACAAAAAGCGTCAACTGTTCGTACACAAGTTGAAACATTACGTCGTTTGGGTGCAATGGACTACACAATTGTTGTAACTGCTGGCCCATCTGAACCAGCCCCTATGTTGTACTTAGCACCTTATGCTGGTGCTGCAATGGGTGAAGAATTTATGTACAACGGTAAACATGTGTTGATTGTTTATGATGATTTATCAAAGCAAGCAACGGCATATCGTGAGCTGTCATTAATTCTTCGTCGTCCACCTGGACGTGAAGCCTATCCTGGTGATGTTTTCTACTTGCATTCACGTTTGTTAGAACGTGCTGCAAAGTTATCAGACGAACTAGGTGGCGGATCTATGACTGCTTTGCCAATTATTGAGACACAAGCGGGAGATGTTTCAGCATATATTCCAACTAACGTTATCTCAATTACTGACGGTCAAATCTTCTTGGATGCTGATCAGTTCTATGCTGGTGTTCGTCCTGCCATTGATGCTGGAACGTCTGTTTCACGTGTTGGTGGGGATGCCCAAATTAAGGCTATGAAGAAGGTTGCTGGAACATTGCGTTTGGACTTAGCTTCTTTCAAAGAACTAGAGTCATTTGCGCAATTCGGATCAGATTTGGATGAAGCAACACAAACAAAGCTAGCCCGTGGTCGTCGTACCGTTGAACTATTGAAGCAACCATTACATCAGCCATTACCAGTTGAAGAACAAGTGTTGTCACTATATGCTTTGACACATGGCTTTATGGATGATGTTGCGGTTGATGATATTCTACGATTTGAATCAGAATTGATTGCAGCAGTGCGTGCATCACACAATGATTTGTTAGAGACAATTGTCGAAACAAAGAGTTTGCCTGATACAGATGCAATGGATGCAGCAGTTGCAGGATTCAAAGCAACGTTTGCTGGTTCGGCAAAATAATAAAGGAGGGGCGATAAATGGCAGCTTCTTTACAAGATATTCAACGCCGCATTGCCTCAACAAAAAAGACGCGTCAGATTACTAGTGCCATGCAGATGGTATCAACTGCTAAGTTAAGCCAAATTCAACGTCATGGTGGTTCATATACGGTGTATGCTGAAGCCTTACACGATGTTGTAGCCCACTTGGCAACTGCACACATTAATAATGTTTCAGGAACATTGCTTGAACATCGTGATGTTGAAAAAGTAGGTTTTTTGGTCCTATCTTCTGATCGTGGCTTAGTTGGTGGTTATAATTCAACCCTGTTAAAGGAGATAATGGCGCAAATTACCAAACGTCAATTAACAACAGACCAAGTTGTTATTTTAGCAGTTGGTGGTAATGGAGCTGATTTCTTTAAAAAACGTGGTTTTGACGTTTCATACGAGTATCGTGGTGTTTCTGATGTGCCAACCTTTAATGAGGTTCGTGAAATCGTGACAACTGTGACAACGATGTATGATAATGAAGTCTTTGATGAACTCATGGTTGGTTATCAGCATTATGTTAGTCGTATTTCTAATGAAGTTCACTTAGAAAAAATGCTACCTGTCTCAACAGATGATCTAGCAGAATCTAGAGATGATACTAAGTTAACGGCTGATTATGAGATGGAACCATCGTCTGAACAAATTTTGGGTGTGGTATTACCACAGTATGCTGAAAGTTTAGTCTATGGTGCTATTCTGGACGCGAAGACTGCAGAACATGCTGCATCAGCTAATGCGATGTCTTCAGCGACTGATAATGCCAAAGATATTATTGATTCACTTGGTTTACAATATAACCGGGCGCGTCAGAGTGCAATTACGACGGAAATTACAGAAATTACTGGTGGTATGGCCGCTTTGAATTAAAAGTTGTTTGCATCAGATTTAATACAAACGAAGGAAGGAAACGACAATGAATACCGGACAAGTTGTTCAAGTCATTGGCCCCGTTGTCGACATTGCCTTTCCATCAGATACAAAGATTCCAGATATTAACAATGCGTTGGTTATTGAAAAGGGTGATCAAACGACATTGACAGTTGAAGTGTCTTTGTCTTTGGGTGATGGTGTCGTACGTACGATTGCCATGGATTCAACAGATGGATTGCAACGTGGAATGAAGGTAACGGACACTGGAAAGTCAATCAGCGTCCCTGTTGGTGAAGAAACGTTAGGTCGTGTGTTTAATGTGCTAGGAGAACCAGTTGATGGTGGTGAAGCACTTGGAGACGATGTACCACGTGATTCAATTCACCGTGATGCACCAGCATACGATGAATTGTCAACATCAACAGAAATTTTAGAAACTGGTATCAAAGTTATTGATCTCTTAGCACCCTATGTTCGTGGTGGTAAGATTGGTCTATTCGGTGGTGCTGGTGTTGGTAAGACGGTATTGATTCAAGAATTGATTCATAATATCGCACAAGGTCACAATGGTATTTCTGTCTTTACTGGTGTGGGTGAACGTACCCGTGAAGGTAATGACATGTACTATGAAATGCAAGGGTCAGGCGTTTTGAAACAAACAGCCATGGTCTATGGTCAAATGAATGAGCCACCTGGTGCACGTATGCGCGTGGCTTTGACAGGTTTGACGATTGCAGAGCACTTCCGTGATGTTAATGGGCAAGATGTGTTGTTGTTTATCGATAACATTTTCCGTTTCACACAGGCTGGTTCTGAAGTGTCAGCTTTGTTAGGTCGTATTCCTTCAGCTGTTGGTTATCAACCAACTTTGGCTACTGAAATGGGACAATTACAAGAACGAATCACTTCAACTAAGAAGGGTTCAGTTACGTCAATCCAAGCAGTATACGTGCCGGCTGATGATTATACCGATCCTGCGCCTGCAACAACATTTGCTCACTTGGATGCTACTACTAATTTGGAACGTTCTTTGACACAGCGAGGTATCTATCCAGCGGTGGATCCGTTGGCATCAACATCAACGGCATTGGCGCCAGAAATTGTTGGTCAAGAGCACTATGACGTTGCAACTGAAGTACAACAGACGTTACAACGTTACCGTGAATTACAAGATATCATTTCTATTCTAGGAATGGATGAATTGTCAGATGATGAAAAGACGGTTGTTAACCGTGCTCGTCGTATTCAATTCTTCTTATCACAACCATTCTCAGTTGCCGAAACATTTACCGGTTTACCAGGTGAGTATGTGCCTTTGTCTGAAACTGTACGTAGTTTTAAGGAAATTTTGGCTGGTAAGTATGATCAATACCCTGAAGATGCATTCCGTAATGTTGGGGTCGTTGAACAGGTAGTTGATAAAGCTGCTAAGATGGCTGATTAAGCAAAGGGGGCGGTGCAATGAGTGAACACACCCTACATGTTAAGGTGGTTACGCCAAATGGTGTTGTGTTTGAGCATGAGGCTGCATCGTTAGTGGTATTGGATACAACTAATGGTGAAGAAGGTATTATGGCACAACATGCACCTATTATTTCAGCGTTGCAAATTAGTGAACTTAAAGTGATTGATGAGGCAGCGGATTCAGAGGAAATCATCACGATTAGTGGTGGATTTGGTGAATTCTCTAATAATCAATTAACGATTGTTTCTGATAGTGCAGAACGTGCTAAAGACATCGATGTTGAACGAGCAAAGAAAGCTAAAGAACGTGCTGAGAAGCATATAGCTGCTAGTGAAACTGATGATATGGTTCGTGCCCAAACGGCTTTATTACGTGCGGCTAATCGTATTCATGCCGTTACTGGTAATAAGTAATACATTAAAGGCCATCAAATTCGAACAGAATTTGGTGGCCTTTAGTGTATTTTTATATCTTATAAAACTTGATGTGTTAGATACCGTAAAATTTGATAGAATAGAACTTAGTATTGATTAAAGAAAGTAGGACAACAGGATGATCGTATTATCAGGAACTATTGGTGCCGGAAAGACCAGTTTAACAACGATGCTTGCAGAACATTTAGGAAGTGAAGCATTATACGAATCCGTTGATGATAATCCGATTTTGCCATTGTTTTACGAGGACCCAAAGCGTTACGGTTTCTTGTTACAAAATTATTTTTTAAACAAGCGGCTGGATAACATCAAAGATGCACAAGGTAGCCAATTAAATGTTATTGATCGATCTATCTTTGAAGATTTGTTGTTATTTAAGCTAAATGCTGATTTAGATAGAGCAACCCAAACTGAAGTGCAAATTTATGGTGACTTGTTAAATAATATAATGGAACAAGTTGATTTTTCAGATGATGCTATTGTTAAAACACCTGATTTATTGATTTATATCCATGTTAGTTTTGATACAATGTTAGAGCGTATTAAAAAGCGTGGCCGTGAATATGAACAAATTGCGAATGATCCATCATTATATAATTACTACAAAAGTTTAAATGAACGGTATGTGGCTTGGTTTGAATCCTACGATCGTTCACCAAAATTGAGTATTGATGGTGACCGTTTTGACTTTGTAACGGATGATGAGGCGGCTAAGCAAGTATTAGCAATAATTGATGATAAAATTAAAACGCTAGATTTGAAAAATAATTAGGAGAATTATTATGCTAGATATGAAAATAATTCGTCAAGAGACGGAACAAGTAAAAGAACGTTTAGCAACTCGTGGGGTTGATCCTAAAGAAGTTGACGCACTAGTGGCTGACGATGCTAAACGTCGTGAATTGTTAGTACAAACTGAAGAATTAAAGGCCCGTCGTAATACAGTATCAGATCAAATTGGCCTAAAGAAACGTCAAAAAGAGGATGCTAGTGACGTCATTGCTGAAATGCAAAAGGTTTCAGCAACGATTAAGTCATTAGATGAACAAGTGGTAAACTTGGACGAACAAATTAAAAATCGTGCCTTGCATTTTCCTAATTTGCCAAATGATACAATTCCTGTTGGTGCTGATGAAGATGCTAATCGCGAAGAACGTCAATGGGGCGAGATCCCAACTTTTGACTTTGCACCAAAAGCTCATTTTGAAATTGGTGAAAATTTGGGTATTTTAGACTTTGAACGTGGAGCGAAGGTTTCGGGTGCCCGTTTTGTCTACTACGTTGGTCAAGGGGCTCGTTTGGAACGTGCTGTTTATAACTTTATGTTGGATGAACACCAAAAAGAAGGTTATAAAGAAATGATTACCCCATACATTGTTAAGAATGAGGCAATGTATGGAACTGGTCAGTATCCAAAGTTTATGGACGACGCATACCGGGTTGGTACTAATGATGATATGACATTAATTCCAACGGCTGAAGTGCCATTGACAAATTATTTCCGTGAGGAAGTGATTGATGATGCCAAGCTACCATATAGTGTGACAGCATTGTCACCAGCTTTTCGTCAAGAAGCTGGCTCAGCTGGTCGTGATACACGTGGTTTGATTCGGATGCACCAATTTAACAAGGTTGAAATGGTTAAGTTTACAAAGCCTGAAGATTCATACCAAGCTTTGGAGGATATGACGCTTAATGCTGAAACTTTGTTGCAAAAATTAGACTTGCCTTATCATGTGATTACATTATCAACAGGAGACATGGGATTCTCTGCTGCTAAAACATATGATGTGGAAGTTTGGATGCCGCAACAAAATATTTACCGTGAAATTTCATCTATCTCAAATACAGAAGCTTTCCAAGCTCGTCGTGCACGCATTCAATATCGTGATGAGAATGGTAAGTTACAATTTGTTCATACTTTGAATGGTTCTGGATTGGCAGTTGGACGTACTGTTGCAGCTATTTTGGAAAATTATCAAAATGCAGACGGAACGGTTACAATTCCAGAAATTTTACGCCCTTATTTTGGTGCTGATAAAATTGTTCCAGAAGACACAATTTAAAAAATGAGAACTAAAGACTAGCATGAAGTAATTCGTGTCAGTCTTTTTTGCTTTATTGGATGATGAAATAAAAAATATTAAAAAAGTAATTGCAAAAATATGCAAAAGCTAGTAATATATATCGAGTGGTAAAGAGCTGATAATTGTTATGTAATTTGAGGCACGCGTTAATTAATTTAAATAAAGTATTGACACTTATTTGATAATTAGCTATACTATAAAAGTTGTCGGATGTTATATTCGACTGACGTCTGTTGCGGATGTGGCGGAACTGGCAGACGCGCTGGATTTAGGTTCCAGTGCCCCTAGGGCGTGCAGGTTCGATTCCTGTCATCCGCATATATCGTTTATCGATACAGAAGCCGACTTAGCTCAGCTGGCAGAGCGCTTCACTAGTAATGAAGAGGTCGCTGGTTCGAATCCAGTAGTCGGCATCCCATGCGAATATAGTTCAGCTGGTAGAACGCTACCTTGCCATGGTAGAGGTCGCGGGTCCGAATCCCGTTGTTCGCTTTCTTCCAAATGGGAAGCTTTAAAATTAATTTGCACCTATAGCGCAACTGGATAGAGTGTCTGACTACGAATCAGAAGGTTGAAGGTTCGAATCCTTCTAGGTGCATCAATTGAAAACCATCAAGAGAAATCTTGGTGGTTTTTGTGTCAACAAATAAACGTGAAACAAACGATACTGAATATTTTAAAAAATGTGGGGTTTTAGTGGCATTGTGTTGCAATGCGTTCTATAATTATGTCAATATTGGTCAAAGGGGGGGTGTTGGTTATGAATGATTCAAATATGTCTGATAATATTGAGACGTACTTGAAGCAGATTTTGCAGCAAGCGCATGAAATTGAAATTCGTCGCGTTGAACTTGCCCAACGATTTAATGTTGTCCCATCGCAGATTAATTATGTGATTAAAACCCGTTTTAACACGGAAAATGGTTATCTAGTTGAATCAAAACGTGGTGGTGGTGGTTATATTCGGATTGTTAAAATGGCATTACGAAATGAACCGCGTCTTATTGAAGAAATAAAACAACAACTCCCAAAGATAGTTAGCTTTAGAACAGCAACATCAGTAGTATCAAGCTTGTGTCGTGAACAAATTTTAACCGTCCACGAAAGTGAATTAATTTTGACGTTGTTGTCAAAAGAAACACTAAGTGTCGGTGATGTGACTGTTCAAGGTCAGTTACGAGCAAGGTTATTACAACAATTATTAAGCCGTTTACGGTTTGAAAGCGAGCGTAATTAATATGGATAATCAATATACACCAAGTGCAAAAAATGTCTTAGTCGTTGCACAAGAACAAGCAAAATATTTTAAACATCAAGCGGTTGGTACCGAACATCTATTGCTTGCGTTAGCGATTGAAAAAGAAGGTATTGCTAGCAAAGTATTGCAAGAATTTGATGTTAGTGATGATGATATTAAAAGCCAAATTGAACAATTTACTGGCTATGGCACGTTGTCTAGAAATGCTAAAAGTGCCTACTTGCCATATTCGCCTAAAGCGTCAGATATGATGCGCTTAGCCCATGAAAATGCTCAGGAATTACATCAAGATCAAACAGGTACCGAGCACTTGCTTTTGGCACTGTTATTAGATGAAACGATTTTTTCATCGCGTATTTTAGCTAATCTGAATGTTAGTCCTGCTGAAATGCGGCGTGCAACGTTACGTAAATTGGGTGTTAAAGATATCGCTAAAAAACGTGACCCACGCCGTAATCGACGCGGGCAGCAACCGGAAACAGAAGGCACGCCAACTTTGGATATGTTGGCGCGTGACCTAACGCAATTAGCACGCGATGATAAAATGGATCCTGTTGTTGGGCGTGAAGCTGAAGTTAAGCGGGTTATTCAAATTTTGTCACGTCGAACAAAAAACAATCCTGTTTTAATTGGTGAGCCTGGGGTTGGAAAAACGGCAATCGCAGAAGGTTTGGCACAACGCATTGTCGCTGGCGATGTTCCTTCAGATATGACCCAAAAGCGGTTGATGATGCTTGATATGGGATCATTAGTTGCTGGTACGAAATATCGTGGTGAGTTCGAAGATCGTTTGAAAAAAGTGATTGATGAAATTCAACGAGATGGTCAGGTAATTCTCTTTATTGATGAGTTGCACACATTGATTGGTGCCGGTGGCGCTGAAGGTGCCATTGATGCTTCGAGTATTTTGAAACCAGCATTGGCTCGTGGTGAATTACAAACAATTGGTGCGACAACGTTGGATGAATATCAAAAGTATATTGAGGCTGATGCTGCCTTAGAACGTCGTTTTGCACAGGTTAGTGTTGAAGAACCAACGCAATCAGATGCAATTGAGATTTTAAAAGGGCTAAAGCCACGTTATGAGCAACATCATCAAGTGTCAATTCCAGATGATGCAATTGTTGAAGCGGTAAAACTATCGGTGCGTTATGTTACGGATCGCTTCTTACCTGATAAGGCAATTGATATTATGGATGAAGCAGCTGCTAAAGTTCGCATCGATCGTGTAGGGCATCAAACGCCAGTTGCTAAACAACAAGAAAAATTACTGGCTTTGCGTCAAAATAAGGATGAAGCGATTGAACAGTTGAACTTTGAATTAGCTGCCGAATATCGTAAAAAAGAGATGCGGCAAAAGCGTCAAATTGATAAATTGCTAGATAAGCAAAATGAAAATCTAACTAATAATCAATATGATTTGGCGTTGACAGTCCATGATGTTGCCCAAGTAGTCTCTGAACAAACGGGTGTGCCATTGACACAAATGGAAAAATCAGAACAAGAGCGTTTGATTAATCTAGAAAAGGTATTGCATAATCGCGTGATTGGCCAAAATGAAGCTGTTTCAGCGATTGCACGTTCTATTCGTCGTGCGCGTTCTGGTTTAAAAGATCCGCAACGACCAATCGGTACTTTCTTGTTCTTGGGACCTACTGGAACGGGAAAAACGGAATTAGCAAAAGCTTTGGCTGAAGCGGTCTTTGGCTCAGAAGATAACATGATTCGTGTTGATATGTCAGAGTATCGTGAAGCATATTCTGCCAGTCGTTTGGTTGGGTCTGCACCGGGTTATGTTGGCTATGAAGAGGGTGGTCAGTTAACAGAGAAGGTCCGCCGTCATCCATATTCAGTTGTCTTGCTAGATGAGGCTGAAAAGGCACACCCAGATATTTATAACTTAATGTTACAAGTTTTTGATGATGGGTATATGACGGATGCTAAGGGACGTAAAGTTGATTTTAGAAATACAATCATTATTATGACATCTAATTTAGGTGCAACACGTCTACGTGATGAAAAGTCAGTTGGATTTGGTGCTGTTGATAAGTCAGCTAATTATGATGCAATGCGTGACACAATCATGAAGACGGTTAAAGAAACATTCCGCCCTGAATTTGTTAATCGTTTGGATGAAATGGTTGTATTCCGTTCTCTAAATAAGGATGAATTACATCAAATTGTTAAGCTGATGGCTAAATCCGTTTTGCAACGCATTAGCGAGCAAGACTTTAACATTAAAATGACACCTGCAGCGATGGATGTCGTTGCTAAAGCCGGCTTTGATCCAGAGTTTGGTGCTCGTCCAATTCGACGCGCATTACAATCAAAGGTTGAAGATGCCCTTTCCGAAGAACTATTACTTGGTAAAGTTACGATTAATGATCAGGTGACGGTTGGTGCTAAAAATGGTGAAATTACGATTAACGTTAAGCCGCTAAAACAAGACACTGCATCTGTGTCGGGTTAAATTAAAAAAGTAAGCGTTGACAAGAAGTCTTTTTCTTGCTAATGCTTACTTTTTCTTGTATACTTAATAATAGTTTAATTGTGTATAAAACAATGGTTGACAGGAAATATTGTCCCTGAAAGCCTACATAGCAACGACAAGAGCATTTTCAATTGTGGGGATGCTGTTGTCTTTTTTGCACTTAAAAACCGGTATAAAACAGAAATTGTAAACAAACTGTAATAAACTGGATGCACAGTTGGCCAATTCAAAGCGAGGTGGAAAACTTGGTAGGAACGCTTGTAAAGTATGGTAAACACCGTGTTCGTCGTAGTTATGCTCGAATCAAAGAAGTTCTTGATTTACCTAACTTAATCGAAATTCAAACGGACTCATACAACTGGTTTTTGGATGAAGGATTACGTGAAATGTTTATGGACATTTTACCAATCGAAGACTTCCAAGGTAAGTTGTCTCTAGAATTTGTGGACTATAAGCTCATGGAGCCTAAGTACACAGTAGAAGAAGCACGTAACCATGATGCTAATTATTCAGCACCATTGCATGTTACGTTGCGTTTAACAAATCAAGAAACTGGCGAAATTAAATCACAAGATGTTTTCTTTGGTGATTTCCCATTGATGACACCAGCAGGAACTTTCATTATTAATGGTGCTGAACGTGTTATCGTTTCACAATTAGTACGTTCTCCTGGTGTGTACTATAACGAAGAATTAGACAAGAATGGTCGTCCAAACTTTGGCACGACTTTCATTCCAAGTCGTGGTGCTTGGTTAGAATTTGAAACTGACGCTAAGGGGCTTAGCTATGTTCGTATTGACCGTACCCGTAAGTTGCCAATTACTGAATTGGTACGTGCATTGGGTTATGGTTCAGATTCTGAAATCCTACAAATGCTTGGTGATCAATATGATTCAATTTCATTAACGTTAGACAAAGACGTACATAAGGTCATTGAGGACTCACGTGTAGAAGAGGCCTTGAAGGACATCTATGAGCGTCTTCGTCCGGGTGAACCTAAAACTGCTGACTCAGCACGTGCATTGTTGACAGCTCGTTTCTTCGACCCAAAGCGTTATGACTTGGCACCTGTTGGTCGTTACAAGATCAATAAGAAGCTATCATTAAAGTCACGTTTGATGGGATTGACATTGGGCGAAACACTAGCTGATCCTGATACTGGTGAAATTATTGCGCAAAAGGGTGCCGTCATTGACAAGCAAGTTATGTCAGTTTTGTCACCTTACTTGGATCGTGACGATTTTAAGCGTACCACTTTCACACCATCTGATGATGCTGTTGTAACTGAACCAATGGTTTTGCAAACAATCTTAGTCGAAAATCCAGAAGATCCTGAGAAGACTTTGCCAGTTATTGGTAATGGTCAATTTGATCCAAAGGTTCGAACAGTTAAGCCTGCTGACATTATTGCGGGTATGAACCACTTCTTAAACTTGCCATTAGGCATCGGTGCAACTGACGATATTGATCACTTGGGTAACCGTCGTATTCGTCGTGTTGGTGAATTGCTACAAAATACATTCCGTATTGGTTTGAGCCGTATGGAACGTGTTGTACGTGAACGTATGTCAATTCAAGATCCTGATACTGTAACCCCACAACAATTGATTAATATTCGTCCAGTTGTTGCGGCTGTTAAGGAATTCTTTGGTTCATCACAATTGTCACAATTTATGGATCAAACAAATCCATTGGGTGAATTAACGAACAAGCGTCGTTTGTCAGCCCTTGGACCTGGTGGTTTGACACGTGATCGTGCTGGATATGAAGTTCGAGACGTTCACTATACGCATTATGGTCGTATGGATCCGATTGAAACACCCGAAGGACCTAACATTGGATTGATTAATTCATTGGCGACTTACGGACGTGTTAATAAGTTTGGTTTTATTGAAACGCCATACCGTCGTGTTGACTGGGATACACATAAGGTTACTGATCGTATCGACTACTTAACAGCCGATGAAGAAGATAACTTTGTGGTTGCACAAGGAAATTCTGTCTTAAATGATGACGGGTCATTTTCTACTGATACTGTTTTGGCACGTAAGAGTGATGTCAACGTTGAAGTACCAATTGATCAAGTTGATTACATGGACGTTTCTCCTAAGCAAATTGTTGCTGTTGCCACAGCAGCTATTCCTTTCTTGGAAAACGATGACTCAAATCGTGCTTTGATGGGTGCCAACATGCAACGTCAAGCAGTTCCTTTGGTTGATCCACACGCACCATTAATTGGTACGGGTATTGAATATAAGGCTGCTCATGATGCGGGTGTTGCGATTATTTCAAAGTATCCAGGTGTTGTTGAATATGTTGATGGTCGTGAAATCCGTATTCGTCGTGAGGATGGTTCATTAGATAAGTACGCTTTGATGAAGTTCCGTCGTTCAAACGCAGGTAAAAATTATAACCAACGACCAATTGTTAAGGTTGGGGATGCTGTTGATGCTGATGAAGTATTAGCTGACGGACCATCAATGGAACAAGGTGAATTGGCTTTGGGACAAAACCCATTGATTGCCTTCATGACTTGGCAAGGATATAACTTCGAGGACGCCATCATTATTAATGAGCGTTTGATTCGTGATGATGTTTATACGTCAATTCACATCGAAGAATATGAATCAGAGGCTCGTGATACAAAGCTTGGCCCTGAAGAATTCACACGTGAAATTCCAAATACTGGTGAAGACCAATTGAAGAATTTGGATGAACGCGGAATCATTCGTATTGGTGCTGAAGTAGAAGACGGTGATATTTTGGTTGGTAAGGTAACGCCTAAGGGTGTAACCGAACTATCAGCTGAAGAACGTTTGCTACATGCTATCTTTGGTGAAAAAGCACGTGAAGTACGTGATACTTCATTAAAGGTACCTCACGGTGGTGGGGGTGTCGTACAAGACGTCCGTATCTTTACTCGTGAAAACGGTGATGAGTTGTCACCTGGTGTTAACATGATGGTTCGTGTCTACATTGCCCAACGTCGTAAGATCCAAGTTGGAGACAAGATGGCCGGACGTCACGGTAACAAGGGTACTGTTTCAGTTATCGTTCCTTCTGAAGATATGCCATTCATGCCTGATGGAACACCAATTGACATTA
Organism: Weissella hellenica; assembly: GCF_005405545.1. Classification (GTDB taxonomy): domain Bacteria; phylum Bacillota; class Bacilli; order Lactobacillales; family Lactobacillaceae; genus Weissella; species Weissella hellenica. Next base: position 282,443 of record NZ_BJEG01000001.1, read on the forward strand.
TGTTGTCACCAATGGGTGTGCCTTCACGTATGAACATTGGACAAGTGCTTGAATTGCACTTGGGTATGGCTGCTCGTGAATTGGGTATCCACGTTGCATCACCTGTCTTTGATGGGGCGCGTGACACAGATATCTGGGATGCTATTCAAGAAGCTGGTTTGCCAGCCGATGGAAAGTCAATCCTTTACGATGGTCGTACGGGTGAATCCTTTGATAAGCGTGTGTCTGTTGGTATCATGCACTACATGAAGCTAGCACACATGGTTGATGATAAGATTCACGCCCGTTCAATCGGACCTTACTCATTAGTTACGCAACAACCACTTGGGGGTAAAGCACAATTCGGTGGACAGCGTTTCGGAGAAATGGAAGTTTGGGCTCTTGAAGCTTATGGTGCTGCACATACATTGCAGGAAATCTTAACATACAAGTCTGATGACGTTGTCGGCCGTGTTAAGACATATGAAGCCATTGTTAAGGGTGAGCAAATTCCTAAGCCAGGTGTTCCTGAATCATTCCGTGTGTTGGTTAAAGAATTACAAGCACTTGGTTTGGACATGAAGGTCTTGGACGCCGAAGAGCGCGAAATTGAATTGCGTGATATGGATGAGGATGATTCAGTTCTAAACGTTGAAACAGCTGGTCAAAAGACTGACCAATTAGCCCAAGAATTTAATGCAGATGGTACAAATACATCAGCAGCTAATTCAAATAGTGTTGCTAATACAACCGATAGTGCTAAATAAAAATTTAAATAAAGTGTAGCCGACCTAGTTTTTGCTAGGTTTGTGCTTAGTGTGAAGGGTATTATGCTAATAGTCGGCATACTAAGGACAATCCTAGTAGAATTTTAGGTCGGAATTGTATAAAGAACCTATGAAAGGGGTCGAACAATTGATCGATGTCAATAAGTTTGAAAGTATGCAGATCGGTCTGGCAAGCCCAGATAAGATTCGCAGCTGGTCTTACGGTGAAGTAAAAAAGCCTGAGACAATCAACTACCGTACACTTAAGCCTGAAAAAGATGGCCTTTTCGATGAACGTATCTTCGGACCTACAAAAGATTATGAATGTGCCTGTGGAAAGTACAAGCGTATCCGTTATAAGGGCATCGTTTGTGACCGTTGTGGGGTTGAAGTAACTTCAGCTAAGGTTCGTCGTGAGCGCATGGGTCACATTGAGTTGGCAGCACCAGTATCACATATCTGGTATTTCAAGGGTATCCCATCACGTATGGGACTCGTTTTGGACATGTCACCACGTTCACTTGAAGAAGTTATTTACTTTGCTTCATACGTTGTTACTAAGCCTGGGGATACATCACTAACTGAAAAGCAATTGCTATCAGAACGTGAGTATCGTCAATTAAAGGCAGAATATGGTAATGCTTTTGAAGCTGGTATGGGTGCTGAAGCTGTCCAAACCTTGTTATCAAATGTTGACTTGGAAGAGGAAGTAACAGAACTAAAGGCACAATTGCGTGAAGCAACTGGTCAAAAGCGTGTTCGTGCTGTCCGTCGTTTGGACATTATTGAAGCCTTTGTAAAGTCTGGTAACAAGCCAGAGTGGATGGTTATGGATGTTATTCCAATTATCCCTCCTGACTTGCGTCCAATGGTTCAACTTGAAGGTGGCCGTTTTGCCACTTCAGATTTGAATGATTTGTACCGTCGTGTTATTAACCGTAACAATCGTTTGAAGCGTTTGCTAGAGTTGAATGCACCTGGTATCATCGTGCAAAACGAAAAGCGTATGTTGCAAGAAGCAGCCGACGCATTGGTTGATAATGGTCGTCGTGGTCGTCCAGTTACCGGTCCTGGTAACCGTCCATTGAAGTCACTATCACACATGCTTAAGGGTAAGCAAGGACGTTTCCGTCAAAACTTGCTTGGTAAGCGTGTCGATTATTCTGGTCGTTCAGTTATCGACGTTGGTCCTTTCTTGAAGATGAACCAAATGGGGCTACCTCGCCCAATGGCTATGGAATTGTTCCGTCCATTCATTATGAAGGAATTGGTTAAGCGTGATTTAGCTGGTAACATCCGTGCTGCTAAGCGTAAGATTGACCGCCATGATGAAGATGTTATGGATGTTTTGGAAGATGTTATTAAGGAGCACCCAGTTCTATTGAACCGTGCACCAACGTTGCACCGTTTGGGTATTCAAGCATTCGAGCCAGTCTTGGTTTCTGGTAAGGCGATGCGTCTACACCCATTGGTAACCGAAGCTTATAACGCCGACTTTGATGGGGACCAAATGGCCATTCACGTGCCACTATCTGATGAAGCACAAGCTGAAGCGCGTTTGCTAATGTTAGCTGCGGGCCACATTTTGGCACCTAAGGATGGAAAGCCTATCGTGGCACCATCACAGGACATGGTTATCGGTAACTATTACCTAACGACTGAAGAAGCTGGTCGTGAAGGTGAAGGCATGATCTTTAAGGATCTTAATGAAGTTCGTACGGCTTACCAAAACAAGTATGTGCATTTGCACACACGTATTGGTATCCAAACAGCCTCATTGTCTGCTGAAAAGCCATTTACTGCTGAGCAACGTTCACGTATTATGATGACTTCTGTTGGAAAGCTATTCTTTAATGATATCTTGCCAGCAGACTTCCCATACTTGAACGAGCCAACAGAAGCTAATTTACATGAAATTGACAACCGTTTCTTCTTGGAACCAGGTGAGGATATCAAGGCACGTTACGCTGAGACACCAATCTTGCCACCATTTAAGAAGGGTTACTTGTCAGACATTATTGCTGAAGTCTACAAGATTTACAAGGTTACAGAAACATCATTGCTATTGGACCGTATGAAGGACTTGGGTTATGATGAATCAACTAAGTCTGGTTTGACAGTGGGAGTTGCCGACGTTACTGACTTGAAGGAAAAGCCAGAAATTATCGAAGATGCTCACAAGCAAGTTGCAACTGTTACAAAGCAATTCCGTCGTGGTTTGATTACTGATTCAGAACGTTATGAGCGTGTTATTGCTATTTGGAATAAGGCTAAAGATGACATCACTGAAAAGCTAATTGAACACTTCGAACCAGATAACAACATCTTCATGATGTCTGATTCTGGAGCTCGTGGTAACATCTCTAACTTTACGCAATTGGCTGGTATGCGTGGTTTGATGGCGGCACCTAATGGTCGTATCATGGAACTACCTATTATCGCCAACTTCCGTGAGGGACTATCTGTTTTGGAGATGTTCTTCTCAACTCACGGTGCTCGTAAGGGAATGACCGACACGGCCCTAAAGACTGCCGATTCTGGTTATATGACACGTCGTTTGGTTGATGTGGCACAAGATGTTATTATCCGTGAGGATGACTGTGGTAGCGATCGTGGTTTGGATGTTTCAGCCATTATGAATGGTAATGAAGTTATTGAATCATTGTACGAGCGTATCTTGGGTCGTTATGCACAAAAGTCAGTCTTTGAACCACAAACTGGTGATAAGTTGGTTGGACATAACGAGATGATTACAGAAGATATTGCAAAGCGCATTATCGAAGCTGGTGTCACAACAGTTACAATTCGTTCAGCATTTACTTGCAACACTGAACACGGAGTTTGTGTTCGTTGCTATGGTCGTAACATGGCTACTGGTGATGTTGTTGAAGTTGGTGAAGCTGTTGGTACTGTCGCTGCACAATCAATCGGTGAGCCAGGTACGCAATTGACTATGCGTACTTTCCACACGGGTGGTGTTGCCGGAAACGATATTACACAAGGTCTTCCTCGTGTGCAAGAAATCTTTGAAGCACGTAACCCTAAGGGTCGTGCGATGATTACTGAAGTTACCGGTGAAGTAACAACTATTGAAGAAAATCCTGCTGATCGTACTAAGGAAGTAACTATCCAAGGTGAGACAGATACACGTACTTACACTTTGCCTATGTCATCACGTATGCGTGTTGGTGAAGGTGATCATATTCACCGTGGTGAAACGTTGAACGAAGGTTCTGCTGATCCTAAGGAAATTATCCAAGTTCGTGATACATTGGCAACAGAAAACTACATTGTGCTTGAAGTACAAAAGGTTTACCGTATGCAAGGTGTTGAGATTTCTGACAAGCACATCGAAGTTATGGCTCGTCAGATGTTGCGTAAGGTCCGTGTTATGGATCCAGGTGAAACAGATCTATTGCCAGGTACTTTGATGGATATCGCGCAATTCCGTGATGCTAACGAAGGTACATTGCTTAAGGGTGGTTTGCCTGCAACAGGTCGTCCTGTTTTGCTTGGTATTACAAAGGCTTCATTGGAGACTAACTCATTCTTGTCAGCTGCATCATTCCAGGAGACAACCCGTGTCTTGACTGATGCTGCTATTCGCGGTAAGAACGATCCACTTGTTGGTTTGAAGGAAAATGTTATTATTGGTAAGCTAATCCCAGCTGGTACTGGAATGAAGCAATATCAAGAAATTTCAGGTAAGGTCGTTGCAGACCCAATTGTTACTGCTTCTGAAGAAGACAATAATATGCCAACTTCAATTGCTGATATTGAAAGTGCAATGAACTTAACAAGATAAAGTGTTCTTATAAAGGATAAACTTTGTAAAACATGGTAAAACATCCTATCGATGACATTCATTTGTTATCGATAGGATGTTTTTGTTAAGATAGGGATAGTTAAATTCATAATGTCACAATCTAAATCGTAGGAGGATTGTATGGAAGATTTTAGTTTTCAAAATAAGACAGCTATTCGTTTTGGTAAGCACCATATTGATGAAGAATTACATGATGCTGTTGCGCAATTTGGGCAAAAGGTGTTGTTAACTTATGGTGGTGGTTCCATTAAAAAATCTGGTCTATATGATCGAGTACAAGAAGCATTAGCTGATTTACAAGTATTTGAATTATCAGGGATTGCCCCTAACCCAAAAATTGATTCAATTCGCGATGGTCAAAAATTAGCAAAGGACCATGATATTGATGTGATTTTATCGGTTGGTGGTGGTTCAGTATTAGATGCCTCAAAGGTAATTGCTTCAGCAAAATTTTATGATGGCGATGCGTGGGACTTAGTTGCTGATCGTGGTGGACAATCACGATCGAATATTGATCAGTTACCTGTTGTGGATATTTTAACTTTGTCTGCAACGGGTTCAGAGATGAATGCTGGTTCGGTCATTTCAAATCCAGATTTGAATGTTAAGCTAGGTACATATGGACCTAATACGCCGGCGGTTTCATTTTTAGACCCACAATTAACGTATTCAGTTTCAAAATGGCAAACAGCAGCCGGCTCATTTGATGTATTTTCACATTTGGCGGAACAATACTTTGATCGGGCAAAAGCTAATGATGTTACGAGTGGTATTATTGAAGGTATGATGCGCTCGGTTATTAAGTGGGGCCCCATTGCGTTGGCAGAACCAGATAATTATGATGCTCGTGCTAACTTAATGTGGGGTGCAACGATGGCGCTAAACGGTATCGCCCGTTCAGGTAACAAAAATGGTTGGACGGTTCACCCAATTGAACATGAGCTATCAGCATACTACGATATTACACACGGGGTTGGCTTGGCTATTTTAACACCTCGTTGGATGAAGCGTGTTTTGTCAGATGAAACACAAGCTCGTTTTGCTCGTTATGGTCGTGAAGTATGGCATTTAACTGGGGATAATGATTTAGACGTGGCACAACGCGCTATTCAAGCAACATATGATTGGATTAAGTCACTTGATATCCCAATGATACTTCCTGGTGTTGATATTAATTCTGAAGAAAAATTTGTTGAAATGGCCCAAGAAGCGGTTCGCATTGGAAGATTGAATCAGAATGGTGGTTATGTTAATTTAACCGTTGATGACGTGACAGCATTGTATCATGATTCTATGACAACGATTGGTTTTGAATAAATAAAATATTAATTGTTTTACAGGCATCCTATTGATGACATTCATTTGTTATCGATAGGATGTTTTTGTTAAGATAAAGAGGGTTAAAATAAATTAATAATGCATAAAAAGCAATAATCTAAATTATGGGAGGTTGCATGGAAGATTTTAGTTTTCAAAATAAGACAGCTATTCGCTTTGGTAAAAATCGGATTGATGAAGAGTTGCATGATGCAGTAGCCCAGTTTGGGCATAATGTATTATTAACTTATGGCGGTGGATCAATTAAAAAATCAGGCTTATATGGTCGTGTTATGGCTGCATTGTCAGATTTAAATGTTGTTGAGTTATCCGGGATTGCGCCCAATCCCAAAGTGACATCAATCCGTGCTGGCCAAAAATTAGCAAAAGAACATGTGATAGATGTGATTTTATCAGTTGGTGGTGGCTCAGTATTAGATGCTGCAAAGGTAATTGCTTCAGCAAAATTTTACGAGGGGGATCCTTGGAATTTAATTGGGGTAGCTGGTACGAAACGTCGACACCAACTGGCGCAATTACCAGTCGTTGATATTTTGACGCTGGCAGCTACGGGTTCAGAAATGAACAATGGCTCAGTGATATCGAATGCACAATTAAATATGAAATTAGATTCATTTGGTCCGCAAACGCCAGCAGTCTCATTTTTAGATCCACAGTTAACGTATTCTGTATCAAAGTGGCAAACAGCTGCCGGTTCATTTGATATTTTTTCACATTTAGCTGAACAATACTTTGACCGTGCGACGGCTAATGATGTTACAAGCGGTATTATTGAAGGGATGATGCGAGCCATTATTAAATGGGCGCCAATTGCTGTGCAAGAACCGGATAACTATGATGCGCGAGCGAACTTAATGTGGGGTGCTACTATGGCACTAAACGACTTTGCTAGCTTAGGAAATGCTAATGATTGGACTGTTCATCCCATTGAACACGAATTATCAGCTTATTATGATATTACCCATGGTGTTGGGTTAGGTATCTTAACCCCACGCTGGATGAAACGTGTTTTATCGACAGAAACACAAGCCCGGTTTGCTCGTTATGGTCGTGAAGTATGGCATTTAACGGGTGATCATGATCAGCTTGTTGCACAAGCAGCAATTCAAGCAACGTATGATTGGATTAAATCATTGGAAATCCCAATGACGTTACCAGGTGTTCATATTAATGATGATACAAATTTTGTAAGGATGGCTCAAAATGCAGTTCGCGTTGGACGATTGGATCATAATGATGGCTATGTTAATTTAACAGTTGATGATGTTGTCGCTATTTTTGGTGCTTCGATGACGACTGATGGTTTTGAATAAATAAAAATAATATGAGGAATCAAAGTTAACCAGATTCGTCAGGGGCTTTGATTTTTTATTTGCAAATAGAAAATGATGGTACAATATGAAAAAAATTGATAAAGGTGTTCAATTTGTCACTCAGAATCTAAACATGTTTCGCTGCTTGGTTGATAATGAACCCTATGACCATATGGTTGAACATACCTTGGTATGTCCGCAGGGTCATCGCCTAGATTTAAATAAAAAAGGGTCATTGTATTTTTTGAACAAGGCAGTAAATACAGAATACGATGATAGTATGTTAGCATCACGACGCAAAGTGCTGACAGCCGGGTTGTTTGACGGGATTGTACAGGCCGTGTATGAAGAATTACCTGATCAACCACAACGAATTTTAGACGTTGGTACTGGTGAAGGAACACCACTAAAGCGTTTATTAGATTTACGTCAACAAGATGACACAGCTATCGGATTTGATATTTCAAAAGCTGGCGTTAATTTAGCAACCCAGCTAGTATCAGAGGCTTTTTTTGCAGTAGCTGATTTAGCAAACCTACCATTTACGGATGATAGTTTTGATAGTATTGTTGAATTTTTCTCACCAAGTGCGTATGAAGAGTTTAAGCGAGTTTTAGCACCAGGTGGAACGTTAGTTAAAATTGTACCAGCATCAGGTTATTTGCATGAATTACGAGAGATATTATATCCAGTTGATTCACCAAAACATACGTATCAAAATGATAAAGTTGTGCAACGCTTTATGGAAAATTACCCTACAGCCACACAACGTGAAATCACATATACATGGGAAATCCCAAGCGACCTATACGTTGATATATTACACATGACCCCGCTACATTGGGGAGCACGTCCTGAAACGCAAACAATAGCAGAAAATATGGCTTTGACACAGGTCACGGTGAATGTCGTTTTGATGACATATCAGAATTAATTGTGCATAATGTGGATAAAATAAGTATTTTTCCACAAAAAATTGTGGAAAAAGTTACGAAAGTTCGGTAAAATGGTCATAATAGGGTGAGAGCCCGTTACACTATATTTAATGAATGGAGCCGCGTATATGTTTCCTGATCGCTTACGTGAATTACGAAAAGGTCGTAATATCACATTGGAAAATCTTGCTGAAGAAATGAATAAACATCTTGAGCCAGGTCAAAAACCAAATACAGCTGCTCAAATCGGAAACTGGGAACGCGGTGACCGTTCACCATCCTATATTGAAGTTCGTAAATTAGCGGATTTTTTTAATGTTTCGATGGATTTTTTAGTGGGGCGTGCCATGTCAGAAAAAACAGATTTGTCATTGCTGTTTTTGTCAGGTAAAGAAATTGATTTTAATGGTAAACCATTAACGGATCAACAACGTTTTGATATTTTTCAATATGTTAATTCTTATTTGAATCCAGTTTCGTATACCGCTGAAGATGATTTACGTAGTAACCATCAAGAAAGTTTATTTTAAAAAGGAATGAATATGAACCAAACAGAATTAATTCGATTTGATACTGGTCGACAGCTCACTGAGATTGATTATCTTAGTGAGCTGTTGTCATATCAAACAATATTTAAATCAATTAAATCTATCAATCAATTGATTACAACAGTTAGTCAGGTTATTAAAGATATTAATCAAGGATTTTTGCCACAGCAGTTGCCGGTTTTGGAAGTGACGGACACGATGATTAGTGACGTCCAAAAATTTATTCTAAATAAATTTCCAACACAACCAGCTAAGGGTAATGCATTGTGGGGAAAAATGAGTGAAGACCTTGAGGCAGTCGACTTTTTGGTTCGTCATTTACGCGATGCCTTAATCGAATATTTTAGTATGTACGGCTATGTTTCCACACCTTTTATTCAAGATTTATCTACCTATTTGGCAGGAGAACCTGTTTTAGAATTAATGGCCGGACATGGCTATTTATCGGCTGGATTACGTGCATGCAATCCAACACAAACAATTATTGCGACTGATAACCAATTATGGCGTGATCAACCAGATATAACGCTATACCAACCGGTTACAACTGTTGAGAATATGACGGGATTAGCTGCGTTAGAGAAGTATGGCGAACAAGTCGGCGTAATTATTACGAGTTGGGCCCCTGATACTTCAACAGCTGACTGGGAGTTATTACAAGTAATTCGTAAAAATTATTCGGCTAAAAAATTGTTGGTCATTGGTGAATATCAAGGTGCAACAAATTCAAAAGTATTTTGGCAGCAAGCTAAATTAAAGCCAGTTTTAGCCACACATCATCACACTTTTGATTTAATTGATGAACAAGTATATGAAGTAGAATAGGATGTTATTTAAAAATGCTAGCTGAAACAAAACGTCAAACGATAGCGTTAATTACGGCAACGATTGTATTAGGAATCATTGTTGGTATTAGCTCATTATTATTAGGGCAATTATTAGATATTGTGGAACAGTTATTTTTACATTTTGAAGAAAATGCACATATGCCAGTTGCTACTGCTGCAACACCTATTAATCGCTTACTTTCAGTGACATTAGGTGGTATTATTGTTGCCTTGGTTTGGTATGCGCTCCAACGGTATGGTAAACCAACTGTTAGCATTAATAAAGCGTTGCAGGGAGAGAAAATGCCGGTTGGTGTGACCATTATTCATGTCATGACGCAAATTTTCTATGTCGCAACAGGTGGTTCAATTGGTCGTGAATTAGCACCGCGTGAAGCTGGAACATTGATGGCGCAAACGTGGCAAAAATTTGCAGGTCGGATTGGATTAGCTGAACTATCAGTTGATGATCAACGCTTGTTATTAGCTTCTGCAGCAGGAGCTGGGTTTGCTGGTATTTATATCGCGCCTATTACGGGGATGTTATTTGCTGTTGAAATTTTATTAAAAAAAGTAGACATTCGGACAGTATCTGTTAGTTTGAGTATGTCTGTTATTGCGATGCTCGTTGGTTCGATTACGAAGGGATTTGTGCCTTATTATTTAATCGCTCATAAGAATTTTTCAATTAAAATGTTACCGTTTGTCGTAGTAGTTGCATTGGTGATGGGACTATTAGGTGGTCTTTTCCGTCGTGGTTTCCAATGGGCTGGCAAGCATAATGCTAAGAAACAACAAATTTTATGGCAGTTACCATTAGTCGCTTTATTAACCGGAATAATTGCCATGAAAATGCCTCAAATTATGGGGAATGGTCGTGGCTTAGCTGAATTTTCTTTTGTGAATCTTGATCAAAATTTCATTATGTTCTTGTTAGTAGGGGCCGCGTTAAAAACAATTGTTACTTTGCTCACCATCAAAGCGGGAGTGGCTGGTGGTACGTTGACACCGTCGATTGCAATTGGTGGTGCATTAGGAAGTATTATTGGGTTTGCTTATCTGGTTATGATGCCTGGTTTATCAATGACAATTATTGCTCAGGCCGGTGTTATTGGAGCGGTCGGGTTCTTAGCAGCCTCACAGCAAGCCCCATTAATGGCATTATTTATGTTATTTGAAGTTTGTCATCTAGATTCGTCGGCATTACTGCCACTAGGGCTAACAATAGCTTTGGCTAGTGTATCTTCTAAATTAGTTTTAAAATAAATTAGTCAGTTGGCAAAAAAGCATGCTCTAAATTAGTTGTTAAGGGTTTATAACCATAGTACTTCAGCATGTTTTCAAGATTATTAACCAGGTGATATTATTACCAAAGGTGTTACGAGGAAACTAGTATCGGTCAATTAATCATTGATCAACCAATAGAAAAAGGACTGGTAAGCTCTCACTGAGATAGCTTATCAGTCCTTTTAATTAATCTGTTATTTTTCAGGTAATAGTAGCCAAAGAATTAAATAAATAACCAAACCCGGGAAGGGACTTAGTGTTAGTAATACCCAAATAATTCTTAGTAAATTAACATTCCAACCAAAGCGTTCAGCTAAGCCACCTAATACGCCGGCAAAAACACGATGATCTGTTGAACGGTATAGATTCATAATATATTCCCCCTATAATCCTTTACGTTCATTATACATTAAAACTTATGAAATTCTAATAATCATCATCCAAATTAGCAATTCAAATTTTACTGTAGCATGCAGAACCAAATAAAAATTTGCGGATACTGTTGTATGATGAAGTACCTAATTGCGTATAACAAAAAAGTGTCAGTAACCTAACCGTTTTAATATGGTAGCTTGCTGACACTTTAAATAGTTTTTATTTAGATAAACTGTTCAGAGAGGGTTAAGAACTCATCGATATCCTTTTTAATTAAATCAGCTCCCGCTTGCCAGAAATCAGGCTTCGTTAAATCAACACCCAGATGCTTTTGGGCTAATTCTTCAGTCGTCATGTTGGCAGTATCACGTAGCAACGCGATGTAAGCTTCTTCAAAATTTTCTTGGGTTTGGGCCCAAGCGTAAATCCCTTGGCTAAATAGGTAACCAAATGTGTAAGGGAAGTTATAGAAAGGTACATCATTAATGTAAAAGTGTAGCTTTGAGGCCCAGAAGTGGGGATGAAGTTCATCCAAAATACCGCCAAAGGCCTGTTCTTGAGCAGCTGACATTAGTTCATTTAGGCGAGTCGCAGGTACAAAACCAGCTTGTCGTTCTGTATAAAAATTATTTTCAAATAAGAAACGGGCACGAATATTTAAGAACATGGCAATTGGATTAGCCATTTTAGCATCAAGTAAAACAACTTTTTCGGCATCAGATTTGGCGGCTTGGACATTAGCGTCAGCGATTAACATTTCAGCGAAGGTTGATGCCGTTTCAGCAACGTTCATTGCGTAATCATCACGCCATACGGGCAGATCAGTTAAGACTGAAGTGTGAAAACCGTGACCAATTTCGTGGGCAATAGTTGCTGAATCATTAACAGAACCTGTAAATGTGGTAATAATACGTGATTCGTGGATATCCGGTACACTTTCCATCCAAGCACCTGGTGTTTTACCAGGGCGATTTTCTGCCTCAATCCATTGGTTTTCAAAAGCATTTTGGGCAAAGGCAGCCATCTTGGGTGAATATTTACCAAAATTTTTAATGATAAAGGCAGCAGCATCATCATAAGTTGTTGTTGTAGGGGTGTAATCACCTAATTTTGTAATTGGTGCAGATTGATCTTGCCAACCAATTTTATCTAAACCAAGTAATTGGGCTTTACGCTCAAAATAATCCTTAAACATCGCTTTATTATCATCAACGACTTGCCACATTGTGTTAAGCGTTTGTCGTGATAGATGGTTTAATTCTAACGGTTCTGCTAAAAAGTCGTCATAACCATGCGAAGATTGTTCAGTCAATCGGGCGCCAGCCAAATGATTTAATGTGTCAGCAGCTAGGTTTTCAGCATTACCCCACATTTTTTCATATTGTCGCATAATTTCAGCGCGGATTGTATTGTCAGGGTAGTCATCAATCCGGTTTAATGCTTGTCCAGCTGATAGTGTTTGTTGGACACTATTTTCGTCAGTATAAGTCATTGTTAAACCAGCGCTAATGGTGTCATAGTGTTCAGACCAAGCATCTAAACCGTCCAATTTTAATGTGTTTAATAATTGTTCAGTTTTATCATCTAATAGACGAGCAGCTTGGTGACGTAATCCTTTCAAATGGAAGGCAACTGGCGCAATTGCAGGGACAGCTAGTGCTTGATTAAAATCGTCATCTGAAAAAGTTGTTAACAGTTTAGCAAACGCATTTAATGGTGTTTGGTAAGCAACTGATAATTTTGCGACTTTTGTTTGATAAGGACGATACTCAGAATTTGTATAGTCGGCCGCTGATAAAGCATTAACGAATAGCGTGGCTGTACGTAGACCAGAAAAAATAGTTTGATTATCTGCAATAAGCTGGCTAAGTGTTTTAAAACTTGTGTCATTAACTAAATTATAGTCACTAATTGCTGTCTCTAAGTTAGTAATCTGTTGTGCTAATAAGTTTAATTTTTCTGCAAATTCAGGTGAATGAATACCACCGGGATAAATTGTATCTAAGTTCCAATTTAATGAATAAGTCATTTTTCATCTCCATCAATCTCATGTTTTTTTAATTATTTTGTTATTTATTCTATCATAACTTGTTTCTAGTACAAAAACTATTGGATACCACCTTATCGGATATTATCGTATCGAAATAATTAGTTTTATGTTACTATTTAGACAAATATCTAATTAGACGTTTATCTAAATAGTAGAGGGGAAATGTCATTAATGGGGTTTGAAAAAAGTTTTAAAGCGCTATCTGATCCAGTTAGACGAGAAATTCTGCAGTTATTAAGAAATGGTGCGATGACTGCAGGTCATATAGCAGAACATTTTGATATGACTAAGGCAACAATTTCATATCATTTACGTTTATTAAAAGAAGCGGGCTTAATTTGTGAAGCAAAAGAAAAAAATTTTATTTATTATGATTTAAATACCACACTAGTTGAAGAAATGATGGGGTGGTTAATGTCATTAAAGGAGCGTAAAAATGACTAAAAAAGAATTACGACGGCTATTGATTGTCACGACGGTTGTTATGTTGGTACCTTTGGTTGTTGGTCTAATTATTTGGCCACAATTACCAGATCAAATAGCAACACACTTTGGCGTTAATGGGCAAGCAAATGGTTGGCATGACAAAAATAAGACAGTATTTGGGGTACCTTTATTGATGATTATGATTCAATATATTTGCTTTTTCAGTCTTTATTTTGATCCTTCAAAAAATAACTTTAGTAAAGGGCTGTTCAAAGGACTGTTGTGGATTGCACCGATCATTGAACTTATCATGATGTTTAGTATTTATGGGATTGCGTTGGGATACCCGCTTGATATTGGTATGATTGTTAATTTTGTGGTGGGGTTATTATTTATTGGCTTGGGTAACTATTTACACAAAGTGAAGCAAAATTATACGGTAGGTATTAAAATTCCGTGGACATTACATAGTAAAGAAAATTGGAATCGAACACATCGCTTTGCGGCTTGGTTGTTTTTAATCGTTGGTATTATTATGATGATAAATGGTTTTTTCGAACAAACTTGGTTACTGATTGTACCTATCTTAAGTATCATCATCTTGCCAATTGGTTATTCGTTTATGCTGTATCGTAAGGGAATTTAGATTCTTGTTTCGCTTTAGTATACTTCCCAGGGGCGATATGGTACTATTAAATTAAATTATAGAAAAATTGAGGACTGTCCATTGAAGAATTAATACTATTTTGAAATTGCAATTATTATTGACACTCTTAGGGTGTAGTGTGCATTTCAGGTAGTATTGGTTTGGGTGGAGAGTCTTTTTTTGCGCTCTTTTATCATACTGATTACCTGAAGCTTTAAAATGAGGTGATAATTTGGGTAATATTGAATTTAAACAAGTAACATTTGGCTTTGATAATCAAGCACAACTTTTATTTGATAAAGCTAATTTAACGATTGATACATCATGGAAGTTAGGCTTAATTGGACGCAATGGTCGTGGTAAAACGACGTTGCTCAATTTGTTGCAGGACGTGTATCCATATCAAGGGACTATTACACATCAAGTCAGTTTTAACTATTTTCCACAAGCGATTCGAGATGCGAGTCAATTAACTTATGATGTCTTAAATGAAGTAGCAACAGTTGAAATTTGGCAAATTGAAAAAGAATTACAGTTAATGCAAACAGATGATGCCCTTTTATGGCGACCGTTTGTTAGTTTATCAGGTGGCGAAAAGACAAAAGTTTTGTTGGCATTGTTGTTTAGTGATCATAATCATTTTCCACTAATTGATGAACCAACTAATCATTTAGATTTGCAAGCCAGAAAACATATTGCGCAGTATTTAAAGGATAAAAAACAAGGATTCATTTTAGTTAGCCATGATCGGTCGTTTGTTAATGAAGTTGTGGACCACGTGATTGCCATTGAAAAACAGCAATTAATGATCTATCAGGGAAATTTTGCGACCTATGAAGAACAAAAAGGCCAACGTGATCAGTACGAATTAGATCAGAATAAAAAATTAAAAACAGAAATTGGACGTTTGAAGCACACGGCGAGTGAAAAAGCAGAGTGGTCTCATGGTCGTGAAAAAGGAAAATTTGGTAATCGCCACGTTGCGGGCAGTGGTGCTATTTTTGACCGCGGCGCGATTGGTGCCCGTGCAGCACGGACTATGAAACGTTCAAAAACATTAGTGCATCAAATGGAAAATAAAATCGATTCTAAGGAGCAATTACTGAAAGAAATTGAAACAATTGATATGTTGACCATGAACTATCAACCGAGCTATCACAAAACACTAATCACTGTTAAAAATTTACAATTGGCATACGAAAAATCGTTATTTGAACCAATTTCCTTTCAACTAGTGAAGGGTGAAAGGATTGCTATCCAAGGTAACAATGGGGCAGGTAAAACAGCAATTATTAATTATTTGCTAGGAACGTTTACGGGTCAAAGTGTTGGTGACGTAACTATCCCAGCGAATATACGGATTAGTTATGTGCGCCAAAATTATGAAAATAATACGGGGACCTTGGCAGAATTTGCAACGGCGCATCATTTATCTTACGAAATATTATTAAACAATTTACATAAGTTGGGCGTTGAACGTCATGTATTTAATACGCGTATTGAAAATATGAGTATGGGACAGCGAAAACGTGTTGAATTGGCAAAATCATTAGCGACACCAGCAGCATTGTTTATTTGGGATGAACCATTAAACTATTTGGATGTTTTTAATCAGGAACAATTGGAACAGATTATTCAATTAGTGCAACCCACCATGCTGATTGTTGAGCATGATGAAACATTTTTGAACAATATCGCCACGCAGGTGATTAAACTGCAACATGAGTAGAAAATAGATTATGAAATTTATCGTGATAAATAAAGTAATTAATCCCTTGTGCTATAATATCTTGAGTAAGTTTGATAAGGACAAGATAAGGATTTAGAGATGGTAAAACATCATAAAAAATGGTCGACAAAACGCAAAGTATGGACGTCGGTCGCAACACTAGTTGTTGTGGTTGGCGCAGCTATTCTAGGGGCGGGGGGGTATTTCTTCCATGTTGCCGAAGTAAGAGCTAAAAAGGATTTTGTGGGTAGTGGATTAGTTAGTAAGAAAAATCCGCTTTACGATCAGCAAGAAAAGTGGTTAGCTGCGGATACAAAAGAATGGCAGCTAAAGGCTAAAGATGGGATAAAATTAGTTGGTAATTACTTACCTGCTGCAAAAAAGACAAATAAAACGGTTATCGTTATTCATGGTTTTGGTGTTGATCATAAAGCAATGGCACCATATGGTGAGATGTTTCATCGTTTTGGTTATAATGTTTTGATGCCAGATGATCGGGCATCAGGTAAATCCGAAGGTAAATATATTGGCTTTGGTTACTTGGATGCTAAAGATTATCAAGAGTGGATTAGCCAAGTTATTGCTAAAAATGGTAAAAATAGCGAAATTGTGGTCATGGGTGCATCAATGGGCGCAGCAACGACTATGATGTTATCTGGTATGAATCCGCCATCACAAGTAAAAGCGTACATTGAAGATTCAGGATACACATCAGTTGCGGATGAATTGCATTATGAGGCAGGTAATATGTACGGCTTGCCTAAGTGGTTAGCGAATGTGTTAATTCCAGTTGTATCAGGATATTCAAAAGTGCTGGCAGGTTATAGTTATCATCAAGCAGATGCTGAAAGGTTGTTAGCCAATAACAAACGACCAATGTTGTTTATTCATGGTGATAATGATAAATTTGTGCCAACTAAATTTATGGCGCCAGTTTATCAGGCAACAAATGTACCTAAGGAAAAGTACCTTGTACCTGGTGCTGCTCACGTAGAATCATATCGGACTAATCCAATTCAATATGAAAAAACAGTTCAAAACTTTTTACAAAAACATTTTAATTAAACGAGGAGCATTATGCCGGAACATTATTATACAGCTAATCCAACTACAGCCCATGATGAACATACATGGACATTTGATTTGTTGGAGCATGCTTTAACTTTTACAACCGATGCAGGGGTCTTTTCTAAAGGAACCGTAGATTATGGGACACGAGCAATGTTAACGGCATTTAATCGAGATATCCCAGCTGGGAAAATCCTTGATTTAGGTGCAGGTTACGGACCGGTAGCGATTAGTTTAGCTAAGGTATTACCCGAACGTATGTTTGTTGCTGCCGAAATTAATGCACGTGCAGCCGAATTAGTGCAGCGAAATGCACAGCGTAACCATGTGGACCAACAAATCACAGTTGTACAATCTGATCGTTATGAAAATGTCGTCGACAAGTTTGCAGCCATTTTAACGAATCCACCAGTACGTGCTGGTAAACAAATTGTAACGGATATGATCACTGGTGCAGTTAATCACTTGGTACCTGAAGGGACATTAACGGTTGTTTTGCAAAAAAAACAGGGAGCACCATCTGCTAAAAAATTGATGGCTGAATTATTTGGGAATGTACAAACCATTGCCAAAGATAAAGGGTATTATATTTTGGAGAGTACGTATGTCGGGAACACTAACAGCTAATCAAATCCAATATTTTATGGGCGAAGCTTTACGTGAAGCACGCAAAGCCGCTTTAATTGGTGAAGTGCCAATTGGTGCTGTTGTTGTACAAAATGGGCAAATTATTAGTCGGGCGTTTAATTTACGTGAACATCTACAAGATGGTAGTCAACATGCTGAGTATCAAGCAATTTTAGAGGCTAATCGTTTCCAACATTCATGGCGGTTGCCTGAAGCCCAACTGTTTGTGACGTTAGAACCGTGCATTATGTGTGCAGGTTTAATTCAGCAAACGCGTATTACAGATGTTTATTATGGTGCTGCCGATGCAAAGGGCGGTGGTGTAACGTCAATGTATGAACTATTAACTGATGAGCGCTTAAATCATCAAGTAAATGTGCATCCCGGTGTGCGCAATCAAGAAGCAAGTGTGCTTTTGAAAACTTTTTTTAAAGATGTGCGAAAACGCAAAAAGGCAGCTAAAAAAGCACGGCAATTAGCCGATAAAAAAGCTGGTCAAAATCTGTAGTTCTTGCTATAATGTAGTTTGTGGGGCAAGTATGCACTTCGAATTGTGTCAGGGTCGGAAGGCAGCAGCACTAAGGAGACCGTATATTGTGCTTCACTTCTTAAGTAAATTAGCGGAGGTTAGAACAAATTGTTCTAACCTCTTTTTTGTCTATTGTTAACGTGTAATGTCAGACTAGCTTTGTTTAAATGTGGCTGTTCGTAAAACGCTTTTTCTGATATTATTGGTAATGATAGTTACACACATAAATCAGGAATAAAACTGATAGAAAAGGGGTCACAAGTCATGGCATATCAGGCTTTATATCGGACATGGCGTCCACAAAAATTTAGCGATATGATTGGTCAAGAAGTCGTGACCAAAACATTGAAAAATGCCATTATTACAGGGCAAACAACCCATGCTTACTTGTTTAATGGCCCTCGAGGAACTGGTAAAACATCGGCAGCAAAGATTTTTGCAAAAGCAATTAATTGTTTGCATCCAGTCGATGGTGAACCAGATGGTACTTGTGAAATTTGTCAGGCAATGGATGCAGGTACACTAGGTGATGTCATTGAACTGGATGCAGCCTCGAATAATGGGGTTGATGAAATCCGTGAAATTCGAGAAGATGTTACCTACGCACCAACGCAAGCAAATTATAAGGTATACATTATTGATGAGGTGCACATGTTATCAACAGGGGCGTTCAACGCACTGTTAAAAACATTAGAGGAACCACCAGCCAATGTTATTTTTATTTTAGCAACGACTGAACCACAAAAAATTCCAGCTACTATTATTTCACGAACACAACGGTTTGATTTTAAAAGAATTAATGCACAAGCAGCGTTTGAGAGAATGGTTTACATCTTAAAGCAACGTGACAACACCTATGACGAATCAGCTCTACATGTCATTGCTAATGCAGCTGATGGGGGGATGCGTGATGCTTTGAGTATTCTTGATCAGGCATTATCTTTTGGCGATGGCCATGTGACGTTAGAAAATGCTTTGCTAGTAACCGGTTCTGTGACACAAACCTTGTTAGGTCAATATGTACAAGCAGTTGTAAAACAAGATACCAAAGCTGCATTGGCCAAATTAGCGGAGGTATTGGAGGCCGGTAAAGATGCTAACCGCTTTGTTGAAGATTTAATTAGCTATGCACGTGATTTATTACTTTACACGCAAGCGCCTGAATTAGTAACATTGGTGCCTGATGAAGTATTTATGCAGTTGGCGCAAGAGCGAGAAGCAGTACTTTGGTATAATATGATTGATCAATTGAATGAAACGCAGCAGCAATTACGTTTCACCAATCGTCCAGCCATTTATTTAGAGGTACTGACAGTAAAACTCAGTCAGCCAATTACAGCACTTGTTCAAAATATTGCGACGGCACCAGAAGCAAAGCAGGAGCCAGCAAAAGTAACAACAACTAAAACAATTGAGCAGCCCCCAGTGGCGGCTAAATCCGAGTCAATTACTGAGACAAAGCCTGCCGAAGTACCACATAAGCCAGCGGTTAATGTTCATGTGAGTGAAGATCAGACAGCTGTCTTTAAGGTGCTAGCTGAAGCAACACGTGGCGATTTAAATCGCATAACGGCAGTATGGGCAGACATGGTAAATATGCTACCTGTTTCTGAACAGGCGATGTTAAATGTTTCGCGACCAGTGGCAGCATCTGCTAATGGCTTAGTCGTTGCTTTTAATTTTGATATCATTCGCCATAATGCGATGCAAAAAAATGACTTATTGCAAACGATGCTGACGCAAATCCGAGAATTAACGCAAGCTGCGCATGAACGTCAACTGGTATTTATTACAAGTGATGATTGGCAACAATTACGAGCTAAATATGTTGCACAACTACCAAATCAACACACACAGGTACAATCAACACCTGATGATATGCCAATACAAATGGATGAACCGGCAATTGATCAGCCAATAGAACAGGCAGATAATTTAGTGACAGAAGCAAAAAATATCTTTGATGAAGCAATTGTTGAAGAAGTAGATGATTAAATAAAAGAAAATGAGGAATTAATAATGTTCGGTGGACAAAATATGCAACAAATGATGAAGCAAGCAAAGAAAATGCAAAAGCAAATGGAAGATGAACAATCAGCCATTGCTAAAACAGATTACGTAGGGCATGCACCATCTGATTTAGTTTTGGCAACCTTTAGTGGTGACCGTGAGCTGAAAGATTTACAAATTAACCCAGATATTGTTGATTCTGATGATGTTGATAGCTTAGCAGACATGGTATTGGTTGCCGTTAATGATGCCTTGAAGCAAATTGAACAAGACCAACAAAAGCGTTTAGGTCAATTTGCTCCTAAGGGTATGTTCTAACATACCAATAGAAAGAAGGCAGTTGTATGCAGTATCCAGAGCCAATTGCGAAGTTAATTGATAGTTATACAAAATTGCCGGGTATCGGGATAAAGACGGCGACACGATTAGCGTTTTTTACAATTGATATGCCCGAAGAAGATGTGACAAGTTTTGCGCAATCTTTGATTTCTGCAAAACGTGATTTACATTTTTGTTCAATATGTGGGAATTTAACAGAAACAGATCCTTGTGTTATTTGTTCAGATAATCGTCGTGACCAAAGCACTGTTTTAGTGGTTGCAGAAGTTAAAGATTTAATGGCGATTGAAAATACTGGTGAATACAAAGCACTGTATCACGTATTACACGGGGTGCTATCGCCGCTTGAGGGTAAGGGACCTGATGATATTAATATTGAGGCCTTGGTTAATCGGTTGCAAAAAGATGATACGATTCAAGAAATTATTGTTGCAACCAATGCCAATGCCGAAGGTGAAGCAACAGCGATGTACTTATCACGATTGTTAAAACCAGCTGGTTTGAAAGTATCTCGTCTTGCAACTGGATTATCGGTTGGTAGTGATATTGACTATGCTGATCAAATTACTTTGATTAAGGCGGTTGAAGGGAGGACGCAATTGTAATGTTTAAATTACGAAGCAAACGTCCTAAATTTGATACGAAAGCCTACGATACACGTTTGAATCAAGCAATTGAACATGCTAAGTATGATTATGAAAAAGCTCGTATATCTGAGAACGCCATGTTTGAAAGCGATATTGCACCAAGTATGATTAAATCCGAAACGGCACTTGCTAAGCAAAAATATTTTTTCTTATTACGGGCGGCTCGACAACGTGGTATGAAGGGACATTGGTCCACAGCTTTTGTTCATCCTGAGAAATAAAAAATAAATTTTGTATCAATAATGAAATTTATTGCTGGTTATACGAAAAAAGAGGTCGAAGCTATTTTGTGTCGACTTCTTTTTTAGGTTATAATTAAAAATAAACGATGATTAGAAAGTGGTGAAATACATGTCAGGGACATTTATTACATTTGAAGGTCCTGAGGGTGCGGGGAAAACATCAGTTTTGCGAGCGATAGTAGAACGGCTAACACCTCTGTTAAATGATAAACTAGTTTTAACTAGAGAACCAGGTGGACAGGGCAGCCCAGTGGCTGAGGCAATTCGTGACTTGGTATTAAATCCAAATTTACCTAGTATGGATGCATGGACTGAAGCATTGTTGTATGCAGCATCGCGCCGCCAACATTTGGTTGATACTGTTTTACCAGCGTTAGCAGAGGATAAGGTAGTGATTAGTGATCGCTATTTAGACAGTTCCATTGCCTATCAAGGTGGAGGACGTCGTTTAGGCGTAGACGCTGTGACAACGATTAATCAATTTGCGACTGAGGGTGTGATGCCAACAGCAACAGTTTATTTGGATATTAGGCCAGAGATTGGATTACAAAGAATCCAAGAACATCGACAAGATGAAATTAATCGTTTGGATGTTGAGGCGTTATCATTTCATAAACGCGTAGCTGATGCATATCATCAACTTGCTGCACAATCCCCAGAACGCTTTTTAATTATTAATGCTGAGCAAGACTTAGCAACGGTTATTTCAGATACATGGACAGCACTGATGCCAATACTTGGTATCCAGGAATAGGAGGTTTTCACATTATGAAAATGATTATTGCAATTGTACAAGATAAAGATGCGAATAAATTGGGTGGTAAGTTTGTAAAGGCAAACGTACGAGCAACTCGTTTGGCAACATCTGGAGGATTTCTTCGTTCTGGAAACACAACGTTTATGATCGGTGTTGAAGATGACCGTGTTCAAGAAGTGCTTGATTTGATTGAAGAAACGTCACACACACATAAGCAATTTATGACGCCAGCAGTTAGTCTTGATGTCGCAATGGAATCAACTGCTGCAACACCAATGGAAGTTCAAGTTGGGGGTGCAACGGTCTTTGTTCAAGATATTGAGCAATTCCACCGCTTTTAAGAGGTGCTCATGGATGCTGAAGAATTAATTGCGCATGTCACTGACTTACAGCCACGATTAATTGCGCAACTACAAAAGGCGTCAGCAAGTCAACAGCTTGCTCACGCTTTTTTGTTTACTGGGCCAACCGGGCGAGGACAAACATTGGTGGCTGACTGGTTAGCGATGCGCTTAATGTGTCCGAATATCAATGAAGATGGACAACCTGATGGCACATGTCATCAGTGTCAACGAATTGCTAATCATGAACACCCTGACGTGATTGAAATAAAACCGGATGGTAAAAGTATTAAAGTTGATCAAGTGCGTTTTTTAAAAGAAGAATTTACTAAAACTGCGGTTGAGGGTCAGCAAAAGATTTTTATTATTAATGGTGCTGATACAATGACAAGTAGTGCAGCAAATGGTTTGTTGAAATTTATTGAAGAACCTGCACCAGGTCAAACGGCAATTTTAATTGCTGAAAATAAAGCCCAACTGTTACCCACAATTGTTTCACGAACACAGGTTATTAATTTTACCAATGTTAGTCCACAACAATTCACAGTGGTGCTACGTAATATGGGCTATACAGATAAGCAAATACCGTTAGTACAATCATTAACAGATAGTACTCAAGTTGCTAAAGATTGGTTGACTGATGATTGGTTTGCCCAAGTAAGTCAGGCAATTTTAAACCTAGCAACTGCGATGTTAGAAAATTCTAACCAAGCTTTTACACAAGTACAGACAACCTTTGTAGCTTTAGCCGGTGAGCAAGCAGATAAACAAACCATTTTGATGATGTTTGCGCAGGTTTGGCGGGATGTTCTTTTGACAAAATCTGGTATTCAAACAAACCATTTTGCTAAAGATTGGACACAGCTAGTTCAACGATATGATGAAGCAACCTTGCTGACTGTCGTCAACATTGTGTTAGCGGCACCACAAAAATTACAAAAAAACATTAGTTTTCAAACAACTCTAGAAGCCACTGTATTAGCAAGTCAATTTAAGTTAGCAGGTTTAACATGAAACAACAAAAAAGTTTTGGCACCCAGACAATGGGAACCTTATATTTAGTGCCCACACCAATTGGCAATTTAGGTGATATGACTAATCGTTCAATTGAAGTGATGCAATCAGTTGATTTAATTGCGGCTGAGGACACCCGGCATACACAACAATTATTAAACCAATTTGATATTGATACGAAACAAATTTCTTTTCATGAGCATAACAAAGAAAATCGCATTCCTGAATTAGTTGCACGTCTACAAGCAGGTGATAGTATCGCTCAGGTATCCGATGCGGGAATGCCTTCTATATCTGATCCAGGACATAAATTAGTAAAAGCTGCTATTTTAGCAGATATTCCAGTAGTACCAATTCCAGGAGCTAGTGCGGGGATTACGGCATTGATTGCGTCAGGATTAGCCCCACAATCATTTATGTTTTATGGCTTTTTGCCACGTAAGCCCAAAGAACAATTACATGAATTAGAAATGTTGAAAGTGCATCAAGAAACAATGATTTTTTATGAAGCACCACATCGTTTAGCTAAGACATTAAAGGGGATTATGACAGCTTTTGGTTCTGATCGCCAAGTCGTATTAGCTCGTGAGTTAACAAAACGCTACGAAGAATTTTTACGGGGAACAGTTGCAGAATTAGTCACTTGGGCTAATGAAAATGAAGTTCGCGGTGAATTTGTTGTTTTGGTAGCAGGTAATGATCACGTTGAACAAGCGGAGGAGATAGATCCTTTATCTGAGATGGAACCAATACAAGCAGTACAAGCATTGGTTGGTGAGGGTCTAAAGCCTACGGCAGCTATTAAGCAAATTGCTAAACAACGTGCATTAGACCGCCAAACATTGTATCTACAATATCAAGGAGAAAATAATTAATGGCTGTAGAATTCCAGATGCCACATGACGTCGTATACTATGAAGCTGATGTAACTGGCAAATTGAGTTTGCCAATGGTCTATAATTTGGCGATTCTTAGTTCAACGCAACAAGCAATAGACTTGGGAATTGGTCCTGATTATACACATGAAAAATGTGTCGGGTGGATCGTGTTACAGCAGGTAGTCACGATTAAGCGCCGACCAAAAGATGGTGAAAAAATTATCTTGGCAACAACTGCTAAGCAATTTAATTCTTTCTTTGCACGTCGTCAGTATCGTTTGCTTGATGCGAACGGTCACGAGTTGGTTGTCATGGAAAGTTTATTTTCAATGATTGATATGGATAAGCGTAAATTAGCACGTATTCCAAAGGATATGGCTGAGGCATATCAACCAGAACATGTTCGTAAAATTCCACGTTTAACAGATGTTAGTGGTTTTGATGAGACACAAGCAATTGATTACAAAAAAGAATATGAAGTTCGTTACTTAGATATTGATTCAAATCAGCATGTGAATAATTCTAAATATGCCGACTGGATGATAGATGTTTTGCCGTTAGAATTTTTAACAACCCATGAACCAACGGCCATGAATATTAAGTATGAACATGAAGTTTTGCCCGGTAATCAAATCAAGTCTGAAGTACAAGTCGTTGGCAATACAACAAAGCATCGCATTATGTTTGGGGACACGATTTCAGCAGAAGCAACAATTGATTGGACGTTAGTAAATATTTAAGCTAAACTAAAGATATTAAGACAATAAGGAGAATAAAAATGTCCGTATTAGTATTGGGGGGAGCTGGCTATATTGGTTCTCACATGGTGGCTACATTATTAGCCGCTAAGCGCGATGTAGTTGTCGTTGATAATCTATTAACTGGTCATCGTTCATCTGTACCAGAGGGGGTACCTTTTTACGAAGTAGATATTCGTGATAAGGCGGCATTGACTGAAGTATTTGAAAAGGAGCATATTGATCAAGTTGTTCATTTTGCAGCATCTTCAATTGTACCTGAGTCAGTGGAACAACCATTGAAGTATTTTAATAACAATGTTTACGGCATGATTAACTTGCTTGAAGTCATGTTGGACTTTGATGTTAAGCAAATTGTCTTTTCATCAACAGCTGCAACATATGGTGTGGCTAAAGAAAATCCAATAAAGGAAACAACGCCGCAAAATCCAATTAACCCATATGGTGAATCAAAGCTTCAAATGGAACACATTATGAAATGGGCTGATCAAGCTTATGGATTGAAGTGGGTAGCACTACGTTACTTTAACGTTGCTGGTGCAAAAACTGATGGTTCTATTGGGGAAGATCACCCAACGGAAACGCACCTGGTGCCAATTATTTTGCAAACGGCGCTTGGAAAACGTGAAAAAATTATGATGTTTGGTGATGACTACAATACACCAGATGGTTTTAATGTCCGTGATTATGTCCATGTAATGGATTTGGCAGATGCACATGTATTGGCATTGGATTATTTAGCTAAGGGTAATGATTCAAATCAATTTAATTTAGGATCAGCAAACGGCTTCTCAGTTAAGCAAATGGTTGAAGCAGCTCGTGAAGCAACGGGTAAAGAAATACCAGCTGAGATTGGTCCGCGACGTGCTGGTGATCCTGATTCGCTAGTTGCTTCTTCAGCTAAGGCGCGTGAAGTGCTTGGCTGGGAACCAAAGTATGATGATGTGAAGGAAATTATTCGTACGGCTTGGAATTGGCTACAAAAGCATCCAAATGGTTATGAAGACCGTTAATTAAAATTAAGTCAAACGAAAGGCCGCTGAATTCTATTGGATTTGGCGGCCTTTAATCTAGTCTCATTTTTAGATATACTTACATATATATGAGCCGGTGTTTCGTCATCATGAAAAAAGATGATGTTAAACAGTCAGTGCTTGTTATCACGTAATAAATGTGTTGTTCTATTAAAATTGCGGTAAAATGAATAATAGTATTTTACAAATAAAGGAGTTAGGTGATATGAAAACCATTGCTTTTGATACAAGCAATCAACCCTTGAGCGTGGCATTATTTGAAGATGACCAATTAATTGACCAACGTGAAACGAATATAAAACGAAATCATTCGACACAATTATTACCATTTATTGATGAATTGGTCCGCCAAGTAAATTGGACACCACAGGATTTGGATAATGTGATTGTTAGTCAAGGACCAGGCTCATATACGGGTTTGCGAATTGCGGTAACGACAGCTAAAACATTAGCGTTTACACTTGGCTTAACGTTAACAGGTATTTCAAGCTTAGCACTACTAGCTAGTAATATTAGTGATGATAATGTTGTGATTGTCCCCATTATGGATGCACGTAACCAAAATATCTATGCTGCCCAATATCAATGGCAAGCGGGGCATTTAACGGTTGTACAAGCTGACGCACATATGAATCTTGACAAACTACAAGCAAGTTTAGTGAATCAGCCACAAAATATTGTATTTGTTGGGGAATGGCAACGTTTTGAAACACAATTAAAAACAGCTTTTCCGCAAGCTAAGTTTGCAAGTGATAATTTGCCACATGCAGCAAACAGTTTACTTTTAGCTAAAGACGGTCATAAATTAACAACTATGAATGAGATTCATCAATTTGTCCCACAATATCATCGACTATCACAGGCTGAAGCTGATTGGGCAAAAGCACATTCTAATGACGAAGGTGGCCACACCTATGTGGAAAAAGTTTAAAGAATGGTTGAAACTGTTAAAACAGCCAGTGCCAGAAACTGTGCAACGTTTTCGACAAAAAATTGTGATTAAAGATTTTGAATTTGATTTAATGTCAGCACAGTCATCTGATCTGACTGATATAATTGCATTACAAGAAAATGCGTATCAGGGCGAAGCACAATGGCCCTTGGAAGTGTTCACAGAAGAATTACAACGAACGAATGATCGTTTGTATGTGATTGTTCGTCAACCTGAAACTGGCTCATTAGTGGCGCTTATCGGTTGTGCTTTTCGTATGGGAATTCATGAAGCACATATTACTAATATTATGGTAGCACCCCATTGGCAAAATCGAGGGATGGGTACTTTTTTGGTGATGTATATGATGACTATTGCGCAGCAACTTGATTTTCATCGTATTTCATTAGAAGTTCGAGTATCAAATGTTGCAGCTCAAGAACTTTATGAACGACTAGGGTTTCAAGTTGTTCGACGCAAAACGCATTATTATGGTGAAAATGATGAGGATGCGTTTGATATGGCACAAATATTAGGAGATCATAACGATCATGAATTTCTTAAGTAAACAAGAAATGACGGCACAACAGTTATTTCAAGTAGCTGACGACGCTTATTTGAATGGGTCGCCTTGGCATCTTAAAACATTCCAGGCAGAATTACAAAATGAATATACGCATTATTTGGGGATGAGTGACAATTAATCGGATTTGCAGGCGGCACCTACTTAGATGATGTATTAGACATTAGTAACGTTGCAATTGTGCAAGCTTATCAAAAGCAACATCTTGGCGAGCTATTATTAAAAACATGGTTTAATACATTTACAACGCAAACAACGGTATTATTAGAAGTACGTGCTGGTAATCAGGGAGCCAAGCGTTTATATCAGCGTTTGGGATTTGAAACGTATCGTAAACGGCAAGCGTATTATAATCATCCTGTTGAAGATGCTGTACTGATGATGTTGCAATTACCAATAAAATCAAAGGAGTAAGGGATGACAGAAACACGTTATATGATGGCGTTTGAATCAAGTGCTGATGAAACGAGTGTCGCCATTGTTAAAAATGGTGTTGAAATTATTAGTTTGGAGACAGCAACCCAAATTAAAAGCCATCAACGTTTTGGTGGCATTGTGCCGGAAGTAGCCAGTCGTCACCACATTGAGCAAGTTACGATTTTGGCTGATGCTGCTTTATCAGATGCACAGCTATCTTATGAGGACTTAACGGCGATTGGTGTTACGCAAGGACCTGGTTTAGTAGGTGCTCTATTGATCGGTGTTACAGCAGCTAAAACAATCGCTTGGGCACATAATTTGCCATTAGTGCCAGTATTGCACATGGCCGGTCATATTAGTGCTGCTAATTTTGTTGCACCTATTCAATATCCAGCATTAGCTTTAATGGTATCAGGTGGACATACTGAACTAGTCCTAATGCCTAAAGAATATGAATATATCATTATTGGTGATACTCGTGATGATGCTGCTGGGGAAAGTTACGATAAGGTTGGTCGTACGATGGGCTTGCAGTACCCAGCTGGAAAAACATTAGATGAGATGGCGCATCGTGGCATACCATCATATAATTTACCACGGGCGCTTATGAACGATGATGCTTATGACTTTTCGTTTTCCGGTTTAAAAAGTGCTGTGATTAATTTGATGCACAATGCTGATCAGCGGGGTGAAATCATTAATCATGATAATTTAGCTACTTCATTCCAAGCGGCAGTGGTGGAAGTCTTGGTCACTAAAACAGCACGAGCGCTGGATAATTATCCTGTAAAATCATTTATTGTGGCTGGTGGGGTTGCAGCTAATCGTGGTTTACGGGATGCGTTAACAGAGATGCTTGCTAAGCGACCACAAATCAACTTTTTACCAGTGCCAATTAAGTTAGCCGGTGATAATGCGGCCATGATTGGTGCTGCTGTTGATATTGCTTATCGCCATGGTAAACGCGGGGATTGGGCGTTGAATGCTAATCCAGCTTTAGAATTTGACTATCAAGAACTATAAAAAATAACCAGTTTCCATCTCGCATTTATTGCAGTTGGAAACTGGTTATTTAATTTTTAAAATCATTTTTCTACTATATAATGGTGTTAATTAATTAGCACGTTCAAGTAGGGCCTCACTGATGGCAACTAGCGTATCTTTAGCATCGCTTTCAGGCAGCTTATCTAATTGTTCTAGTGCGTCATTAGTATAGCTACTTGCTAAAGCAATGGCCTCATCAACGGCACCACTAGCTATAACCATATCACGCAAGGCAACCGATTCAGCAGTACTAATTTGATCTTTTTTCTTTAGTAATGTTTGAATAGCATCATTATTTTGCATTGCGATGATTAATGGTGCTGAGTAAACCCCCTCACGAACATCTTGTAGTGTTGGCTTGCCTAAATCATGATTAGTTGATTGGTAGTCTAAGATATCATCTAAAATTTGAAATGCCATTCCAACATTATAAGAAAAGTCAGATACCAATGTCATAAATTCTTCTGGTGCGTTACCATTAGCAGCGCCAAGTTTAGCTGATAATACAAATAGTGCAGCTGTTTTACCTGCGATTTGTTCTTTGTAGTTGGCTAATGTCATATGACGATCGTAATGATTTGTGCGTTGTGTTAATTCACCTGTTAAAATATCTTCTAATAATGAAGTTGCTTGTTGGACAAGTTTCATATCACTTGTATGGTAGGCAAGTGTTTTGAATGTTGCCGCAAATAAATAATCTCCGGCATAGGCGGCAACGTCTTTACCAAAGCGAGATTGAATACTGGGTGCATGACGTCGTTCAGGAGAATCGTCAATGATATCGTCATGAACGAGAGTAGCAGTGTGCAGCATTTCGATTGCAGCAGCAATATGTTTTAAATCTGAATTATTGCGAGGATAAAACTGACCGATTATCAGCGTAAAAGCAGGGCGCAGCATTTTACCACCAGCGTGGAACATATCCAACAATGCTTGTTCAACTTCTTTGTCATTTGCTTGTAATGAATTTTGAATAATCAATAACACATCTTGGAGCTCCGCTTGAACTGTTGGAAAGTTCTCCCACATAGGGTGGATTTGTGTAAGAGTTTGTTTCATTAATTTGGCATTCCTTAAATCTACTATATAGTAAAACATAAATTGACATACTGGCTTTTAAACTAATTCCTATTATATATGAAAAAAATAGAATGCGCAGTTAAAAATTCGAAAAAAAGACATTTAAACAATTCGAGAGTTTTTAATGGTAATTTTTTTGGAAATTGTGTATTATAAATAACGTTGTGATGCAACAGATTATTATTTAAAATAATTCTGATAAAGTAAACAAAACACTTGATTGTCCAGCATAACTGCTGTATTATAATCAAGTACGCTAATTGAGGGGTATTTTAATACCCTTGTATATTAGTGTGCACAAACAAGCAATGATGCGGGAGGTTGCGACACACCCGGCAGCATTGCCACGAGACCCATTGCCATGGAGCCTTGTGGGGTGTGTCGGTAGTTTCCGCGGAGTTAGTTTCATATTCCAATATGGACGAAGGGAGAATTTATCATGGCTAACAAGAAGATTCGTATCCGCCTAAAGGCATACGAGCACAAGATTTTGGATTCATCAGCTGAAAAGATTGTTGAAACTGCAAAGCGTACAGGTGCTGAAATTTCAGGTCCTATTCCATTGCCAACTGAACGTACTTTATACACAGTTTTGAGTTCACCTCACAAGCACAAAGATGCACGTGAGCAATTCGAATTGCGTACACACAAGCGTTTGATTGACATCATGAACCCAACTGCAAAGACAGTCGATGCATTGTCAAAGTTGGAATTGCCAAGTGGTGTTGACATCGAAATTAAGTTGTAATCCTTATAACTTTAATTAAGATAATGACTTGCCCAGTTATGCATTTAACTAACTAAAAATTTTAGATTTACTATGAAAAGGAGATAGTCATGACTACTAAGGGTATCTTAGGCCGCAAAGTCGGCATGACTCAGGTATTCACTGAGACTGGTGAACTTATCCCTGTAACTGTTGTTGAAGCTACGCCAAACGTTGTTTTACAGGTTAAAACTTTGGAAAATGATGGTTACAACGCACTTCAATTAGGTTACCAAGATAAGCGCCAAGTTTTGAGTAACAAACCTGAGCAAGGTCACGTTGCCAAAGCAAATACGACCCCTAAGCGCTACATTCGTGAAATCCGCGATGCTGAGGGAGAATTCAATGTTGGGGATGAAGTAAAGGTTGATATCTTTGCCGCTGGTGAAGCTGTTGACGTTACTGGAATTACGAAGGGTCATGGTTACCAAGGTAACATCAAGAAGGATGGCCAATCACGTGGACCTATGGCTCACGGTTCTCGTTACCACCGTCGTCCTGGTTCATTGGGTGCCATTATTAACCGCGTCTTCAAGGGTAAGAAATTGCCTGGACGCATGGGTAACCACAAGCGTACTGTACAAAACTTGCAAGTTGTTCGCGTTGATGTAGAAAATAACGTGATCTTGGTTAAGGGTAATGTTCCTGGTGCCAACAAGTCACTTGTTACTGTTAAGTACTCAAAAAAAGCTAAGTAATAAGGACGAAGGGAGGAAATTAACATGACTAAGGTTGCTTTGTTTAAGCAAGACGGTTCAAATGCCGGTGATATTGAGCTAAATGCTTCAGTATTCGGTGTAGAGCCAAACAACAATGTCATTACGGATGCCGTATTGATGCAACGCGCTTCAATGCGTCAAGGAACTCACGCCGTTAAGAACCGTTCAGCGGTTTCTGGTGGTGGAAAGAAGCCTTGGCGTCAAAAGGGAACGGGTCGTGCCCGCCAAGGTTCAATCCGTTCACCACAATGGCGTGGAGGTGGAGTTGTCTTCGGACCTACACCACGTTCATATGCCTACAAGATGCCTAAGAAGGCATACCGTTTGGCATTGAAGTCAGTGTTGTCACAAAAGGTTTTGGATTCTTCATTGGTAGTTGTTGATGCATTGTCATTTGACGCACCAAAGACTAAAGAATTTAAGGCAGTTTTGAACAACTTAAACGTAAATGAAAAGACGTTGGTTGTCTTGGACGATGATAATGCTAATGCAGCACTAGCAGCACGTAACTTAGAAAACGTGACTGTTATGACTGCTAAGGGTGTTAACGTGCTTGACGTAATCAACAACGATAAGTTGATTGTAGTTCAATCAGCTTTGGCACAAGTTGAGGAGGTTTTGGCATAATGGACGCACGCGATATCATTTTGCGCCCGGTCATCACTGAACAAACGATGAACGTTTTGGATGAAAAGCGTTACACGTTTGAAGTTGATGTTCGCGCCACAAAGCCACAAATTAAGCGCGCTGTTGAAGAAATTTTCGATGTTAAAGTTGAAAAAATCAACACCGCTAACGTACGTGGTAAGTTGAAGCGTCAAGGACGCTTCTCTGGTTACACTAAGAAGCGCAAGAAGGCAACTGTTAAGTTGTCTGCAGCTTCTAAGGACATTCAATTGTTCAACGAAAACTAATTAGGAGGAAATTAGCGTGGCTATCAAAAAGTACAAGCCAACCTCTAACGGTCGTCGTAACATGACTTCTTCAGATTTTTCTGAAATCACTAAGACGACGCCCGAAAAGAGCTTGTTGGAATCAAAGTCAAACACTGGTGCTCGTAACTCATACGGTCACATGACTGTACGCCATCGTGGTGGTGGGCACAAGCGCCAATACCGTATTATCGACTTCAAGCGTACTAAGGATGATGTACCAGCTAAGGTTGCTGCGATCGAATATGATCCAAACCGTACTGCAAACATCGCTTTGCTACAATATACTGATGGAACTAAGGCATATATCTTGGCTCCTAAGGGACTAGAAGTTGGTATGACTGTTCAATCAGGAGCAGATGCTGATATTAAGGTAGGTAACTCTCTACCACTATCAAAAATTCCTGATGGAACTCAAATCCACAACATTGAATTGAAGCCTGGTCACGGTGGACAACTTGTTCGTTCAGCCGGTGCCTCAGCTCAAGTGTTAGGTAAAGAAGGAAAGTACGTTCTAGTTCGCCTACAATCAGGTGAAGTTCGTATGATCTTGGCTGTTAACCGTGCCACAGTTGGAGTTGTTGGAAACGAACAACACTCATTGATCAACTGGGGTAAGGCTGGTCGTCGTCGTTGGAAGGGTCAACGTCCACACGTTCGTGGATCTGTAATGAATCCTAACGATCACCCTCATGGAGGTGGTGAAGGAAAGGCTCCTATCGGAATGCCATCACCATTGTCACCATGGGGTAAGAAGACAGCTGGTAAGAAGACTCGTAACGTTAAGGCTCGTTCAACTAAGTTTATCGTTCGTGGTCGCAAGAGCAAGTAATTAATAACTACGCCAGCTATTATAAGTTTTTAAAAAACGAGAGGAGGACCTCAAAATGGGTCGTAGCCTAAAAAAAGGGCCATTTGCTGATGCTTCTTTGTTAAAGAAGGTTGAAGAGGCTAACGCTTCTGAAAAGCATACTGTCATTAAGACATGGTCACGTCGCTCAACAATTTTCCCTAGCTTTATTGGATTGACTTTTGCAGTTTACGATGGTCGTAAGCACATGCCAGTTTTGGTACAAGAAGACATGGTTGGTCACAAGCTTGGAGAGTTCGTTCCTACGCGTACGTTCCGCGGACACGCAGCAGACGATAAAGCAACTAAGCGTAAGTAATTAGGAGGACAATACAATGGCTGAACAAATCACGTCAGCACGCGCCACGGCCAAGATCGTCCGTGTCGCACCACGTAAGGTCCGCCTAGTGCTTGACCAAGTTCGTGGTAAGTCTGTGGCAGAAGCATTTGCAATTTTGCAATTTATGCCAAACCACAGCTCAGAAGATGTATACAAAGTGTTGAACTCAGCAGTAGCAAATGCTGAGAACAACTTCTCATTAGATCGTGAAGATTTGGTAGTTGCTGAAGCCTTTGCAAACGAAGGACCAACGTTAAAGCGTTTCCGTCCACGTGCCAAGGGTTCAGCTTCACCAATCAACAAGCGTACAAGCCACATTACGATTGTGGTAACAGAAAAGTAAGGAGGATTGAGTCATGGGTCACAAAATTAACCCAACTGGTATGCGTGTCGGCATCATCCGCGACTGGGATGCAAAATGGTACGCAGACAAGAAGGACTTCGCAACAACTTTACATGAAGATTTAAAGTTGCGTGAGTACATCGAAGCTAAGTTGGCTGAAGCATCAATTTCACGTGTTGAAATTGAACGTACTGCTAACCGTGTAAATATCTCAATCCACACTGCTAAGCCAGGTATGGTTATTGGTAAAGGTGGTTCTGAAGTTGATGCTTTGCGTAACGAGCTTTCAAAGATCGTTGCCAAGGGTGAACGTGTTCACATCAACATCATTGAGATTAAGAAGCCTGATTTGGACGCCCACTTGGTAGGTTCACAAATTGCAGCAGACTTGGTTCGCCGTGTGGCTTTCCGTCGTGCAATGCGTAGTGCTATCCAACGTGCAATGCGTGCTGGTGCCAAGGGTATCAAAACGCAAGTTTCTGGACGTTTGAACGGTGCAGATATGGCTCGTATTGAGCAATATACTGAGGGTACAGTGCCTTTGCACACATTGCGTGCAGACATTGACTACTCATGGGATGAGGCAACAACTACTTACGGTCAAATCGGAGTTAAGACTTGGATTTACCGCGGTGATATTTTGCCAGAGAAGAAGTCAGTAAAGAAGCAAGGAGGCGAGTAACATGCTAGTTCCAAAGCGTGTAAAGTACCGTCGCCCACACCGCGGTAAGATGCGTGGTGAGGCTAAAGGTGGTAAGACAGTAGCTTTCGGAGATTTCGGTTTACAAGCTACTGAATCACACTGGATTACAAACCGTCAAATCGAGGCTGCTCGTATTGCTATGACGCGTTATATGAAGCGTGGTGGTAAAGTATGGATTAAGATTTTTCCACACTTGGCCTACACTTCAAAGGGTGTTGGTGTTCGTATGGGTAACGGAAAAGGTACCCCAGAAGGCTGGGTAGCACCTGTTAAGCGCGGCAAGGTATTATTTGAAGTTGCCGGTGTTCCTGAAGAGGTTGCCCGCGAAGCCTTGCGTCTTGCATCTAACAAGTTGCCAGTCAAGACTAAGATCTTGGCTCGTCAAGTGGAGGGTGAATAATGAAGATCAAGGATCAACAAAATGAAATCAAGGGTCTCAGCCAAGCTGAGCTAGTTGCCAAGGAAAAGAGCTACAAGGAAGAGTTATTCAACTTGCGTTTCCAATTAGCTACTGGTCAACTTGAGAACACGGCTCGATTGTCAGAAGTACGTAAGCAAATTGCCCGTATCAAGACGGTCATTCGTCAGCAAGAATTGAACAAGTAGACTAAGAGAGGAGACCGTTCGTTATGACTGAAGCTCGTAACACACGTAAGGTTTACCAAGGCCGCGTGGTTTCAGATAAGATGGATAAGACAGTTACTGTTGCCATCAACACTTACAAGAACCACCCAGTATATGGTAAGCGTGTTAAGTACACGAAAAAGTTTAAGGCTCACGATGAGAACAACGAAGCTAAGACTGGTGATTTGGTACGTATCATGGAGACACGTCCAACATCAGCTACAAAGCGCTTCCGTTTGGTAGAAATCGTCGAGAAGGCCGTTATTATCTAATCGTTTAATCTCGAATATTACCAATAACGGAAGGAGGACAAAATCGTGATTCAACAAGAGAGTCGTTTAAAGGTTGCAGATAACTCAGGTGCACGTGAAATCTTGACTATCAAGGTATTAGGTGGATCTGGTCGTAAGTTTGCCGGAATCGGTGACATGATCGTAGCAACTGTTAAGCAAGCTATTCCTGGTGGAAATGTTAAGAAGGGTGACGTTGTTAAAGCCGTTATCGTTCGTACTGCCGCTAGTACACACCGTACTGATGGTTCATACATCAGTTTCGATGAAAATGCTGCTGTTATCGTTAAAGATGATAAAAGTCCAGTAGGTACTCGTATCTTCGGACCTGTTGCGCGTGAATTGCGTGACAATGATTACATGCGTATTGTGTCATTGGCACCTGAAGTATTGTAATTACCATCATTAAATCAAGGAGGAAGCCTCGCATGTTTGTGAAGACTGGTGACAAGGTTAAGGTTATCGCCGGCAAGGACAAGGGTAAGGAAGGCGTAATCGTAAAGATTGACGCAGACCAAAACCGCGTTGTTGTTGAAGGTGTCAATATGGTTAAGAAGCACCAAAAGCCTAATAACCAATACCCACAAGGTGGTATTGTTGAGCTTGAAGCTCCAATCCACGTTTCAAACGTACAATTGCTTGACCCTTCTACTAACGAACCAACTAAGGTTGGTTACAAAGTTGAAGATGGTAAGAAGGTACGTTTCGCTAAGAAGTCTGGAAAGACTTTAGCATAATTTTCTAGGTGAAAGGAGGAAATCATTATCATGGCAAATCGCTTGAAGGAAAAGTACGTCAATGAAGTTACATCTTCATTGGTCGAGAAGTTTGAGTATTCATCAATCATGCAAGCACCTAAGATCGAAAAGATCGTGCTTAACATGGGTGTTGGTGATGCTGTTTCAAACTCAAAGAACTTGGATGAAGCTGTTGCTGAATTGGAATTGATTGCTGGTCAAAAGCCAGTTATCACTCGTGCTAAGAAGTCAATTGCTGGCTTCCGTTTGCGTGAGGGTATGGCAATCGGTACAAAGGTTACTTTGCGTGGTGAACGTATGTACGACTTCTTAGATAAGTTGATCAACGTTTCATTGCCACGTGTTCGTGACTTCCGTGGAGTTTCACCAAAGGCTTTTGATGGCCGTGGAAACTACACATTGGGAGTTCGTGAGCAACTTATTTTCCCAGAAATTGATTATGATAAGGTTAACCGCGTTCGTGGTTTGGATATCGTTCTTGTAACGACTGCCAACTCAGACGAGGAATCTCGTGAATTGCTTACTCAAATGGGTATGCCTTTCTCAAAGTAATCAACACTGATTTACAGTAATTAATAATAGGAGGCAAATATCAATGTCAATGACTGACCCAATTGCAGATTTCTTGACACGCATTCGTAATGCGAACATGGTTCGCCACGACTCAGTTGAAGTACCTGCATCAAAGATCAAGAAGGACATCGCCGAGATCTTAAAGAGTGAAGGCTTTGTTCGTGACGTTGAATACATTGAAGATGACAAGCAAGGTGTCATCCGTGTTTTCCTTAAGTATTCTGCTGACAAGACTCGCGTAATTACAGGTTTGAAGCGTATTTCAAAGCCTGGTTTACGTACATATGTTAAGTCAGATAACGTACCTAAGGTATTAAACGGTTTGGGTATTGCAATCATCTCAACTTCTGAAGGTGTTATCACCGATAAAGAAGCTCGCGCCAAGAAAATTGGTGGCGAGGTATTGGCTTACGTCTGGTAAAAACAAAATTTAAATAAGGAGGTGTCAACCAATGAGTCGTATTGGTAATAAGGCCGTAACATTGCCAGCTGGCGTTGAACTATCACGCGAAGGTGACGTTGTTACTGTTAAAGGACCTAAGGGTGAGCTATCACGCACGATTGCTCACGAAATCAATTTGACTGTTGATGGAACTGAGGTTTCATTCACTCGCCCATCTGATGATGGACGTATGAAGGCACTTCACGGAACTACTCGTGCCATTGTTAACAACATGGTCGAGGGTGTTTCAAATGGCTTCAAGAAGACATTGAAGCTAGTCGGTGTTGGATACCGTGCTTCAAAGCAAGGCGACAAGCTTGTTTTGAACGTAGGTTACTCACACCCCGTAGAATTTGAAGCTCGTGAAGGGTTAACTGTTGAAGTTCCTGACTCAACGACGGTTACAGTTGCAGGAATCAGCAAGCAATTTGTTGGTGATTTCGCCGCTGAAATCCGCGCCGTACGCGCACCTGAACCATACAAGGGTAAGGGTATTCGTTACGAAGGTGAATACGTTGCACGTAAGGAAGGTAAGACTGGTAAGTAAACTTAGGCCTTGTGCTTGAAGTCGTAAGCAACGTTACGATTTTACTTATGAGTATATCTTTCGAACTGAAAAAAGAGGTTACGAACATGATTACGAAGTCAGACAAGAACAAAGTGCGTCAACACCGACACACTCGCGTTCGTGGAAAGATTTCTGGTACTGCTGAGCGCCCACGCTTGAACGTTTACCGTTCTAACAAGAACATCTACGCGCAATTAATTGATGACGTAGCGGGTGTGACGCTTGCTAGTGCCTCAACTTTGGATAAGTCAATTGAGACTGCTCCAAAAACTGAACAGGCAGCTAAAGTTGGTGCTTTGATCGCAGAACGAGCAAAAGAAGCTAATGTTGAAGTTGTAGTATTTGATCGTGGTGGTTACTTATACCATGGTCGTGTACAAGCTTTGGCTGAAGCAGCTCGTGAAGCTGGTTTGAAGTTCTAAAGGAAGGAGGAAAGAAAAACATGGCATTTATTGATGCAAATAAGCTCGGTGAGCTTGAAGAAAACGTTGTAGCCATCAACCGTGTTACCAAGGTTGTTAAGGGTGGACGCCGTTTGCGTTTCGCTGCTTTGGTAGTTGTTGGTGACCGTAACGGACATGTTGGTTTTGGTACTGGTAAAGCGCAAGAAGTTCCTGAAGCAATCCGTAAGGCTGCTGAAGATGCAAAGCGCAACATCATTAGTGTACCTATGGTTGGTACAACCCTTCCTCACTCTACATTGGGTGTCTTTGCTGGTGGTCGCATCTTAGTGAAGCCCGCCGTTGAAGGATCTGGAGTAGCAGCTGGTGGTGCTGCTCGTGCCGTTTTGGAACTAGCTGGAGTTGCTGATGTGACTGCAAAGTCATTAGGCTCAGCTACACCAATTAACGTTGTACGCGCAACTTTTGATGCAATCAACTCATTGAAGAACGCTGAAGAAGTTGCTGAATTGCGTCAGGTCTCATTAGAGCACTTGGCAGATTAAGGAGGCAGAAAATGGCTGAACAAGTTAAAATTACTCTTGTAAAGAGTGCTGCCCACCGTTTGCCAAAGCAACGTGCGATTGTTAAGGCCCTTGGTTTGAACAAGGTCCAATCATCAGTCGTATTGCCTGACAACGCAGCAACGCGTGGTGCAGTGTTCAAGATTGCTCACTTGGTTACTGTTGAAGTAGTTAAGTAAGAGCTAAATAATTAGATTGCATTGAAGGAGGTAAAACCCTAATGAAGCTAAATGAACTCCAAGTAGCTGAAGGTGCACGTAACGTC
Source organism: Weissella hellenica (assembly GCF_005405545.1). Classification (GTDB taxonomy): domain Bacteria; phylum Bacillota; class Bacilli; order Lactobacillales; family Lactobacillaceae; genus Weissella; species Weissella hellenica. Next base: position 321,928 of record NZ_BJEG01000001.1, read on the forward strand.
CGCAACCGTGTTGGACGTGGTGAGTCATCAGGTAATGGTAAGACTGCTGGTCGTGGTCAAAAAGGTCAAAAGGCTCGTGGTAAGACTCGTCAAGGTTTCGAAGGTGGACAAATGCCATTGTTCCGTCGTATGCCAAAGCGTGGTTTCACGAACATTAACCGTAAGGAGTATGCTGTTGTCAACCTTGACGTCTTGAATCGTTTTGATAACGGTACTGAAGTTTCTCCAGCATTGTTGGTTGAAACTGGTATTGTTAAGAACGAATTTAACGGTGTTAAGATCTTGGCAAATGGTCAACTTGAGAAATCATTGACTATTAAAGCTAACAAGTTCTCAGCAGCAGCAACCGCAGCTATCGAAGCTGCTGGTGGTAAAGCTGAGGTGATCTAATGCTGAAAACCGTGCTCGATTCACTTAAAGAAAAAGATATTCGAAAGAAACTATTTTTTACTTTGGGAATCCTAATTGTTTATCGATTAGGAGCCTATATTACTGTCCCGGGTATTAACACGGCGGCATTAACAGAGGTAGCAAATTCTGGGCTCGGCAGCATTTTGAATATGTTTAGCGGTGGTGGATTAACAAATTACTCATTATTTGCAATGGGAGTTTCACCATACGTTACTGCACAAATCGTGGTACAGCTCCTACAAATGGATATTGTGCCACGATTTGTTGAATGGTCGAAACAAGGTGAAGTGGGTCGACGTAAGTTGAACCAAGTTACTCGGTGGCTGACCATCGTCCTAGCTTTTGTCCAATCTATTGGAATCACGGCAGGATTTAATCAACTAAGCCAAGTTAACTTGGTTAAAACACCAAATGCAGAGACTTACATATTAATTGGATTCATTTTAACGGCTGGTACAATGTTATCAGTTTGGTTGGGTGAAATGATTACTGAACGTGGTCTCGGTCAAGGTGTTTCAATGTTGATTTTTGCTGGTATAATTGCGCGTTTACCAGCAGGTATTTATCAACTATTCAAGGAACATATCCTACAAGGTGACGATCCAGCGCGTGGATGGGCATTTTTGATTGGACTAATGATGATTTTTATAATTGTTATTAGCTTTGTTACTTGGTTTAATCAGGCGATTCGCAAGGTGCCAATGCAATATACACGTCGTTCGGTAGGGGCAGGAAGTTCTTCCTATTTACCATTACGTATTAATATTGCTGGGGTTATCCCGGTGATCTTTGCGTCATCACTACTGGTTACGCCACAAACTATTTTGCAAGCATTTGCAACTAAGTTTGCGGATGCAAGTTGGTATAATACAATTATGCAATACCTTTCAATTCAAACGATGCAAGGTGGTATTGCGTATACATTACTAATTGTCTTGTTTACATTCTTCTATGCGTTTGTTCAGGTTAATCCTGAAAAGGTACAAGAGAATCTACAAAAACAAGGTAGTTATATTGTAGGCGTCTGGCCTGGTCCATCTACTGAAAAGTGGATGTCAGGTCTGCTGATGCGTCTGTCAGTAGTCGGCGCTTTGTTCCTAGGATTTGTCGCTTTAGCACCAATTCTAGCAACACACTTCTTTGGGTTGGATAGTAACCTTGCAATGTCAGGAACGTCGATCTTGATTGTCATTGGTGTGGCAATTGACCTGATTCGCCAACTTGAAGGATTGATGATGAAGCGGCAGTATGTTGGATTTATTCGAGAAGGAGTCGAGACAAAATGAGTTTGAACATCATGTTGTTGGGTTTGCCAGGTGTTGGTAAAGGAACCCAGGCTGCAAAGATCGTTGAGATGTACAACTTGCCACACATCAGTACGGGTGATATGTTCCGTGCGGCAATGGCCAACGAAACTGATCTTGGTATGCAAGCAAAGTCTTATATGGATGCTGGTAACTTGGTTCCTGACGAAGTTACCAATGGTATTGTTGCCGAGCGTCTAGCAGAAGAAGATACGAAGCCAGGATTTATCTTAGATGGATTCCCTCGTAACTTAGAGCAAGCGAAAGCTTTGGAAGATATGTTAAGTAAAGAAGGTCGTTCATTGGACGCTGTTCTTTACTTTACTGCTGATATGCAAGTATTGGTCGATCGTATGATGGCCCGTGGACGTGCAGATGACACGCCTGAAGTGATTCAGAATCGCTTGGACGTTAATGGTAAGCTTACTGAACCAATCGCAGAATTTTATAGCCAAAAAGGTCTATTAAACAAAATCGATGGTTCACGTGAGCTTGATGTCGTGTTCGCAGATGTAAAGAAGTTACTTGATAGTTTGAAGAACGACTAAGTTTAACAGGTATTTTTCCCTTTTCAAGGTAAATCTATCGTGTTATAATAACTTGTTACGTTCTCCAATGTCACAACTAAGGAGGCAGCAACGTGGCCAGTGATGTTATTGAAATTTCTGGTGTGGTAAAGGAAACTTTACCCAATGCCATGTTTACCGTTGAACTGGAAAACGGCGCAGACATCTTAGCACATGTTTCTGGTAAAATCCGAAAGAATTTCATTCGTATTCTACCTGGAGATCGTGTAACAGTTGAGATGTCGCCATATGATTTGACGAAGGGCCGTATTACATACCGGTTCAAGTAAGCAGATCGTACAAAAAATTCAAGGAGGTAAATATCATGAAGGTTCGTCCATCAGTTAAGCGTATGTGCGACAGCTGCAAGGTTGTCAAGCGTAATGGTCGTGTAATGGTGATTTGCTCTGCAAACCCAAAGCACAAGCAACGTCAAGGTAAGTAATTTTACTGACGTTAGAAAATTTATTTATTATATAGAAAAAGGAGGTAATCGTAATGGCTCGTATTGCTGGTGTTGATTTGCCTCGCGATAAGCGTATCGTGATCGCATTAACATATGTATATGGAATCGGGAATGCAACTGCACAAAAAGTTTTGGCAGAAGCAAAGGTTTCTGAGGATGTCCGTGTTCGTGACTTGACCCCAGACCAAGAAGACGCTATCCGTGCCGTCGTTGATGGTGTTAAGGTAGAAGGTGACTTGCGTCGTGAGATCTCAATGAACATTAAAGGTCTACAAGAAATTAATTCATACCGTGGTATCCGTCACCGTAAGGGCTTACCAGTTCGTGGACAACACACGAAGAACAACGCTCGTACTCGTAAGGGCCCAGCTGTTGCAATTGCAGGTAAGAAGAAGTAATTTAAACTAACTAGAAAGGAGATAACTTGATTATGGCAGGTCGTACTAATCGTAAGCGTCGTGTACGTAAGAATATTGAGTCAGGTGTAGCACACATCCACGCAACGTTCAACAACACGATCGTAATGATCACCGACGTTCAAGGAAACGCCGTTGCTTGGTCATCAGCTGGTGCACTTGGTTTTAAAGGTAGCCGTAAGTCAACGCCGTTTGCTGCGCAAATGGCTGCTGAAGCTGCTGCTAAGAGCGCAATGGAAAATGGCATGAAGACTGTTGAGGTAACTGTTAAGGGACCTGGTTCAGGTCGTGAATCAGCTATCCGTTCGTTAGCCGCTGCAGGATTGGATGTTTCATCTATTAAGGATGTTACACCAGTACCTCACAACGGTTCACGTCCACCAAAGCGTCGTCGTGTCTAATTGCCGGTTGCAAATAGTGCACAACAAGCTTTGAAAGGGGTAACAAACGGTATGCTTGAATTCGAAAATCCTAAGATTATGCTGGTTGAAGAGGATAGCAATTACGGTAAGTTTGTGGTTGAGCCGCTTGAACGTGGTTACGGAACTACTTTGGGTAACTCACTACGCCGTGTATTGTTGTCTTCATTGCCTGGTGCGGCAATCAATTCAGTACAGATTGATGGCGTTTTGCATGAATTTTCAACGGTCGAAGGTGTCGTTGAAGATGTCACGCAAATTATTTTGAACCTTAAAAAGGTTTCAATGCGCATCGACAGTGACGATGAAAAAACACTCGAAGTTAACGTAACCGGTCCCGCTGATGTGACGGCCGGTGATATAACTGGTGATAGTGATGTTGAAGTCTTGAATAAAGATCTTCACATTGCTACTGTTGCGGCTGGGGCTACTTTGCACATGACTTTGACTGCTGCTCGTGGTCGTGGTTATGTTTCAGGGGACCAGAATAAGGAATTGCATGATGAAATGCCTATTGGCGTTCTAGCAATTGATTCAATCTTTGCCCCAATCGAACGCGTCAACTATCAAGTTGAAAACACTCGTGTTGGTCAACGTGATGACTTTGACAAATTAACTTTAGATGTTTGGACTGACGGTTCATTGACGGCTACTGAAGCTGTTTCTTTGGCTGCTCGTATTATGTCTGATCACTTGAACGCTTTTGTTGATATATCTGAGCGTGCAATTACTGCACAAGTGATGGCAGACAAGGAAGAAGAGCCAACCGCAAAACATGCAGATACGCCAATTGAAGAATTGGATTTGTCTGTTCGCTCTTATAATTGTCTCAAAAGGGCCGGGATTAACTCTGTCCAAGAGTTAACTGAGCGTACGGAGACTCAAATGATGTCTGTTCGTAACCTCGGTCGGAAATCACTTGACGAAATCCAAGACAAGCTTACATTGTTAGGTTTGGGATTCCGCAAGGAAGATTAGATTAAACGATAGAATACCAAGTAAAGGAGGACACACTCATGGGATACCGTAAGTTGGGACGTAACAGTGCACAACGTAAGGCTTTGTTGCGTGATTTGACTACTGATTTACTAATCAATGGTCGTATCATTACGACTGAAGCTCGTGCAAAAGAAGTTCGTCGTACTGCTGACAAAATGATTACGTTGGGTAAGCATGGTGATTTATCATCACGCCGCAAGGCAGCTGCCTTTATGCGTAACGTTGTTGCAGACGTAAAAACAACTGATGATAACAAAGTTCAAGTTGAAACAGCTTTGCAACACTTATTTAACGATGTTGCACCTCGCTTTGAGGGTCGTGCCGGTGGTTACACTCGCATTTTGAAGACTACTCAACGTCGTGGTGACGCTGCTCCAATGGCAATCTTGGAATTGGTTGACTAATTTCATTGGTTAATTAATAAACACAATGAGATCTCTCATGTTATATGGTATAAACCGCTAAGATGATGGCTAATAGCCAAGTCTAGGTTGAAAGGCATTTATGTCGCACCTATAACGTGTGAGGTTTTTTTGTGTTTTTTTATTGTATACAGGACACTCGAAACGGTAGTGATGAAAATCTGTCGCAGTTTCGAGTTTTTAATTTATCAATATAAAAATAATGATTTTCCTAAAAAAACACTTTTAATAATTTACGTGTTGGCAAAGCTAGTATATACTAAAACAAAAGTGTTCTTTTTGGGGGGGACAAATGAATAGGAAACGTAATGTAAACGTAACGGGTATGACGATACATTTAACACCAAGTAATTTTATGGTAAATCGTATTTTAGTTAATGGTCACTATTTTGATTATCGGGGTGTTAATCTAAATATTGGTGATACAGTTCGAATTCGTCAACAATTAGGAAATTTTCTAGTTGTTGAAAAAGCGTTTAAATATGGTAAAAACTATTATGAACTATAATTTTGATAATCGCTTGTTGGACAGAGCGTTTACTTTATCTACGGATAATTATGCAGATGGCTTTGTTAAATTGAATGGTATTTATTATCGTGTTGCTGCTTCTGAGAAGTTAACCTGGGGAGATGAGGTTATAATCGTTGGCGTACAAGGAAATACTATTCGTATAGAAAAGGGGGAATCAAAAAATGATATTATCTAGTATTTTATATGTCATTATCTTTTTGCTATTAGTTTATTTATTGGTTTCAAGTATTCGAATCATTCCACAAAATATGGTGGGTATGGTTTCGATTCTGGGTAAATATAAAAAGCAAATTACACCTGGTATTAATTTTACGATACCGATTATTACACGTGTTGATAGGGTAGATTTAGCACAAGTACCGCTTAGTTTAAGTGAACAAAGTGTTATTTCACAAGATAATGCGGAAGTTATTATTTCGCTTTCAATGAATTATCATGTTACTAATCCCTATAAATTTACTTTTGAAAATGCTGACTCAATTAAATCTATGGTTCAACAATCAAGGGCGCACTTACGCGGTATTATTGGTACGATGGATTTAAATGACGTTCTTAATGGTACAGAAAGAATTAATGCTGCATTAAGTCATGAATTAGCGACAATTACAGATGCTTATGGTGTTAATGTTGATCGTATTAATATCGATACAATCCAACCGACACCAGAAATACAAGAATCAATGAATAAGCAAATTAATGCCACACGTGAACGTGAAGCAGCTATTGCCAAAGCAGAAGGTGAAGCACGTTCAATTGAATTGACCACAAGAGCTAAAAATGATGCTTTAGTAACGACTGCTGAAGCAAAAGCAAAAGGTGTGCGTTTAGCAGCTGATGCTGAAGCATATCGTATTCAAAAGGCGAATGATGCCTTAGCTGTTGTAGATAGCAAGTATCTGGCGGCTCAAAACATTGATGCTTTCCGTGAAGTTGCGAATGGACAAACTAATACAGTTGTTGTTCCTAATACAGCAATTGATGCGTTGGGTAATTTAACAGTTGCAAATGAATTGTTTCAACAAAAAACAAATAAGTAAATAAAAAATAAGGATGGAACATTTCTGTTCCATCCTTATTTTTATTAACATTTAGTTATGACGAGCATGCTTTGCTAGCAAGTCACCCACAAATTGAATAATGACAATAAATAGTAGGATGATGATTGTTGCAGTCCACATAACGTCGTTTTGGAAACGTTGGTAACCCGTGACAATTGCTGTTGTTCCAAGTCCACCAGCACCGATAGCACCAGCCATAGCAGTCAAACCAACCAAACTAATCAATGTAACAGTTGAAACACGAATTAGCTCTGCGCGACCCTCACGTAAGTAAACGTCTGAGATAATATCCCAGTTAGTTGCCCCGAATGAACGAGCAGCTTCAACTTTACCACCTTCAACACCAAGTAAAGCAACCTGTACCTGACGAGCGTAAAAGGGGAAGACACCAAGTGAGAGCGGTACTAGAGCGGCTGTCGTTCCAATAGTTGTACCGACAATTAATTGTGTTAGTGGTGAGAATGCCACTACCATAATGATAAATGGAATGGCACGACCAACGGAAACAATTTTATCTAAGATTTGGAAAACTGTTCGATTAGGTGCAATACCATCGTCAGCTGTTAAAACTAGACCAATTCCAAATAACAAACCAATAATCCCACCAATAATGGCGGCGCCGAGAGTCATATAAACTGTTTGCCAGATTGCAACGCCCCAGCCATAGTCACCTGACCAACCCAACGCGTAAGCATTAGGCATATGTTCTTGAATCCATCCCATAATTAGTTGGTACCTCCTTGTAATTCAGTAATGACCACACCGTGATCACTAAAACTTGTTTTAGCAGCATTACGATTAGCAACGCTTCCCTTAAATATTGCAACGGCAATACCAACAGGTGTCTGTGTCAAAATTTCCATGTTTGAATAGAGAATGTTTGTTGTGACACCAAAATCAGCATAAATTGTTGATAGTAATGGTTGCGCTGTATCAGCACCAACATAGCTGATTTTGATTAGTTCTTCATCGTAAGCTAATGGTTGGGTGGTTAATAGTTCATTCACTTTAACCAATGCTTCATCTAAGTTAGTTGCTGTATTGATGAAATCCTTTGTTAAAGGTTTTTGTGGATTGGTAAAAATTTCTAGTAATGAACCACGCTCAATGATGGTACCGTTTTCCATCACCGCAACCTTATTAGCAGTTTCTTTGATGGCTTGCATCTCATGCGTAATCAAAACAATAGTTAAGCCCAATTCACGATTTAATTGCTTTAACAATGACAAAATCTGATTAGTTGTTCGTGGATCTAAGGCTGAGGTTGCCTCATCAGAAATCAAAATTTCAGGATCATTTGCTAATGCACGGGCAATGGCAACACGTTGCTTTTGCCCACCAGAAAGTTGATTTGGGTAGTTGTCAGCACGTTCATCTAGACCAACAAGTTTAAGCAATTTATTGACTTTATCAGCTTTATCAGCTTTTGATAATTTTGAATGCTTTAAAGGTTGGGCAACATTACCAAAAATCGTTAATTCGTTCATCAAGTTAAAGTGTTGGAAAATCATCCCAATTTTTTTACGCTGATCACGCAATTCCTTAGATGAAAGTTGTAACATGTCGATGTCGTTTACAATGACCGAACCACTGGTTGGACGTTGCAATAAATTGATGGTACGAACTAATGTTGATTTACCAGCACCAGAATAACCAACAATCCCATAGATATCGCCTTTTTCAATTTCAATGGATTCATCTTGGACAGCGATAATCTCACGTTTTTTTTGTTTAAAAGTTACATTTATATTTTTTAATGAAATAACAGCCATATTTTTCTCCTACTATTGATATGTATGTGAACGAGCTAGTGCCCGTCACAGTTATTGCAAATGGCTTACTTCAACTTGATATCCCATGCAGGAATTTCAGCCTTACCCCAAGTATCCTTTAGGTATTGCTTTGTTTGCTTGCTTTGGTAAGTTTTAACAACTTGCTTGTATGCTTTTTTGTCAGCATCACTCTTGCGAGCAACAATAACGTTAATCCATTGCTTTGACTTTTTATTGATTGGTTCAACATAAACAGCTGAATTTAACTTAAGTTTAGCTTCTTGTGCATAATTAGTATTAATAACGGCACCGTTCATTGACTTTAGAGAAGATGGGCCTTGATCAGCAGCAACTTCTTTAAACTTAAGGTTTAATTTGTTTGACTTGATGTCTTTAAGGGTTGGCAAATCAACCCCTTTCTTGATTTTAATTAAGCCAGCTGATTGTAGCAAAGTTAAAGCACGACCTTCATTAGTGCTGTCATTTGGTACGGCAATACTATCACCCTTTTTGAAATCTTTAACATCTTTGTATTTTTCTGAATAAAGACGAATTGGGGTAATGAAAGTCTTACCAATTGCTTTGACCTTATTGTCATTTGATTTATTCCAATTGTTTAAGAAATAAACGTGTTGGAATGCATTTAAATCAAGTGATCCATCAGCTACTGCTTTGTTTGGTTGGTTGTAGTCAGTAAAGACTTTTGTTTTAACAGTTAAGTTATATTTCTTTTGCGTTGTTTTGTTGATATTATCCCAAAGTTCTTTATCACTAGTACCAACAATTCCGACAGTTACTGTTTTTTTAGCAGTGTTGGCCGTAATAGGGGCGATAGTTCCAGCAGCGAAGGCACTAACTGCTAAGATAGCACCAATTTTTAATCCTTTATGTGTCATAACGTTTCTCCTTAGACTATTTATAAGTATGCATTAGTGTATTTCAGAAAGGGAAGGGAACAAAAAAGACCCGTCCCATCATGATTAGATATAATCTGATAGAAACGAGTCTCGTGTTACCATTCTACTTTTGTTTTAACTATTACTAGCTAAAACCTTAGCAACGAGCGAGCAGTGAGCGATATGATGCTATGCTGATTCGTGTGTCTTTTAACGTAGACCATTCCGTCGCTAATTTATAGACTTGCTACTCATTAACGCCAATCACAGGCCATTTTCAATTAATACAATTTGAACAGCTTACACCAAGCACTGTCTCTCTTAACAAATCATAGTTAATCTACTTTCCTGATCAACTTGTTTATTTTTTCCGAAATACTTAACCGTATTTTAGTTGATATTAACTGTTGTGTCAACTACCACTATCTTTTTTCTTCACGTTTCACCAAAATAAGAATACCCAATATTAAAATGGGTGCGATGAAGAGGGCACCTTGATGTAATAGTTGTATCGCAAAAAAAGCTAAAATTGCTGAAACGAAGAATGCTAAAATAACTGGTGCTACCCGTCCAGCGCGATGCAATGCTTGTTTATCGTGCCATAATAACCCGTTAGTTAAGCCACTACTAAGAGTTCGTAAATTACCGGTGCTTAAGATGGTCATATAAGGCATACCATGAATGAGATTAAATGTATCTGCTTGAATGGCCATAAAGAAGGCCAGTAATGGCAAGATAATATCGGATGAAATGGTGTGATATTCTAGCAAAGCAACACCGAATAAACCGATAAATTCAACGAGTAAAGCAAGCATGGTATGTGATTGCTGGTGCTTTTTTGCAAACTGTTTCAAAAACTGGTTAAAACTAGTACCGATTAAAAAAGCAAATACTGGCCAGAAATAAATTAAAGCATGTAGCCATTTGCCATCGGCAACATTTAGACCAATTTGTAATAAATTACCACTTTGAAAGCTTGCAAAACGCATATCATGAATTTGAAATGTATAGGCATCAATAAAGCCAGCTGTTGCTGCGAGCAACATCCCCGTGCGCATTGACTCTTTAATTGGGTAATGATGAATCATGATAATCGTTCCTTAATAAAAAATTATTGTTGCGACAATTTCCTTAGTATACCACTAGTTATATCATACTAACATGACTTTACACCCTGTGATTTGTGTTAAAATAGTAACAATATAGAAAACGAGGAGAATTTTGTTATGGCTTTAGCATATCCAGATGATAGCTTGGCATTACACACAGATGCCTACCAATTATCAATGATGCAAACGTATTTTATGAAGGGAATTTATGAACGCAAGGCAGTTTACGAAATGCACTTTCGCAAAATGCCATTTCAAAATGGTTATGCCGTTTTTGCAGGATTGGAACGGGTTGTTAATTTTTTGAGTGGGTTACATTTTTCTCAGAGTGATCTTGATTATCTACGTTCAACTGGGGAGTTTAATGAAGATTTTTTAAATTATCTAAAAAATTGGCGTTTTAAAGGAACGGTACGCATGCCAAGCGAAGGGGATGTTGTTTTTAACAACGAGCCGATTGTGCAAGTTGAGGCAACCGTTTTTGATGCACAATTAATAGAAACCCCATTATTAAACATTATTAACTATCAAACTTTGATTGCAACTAAAGCTTCAAGAATTCGGTCAGTTGTTGGTGACCAAACTTTGATGGAATTTGGTTCACGTCGTGCGCAAGAAATGGACGCAGCCCTTTGGGGGACAAGAGCTGCTTACATTGGAGGTTTTAACGCAACTTCAAATGTGCGAGCAGGTAAATTATTTGGTATTCCAATTTCTGGGACGCATGCACATAGTCTAGTACAAGTTTATCGTAATGATTATGAAGCTTTTAAAGCATATGCGCAGACGCATCGTGATGTGGTTTTTTTGGTCGATACATATGATACGCTACGGTCTGGTGTGCCAGCTGCGATTCGTGTGGCACAAGAAATGGGTGATAAAATTAACTTTATCGGTGTCCGTATTGATTCAGGTGATTTGGCTTACGTCTCTAAAGGCGTTCGTAAAATGCTAGATGAAGCCGGTTTCCCTGATGCATCAATTGTTGCTTCAAATGATTTGGATGAATCAACCATTAAGAGTTTGAAGTTCCAAGGTGCTAAAATTGATACATGGGGTATTGGAACAAAACTTATTACAGCATATGACCAGGCTGCACTTGGTGGTGTTTATAAAGTGGTATCAGTCGAAGATGAAAATGGGGATATGACCGACACCATTAAAATTTCGGGGTCGGCTGAAAAAATTTCAACGCCAGGGCAAAAACAAGTTTGGCGCATTACACGTAATTCTGATGGTAAGTCACAAGGAGACTACATCGCTTTATGGGATGAAGATCCAACTAATTTGCCTGATGGCTTGTACATGTTTCACCCTAGCTATCCATACCTAAACAAGACTGTCGTTGATTATACAGCACGACCAATCTTACAAGATATTTTTGTAGATGGTGAGTTGGTATACGAATTGCCAACGTTGGATGAAGTACGTAGCTTTGCACAACATCATATTAATTCGTTATATTCAGAATATCGCCGTGATATGAATCCACAAGAATATCCAGTTGATTTGTCACAAGATGCATGGGACCATAAGATGAATCTTATTAAGAAAAGCCGTGCATATGTTGATGAAATTAGTAAAAACAATTAATAGTAGTATTTCTTAAGGGAGGCTGTTATGCGACCATTACAAGCAGGAATTATTCAAACATTAGGTGTTCAACCAACAATTGATGCCAAAACAGAAATCAATCGTTCAATTTCATTATTAAAAGATTATTTAATTAAGACCGGACTTAAGACGCTTGTTTTAGGCATTTCAGGTGGACAAGATTCATTATTGGGTGGTAAGTTAGCACAATTTGCTGTTGAGCAGTTGCGTGAGGAGACAGGCAATCAAGACTATCAATTTATCGCAATGCGTTTACCTTATAGTCAACAATCTGATGAGTCAGATGCAATGGCTGCGATTGCTTGGCAAGGTGCTGACAAAACGGTAAAGGTCAACATTAAAGATTCGGTTGAAGGAATTGTGAAGCAGCTTGAAGATAATGGCATCGAAGTAACTGATTTTAATAAGGGAAATATTAAAGCACGTGAACGAATGATTGCCCAATATGGTGTTGCAGCAGCTAATCACGGTGTTGTGATTGGAACTGATCATGCGGCTGAAGCATTGGCTGGTTTTTATACGAAATTTGGGGACGGTGCGGCTGACGTGACCCCATTGTACCGCTTAAATAAGCGACAAGGGCGCCAATTGTTAGCGTACTTAGATGCACCAAAGAACTTATATGAAAAGGTACCAACAGCTGATTTAGAAGAAGATCGACCAGCATTGCCTGATGAAGAAGCTTTAGGTGTCACATATGATGCGATTGATGATTACTTGGAAGGTAAAGAAGTATCTGATGTCGATGCTAAGCAAATTGAGCATTTGTACACAACTTCTGAACACAAGCGTCGTCAACCAGTAACTGTATTTGATGAGTGGTGGCGTTAAGATATAAAAGCATAAAATTATGGACCGTTAGTCTAACCACTTTGAGATGGTAGATTAACGGTCCTGTTTTTTTGATTTGATGTTAATGTGCTTGCCAATCGATACTAAGTTGTTGGCTTAAGATATTATCGATTTGATTTAATTCAGCCTTGCTGAAGTTTAAATGATTTAAAGCTTTAATGTTGTCAACTAATTGTTCCGGACGACTGGCACCGATAATAACACTAGCAACTTCAGGATGTCTAAGATCCCAAGCTAATGCCATTTCAGCCAAAGTCTGGTGGCGGTTTTTAGCAACTTCATTTAAACTTTGAACAGTTTTGATGGTAGCATCAACTTGATTTTCATGTAAGAAGGGACTGGTACTTTTAGCCGCACGTGATGACTTTGGAATACCATTTAGGTATTTATCAGTTAATAAACCTTGTGATAGTGGACTAAAGACAGCCGCTGCTTTACCTGTTTTACGTAAAACAGGTAATAAATCTTGTTCAATCTGCCGGTTAAACATGTTATAACGTGGTTGATGAATGATGAAAGGTGTTTTTAAATCATTAAAAATATCAATAATGGCTTGCGTTTGCATACCGGAATAATTTGAAATACCAATATATAAGGCCTTACCATCACGAACCAGTTGATCCAAAGCAAGTGCCGTTTCTTCAACTGGGGTGTCTGGATCTGGACGGTGTGAATAGAAAATATCAACATAATCTAATTGTAGACGGGCTAGACTCTGATCAGCACTAGCGATGATACTTTTTTTGGAACCCCAATTACCATAAGGACCATCCCACATTTCATAGCCAGCTTTACTTGAAATAACGAGTTCATCACGATAAGCATGCATATCATGAGCAAGAATATTGCCAAAGTTCTTTTCGGCACTACCAGGAACGGGTCCATAGTTGTTGGCTAAGTCAAAATAGGTGATACCTAAATCAAAAGCTTGGTGAATAATTGCTTTTTGATTTTCAAGCGGGTCGACACTACCAAAATTGTCCCAAAGTCCAAGACCTAGGGCAGATAACTTTAGCCCACTATTGCCAACACGGTTATAAATCATTTTGTCATAACGTTCTTTATTTGCTTGATACATTAAAATTCCCCCGATAATTTATATGATACGCAACAGTCGTTCTTAATTGTAAATTATAGCTGTAATTTAGTAGGGTGTCCAAAGCAACCTAGTCCACATGCTAAGTCATAAAAAAATATGGTAAAATGTTTATATAAATACTGACAATTAGTCAGTTAATAAAAATGAGGGCGACCACATTTTTAAAAGGAGAGGGACGTAATATGATGAAAATGTTTAATACCATGACATTGGCTAAGGAAGATTTCCAACCTATGCATGAAGGTAAAATCAGTATGTATGTCTGTGGGCCAACTGTCTATAACTACATTCATATTGGAAATGCACGTTCTGCAATTGCCTTTGATACAATCCGACGTTATTTTGAATATCGTGGTTATGAGGTTAATTACGTATCTAATTTTACAGATGTGGATGATAAAATGATTAAGGCAGCAGCAGCGCAGGGAATTACTGTACCTGAATTAGCTGATAAATATATTGCTGCTTTCAATGAAGACACGACTGCTTTGAATATTAAACCAGCCACAGTACGACCTCGGGCAACAGAACATATTACAGAAATCATTGATTTTGTGACTGACTTAGTTAATAAAGGCTACGCATACGAGTCAGCGGGTGATGTGTATTATCGAGCAAAAAAGTTTAAAAATTATGGTGCACTAGCCCATCAGAATTTACAAGATATGACTTCCAATGCAGCAGGTCGTTTGGATGATGTGGAATTGGCCCGTAAGGAAGATCCAATGGACTTTACCGTTTGGAAAGGTGAAAACGGCGATGGTGCGATTGCCTGGGATTCTCCTTGGGGTAAAGGTCGTCCTGGTTGGCACATTGAATGCTCCGTTATGTCGACTAAGTATTTAGGCAATCATTTTGATATCCATGGTGGTGGTATCGATTTAGCATTCCCACATCATACGAATGAAATTGCGCAAAGTGAAGTTCATACGGGAGAGCAATTTGTGAATATGTGGTTACATAATGGTTTTGTGACTGTTGGTGACGAAAATGAAAAGATGTCTAAGTCATTGGGAAATTTTGTGACCGTTCATGATTTATTACAACAAATTGATGATCCAATGGTACTACGATTTTTCATGGCTACAACACAATATCGCCGGGCGATTGCATATTCAACAAATAACATGGCCCAAGCCGGTAAAAATCTAGACCGTATTCGTACCGGTTATCGCAATTTGCAATTCCGTTTGCAGGATGCACTTGTTGGGGATGATGAACAAATCATGACACAAGCTAACGAGTATATCACGGCATTTAAGGCAGCAATGGATGATGATTTTAATGCGCCAAATGCATTGACCGCAATCTACGGATTAGTTGATTTAGCTAATCAATATGCGAATGCCCAAGAGGTCCACCAACAAACAGCGCAATTTATTTTAGATACTATCGCAACGTTAATGGGGGTCTTTGGTGTTGATGGTTTGGCACAAGATGAACTATTAGAAGACGATATTGATGCGTTGATTAAAGAACGTGATGAAGCACGGGCAGCCAAAAATTTTGCCCGTTCTGATGAAATTCGTGACCTATTGGCACAACAAGATATTATCCTTGAAGATACACCGCAAGGAACCCGTTGGCATCGTTAATAATAAATGGCAAAAATGAGTTTTTTTTAATCAAACAGTTGACACAACGTGAGATTAGATTTAGCATAGTCGTATCGACAGCGATAAGATGAGTACGGTCAATGTGTTTTATAGAGAGTCAGTGGTAGGTGTAAACTGATAAACACTTTATCAGAAGATGGTCTTGGAGTCACAATGACATGAACAACGCGTGAGTGCCGTTCGGGAACGCCCGTTATAGCGATGAGAGGATAAGGCAGATTGACTTATTAAACTCGGGTGGTACCACGTGCTAACGTCCCGTAATCTTAATTGATTGCGGGATTTTTTTGTTTTAAAGCTGGCGATAATTTAGGGGAAGTTATTTTAGGAGGAATTTAACATGGCAGAAGTTGAAAGTTTTTCATTGGATCATACCAAGGTACAAGCACCATACGTTCGTAAAATCGAGACGCAACAAGGACCTGCAGGAGGCCAAATTGTAAACTATGATTTGCGGTTGACACAACCAAATGAAACCGCCATCGAAACGGCCGGTGTACACACTTTGGAACACTTGTTTGCAAGTTTGGTGCGTGATGAATTAGATGGTATTATTGATATTTCACCATTCGGTTGCCGTACTGGTTTTCATGTTATCAGTTGGCAAGACTATTCATCAACTGAGGTAGCTGTAGCCTTTACACATGCGCTACGCAAGATTCGCGATGATATTCAATGGGATGATGTGCCTGCAACAACAATTCGCGAGTGTGGTAATTTTAAAGACCACAGTTTGCACTCAGCTAAAGAATGGGCGCGCATTATTTTAGATCAAGGCTTTTCAGATGATCCATATGTTCGTCATGTTGTGGAAGCTTAATTTCGGCATTATGATAAGAAAATAAAGTTGGTTAAAATACTTGCGTTACAAGTCATTAACCAACTTTTTTTGCCCATTAAGCAAAACAGAGGAAGACTTTAAACGTGTCAAAATTGAAAAGTTAGCATATAATACTTAAAAATTAATAATTTCTAATAATTTTTATCAATTGAACTAGTCAAGAGCGGGGGAAATAGATATGCCAAAAATTAGTGAAGTATTTCAAGAGTATGGCTTTAAGGACGATCGTTTAACTTTACTAGCAGGCCCATGTGCCATTGAATCTTATGAAACTTGTGTTGAAGTTGTTGAAGAATTGAAGAAAATTACTGATGAGTTAGGCATTAATTATGTGTTTAAGGCATCTTTTGATAAGGCTAACCGTAGTTCAATGTCATCAGATCGTGGTGCCGGAATGGAAGCTGGTTTAGCGGTCTTACGTACGATTAAAGAAGAATACAATGTCCCAATCGTGACTGACGTGCATGAGTCATATCAATGTGCGCCAGTTGCAGAAGTGGCAGATGTGCTTCAGATTCCAGCTTATCTAAGTCGTCAAACTGATTTGTTGTTAGCAGCAGCTAAGACTGGCCGGGTTGTTAATATTAAGAAAGCCCAGTTTATGGCACCTGAAGATATTCAGAGTGCAGTGGCTAAAGTGGAGACAGAAGATAAGCATGTTCTAGTAACTGAACGTGGTACCATGTTTGGTTACCATCAATTAGTAGTCGATATGACAAGCTTGATTCAGATGCGCGAAACAGGTTACCCAGTTATTTTTGATGCGACCCACTCTGTCCAGATTCCAAGTGGTTATGGTAATCATTCTGGTGGTAACCGTGATTACATCTTCCCATTAATGCGTGCCGCCTTAGCAATCGGAATTGATGGTATCTTTGCGGAGGTCCATCCAAATCCACCTAAGGCTATTTCTGATCAAGATAGTCAACTCTATCTACCAAAGGCACGGCCAATCCTAGAAGAAGCCAATAAGCTATTCCACGAACATCTTAACAGTAAGGTGGTGTATGCAGATGAAGACTTATTATAATGACGCGAAAGAGACCTTTGACATTGAGATTAAAACTTTGGAAAAGGTCCGTGATGCATTAGACGAAAGTTTTGACCAATTTGTTGACGATGTTTTACAGATGACTGGTCGTTTAATTTTTATTGCGATTGGTAAATCAGGTATTATTGCTGAAAAAATTTCGGCTTCATTTTCTTCGATTGGGGTGCCAAGCTTTTTCATTGATGCCGGGAATGCCTTTCATGGTGACTTAGGTCGTGTGTCTGCAGATGACGTGGTTGTGTTTGTTTCTAATAGTGGTGAAACGGAAGAAGTACTGCAAACTTATTTTGCATTGCAAGAGATTTTTGGTAAAGATTTAAAAACGATTGCTCTAACCGGGGCATCAGATTCAACATTGGCTAAAAATACGCAGGAAGCATTGATTGTTGATGTTGCTGCTGAAGCAGATGTGACCAAATTAGCGCCAACCAACTCAACAACTGCGACATTGGTGGTTGGGGATGCGTTATTAATTGCTGTTCAAAAAGAAAAACAATTCACGAAAAAAGATTTTGCATTATATCATCCAGGTGGATCAATTGGAAAGTTGTTGTTGCAAACAGTTAAAAATGTTATGCACACCAAAGTCCCATATGTTGATCTTGAAACACCGCTTAATGATGTTATCTACCGTATTAGTGATTTTGGAATCGGGATGACGTTAGTAAAAGATCAGGATAAAGTTGTTGGCATTGTGACAGATGGAGATATTCGTAAGAAAATGCTACATGTCACTAAGGTTAAGGAATCTACAGCTGCTGATTATATGACAGAAGGGTTTATTAGTATTGACGTTAATAAACGAAATCGAGCAGCATGGCGTAAGATGGCTGCACATAATATCTCTAATTTGGTTGTGACCGAAAAAGGTGAAGTTGTGGGAGTTATTACCATCAATGACGTTGTTGATGAATAAAACGCTTAATTAAAAAAATAAAATTCGTTAAACTGACTTAGTAAAACGTTTAAATTAATTTTACTGGTTAGTTAACTGTTTACCTAAGTGAATAAACATGATATAGTAATGTCAATCAAGAATAACCTTTAAGCGTAGTCCAGTGAGGCTAACAAAGGATACCCAAGTTGATGGCAGTCACCCCAAATAGGTGAATCATACTATCGAATAACTTAGTAAGCCTTATGAATCACTGGATTCATAAGGCTTTTTTTGCGTAAACGATGAGGAGATAGCATGCGAAACTTTGTGAATTTAAACGATTTAACAATACAAGAAATTATGCAATTAATTAAAACAAGTTTGGCGTATAAAAATGAGCAATTAGATTTGCCAACCGAGTCAAAAAATGTTGCCAATTTATTTTTTGAAAATTCAACACGGACTGCCAGCAGTTTTCAAATGGCTGAATCAAAGTTAGGGTGGCAACCAATTCAGGTTAATCCCCAGACGAGTTCAACGCAAAAGGGCGAGTCACTAAGTGATACGCTAAAAACCCTTGGTGCGATCGGTGTAGATGTGGTGGTACTCCGACACAGCATTAACGACTGGTATGAGCCATTAATTGCTGAAAATTCAGCATTGATGCCACAGCTTGTTAATGCAGGTGATGGCAATGGCCAGCATCCATCACAAAGCTTACTTGACTTAATGACAATTTATGAACAGTTCGGTTACTTTTCAGATTTAAATATTCGCATTGTAGGCGATCTAGCGCATTCCAGAGTGGCCCGTTCAAATGCTGAAATTTTAAAACGTTTAGGCGCAAAGGTGAGCTTTTCAGGACCAAAGCAATGGTATCCCGCTGATTTTGACCAATATGGGACTTATCAGGAAATGGATCAAGGTCTAGAAAATTTGGATGTCTTGATGTTATTACGCGTGCAACATGAGCGGCTAGCACAACAAGATAATGATGATTTTTTAGAGACAACGTATCATCAACAATTCGGTTTAACCGACAACCGTTATGAGCAATTAAAAGATAAAGCAATTATTATGCATCCAGCCCCAGTTAATCGGGGAATTGAAATTGCTAATGAGTTGGTAGAAGCAGACAAATCACGTATTTTTACGCAAATGGCTAATGGTGTTTATGCCCGTATTGCCATCTTAACTAGTCTGATGGAGGAGAAAGTAAATGACATCAATATTAATTAAAAATGCGCAAAGTGTTGGAGCAGATGATACATTAATTTGCCAAGATATTTTAATCATTGACGACATGATTACAGCGGTGGCAACTAATATCAAAGAAACGGTCGACCGTGTGATTGATGCAAATGGTGCGCTAGTCACACCAGGGCTGGTTGATGTTCATGTGCATTTTCGTGAGCCAGGATTTGCCTACAAAGAAACTGTTGCCACTGGGTCAAAAGCAGCGGCACGTGGAGGATTTACGACAGTATTAGCGATGCCTAATCTAGATCCGGTGCCAGATAATTTAGAAAACTTTCAAATGATTAAAGCCAATAATGATGCTAATAGTTTGGTTCATTTAAAGCAGTATGCAGCTATTTCAACGGCTCTAACAACGGAAGAAGTCAGTGATATTGACGCACTAGCGAAGGCAGGGGCTGTTGCCTTTACAAATGATGGTAAAGGTGTGCAAACGGCTGCTACAATGCTAATGGCAATGAAAGCTGCTGCCAAAGTAAAACGACCATTAGTAGCGCATGTAGAAGATAATTCGCTAATTAATGGTGGCGTGATGAATTTAGGTGAAAAATCAAAAGAATTACAGTTACCAGGTATGGATCCTTTAGGTGAATCATCCCAACTGGCGCGTGATTTAGTGTTAGCTAAGGCTAGCGGGGTGCACTATCATGTTGCACACCTTTCAACAAAGTCATCGGTAGAACTGGTCAGACTTGCTAAATTACAAGGAGTCAATGTAACGGCAGAAGTGTCACCACATCATTTGTTATTGGATGAAACTTATATTACTGCTGATAATGCTTACTTTAAAATGAACCCGCCGCTTCGAACGCCAGCGGATCGTACAGCGGTCATTGCAGGATTGTTGGACGGCACCATTGATATGGTAGCAACTGATCATGCGCCTCATAGTACAGCAGAAAAAGAAGGGTCATTTATTGGGGCTGCTTTTGGAATTACGGGTATTGAAACAAGTTTCCAATTACTTTATACCCACTTAGTTAAACCAGGGATTGCAACGTTGACCCAATTATTAGACTGGATGGTTGTCAAACCCCAACAAGCCTTTGGATTACATGGGGCACAAGCAGTAGTAGCTGGCCAACCAGCAGATTTGGCATTATTTGATATTAGACATGCACACAAAATTACAGCAGATGAATTTGCCTCAAAAGGGGTTAACACACCATTTATTGGTGCAACAATTTACGGGCAGACAATATTAACCATGGTTGATGGTCAAATTGTTTACGAGGCATAGGGGGAAAACATGCAACGTTATTTAGTTTTAGAAAATGGTTCAATTTATACAGGTGAAGCTTTTGGTGCCACCAAGGATGTTGCAGGAGAGCTCGTTTTTAATACGGGGATGACAGGTTATCAAGAATCATTAACAGATATTTCTTATTCGGGACAAATTTTAACCTTCACGTATCCATTAATCGGTAATTATGGCATCAATCGTGATGATTATGAATCACTAAAACCGACAGCAAATGCGATTGTGGCACATGAAATTGCACGCCGTCCTTCTAACTGGCGTCAACAAATGTCACTTACTGAATGGGCTGAAAAGATGGATTTACCAGGTATTACAGGTGTTGATACACGTGCGTTAACAAAAGAAATTAGAGAACATGGTGTGATGCGAACCGTTATTGTTAATGAAGTTACCGACGATACATTAGCGCAACTACAGGCAGAAAAACCAGTAACAGATGAAGTTAACAAAATGACAACGAAAACGACATATGTTAATCCGACTGATGGACCATCGATTGCGTTAATTGACTTTGGCTTGAAAAATTCTATTTTACGCTCATTAGCTAAGCGTGGTGTGAATGTGATGGTTTTTCCAGCTAATGTTGATGCAAAGACTATATTAGATATGGATCCGGATGGTGTCTTGTTATCAAATGGGCCGGGTAATCCAGAAGATGTGTTGCATATCCTACCTGTTATTCGAGAACTACAAGAAAAGATGCCGTTGATGGGGATTTGCTTAGGACATCAATTGTTTGCTTTGGCTAATGGGGCAACAACGTTTAAGTTGAAATTTGGTCATCGTGGCTTTAATCATGCAGTTCGTAATATGGTTAAAAATCAAATTGACTTTACATCACAAAACCATGGTTATGCCGTTGATGCTAAATCTATTGCAGAAACAAATTTGGAAATCACCCATGAAGAAATTAATGATCATACAGTTGAAGGCCTTAAGCTAAAAAATCATGCTGCATTTTCAGTTCAATTTCATCCCGATGCAGCACCTGGTCCCCATGATGCAGAATACTTATTTGATGATTTCCTAGCAATGATTGCACAAAGCAAGAAAGGACAATTACAACATGCCTAGACGTACAGATATCCACAAAATTTTGGTCATTGGTTCAGGACCTATTATTATCGGTCAAGCTGCTGAATTTGATTATTCAGGAACGCAAGCAGCGATGTCTTTAAAAGAGGAAGGCTATGAAGTTGTCTTAGTTAACTCAAATCCAGCAACAATTATGACGGATAGTGAGACTGCTGATGAAGTTTATATCGAACCATTATCATTTGAATTTTTGGCACGTATTTTGCGTAAAGAACGTCCAGACGCTATTTTGCCAACTTTAGGTGGTCAAACAGGTTTGAATATGGCTAAAGAGCTATCAGAAGCAGGTATTTTGGATGAATTAGGTATTATTTTATTGGGGACAAAGTTATCAGCCATTGAAGAGGCCGAGGATCGTGAAGCTTTCAAGAACTTAATGAATCGCTTGCATGAACCGGTACCAGAATCATTGATTGCGGTAACGGTGGCAGAAGCTGTTGACTTTGCAAATCAAAGTGGTTATCCCGTAATTGTACGACCAGCCTACACATTAGGTGGTACCGGCGGGGGGATTGCAAATGATGAGGCGGAACTAAAGGACATTGCTGCCAATGGCTTGGAGTTATCGCCGGTTACACAAGTCCTTATTGAGCAATCCATTGCGGGTTATAAAGAAATTGAATTTGAAGTGATGCGCGATGCTGCTGACAATGCCTTAATCGTTGCTTCAATGGAAAATTTCGATCCAGTTGGTATTCATACAGGTGATTCTATCGTTGTTGCGCCCGTACAAACTTTAGCTGATCGTGAATTGCAAATGATGCGTGATGCCGCTTTGAAAATTATTCGCGCTTTGAAAATTGAAGGGGGCGTTAATATTCAAATGGCGCTGGACCCAAATTCATTTGAGTACGACATTATTGAAGTGAATCCTCGTGTCTCACGTTCATCAGCATTGGCATCTAAAGCAACTGGGTATCCAATTGCTAAAATGGCTGCCAAAATTGCAGTGGGATTGACATTGGATGAAATTATCAATCCTGTAACAGGAACGACTAAAGCTGCATTTGAACCCGCCTTGGATTATGTCGTAGTTAAAATTCCGCGTTGGCCATTCGATAAATTTGCGACAGCCGATCGCCATTTGGGGACGCAAATGAAGGCCACTGGAGAAGTCATGGCTATTGGCCGTAATATTGAAGAAGCGTTGAATAAAGCCGTTCGATCATTAGAAATTGGGGCGACTGGGTTACGTGATATCAACTTTAGTGATATTGACACCCAACAATTATTAACTGACCTAATGCCAGCACGTGATGACCGTTTGTTTATGATTAGTGAATTAATACGTCGCGGTATTTCAATTGATGCCATTCATGAACGAACAAAAATTGATTATTTCTTCTTAGATAAAATCTTGCACGTTATTGAAATTGAACAAGCATTAGCACAGCATATTGGTGATAATAAAGTATTATTATTAGCTAAAAAGAACGGGTTTGCTGATCAAACAATTGCCGATATCTGGGGATGGACAAGCAAAGAAGTATCAGACCATCGTACGAAAGCAGCCATTAAGCCGGTTTATAAAATGGTTGATACGGTTGCTGCCGAATTTGAATCACAAACACCCTATTATTATGCTACTTATGAAATGCAAAATGAATCGGTTGTTAGTCAAAAGCCAAGCATCCTTGTTTTGGGATCAGGACCTATTCGTATTGGTCAGGGTGTCGAGTTTGATTATGCAACTGTACATGCTGTTAAGGCAATTCAAGCTGCTGGTTATGAAGCAATCATTATGAATTCGAATCCAGAAACAGTTTCAACTGATTTTTCTGTTTCAGATAAGCTTTATTTTGAGCCACTTACATTAGAAGATGTCTTAAATGTAACGAATCTAGAAAAGCCGCTTGGTGTTGTTGTCCAATTCGGTGGTCAAACAGCGATTAATTTAGCACAACCGCTAGTTAATGCAGGTGTAAATATTTTAGGAACGAGTGTTGCCAACTTAAATCGTGCCGAAGATCGAGAAGAATTTGATCAAGTGATTAAGCAATTAGGCTTGGCACAACCAGTTGGGAAAACAGCCACGACCATCACCGGGGCCTTAGATGCTGCAAATGAAATTGGTTACCCCGTATTAGTCCGGCCATCATATGTTTTGGGTGGACGAGCAATGGAGATTGTTAATAATCAAGCTGAACTAAAAGACTATATGGGACGTGCGGTGAAAGTGTCGCATGATCATCCCGTTTTGATTGATTCATATTTAGTTGGCTCAGAAGCGGAAGTCGACGTGTTATCTGATGGTAAAACGGTTGTGATTCCAGGAATTATGGAACACATTGAACGCGCAGGTGTGCATTCAGGGGACTCAATGTCTGTATATCCCACACAAACATTATCAGATAAAGTACGCTCTGAAATAGTTACTGCATCAATAGCACTAGCAAAGAGTTTGAAAACAGTTGGTTTAATGAATGTACAATTTGTTATTCATGATAATACAGCATATGTCATTGAAGTAAATCCACGTGCATCGCGAACAGTACCTTTTATTTCAAAGGTGACGCAACTAAAATTAGCACAATTAGCAACTCGTGTTATGTTAGGTGAAAACTTAGCAGATATGGGCTTTGAAACCGGATTAGTACCAGAATCAGAGATGGTTCATGTAAAGTCACCAATCTTTTCATTTACCAAATTGCCAGCAGTAGACTCGTTGCTTGGACCCGAAATGAAGTCGACTGGTGAAGTGATGGGTTCAGACAAAACGTTTGAAAAAGCCTTATATAAAGCATTCGTGGCATCAAATATTAAAATTCCACACGCTGGTAATGTTTTGTTTACGATTGCTGATGAAGATAAGGCAGAAGCGTTAGGCTTGGCGCAACGTTTTAATGAACTAGGCTTTCAATTATTTGCTACGGCAGGAACGGGTGAATATTTACAAAACAACGGTCTACGGGTGCAAATTCTAGATAAAATTAGTGAAACAACGCACAATGCAGTTACCGCTTTGAGCAAAGGCTCATTACAATTGGTCATTAATTCGACCCATCAAGATATCGAAACAGTTAATGATAGTCGTCGCATTCGTAATGCAGCTATTGAAAATGCGGTGCCGTTGTTTACAGCATTCGACACAGTCAAAGCGCTACTAAGTGTCCTTGAATCACAATCATTTACAGTTAACCCTGCATAAAGTAAAAGGAGAAGCTTCCCATGAATAACAATCGTTATGCTGTGTCATTACCTGGTTTAGAATTGAAAAATCCATTTATGCCTTCATCAGGTTCATTCTACTATGGCCTGGATCACATTGATGACTTTGATTTAAATGAATTAGGTGCTTTAGTATTAAAAACAACGACAATGCATCCACGCAAAGGTAACCCACAACCTTGGATTATTCAAACGAAAGCGGGTGTGTTAAATTCAGTTGGATTGGCAAACCCAGGTATTGCTGCTGTTAAAGCAGACTACTTACCAAAGTTAGCTGAAAAATTACCAAATCTACCGCAAATGTTATCAATTTCTGGGGAAACAATTGCTGAGTTTACTGAATTAGCGACCATCATTGATCAAATACCAAGTATTAGTGCCATCGAGTTAAATCTTTCATGCCCAAATGTTGATGAGGGTGGGCGAGCATTTGGTGTTTCAACTACCGGGATTACAGCTGCTGTTAGTGCTGTACGTGCAGTTACAACCAAAGCCGTGTATGCAAAATTATCACCAAATGTTACTGATATTAAACCATTAGCGATTGCAGCGCAAAAAGCAGGTGCAGATGGGTTAACGATGGTGAATACCTTGGTTGGGATGAGTTTAGACTTAATGGCGCGCTCAGTTCGTTTGTACCGTGGTAAAGGTGGTTTATCAGGAGAAGCGATTCATCCGTTAGCTGTGGAATTTATTTGGGAAGCAGCCTCGGTTGTGGACATTCCAATCATTGGAGTTGGTGGGGTGACGATTGACGACGCCCTTGAATTAATGTTAGCAGGCGCATCAGCAGTTCAAGTTGGAATTATGAATAAAGAAGATTCGCTCTTTTTGCCAAAGTTGATTAAACAGTTACCAGCAGCCCTTGATAAGTATCATTTTGAAACAGCAGCTGACGTTACATATGCACTACATCCATTGCCTACTGATGAAGATGCATGGGCTAAGTCTAAAGAAAAGTAATCAGCACAAAGGAGTCGTTATGATTGAAAATAAGCCGGTGTTTATCGCCTTAGATTTTGCCGATGCTAAAACAACCTGGGTATTTTTAGCACAGTTTCCAGCTCAGCAATCATTAGCAGTCAAAGTTGGTATGGAACTATTTTATCGTGAAGGACCGCAGTTTGTGACTGAGTTAAAGCAACGCGGATATACAGTCTTTTTAGATTTAAAGTTATACGATATCCCACATACTGTGGGGCAAGCTACTAAAAATTTAGCGCGCTTAGGTATTGATTACTTAACTTTGCACGCAGCTGGTGGTGAGAAAATGTTAGCGGCGGCTAAGTCAGCAATTGGCGCAGCTAACCAAACAACGAAATTACTAGCAATTACCCAATTGACATCGTTTACGCCAGATGAGTTACAGGCAACCCAACAGTTGGCTGTATCATTGGATGAATCGGTGGTTCATTTAGCGCAAGTGGCAAAGCAAGTAGGCATGGCAGGTGTTATTTCATCTGCTTTCGAAACACCAATGATTCATCAAGCGACTAGTGACGCATTTTTATCAATTACACCCGGAATTCGTTTACAAGGGGATGCCAAGGGCGATCAAAGTCGAATTATGACACCGCAACAGGCACGTAAAAACGGTGCCAATGGCATTGTGGTGGGACGTTCAATTACCCAAGCGCCTAATCCAGTTGCTGCTTATGAACAAATAATAGAAGCATTTAGTGAGGAGTAAATATGACAAACTATCAAAACCAGGTTGCCCAGGCATTATTAGACATTGAAGCAGTGAAATTACAGCCACAGGATCCTTTTACATGGGCATCAGGCATTAAAAGTCCCATTTATACAGATAATCGTAAAATTATTTCATTTCCGAAAGAACGTGGAATCGTGATTGCAGGATTAATTGATTTGATTAAAGCACAATATCCAGACGTTCAGGCCATTGGGGGAGTTGCGACAGCCGGTATTCCCCATGCGGCTTGGGTAGCGCAAGCTATGAATTTGCCGTTGATTTATGTGCGAGCAAAGCCAAAAGATCACGGTACCGGCAAGCAAATTGAGGGTGCTTTGCCGGCACAACAAAAAGTGGTGCTCATTGATGATTTGATTTCAACTGGTGGTTCAGTACTTGGGGCAGTTAAAGCAACTCGTGCAGAAGCAGGGGATGTTATTGGTGTCGTGTCAATTTTTTCTTACGAATTGCCAGCAGCAGTAGAAAATTTTGCAGCAGCTCAAACTAGTTTTGCATCATTAACTAATTTTTCTAGCTTAATTCAAGTTGCGCAACAGGCAGGGAAAATTACGCCTGCTGAGCTGCAGATGATTCAAGAATGGCATCAAACACTTGCCTAAAAAATGTTTACTAATACTTACTATCCAAATTTTTGCGATAAAATGGTATGATAATAAGCATGAATGAGAAGATAAATTATGAACAATTAAATGGCTTGGATTTGGCTTATTATGGGGATGCGGTGTATGAAGTATATATTCGCCAACATCTACTAGCAAAGGGTATTACCAAACCAGCAAAGTTACAACGTGAATCGACAAAGTATGTTTCAGCCAAGGCGCATGCTGCATTATATGCATTAATTGAAGCAGATGGCATTTATACTGAAACAGAGCAAAAGTATTTTAAGCGTGGGCGGAATGCGAATTCACATACGAAGGCCAAAAACACCGACGTCGTGACGTATCGTATTTCAACCGGCTTTGAGGCAGTGATGGGTTATTTAGGTGCAAGTGGTCAAACAAAACGCTTGGAAGAAATAATTTCATGGATTTATATACAAGTGGAAAGTGGGCGAACAGTAAATCATGGGACAACAAAATAACAAACGACAAGCTGATCATAAACCAGCAAAGCAACGTCGTCAGCATCCTGCTAAACAAGCTAGTCAACCAGTTGATGATCAAGTTGAATTTGTATTTGGGCATCATGCTGCAGTTGAAGCGCTAAAAGGAACAACCGAAATAAATAAAGTTTGGTTACAAAATGGCTTAGCAGATAAAGCACGTAATGAAATCAGTGGTTTGGCTAAGAAACGTGGCTTGATCATTCAAGAGGCTCCCAAAGCGAAACTTGATGAATTAACGAATGGTCAAAACCATCAAGGTGTTGTGTTATCAATTGCAGCATATGCATATGCCTCTATTGATGATTTGTTTGCTAAAGCTGCTCAAAAAGATGAAGCACCATTCTTTTTAGTACTTGATTCAATTGAAGATCCACATAACTTAGGGTCAATCATGCGAACAGCAGATGCAGCGGGCGTCCATGGTATTATTATTCCAAAACGGCGCGCAGTACAATTAACGTCAGTTGTTGCTAAGACATCAACCGGGGCCATTGAACACGTTCCAGTTGCACGAGTAACGAATTTAGTGCAAACCGTTGAACAATTAAAAGAACGTGGTGTTTGGGTCTTTGGTACTGATATGAATGGTAAAGACTACCGCCGCTGGGATGCTAAAGGAGCAACGGCATTAATCATTGGTAATGAGGGTAAGGGGATTTCACCACTACTTAAAAAATCAGTTGATGAAACGTTGACGATTCCGATGATTGGACATGTGCAAAGTTTAAATGCTTCAGTAGCAGCTAGTTTGTTAATTTATCAAGGATATAATAGTCGTAATCCATTATCATAAAATAGTGCATGCAATGGCATAATGCCCGATAAATCATCTGAAATTTCTGACATAATTTTGGCAACGACGCTGAATCACCATATGATTTTCTTACATTAGTAAGAAATGGGGATGAAGCGGTGGATGTAAAACAAGCAGAATTAATTATTAGGGCACAGGCCGGGGATGAACAAGCTTTTGAGCAAATTTTCATGCAGTTTGAAGGTCTTGTTTGGAAAATGTATTCGCAGCAACGGGTACGACCGCAGCCAAATGACTGGCAACAAGAGTGTCGGGTTGTGTTGCATAAAACGCTACGTTTATTGCGCAACCAAGCATGGGCTGCATTAACAATCTATTATCAACGATCGTTGCAGACACACGTTGTCCAATTATGGCGTAATGAGTATCGGGTACTTGATATGCAGGTTCCTATTTTAAAAGAAACGGTTGCACCATATGAGGTTAAACAAGCGGTTGCACCATATGAACCAACGGTTAATGAATGGCTAACAATTATTATTGAATGGTATTTAACATTGCCGGGTAAAGAACGTGAATTAGCATACTTACTTATCCAAGGTTATGGTATGGCAGAGGCCGCTAAAGCAATCAATCGTTCACGGTCATGGTGTTATGGTGTTCGGCGCAAGTGGCAACTATTTTATAATGATGAGATAAGAAAACACTAGCTGTTTAAGGGTAAAAGTGCTACACTTTTAGTCATAAAATTAAATATAGAAAGAGCGGTAACGCCATATGGCAGTGAAGAAAGTCGCTTTAGCATGTAGTGTTTGTGGTTCGCGTAATTATATGGTAACTAAAAAGCCAACCCGTGCAGACCGCTTACAAGTTAAAAAGTATTGCAAGTATTGCGATGCACACACTTTACATCGTGAGACAATGTAAGTATTTAGCAGGAGTAATATGATGAAATTTATTTCAGGTGTTATTGATGAAATGCATCAAGTAACTTGGCCAACATTTAGCGAAAATATTCATAATACAACGATTGTTGTTATAACTGGCTTAGCATTTGCATTAATTTTTGGTGCAGCTGATTGGGTATTTGAGCAAGGGATTACTTGGTTGTCTAAGTAAACAAAATGCGCTATACTATCAGTATGAATTAGCAGATAAAACCCTCAATTATGAGGGTTTTTAATTTACAAAAAAATAGGTCAATCAGTCTGAGGAGGCAATCATGGCAACTGAGTCATTTGATAATCAATGGTACGTTTTGCATACATATGCAGGATATGAAAATCGTGTAAAGTCAAATTTGGAATCACGTATTGAAACAATGGGGATGACGGATTATATTTTCCGTGTCTTGGTACCAGAACAAGAAGTCGAAGTTGAAAAAGACGGTGAAACGAAGATTATTAAAGAAAATGATTTTCCTGGCTATGCTTTGGTAGAGATGATTATGACTGACGAAGCTTGGTATGTTGTTCGTAATACACCAGGTGTTACAGGATTCTTGGGATCTCACGGTGGAGGTTCTAAGCCAGTACCCTTGCTTCCTGAAGAAGTGGATGATATGTTAGCTCGTATGAATATTGTTGAACGCAAAGTTGAACATTTGGATATTGCAGTTGGCAATCTAGTTGATGTTATTGCCGGTAGTTTCGCTGGCCAAGAAGGTGCAGCCGTTACTGCTGTGGACGAGGAACATCAAGAAGTTACAGTATTGATTAATATCTTTGGTCGTGACACACCAACACAAATTTCATTTAACGATATTAAGCCAGTTAAATAAAATCAAACACTTGCCTTGCCAAGTCGTAAGAGTTTTGTTATTATAATCTAGTATGTGTTGTTACTAGATGCATATGTGGGAGGCGTAAATCGAAACGCGCCATTTACACCACAAACACGAAGGAGGAAACAATCGTGGCTAAGAAAGTTTCAAGTATTGTTAAGTTGCAGATTCCAGCCGGTAAGGCTACACCTGCACCTCCAGTTGGACCTGCTTTGGGTCAAGCTGGTGTTAACATCATGGGATTCACAAAGGAGTTTAATGCTCGCACTGCCGATCAAGGTGGTTTGTTAATCCCTGTAGTTATTACTGTCTATGAAGATCGTTCATTCGAGTTCGTTACCAAGACTCCTCCAGCAGCTGTTCTTTTGAAGAAGGCCGCTGGTGTTGAAAAGGGTTCTGGTGAGCCTAACACGAAGAAGGTCGCAACAGTTACTGCAGCACAAGTACGTGAAATTGCAGAAACTAAGATGCAAGATCTAAACGCAGCTGATGTAGATGCAGCTGTTCGCATGATTGAAGGTACTGCTCGTTCAATGGGCTTCACTGTTGAAGGCTAATAACAAGTAACGTACGGATCGCGTAGGAAACTAAGCAAGATCAAGCGGGAGGTCGATGACCGTTTGACCGCATTTGCAAGGAGGAATAGCTACCATGGCTAAGTATGGTAAGAATTATATAGCAGCCGCTGAAAAAGTTGACAGTGCTAAGTTATACACTGTTGAAGAAGCTGCTGCATTGGTAAAGGACATTGACTTTGCCAAGTTTGATGCAACTGTTGAAATTGCATTTAACCTAAACGTTGATACGCGTCAAGCTGATCAACAATTGCGTGGTGCCGTTGTTTTGCCTAACGGTACTGGTAAAGACCAAACTGTTGTTGTCTTTGCTCAAGGTGATAAGGCTAAAGAAGCTGAAGCAGCTGGTGCTGACGTTGTTGGTGCCGCTGACTTGGTACAACGTATCCAAGGTGGATGGCTAGACTTTGATGTTGCTGTTGCAACACCAGATATGATGGCTCAAGTTGGACGTGTTGGACGTGTCTTGGGACCTAAGGGCTTGATGCCTAACCCTAAGACGGGTACTGTAACATTTGATGTTACAAAGGCCGTTTCAGAAGCTAAGTCAGGTAAGGTTACTTACCGTACTGATCGTGACGGAAACGTTGCTGTACCAGTTGGTAAGGTATCATTTGATGCTGATAAGCTTGCAGGAAACATCCAATCATTGGCTAATGTTATCTTGCGTTCACGTCCAGCCGCTGTTAAGGGAACATACGTACAACACGTATCAATCGCTTCAACATTTGGTCCTGCTGTGAACATTGACATCGCTTCACTATAATTAGATTTTACTAAAATAGTAAGTGAATGTTGACACTTCCTCGACTACCTGTTAAAGTAGTTGAAGTAATAAATCGATTCTACCTAAGACGCAGGTGTCGTAAGACTTAATATCCCGCCGAGGAAGTGAAAAACGCGAAAGCGACTTTTGACCCCCGGTGCAGCATGTACTGGGGGTTTTTGGTAAGAATCAAAATCTAAACAGGAGGAACAATATACCATGAGTGAAGAAACCATTGCTGTTAAAGCACAACAAGTTGCCGAAGTTGCTGACAAGTTTAAGAACGCAACGTCTGCTGTTGTTGCAGACGTGCGTGGATTGACTGTTGAGCAATCAAACAACTTGCGTGCTGAATTACGTGGAGAAGGTGTTGAACTACGTGTTATCAAGAACAAAGTCTTGGTTCGCGCTGCTGAAGCTGCTGACTTTTCTGAAATGAACGACTTGTTTGCTGGTCCTTCAGCTGTTGCATTTTCAAATGATGATGCAATCGCACCAGCCCGCGTATTAAAGAAGTATGCTGATGAAATCGAAGCCTTGGAAATCAAGGGTGGATTCATCGATGGTAATGTCGTAACTATTGAAGATATCAATAAGTACGCTTCATTGCCAGACCGCGACGGTTTGCTATCAATGTTGTTGTCAACATTGCAAGCACCTGTTCGCAACTTTGCCTATGCAGTTAAAGCTGTATCAGATTCAAAGGAAGAGGCAGAAGCCTAAGCATCCGCTTAGTTTCGCATCTTAAACGGGCATTGCCCACAAATTAAACTTGCAATTAACGCAAATATTAAGAGGAGATTATTTATCATGGCATTTGATAAGGATTCAATCATTGCTTCATTGAAGGAAGCTACGATTATGGACTTGGCTGACTTGGTTTCAGCTATTGAAGAAGAGTTTGGTGTTTCAGCCGCTGCCCCTGTTGCAGCAGCTGGTGCAGCTGGTGGTGACGCCGCTGCTAAGACTGAATTTGACGTTGAATTGACTTCAGCTGGTTCAGCTAAGGTTAAGGTTATCAAGGCAGTTCGCGAAGCAACTGGTTTGGGATTGAAGGACGCTAAGGGTCTTGTTGACGATGCACCTTCAGTTATCAAGGAAGGTCTTTCAGAAGACGAAGCTAACGACTTGAAGGCAAAGCTTGAAGAAGCTGGTGCCGTTGTTACTGTAAAGTAATTCGGTCTTTAGATAAAAAGTCAGAAATGACTAAAAAGCTACTTGTGTTACACAAGTAGCTTTTTTTGTACTCATTATTTTATAAATGTTAAGTCACATGTTAATTATTTCAAATAAATTCGTTGGCTTATTTGTGGATTAATATCGTATACTATTAGTTATGAAAAATAAAAATCAAAGAGGGTTACGTCAAAATAACCAAAATGCAAAAATTGTTAAATCTAAAAGATTAGCAATGTTGATTGTTGGTATTGTGACAATTGCTTTAGGTGCGTTATTGTGGACGCAGCGTGAGAAAATTGTGGATACAGTTGCGCCTAAATTAGGCATTATCAATCATGAAAAAAATTTAAAACAATCATGGCAGAAAACATTAAAAGGACAAAGAGTCAACGTTGACGTTGCAATTTATGATAATAAGAAACAAAAGTTAATCACAACACGGCATAGTCAAACAAATAAGTTTATAACGGCAAGTGCTGTGAAAGTGTCTGTGTTAGGTGAATTGTTATTGGAACATGAACATTCACAGACTGATTTAAATGATAATGAAAAAGAATTAGCTAATAGCATGATTACAGCTAGTGACAATGATGCAACAACTAATTTGTTGTATCAAATGGGAGGCTATCAAGCACCAGATAATCTTTTTGAAAAGTTAGATATGAATGATTCACAGATGAACTCTGCGGCGTGGGGGTACTCAACAACAACAGCACCAGATCAAATTAAATTATTACGTCATATTTTTTATAAAAGTGATGTGTTGTCTAGGGATTCACAACGCTATGTACAAAGTTTGATGAGCCAAATTGATGATGATCAAGCGTGGGGTGTTAGTGCCGGAGTACCTGAAAATGCTGAAGTTTCACTAAAAAACGGTTGGTTACCAGATGATGACGATGGCTGGATGGTGAATAGTTTAGGACACATTAAGACAAAAAAGGTTGATTATGTTATTGCTGTGTTAACCAATGGTGATGTATCTGAACAGAGTGGTATTGATTTAATTGAAAAATTATCACGGCAAACTTATCAAGAACTAATTAAATAATTTTAAAATCGACAACTAATATGAAAATATATTGGTTGTTTTTTTATACGCAAATTAATAGTTCGTAAAATTTTTCTTTACAAAATCGATACATGGTTACAAATGTTTTTCATTTAATAAAACATATTGATTAGTTTGATGAAATTTATTATGATTAAAGAGTTGTGTTATGAAAAAATATTTTTAACGACAACAAAAAATAGAATAGGAGACATATTTATGCTGCAAATCAACGACCTAACAGTCGCTTACAGCAATGTGCCTGTATTTAAGGATTTATCGGTTAAGTTTTCACCTGGTAAAATTACTGGGATTATTGGACCAAATGGGGCAGGAAAGTCAACCCTTATCAAAGGAGCACTAGGGCTTGTTCGTCATTCGGGTCAGACAACATTAGATGGGGTTGCAGTTAATCGCGTACGGCAAAAGATTGCATACGTTGAACAGCGTGCTGCACTTGACTTAACCTTTCCAATCAGCGTTTTTGAGGTGGTTCTAACCGGCACGTATGGTAAGTTAGGATTATTCAAAAGCCCTGGTCGTGAGGAAAAAGAAGCCGCACGAAATGCATTAAAACAGGTTAATTTATCTGAGTTTGAACATCGCCAAATTGGTGAATTATCAGGTGGCCAATTACAGCGAGTATTTGTGGCACGCGCAATTGTCCAACAGGCAGACGTTGTTATCTTAGATGAACCATTCGTCGGAATTGATATGAAATCCGAAGAGGAAATCATGAACGTATTACGTGGGTGGCGTGACGACGGTAAATCTATTATTGTCGTTCACCATGATTTGAATAAGGTCGCAGCGTACTTTGATGATTTATTAATCATGAATCACGGTATTATTGCGCATGGTCCCGTTGCAACGGTTTATACACAGGAGAATATGCAACAAGCCTTTTCTGCTGATTTGAGTGCCGTGTTGTTCAATAAGATAGCAGGTGGTTAAAATGGCTAGTATTGTAGAATTTATGCATGCATTAGGACATTATAATTTTTTACAGAGCGCATTGATTGCTGCCATTATGGTTGGAATTATGTCCGGTATTATTGGTAGTTTTATTATCTTACGTGGTATGTCATTAATGGGAGATGCTATCTCACATTCTGTTTTACCAGGAGTAGCAGTCGCATACATGTTAGGTGTTAATCTATTAATTGGTGCTACTGTCTTTGGTGTAATTGCTGCCTTGTTGATTGGATTTGTTGCTGCAAATAGTAAGTTAAAGAACGATACTGCTATTGGCATTGTTTTTTCGGCATTTTTTGCTTTAGGTTTTATTTTGATTTCGATGGCTGAATCATCAACGAACTTACATCACATTTTATTCGGAAACGTCTTAGCCGTATCAGATAAAGATTTAGTGTCGACAGTCATTGTATTAGCAATCGTGATTCTTTTTGTTGTTACTCTATTTAAAGAATTACAAATCACATCGTTTGATGAAGTTTTTGCTAAATCATATGGTTTGAATACAAGTATCATTCACTATGGTTTGATGATTATTTTGACATTGGTTACGGTGTCAGCATTACAAACCGTTGGTATTATCTTAATTGTGGCGATGTTAATCACGCCGGCTGCGACAGCCTTTTTATGGACAAATCGCCTGGTTTATATGTTAGCCTTGTCATCGACGATCGGTGCTATTGCTTCCATTATTGGTTTGTATTTGTCGTATACAATGAACTGGGCATCTGGACCAGCAATTGTATTAGTTGCAGCAATAATATTTCTATTGTCATTTATTATTGCACCAAAGCAAGGATTTATTACTAAACTAGGAGTGAAAAATGTTAAAGAAGATTAGTATCGCCTTACTAATTATTTTAGTAGCTGGTGGAAGCGTTGTAGCCTTTGTGAAAAATCGTCATGAACAGACTAATACTAAAAGTGATGAATTGCGAGTTGTGACGACCAATTCAATTTTAGAAGATATGGTTGAACAAGTTGGTGGTAAGGATGTTGATGTATACAGTATCGTGAAGCGTGGAACTGATCCGCATGAGTATGATCCAACGACTAATGATATTGCTGCTGCGACTGAAGCAGATGTATTATTCCATAACGGGTTGAATTTGGAAACTGGTGGTAGCGGTTGGTTTAATAAATTAACGAAGACGGCTAATAAACGTGATAATAAAGAAGTTTTTGCAGCATCTAAAAATGTTAAGCCAATGTATCTAACTGAATCAGGTAAGGAAGATGAAACTGATCCACATGCTTGGCTAGACTTGAGCAACGGGGTTAAATATGTAAAGTTGATTAGTCGCGTACTACAAGACAAAGATCCTAAACACGCCAAGGCGTATCAAGAACGTACAGATGCTTATGTGAAGAAATTACAAGCTCTGCACAATGAAGCACAAAATAAATTTGCGGATATTCCGGTTGCACAACGTTTACTTGTAACATCAGAAGGTGCTTTTAAATATTTCTCAAAAGCATACGGCATTACACCAGCTTTTATCTGGGAAATTAATACTGAAGCACAAGGTACACCAGAGCAAATGAAGCAAGTGTTTGCGAAAATTAATGATTCGGATGTAAAATCATTGTTTGTGGAAAGTTCAGTTTCACCAAAATCAATGAAACAAGTATCAAAAGAAACGAACCTACCAATTTATTCAAAGATTTATACTGATTCTTTGGCTAAAAAGGGTACACAAGGTGACACTTATTACGATATGGTAAAGTGGAATATCGATAAAATTCACGATGGTATGTTAGCAAAATAAGCATTGTATAAGTACATTAATTAGGAATTAACCTAGTTAATGTGCTTTTTTGTATGCACAGTTTCAAAAATATTTAAAAAAATATGACTAATTTGTGATTGTTTTCTTTAAAGTTGCTATAATGGACTTGGTGAAATATTGAATCTTGGGCAAACTGTATTTAAGGTTAAGTGATAATATTTACAAATAAGCTTTTCAACGATACAATGTATCGTTAGGTTTATAAATTTATTTGTGTTGTAGAAATTTTTATTGAGGAGAATTTTTAAATGTCTAGTAAGAACATTGTTGTACTAGGAGCTGGCTTTTCTGGAGTATTTGCTGCTCGTAAGTTAGCTAAAAAGTTAAAGAATACTGATTATCAAATCGTTTTGATTGATCGTCATTCATTTATGACTTATATGACTGAATTGCATGAAGTTGCTACCAAGCGTGTTGAACCTAAACACGTTCAATTTGATTTAGGTACGCTATTTAAGCACCAATCGAATGTGAAAATTGTCACGGCAAATGTTGAAGATATCGACAAGACTGCAAAGGTTGTTAAGACATCTGAAGGTGAATTTACATATGAAAAGCTAGTTATCGCTACTGGTGGTACAACGAATACGTTTGGTACACCAGGTGTTGAAGAATACGGATACACATTGTGGTCATTTGAAGAAGCTGTTAAGCTTCGTGCACATATCGAAAATGTTATTCGCGAAGGTGCCATGGAGTCAGATCCAAAGCTCCGTGCTGCTAAGTTAACAATTGCAGTTGTTGGATCAGGATTTACTGGTGTTGAATTAGCTGGTGAATTGATTGAACAACGTCGTGAATTGGCGCGTGATAATAACTTGGATGAATCAGAAATCAAGTTGGAAGTTATTGAAGCTGTCCCAACGATTTTGAACATGCTTTCAGACCGTAAGTTGGCTGATAAGGGTGAGCAATACATGATTAACCATGGCATCACGTTACGTAAATCAGCCGGTGTTGTTGAAGTTAAGGAACATGCTGCTCTATTAAAGGATGGTACAGAAGTTCCTACTGAAACTTTGGTATGGACTGCCGGTGTTAAGGCTAAGCCACAAGGTGCTAAGTGGGGCTTGCAACAAGGCCCTGGTGGTCGTTTCTTGGCCGACGAGTATTCACGTGCTTTGGGTGAAAAAGATATCTATGTTGCTGGTGACGTGGCTGCTTATCAAGAACCTGCATTGGCAGATCCTGATAATCCACGTGCTGGTTGGACACCACAAACTGTTGAAGGTGGAGAATCAGCTGCCAATACAGTTGTCCCTAACGTTGTTTATGATGTTACTGGCCAAACTGGCGACCGTCATGAATTTAAGGGTCACTACCAAGGTTATGCCGTATCAATTGGTTCACACTACACGGTTGGTGTTGTACAACAACTTGGTAAC
Organism: Weissella hellenica; assembly: GCF_005405545.1. Classification (GTDB taxonomy): domain Bacteria; phylum Bacillota; class Bacilli; order Lactobacillales; family Lactobacillaceae; genus Weissella; species Weissella hellenica. The sequence goes on from NZ_BJEG01000001.1 coordinate 360,109, forward strand.
ATGAAGCTTGGTAAGGATGGTGTTCCTGTGACTGGTTTCATCGCTAACATGTTCAAGCACATCATTAACTTCTACTTCTTCCTTCAAATTACAAGTGGGTACCACATGTTCCAATACTCATTGGATGAATTCTTCCGTACACCAAACGGACGTAACCCATTCTTTGGTTGGACGTCACGTGTTGGTAACGTTTTGTGGGCAGTGCCTTTGCGTATTGTTATGGGAATTACTTGGATTTCACTAGGGGCATCTCTTGGTGGTGGTGCTGGTGTCCTTGCCACAATTATTGGTTGGTTGCTAGCCTTTGGTTTGTTGACTTCATTGTCAGCATTCATCGGCTTCATCTTTGGTTTGGTAATGGTATTTGCCGGATCAGGTGTGAGTGTTGCTGCCTTGTTGATTCCATTTGCATCTCTAGCATTGATGAACGGTGCTGGTCGTACAATTGGATTAGACTACTGGGTAACACCAGTGATAGAACGTACTTTGGCTAACACATGGTACGGTAAGGCTCGTTCACGTTACAACGATATGCGTAAATAATAAATTATAAAAAATAAGAGGTTGGGACAAAAAAATGTCCCAGCCTCTTTTTAGATCAAAATACATTAATTATAAGCCTGTAAGTTTTATGACATAAACGCGTTCCAAAAGTCTGAATCCGCAACGTCACGTAATTAACGCAATCCTTGTCCTTTCGCGTTGCTACGACCAAAAATTACGTCAACCACGTGACACACTGGCTTCAAAACGACTTTTGTCTCGCACTCCTTTTGTTAGGCATGTGGTTGATGTTGTGATGCATAGAATGCGGCAATAACACCATGGGCAACGCCGACATTAATAGAACGCACACTGCCGTATTGGGGGATGTATACCATTTCGTCAGCGGCAGCAATCAAGTCATCAGCTAGGCCAAGTTTTTCTTCACCAAATAAGAATGCTGATTTAGCAGGGAATTGGACGTCATATAATGATTGTGGGTCGTAACCTGGCGTATTATCAATTGCGTAAATTGTATATCCTTCTTGGTGTAATTGCTTAAAAATAGCAGGATAATCAATAATGCGATGGTGTTCAATATGTTCATAGTTTTGAGTGCCAAGTGAGCCGCGCCGGTCCCATTTTTTAATGCCTTCTTTAGCATCTGGAATGGCAGGGTTTTCGGGATTCAAAAAAATAAGTTTACGCATACCAAATGCGTTACTATTACGAACAGCAGATGCTTTATTAAAGTCGTGACTTAGATTTTGCATGATTGAAACCATCTCACCACGTTGCATATCAAGGGCAGTACGAATTTCGTCATCTGTTTTACCTTTATAAAAGTCGGTAACATTGCGATAATCTGCTGAACGGCTAAGATTAATTTCTGACATTATGGTCTCCTTGTGAACTAGGAATAAGCCTAGTTAAAAACGATTGATTAATAATTTCATTTTAGTCGTGGCAATATCGCGTGTCAAACGAAATAATGCTTGATAAAATAAGATGAAATGACACATTTCAAAGCATATTGGTTATTAATTTGTTATGATAATAGTTATGAGAAAACAAAAAGGAGGCGCTAACATGACGCCAATTATATCGTTGTCGCATGTAGATTACGCATATCCAAATAGTGATGTCCTGGCTTTGCATGATTTGTCACTAACTATTAATCAAGGTGAATGGGTGGCAGTTATCGGGCATAATGGGTCTGGTAAATCAACTTTTGCAAAATTACTAAACTATTTATTAGCACCTACCAAAGGTGAAATTAAAATTAATGATGTTGTTGCCAACGAAGAAAACATGTGGGTCATTCGTGACATGGTTGGCATGGTCTTTCAAAATCCTGATAATCAGTTTGTCGGGGCAACGGTTGCAGATGACGTGGCTTTTGGGATGGAAAATCGTAGTGTTCCTCGTGAAATAATGATGAAGCGAGTTGACGCTGCACTGACTGAAGTACAAATGATGCCTTTTGCTGATCGTGAGCCAGCTCGGCTATCAGGTGGTCAAAAACAGCGGGTTGCAATTGCGTCAGTTTTGGCACTAGCGCCAAAGATTCTGATTTTAGATGAGGCAACAGCTATGTTAGATCCTAAAGGCCGTCGTGAAATGATTGCATTAGTTCGTGATTTAAAAGCACGGATGGGGGATGAATTAACTGTCATTTCGATTACCCATGACATTGATGAAGCAGCGAGTGCTGATCGCGTCATGGTCATCAATGATGGTGAATTAATTGAAACTGGTTTACCGTCAGAAATTTTTGCAAATGCAGATCAATTACGTCGGTTTGGTTTAGCCGTGCCATTCGCAGAACAATTGAAAGAAAAATTACGACAGCGGGGAATTACGGTTCCTGATGAATATTTGACAACGGAAGGATTGGTGACGTGGTTATGGCAATCAATTTCAACCAAGTAGGCTTTACTTATCAGCCTAATACGCCGTTTGCAACACCGGGGCTTCATGATGTATCTTTTGATATTCCAGAAGGTCAATTTACCGCTGTGATTGGACATACCGGTTCAGGTAAATCAACCATGGTGCAAAATTTAGATGGACTGGTGTTGCCAACAACCGGGACTATTACAATTGGGAATCAAGTGATTACTGCGGAAACAAAGTTAAAAGCATTAAATGAAGTGCGCGCGCATATTGGCTTAGTTTTCCAATTCCCTGAAGCGCAATTGTTTGAACAAACAGTTCTAAAAGATGTTATGTTTGGTCCTAAAAATTTTGGTGCTTCTGAAGCAGTTGCTAAGGCATCAGCTGAAGTGGCTTTAGAAAAAGTAGGAATTGCACGTGAATTATATGAACGTTCACCGTTTGAACTATCTGGTGGTCAGATGCGCCGTGTAGCGATTGCCGGTGTCATTGCGATGTCGCCTGATTTGTTGATTTTAGACGAGCCAACGGCTGGCTTAGATCCAAAAGGACAACAGGAATTAATGCAGTTGTTTACTGATTTACAAATAGAAAAGAAAATGACGGTCGTATTGATTACGCATCAAATGGAATATGTTGCACAATATGCTGATCATGTTGTTGTTTTTGAACACGGTACGGTGGTTAAGGCGGGGACACCAGCAATTATTTTTGCTGATGAGGCCTGGTTGCGTGAAAAGCAGTTGGACGTGCCAGCAGCTAAACAATTTGCTGATGCATTGTCCCAAAAAGGTGTGCAATTACATGATGTGTTGGATATCGATCAACTAGCTGATCAGTTAGCTACTCAGCTAAAAGGGGAGGCAAATCATGTTTAGTAATATGATTATTGGTCGTTATATGCCTGGTGATTCCTGGATCCACCGGTTAGATGCACGGACTAAGCTCGTTTTGAGTATTGCTTTTATTTTCGTGATTTTCTTTGCCAATAATGTGATTGGCTATGCGGTTGCAACGATTTTTACCTTATTGGCAATCATGTTGACTGGGCTAGGTGTCGGAGTTTTTATTCGCGGTGTTAGACCCTTAATTTTATTGATGCTCATTACAACGCTATTCCAACTATTCTTCGTACAAACAGGTGATGTGCTTATTCATTGGTGGTTTATTAAAATTACTGTTGATGGTGTTGTTAACAGTATTGTTGTCTTTGTTCGTTTTATGCTCATTATCATGTTTTCAACGATCTTAACTTTAACAACACAACCACTTGCTGTTGCCGATGGGATGGAAAGTTTGTTGAAGCCATTTAAAAAAATGGGATTGCCTGTTTCTGAGTTGGCTTTAATGCTATCAATTGCTTTGCGTTTTGTACCCACACTAATGGATGAAGCACAAAGTATTATGAATGCACAACGCGCACGTGGTGTTAGATTTAACGAAGGTAGCTTAATGACCCGTATTAAGTCATTCGTGCCACTTTTGATTCCGTTGTTTGTGAATGCAATTAAACGAGCAATTGAGTTGGGGGATGCAATGGAGGCACGTGGTTATCGTGGTGGTGATCAACGAACGAAATATCGTGTCCTTACATGGCATCGACAAGATACAGTCGCCATTATTGGTTTTATCGTCTTTACAGTTGTTTTAATTGCAACGCGTTGGATGATGTAGAAAGGATGAAATATGCCACGTTATAAAGCGACCATTGCTTATGATGGGACGGATTTTTATGGTTGGCAAGTCCAACCAAATAAACGGACAGTGCAAGCTGAAATGGAATTAGTCGTTAATAAAATGGCGAAAAATCCAACCGAGCATATTCGGGTACAAGGATCAGGGCGTACCGACGCACGTGTACACGCTAAAGGGCAAGTGGCCCATTTCGATTTACCATTCGACATTCCTGTTGAGGCTGTCCGTAAAGGGCTCTCAACGATGCTGCCATATGATATTGGTATTAAAAAAGTTGAAAAGGTGTCAGAAGACTTCCATGCACAATATAGTGCCCACGATAAAACGTATTTTTACCGTTTTTCAACAACTGAATTTATTGATCCCTTTAAGCGTAATTATACTGGCCATTGGCATCGTCGTTTGAAGCCAGAGCTTATGCAACAAGCAATTGGTGATTATGTTGGTGAGCATGATTGGTTAAGCTTTGTTGCCTCAGGTTTCCAGCAAAAAACGACTGTGCGTACGGTGTATTCTGCAAAAATGTGGCTCAAACCTGAAGAGGATGAAATTTGGTTTGAATTTTCAGGAAATGGTTTTTTATATAACCAAATTCGCATTATGGTTGGTGTCTTATTAGAGATTGGTAATGGTGTTCGACCAGTCGATGATATTCAGCGTTTATTTGCAGTAAAAGACCGGCAGCAAGCGCAATTTACTGCACCAGCGCAAGGATTATATCTAATGGACGTTAAATATTAAAAAAAGGCAAAGTTGTCAAGGTCATTCCATTGACTATTTATCTAAAAGGAGATAATATAGTATTCGGTATTGTTTACCAACCGCAAATGGGAATGTCCTGGTACGACTTTTTTAATTATTGGTAAAGTAAACAAACAGAAAACTGGAGGAAATTTTCCATGCGTACAACTTATATGGCAAAGCCAGGTGAGATCGATCGCAAGTGGTACATCGTTGATGCAACTGATATTGCATTAGGACGTTTGTCAACTGTCGTAGCATCAATCTTGCGTGGTAAGAACAAGCCTACTTACACACCAAACATCGATACTGGTGATAACGTTATCGTTATCAATGCTGGTAAGATCGCTTTGACTGGTAAGAAAGCTACTGATAAGATTTATTACCACCACTCAAATCACCCTGGTGGTTTGAAGATGCGTCAAGCAGGTGACTTGCGCGAGAAGAACCCACAACGTTTGATCGAACTTTCAGTTCAAGGTATGTTGCCAAAGGGTACTCTTGGTCACCAACAAGCTTTGAAGCTACACGTGTTTGCTGGTTCAGAGCACACACATGCAGCTCAAAACCCTGAAGTGTTGGATATCACCAACCTTATTTAATTTAACGAAAGGAGAATAGTTTAATCATGGCTCAAGTACAATACTCTGGAACTGGCCGTCGTAAGAACTCTGTTGCCCGTGTACGTTTAGTACCTGGTAACGGTGCCATTACGATCAATGGTCTTTCATCAGAACAATACATTCCTTTCGCTAACTTGCGTGAGGTTATGGTGCAACCATTTAACGTTACTGAAACTCTAGGAAACTACGACGTTTTGGTTAACGTTAACGGTGGAGGTTTCTCAGGTCAATCTGGTGCAATCCGTCACGGTATCGCCCGTGCCCTATTGACAGTTGATCCTGACTTCCGCGCTTCATTGAAGAAGGCCGGTCTACTTACTCGTGACCCTCGTAAGAAGGAACGTAAGAAGCCAGGTCTTAAGAAAGCTCGTAAGGCTTCACAATTCTCAAAGCGTTAATATTTACTTATTACACTTTATGGGATTGTTCAAGATCCGAATATAAAAATAACTCTCAAGTTGGTTTTACCGACTTGGGAGTTTTTTGTATTGATAAGCGTTGTTTCATAATGGCTGAAAAATGCTATTATGGGTAATATTAAATTTGGTAATTCTGATAGCGAATTTAATATAAACTAAAAAATCACGATTTTTGGATGGATTAACACGAATTACTATTGAAATTTTATCTATTAAGTTGATGGGATGGAAAAATATTAATTAAGTGAAATACGAGTTGAATAACCATAAAAGAATAGAAGTAACGGGTTCAAACATAAAGAGAGTTAAACGATGGTTTTACAGAATGAATTGCATGTAAAATATTCGGCAGAACTTGCACGTTGTGAAGAAAAAAATTCTAAAAGTAAGGCAAAGCAATTATATGATGCTGGGCTAATAAATAATATTTCGATTGGTACATTTGATGGATTAGCAATCATTCATAATTATTTATTTTCAGATATTTATGAATTTGTGGGAGAAATTTGCGAAGGAAATGGACGCAGTATGCGTATTTGTCTTGCGTTAATGTTACGTCAAAAAATATCAAAGGCAGTTGATTGATCATATATTATTGAAAATTAGAGCTTCTAGGAGAACACTTTTCTTAGAAGCTTTTTTTAGCCTTCAAAGTTGGTTATACAGAAAATGCTATAATATTTATGAATAAAAATATATGGGAGGATCAGTATTATGAGTAAGGGGTTATGGGTAGGTGTAATTGGTGTTATAGCAGTAATTGGTATTGGAATAGGTGGATTTTATGGCTATCATCAGACACAAGATAAAGCATTAAAAACAGAACAAGCTAAGACAAAATCAATGTCTGAAAAATTAGCTGGCATTGATAAAAAGACATCAACCGATAAAACAGATAAAGAAAGTTCGAATGGTAGTTCATCGTCTAGCATATCGAGTGTTAGTAGTAATCAGTCGTCAGTGACGGAAACTGAATCAGTTGCGTTAACCGATGCTCAAAAACAGGCAGTCAATGAAGCATTTTTAAATTGGGCTGATCAACGTGCGGCGATGGGGAATATGGCTGTGAATGACTATTATTTTGGTCATGGTGCAGCTGGAAGGGGTGATTGGTACGCCAATACACCAGATGGACAAATGCAGGTGCAAGATGAGAATAATCCGGGGCCAACAGCATTTCCTATTCATATTGTTGGTGGTGTCGTATTTTTAACGATGAAAGATGGTTCAACGGGGCGTCAAAATGATGTTGTTGAATCAACAGCGGGTGGTTATTCTGATAAGGCAGACATGAGTAAACCAATTACAAAATATATTCTTGGTGATAACGGTAAAGTATATGAGCTAAAAACCAGTGACGGGCAAGTTAGTTTAACTACTGGTTTTGGTGAATATAATGATGATGGGACAGCTAGTGATTATCAACCAGGCCAAGATTTTGTTTTGTCTGGTGATGGTGCGGCACAAACAGAGTTACAAAATTTGCTTAGTGCATATCGATAAACTTTTTAGTTAATATACAAAGCAACATATTGTTGCTTTGTATATTTTTTTGTTTTGCGATAATTAAAATATGGAAATATATAATTTAATAAAATCAAAAAGAATTGTATTAGGACTTACTCAAGATGATGTTGCTGATAGATTAAATGTTACAAGACAGGCAATACAGAATTGGGAAAACAATAAAAGAGCAATACCTAATAATTTGATCGCTAAGTATTTTGAAATATTAGATCTTAATGCAACGGAAATTTTATCGTTGTTTGGTTTTTTAAGTAATGACAATCTAATGATTGAAGAAATTGATTATTCAAAGAAGGGAATAGAAGAGTTTCAAGCATATGAAAATGCTGAAGTCTTAATGAATTTTCCAACGTTATATTTGGGAGTAGGAAAACAGCGTAACAAATATACGAATAGCATTAAACAACTAGCATATGTGGGTGAAGCTAGTTCAATTGTTAGAAGGACAAATGAGCATTTAAACGCAGGTAATGATAAATTGAATGAAATTAAAGCTGATGCCGATAATAAAAAAGAAACCTTGTATATTGTTGGCCATTCGAAGTTTAATAAATCGGCAACTTTAGAATTAGAGCAAATGTTTATGGATTCCTTATTAGGTGATCCAAGATTTTCTAAAATTTATAATGGTCGTAATAATGGCTTATCGTTGGATTTTTATGAGCGAAATGCATATAGAGGAGCGGTCTTTCCTGAAATTTGGGAGCAGTTAAGACAAAAAGATGTTGTATCTAGCTTAACAGAAGTACATAACTCGGCTTTGTTTGCTAATAGTCCCTTTAAGTCTTTAAGTCCAAAACAGTTAGAAGCGAAAGAATTAATTACGCAAAAAATTAGTGAGACTTTGAATAAAACAAGTGACAATGCAGTTATTAAAATAGAAGGTCTTGCTGGTTCAGGAAAAACAGTATTGATGTCACAGCTATTCTATGATTTTTGGAAAAATCCAGTAAAAGTTACAGAAACTGATGGTATAACAACTCATAAATCTTCAGTGGCGTTATTAGTACGGCATGAACAACAACGTCGAACATATGAACAAATTGCTAAAAAGTTGAATATGGGTCAAAACGTGGTGATGGATGTGTCGACATTTATTAATAAAGGCAAAAAAGTTGATGTTTTATTAGTGGATGAAGCGCATTTATTGTGGAGTGGGAATTACAGTCGTGCTAAATCAGAGACATGGGAACCAGAGTTAATGGCATTACATAAATTAGCTAAAACATTGGTTTTAATTTATGATCCTAACCAACTTGTCTCGGCACGATCAAAAGTTGAAGATAATGATCAGTTAGTAGATATTTTGAATGGTGACAAGACTATTACGATTAATTTAGATAAACAATGGCGCATTAATGCAAATCAACAGACAATTGAATGGATTCAAAGTTTAGCACATTTTGATAAAAATTCATTAGTTACTACACCAAAAGACAAGGGTTATGAGATTAAATTTTTTGATGATGCAAGTGCATTTAGAAAAGCAATCGAAATAAAAAATCAAAATAACGGTTTAAGTAGAATGGTAGCTACTTATGATTGGAAATACTCACAAGGTTCAAGACCAAAGGATGGTAATCTTTTTTGGAATGTAACATTTGGGGATGAGGTTATGCCTTGGAATTTAGAACTACCTGAAGTAAAAGCCGCACAAAAAAGCAAATTCCTTGGCAAGAGATTGATAGTAGCCTTAATGAAGTCGGAAGTGACTTTACAGTCCAAGGTATCGATTTAAATTACGTAGGAGTCATTCTGGGACCATCTGTAGTATGGAATGAAGAAATCAATGCACTTGATATTGATGCTGATAAATCAATGGATCATCAAAAGATTCGTAAAATAAAGGGAACTTACAATACTGTTGAGAACAAAAAATATTTGAGGAATGTTGTTAATGTATTGTTAACACGTGGGGTACATGGATTATATATCTATGCGGTTGATGATAAATTGCGTGAAAAGTTAACTGGGTTAAATAGATTAAAATAATGAATTTTCCTCCACAATTAGAAGAAAGTTTAGGCAGCTAACAGTTCAGGGGCATTTCTATATTGTGAAGGCATACAAAAAAGCTAGCCATTTAAATAATTTTTAATTATCTAAGGCCTGTGTTCGATGTGTAATCGGAGGCAGGCCTTTTGGTTTTACACAGTAATTACTCCACCTTTCCCTTGTTTATAATTTCTGTTTGATGCTGCTTAATTATCATGTTTTTAAAGGAATAATTATTTTAATAAACATTTATTGTTGTTACCTATTTATTAATAAAATGAGTTTTAAAAGTATTTGGAATGATTGTTCGTGTTTTGCTCATTGATTTGTTTCTTAAACTTTATTTGCATTACAAATACGAACTATTTATAATTGTTATTATTAATTTATAGGAGATTGTGGAAATGAAGAATGTTTTATTAGTATGTGGTTCTGGGGCATCAAGTGGGTTTATGGCAGCAGCCATTCGTAAAGCAGCAAAAAAAGTGGTGAACAATTGAGTGTGAAAGCAGCAAGTGAGTCACAATTGGATGATCGAATTGATGAAATTGATTATTTATTAGTTGGGCCACATTTGTCATACATGTTAGATGATTTAAAAAAGCAGGTAGAAGGTAAAAACATTGAAGTTTTGGTAATCCCTCAAAAAATTTATGGATCACTTAATGGTAATGCAGCACTTGAACTTATTTTGAATTTGGAGAATTAAGCAAATGATGAATAAAATAATGACATTTATGTCAGAGACATTTGCTCCTAAGGTTAATAAGGTAGTAAAGAATCCTTGGTTTGCTTCAATTCAAGATGCAATTATGGCAGCTTTACCCTTGGTATTTGTTGGATCATTAGTAACCGTAGTATCTTTGTTAAATAACATATTCCCTGGAATCCCTGATTTTTCAAAAATCAGTGATTTTTCTTTTGGAATGTTTGGTCTAATTGTATCTTTCTTAATACCATATTATTTATTAGAAAAAAAGAAGCATGCCGAACAAAAGTTGATTTCAGGTGCTACTGGATTGGTTTTGTTCATGATGATGCTATTTCCATCTTTTTCAAAAGGAGGAGATGTAACTTTTATTCTTTCACGTTTTGGGTCCGCAGGAATGTTTTTAGCAATCATAACAGGATTATTTGTTAGTTTTGTCATGAATTTTGCATCTAAGTATTCCCTTTTTGATGAAGATACAGCAATACCTGATTTTGTTGTTGGCTGGTTTAATAGTTTGATCCCGATAACTGTCATATTGATTATTGGTTGGTTAATTACATTCCAATTTAACATCGACTTCTTTGATGTTATTATTGCTGTTTTTAGCCCGCTATCAGCTATCGTACAGTCATATCCAGGATTTGTGTTATCTGTATTTATTCCAGTTTTTTCTATACTTTTGGAATTTCTGCTTGGGTAGTTTTTCCAGCGTTTTATCCAGTATATATGGCAGGACTTTCTGAGAATATGCAGGCAGTTTCAAATGGTCAAGAAGCAACAAATATTGCCACACAAGAAACCCTATATGCTTTTTCTTCTATGGGAGGTGTCGGTACGACACTAGCGTTAGCAGTAATGATGTTGATATTAAGTAAGTCGGCCCAGCTAAAGGCAATTGGTAAGGCAGTATTTGTACCATCAATTTTTAATATTAATGAACCATTAATGTTCGGTGCTCCGGTAGCGTTTAACCCATATTTAATGATTCCTATGTGGATCAACGCCATCGTTGTACCTAGTATTGTTTACTTTGTAATGTCATTTGGGATCGTAAGTATACCAACAAAATCATTCTTATTGTGGTATGTGCCATATCCATTAACATCTTATCTAACAACACAGGATTGGCGTGCAATTATCATTGCAATTATTATTTTTGTGGTGACATGGTTAATATTTTTACCATTCTTTAAGGCATATGATAATTCATTATTAAAAGAAGAGATAGCAGAACAAGGTTAATAGAATAAAGATTTAAAAAGGAGATACTATTTTGGAAGATGATGAATTGAATCAACTATCAATGAATATATTAGTGCATGCTGGTGATGCTCGTAGCTTTCTTGTTCAAGCATTAACGCAATTGGAACAAGATGACTATCAAAAATCTGAAGAACTAATTAAAAAGGCACATGAAGAAGTAGTTATTGCACATGGATTGCAAACAGATACGTTACAGTTAGAAGCTTCTGGTGAACAAATTCGCTATTCTACACCATTTTGTCATGCGCAGGATACATTAATGACAGCTCAAAGTGAAATATTAATTGGTGAGCATTTAGTGAAATTATTCAAAAAATTTATTAAGGAGTAGGGGGCACTATGTTCAAAGATTTCCAATTTCCAAAAGACTTCCTTTGGGGAGGCGCAATTGCTGCTAATCAAGCAGAAGGTGGCTTTGGTATTGACGATAAAGGCGTTAGTGTAGCTGATGTTCATCGTTATTATCCAGAAAAATCAAATGAAGAAATTCATAAAGAGCAACTAAAGGGAATGACCTTGGCTCAGGTGAAAGAGAATATTGAAGATAAAAAGAATTACTATCCGAAACGACACGGTATTGACTTTTATCATAAGTATCCAGAAGACCTAGAGTTATTGGCTGATATGGGATTTAAATCATTTCGAACATCAATTGACTGGACAAGAATTTTTCCTACTGGTGAAGAAAATGAACCTAATGAAGCAGGATTACAATATTATGATCATTTAATTGATAAAATTATTAGTCTTGGCATGGAACCGATTGTTACTATGCTTCATTATGAAACCCCTATCGAGATAACTTTGAAACATGGTGGGTGGCATAATCGTGATGTGATTGATTTATTTGTAAAGTATGGCAAAGTGATTTTAGATCGATACAAAGATAAAGTTAAGTATTGGATTGTAATCAATCAGATTAATTTGATCCAGCTTGAGCCATTTAATTCAACAGCAATTGCATACGACACAGTTGATGATTATCGTGCTGCTAGTTTCCAGGCTGTACATAACCAATTTGTGGCTAGTGCTAAAATCTATGAGTATGCTAAATCTATTAGACCTGACTTGATGATTGGAACCATGATTGCAGATTGTACAGCATATCCATATTCTTGTGCACCGGATGATATTATTTTAGCAATGAAACGAAATCGCATGCAGTATTTCTTTACTGATGTGCAGTTTCAAGGAGAATATCCGCAATATGCATTGAATTATTTTAAAGAAAATAATATCAACTTAACTATTACAGAAGATGATAAAGAAGTATTACGAGATAATACAATGGATTATTTAGCTGTATCATATTATTATTCTCAAATGGTTGATTCTAAAAGAAATACAATGGATCTTGCATCAACAACACCAAACCCTAATTTGAAAGCAAATCCGTGGGGATGGGCAGTTGATCCGCAAGGTTTGTATAATTCTTTGTCACAATATTGGGATAGATATCATAAACAGTTATTGATTGCTGAAAATGGTTTCGGTATGTACGATAAAGTAGAAAATGGTAAAATCCATGATGATTATAGAATTGACTATGTAACGAAACATCTCTTAGCAATAAAAAAGGCGATGTATGATGGTGCGCAAGTAATTGGTTATTGTGCTTGGGGCCCTATTGACATTGTTAGCTGTTCATCTGCCCAGATGGATAAGCGATATGGCTTCATTTATGTTGATTTAGATAATGAAGGAAATGGTACTGGCAATCGTTTGAAAAAAGACAGTTTTTATTGGTATAAAAAGGTTATTTCATCAAATGGTGAAAGTCTGAATGAAGGTTAAAATTAGATAATTTCTTATCAATAATGCAATTAATATACAAAGCAAAAAATGTTGCTTTGTATATTTTTTTAGACAATTAAAATATTTTTCGGGACTTTTAAACATATTCGTAGAAAGTAAGCATACGAAAACAATACTATGCATAAGGGATTTTGATTGGGAATTGGTGTTATGTTCCAGCCAAATAGAGATTTTATCATTAATAAACTTCTTGAAAAGATCGCTCAAAACAGGTACCATTTCATTAAACAATGATTAGAAAATGCTATGAAGAGAAGAGTAGTTTTATTTAGCTTGAACAGAGACGGTTGGTAGTTGAGAAAACCGGAAGCGATAAAAAACGAAGATGAGCTTGGAGCATTAACGATTGTGAAAGCAGTTGTTACGGTAGACTCGTTATCGTCTGACTTACTTATATGTAAGCCAAAGAGATGCTTTTTGTGAGAAAAGCATGAAATTAAGGTGGTACAGTGAAGCTTTCACCCTTTTTTATAAAGGGGTGAAAGCTTTTTATGTGCAATAGTAAATTTAGGGGAGTATTTTATAATGGAAAAAACAGCGAAGATTAAGATTTTACAGGATTTAGTTAATATCAATACAGTAAATGGTAATGAAATTGCGGTTGCTACGTATTTGCAGAAGCTGTTAGCAGATCATGGTATTAAAGCGGACATTGATGAGTTTGGCGATAATCGTGCAAACTTGCAAGCAGAAATTGGAAATCATGGTGTTGATACTAAAACGCTTGTATTTTCAGGACATCAAGATACGGTTTCAATTGACGATGAATCAGCTTGGGCGCATAGTCCATTTGAAGCATATATCGATGGTGACAAATTGTATGGCCGCGGTGCTGCTGACATGAAGAGTGGTCTTGCTGCTGAAATAATCGCATTAATTGAATTACATGAAAATTCTGATGTGGCTTTGAATGGCACGCTACGCTTGATTGTGACAGCAGGAGAAGAATATGGTGCTCAGGGAGCCTATCGTTTGAATGAGCAACATGCAATTGATGATGCAGATGCATTGGTAATTGGTGAAGCAACTGACGGCCAAATTATTTATGCCCATTCTGGTAGTTTTAATTACCGCATTAAGAGTTCTGGAAAAGCTGCCCATAGTTCAACACCAGAACGTGGTATTAATGCGATTCAAGGATTGGTAAACTACATTAACCTAGAAAAAGATTTATTTGATGATGCACCAGAAGACCCTTATTTGGGTAAAGTGCAACATAGCATTACGGTTATTCGTGGTGGTGAGCAAGTTAATACCATTCCTGCGCAAGCAGAAGTACAAGGGAACATTCGGCCAACAGAAGCCTTTAATAATGCTAAAGTTATTTTACGCATTCAAGAGACTATTGATCAATTAAATAATTTATATGATGCTAAACTTGAATTGGAGATTATTCATAATTTTGAAGCCGTTGAAACACAACAAGATAATGAATTTATCCAAACGGTGCAACGAGCAGCTCAAAAATCATTTGATGATCGCCAGGTTGAGTTAATCACTATGAATGGTGCGACTGATGCAAGTGTCTTTGTGAAGAACAATATTGGTTTACCAACGGTTATTTTTGGCCCTGATGGTGATAAAGTTGCTCATCAATTAAATGAGTACACGACTATTAGTAGTTATTTGAAATTAATTGATGCTTATCAGGAGATTGCTCGTAATTTTTTGAAGTAAAAAAATTTGATGATGCTTTTATTCACCAATTTTTATATAATAAATTGAATAAAATTAGAAATAGGTGAATTCTTTTGATAAAAAGACATATTGGAAAACCCGTTAGATTTGGCTTCATTTTGGGTATTATTATTAGTGCTTTAGTAGCTGGCGGCATTGCATTGATTTCATATCAAGTTAGTCATCAGCACAGTAAAAATAATATAGCACCTAAAACTCAAACCGTATCACAAGAGACTTTGACCGTTAAATCATTAACGAAAGAGAAAAAAGTTGTGATGGTTAATTTAGGGTTGTCTGAAATTTTAAACGAAAAGCGAACAACGAAATTATTTGGACAAGATATTTTTGGTACAAATCGTCAGAAAATTATGCAGGCTTCTTTTGATGCTGAATTAGGAGTTGATGGCAAAGATGTCAAAATCACTGCAACTGGTGATAATACTTACAAAGTATCGGTTAAAAAATTTATGTTTATTGGTTATAGTAATCCTAACTTTAAGGTGTTGGATGAGCATAATGGTGTCTTTAGTTCATTTACCGCTGACATTAATGAAACGGATATGATTAATAAAGTATTAGATGCAAAATCAAAGCAAAAATATGTTGCCAAATATAATGATTTGTTGGAACAATCGACTAAAGAATTCTATCGAAATATTGTTGCAGCAACCAATTCAAAAGCTAAGCTAACTTTTGAATTTCCTAAAAGTAATTAGTAGATAGATATTATTTAAATGGTTTATACTATAAGTTGTGGAGGGATAATATGGCTTGGAATAATGAACAGTTAACGTATTTTAATGATCATGATGATTTTCATATTGCACCATTTCGTTCTAATGGGATAGCAGGAACACCTACTTGGATTTGGTCGGTTGTAGTCGATGGCAGGTTGTTTGTTCGTGCATATAATGGTGCAAATTCGTCATGGTATCAGAGTGCAATGGCTCAACATGAAGGTAACATTGTAGTCAATGATAGGCGTTTAGAGGTTACTTTTAAATCAGAAAGTGACGTATCAATTTTAGATAAAATCGATGAAGCTTATCATGTAAAGTATGACCCTAGCCCATATGTTGCGCCAATGTTGTTAGAAAAAACGAGAGATGCAACCGTTGAAGTATTACCTAAATAAAGTAAGTCTTATTTAGCGTTTTTAATTAAAAATAAATTAGAAAGTAGTCATAAATTAAATGTTATGACTACTTTTTTTATGATTTTTTTTATAAATTGTGTGTTTTCTTATGATTTATAAGTAATTAATGACCTTGCTTACTCCTTTAATATTAGATATAATTTAAAAAATTAAAAAATTTTAATTTAATGGGCAAATTATTTGTAAGAGGGGTAAGGTTAATGGGAATTGATAAAATAGGAATGAAGGCGGCTGTATTAGCGACAAGTGTTATCGCTGGGATTGGCGTGGCCGCGAATATAGCCGACGCAAAGGCGAAACAAGTTATTAGTACGTATTCTAGTACTGAAATTTCATCATTGGATACAGCAAAAGCAACAGAACTGAATGCTTTTACACAGCTTGATAATATTACTGAAGGTTTATATGTTTATGATAGCAAAGGGCAACCAAAGAAAGCCTTAGCGCAAAAGACTAAGGTTTCTGACGATAAAAAGACATATACAATTGATATTCGTAAAGATGCTAAGTGGAGCAATGGGGATTCAGTAACAGCTGCAGACTTTGTTTTCGCATGGCAACGAGCTGTTGACCCAAAGACGGCCAGTGAGTATGCTTACTTATTTGATAATATTGAAAATGCTAAGGCAATTCAAGACGGTGAAAAGGCACCGGATACATTGGGTGTTAAGGCTACTGGTAAATATCAACTACAGATTCAGTTAGCAGCACCGCAAGAATACTTTAAAATGATTTTAGCTCGTGAAACTCTAGCGCCATTAAATGAAAAGTTCGTTGCACAACAGGGTGATAAATATGGGACATCATCTAAAACAACTTTATATAATGGTCCATTTGTAAGTAAGGGCTGGTCTGGTTCGACAACCCAATGGACGCTGAATAAAAACCCCTACTATTGGGATAAAAAGCATGTTAAGTTGAGCAAGATTAATTACTCGGTTATTAAAGATCCTTCTACTGCTTATAATTTATATCAAACTAAGAAGTTAGATCAAATGACGTTAGTTGGTGAGCAAGCACAACAATTATCAAAGCATAAAGATGTTGTGAAGCGTGATTTAGCAGCAACGTCGTACTTGCAATACAATTTGAAAAAGAATAACGGTCTGGAAAATGCTAAGATTCGCCAAGCTATTTCACTTTCAATTAATCGTAAGCAACTAACTGAAAGAATCTTAAAAAATGGCTCACAACCAGCTGCTGGGTTTGTACCGCGTAAGGTTGCAACACAGCCAAATGGTAAGAAAGATTTTTATGATGTGACGAAGGTTAAAAATACTGCAGAGTATAAGCCTAAGTTAGCTAAAAAGTTATTTGCAGAAGGTCTAAAAGAAGTTGGTAAGGATAAGATTAATGCAACAGTAATTACTTCTGATGCAAGTGCTTCTGAACAAGTTGCCGTCTTTATTCAAGATCAATTACAAAAAAACTTACCTAAGCTTGAGTTGACTTTGCAAAAGGTACCAATGAAGAGCCGAATTGCTTCTGTTAATGCGGGGGACTTCGATATATCTTTCCAAGGTTGGTCTGCTGACTTTGCTGATCCATATACTTTCTTACAAATTTTCCCAAGCGATAGTGCACAAAACCACACTGGGTGGCAGAACGAAGCATATGATCAGGCAATTACAGATTCATTAGACAAAAACGCTGCTAATAAAACAGCTCGTTGGAACGATTTAGTAAAGGCTGAAAAGATTTTGATGAAGGATCAAGTTGTCACGCCTATTTACCAACAAAACAATGAAGATTTGGTTAATCCGAAGTTAAAGGGCATTAGTTACAACCAAATTAATGGTCATTATAGTTATAAGACAGCTTATATCGCTAACAAGTAATCATATATATTAAGGGGATAATTTTGAAAGAACAAGAACAGATTGAATTAGTAAAGACATTTTCTGATTTGAATGGGGTGCCTGGGTTTGAGACTGAAGTAGCGAAGTATTTTGAAGATTGTGCGACTCCTTATGGACAAGTGAGCCGTGATGGTATCTTTAATAGCTACGTTGATCGCACGGAAAATACAGGGAAAAAGCCAGTTGTGCAAATTGATGCTCACGCTGATTCGGTTGGTTTTATTGCACAAGCTGTACGGCCCAATGGGTTGATTAAGTTTGTCACATTAGGTGGTTGGGCACCAACTAATGTGCCGACGACACGCGTGCGGGTACGTAATAAGGATGGTCAATATATTAAAGGGGTTGTCGCTAGTAAGCCACCGCACTTCATGACCGATGAGGAAAAGAAGCAGGTCCCAAAGATTGCTGAGATGTCGATTGATGTTGGGTCAACTAGTCGTGATGAAACGCTTAATGACTTTAAAATTGATACTGGGTGTCCAATTTTTCCAGATGTTGAATGTGAATACTACCCAACAACTCGTTTATTCTTTGGTAAAGACTTTGATAACCGTGTCGGGTCAGCAGCGCTTGTAGATGTATTAGATCAAGTACATGGGCAAGATCTAGATGTTGATGTTGCTGTGGCATTATCAACACAAGAAGAAGTTGGTACACGTGGTGCAAAGGTGACGGCAAATAAAATCTCACCTGACCTTGCAATTGTGTTTGAAGGTTGCCCATGTGACGACACTTTTGAAGAAGATTGGTTAATTCAAACTGGTTTGAAGCGTGGTCCAATGTTACGTGATATGGACACATTATTTATTGCTAATCCATTGTTCGAGGAATATGCAGCCAAGATTGCAGATGAGCATAAAATTCCTTATACACGTTCAGTTAGAACGGGTGGTGGTGTCAATGGTGCGCCGATTCAATACTGGAATGGTGCGCCAACTATTGTAATCGGTATCCCTGTACGTTATGAGCATACTGCTTATAATTGGGCATCATTGGATGATTTCCAACATGCAGTTGAGTTGACTGTTGAAATTCTAAAGGATTTAGATGCAGACAAAATCACTAGTTTCTTTGGATAAATATTAATATTAAAGTAGCTCGTGAGTTGAATCGTATCAGCTTACGGGCTATTTATGTTGCATTAGTAATGTTTTTGTTGCGCATATTAAAAAGTTAATTTTTAATATTATAAGCTTTATGCAGGCTTAAAAAAATCATATTTTTAAATAGTATTATGAAAAAAGACCATCTAACTTTAATACAAATAACTATAATAGTTTTTATTTAACATATATATAATATTCGTGCACCATGGTAAAGGTAGTAACTTACAAAATGTATATAAAACTCAGGAGGCATTTTAGAATGGTAAAACAGTTTATTAATGGTGAATTTGTTGACAGTCATGCAACAGACACTATTCAAGTTTTAAATCCAGCTACAAATGAAGTAATTGGAGAGGTTGCCGAAGGAGACGAGCAAGATTTACAAGCCGCTGTGGTCGGTGCCAAAGAGGCACAAAAGTCATGGGCTAAGGTTAACCGCGTAAAGCGTGGTGAAATTGTATTAGAGTTAGCCACTTTGATGGAACAAAATAAAGAAGAAATTGCTAAAATCTATCAAGAAGAGCAAGGTAAAGTTTATGCTGATGCCCTTGGTGAAGTAGAAGGTTCTATTGGTTATATTAAATACATGACTGGTTTGGCACAATCTGCTAAAGGTGAAGTATTGCAAAACCAAGTTGATGATGAATTGGTTATGATCGTTAAAAAACCAGTTGGTGTAACAGCTGGTATTATTCCATGGAACGCACCAATCTTTATCTTGATGCGTAAGATGATTCCAGCCTTGGTAACAGGATGCTCAATCGTTGTTAAGCCAAGTGAGGAAACGCCATTCGGTACATTTAAAATTGCTGAATTAATTCAACAAACTGATATTCCAAACGGTCTTGTACAAATTGTTACTGGAACTGGTGCGGGTGTTGGTAGCATGATGTCAAAGAATGAAGATATTGATTTGATTTCATTGACTGGTAGTACCGGTGCTGGTAAGGCAGTGATGTCTGAATCAGCAGCTAATGTTAAGAAGGTTAATTTGGAACTTGGTGGTAAAGCACCTGCTATTATTACTGATAAAGCAGATCTTGATAAGGCCGTTAAGTACATTGTGCAAGCCCGTATTAAAAACAGTGGTCAAGTATGTACTTGTCCAGAACGTCTTTACGTGCAAGCTGGCGTTTACGATGCCTTTGTTGAAAAGGTAACAACAGCAATGAGTAACCTAGTAACTGGTGATCCAACTGATGATAAGACTGACTTTGGTCCAATCATCAACAAGAAGCAGTTAGAATCAATTGACGAAAAAGTACAACAAGCTGTAGGAAATGGTGCTAAGGTTTTGACTGGTGGACACATTGTGTCAGATACACCAGGTAATTACTATGAGCCAACAGTGGTTGTTAATGTTAATGATGATTCAACGATTATGACAGATGAGGTCTTTGGACCAGTTTTGCCAATTGCCAAGTTTGAGACGATTGATGAAGCAATTGATAAGGCTAACAACTCTGTTTATGGTTTGTCTTCATATGCCTTCACTGAAGATTTGAAGGAAGCTATGACCTTTAGTGAACTTTTGAATATTGGTGAAGCTTACATCAACTGTGAAGCCGAAGAAGCAACGACTGGTTACCATGCTGGTTGGCGCCAATCAGGTCTTGGTGGTGCAGATGGTACTCATGGATTTGAAGAATACTTGAACACAACGGTAACTTACTTCCGTTATGAATAAAAATTAACCAGATAACTGGTCGGAAAAATTTCGTATTGAATCGAAATTTTTCCGACCAGTTTTATTTTAATGTATTTATAAATTGTCATGGTGATTTAGTGCAGATTGGATTTTCTATTCTCCGAATAGGAACGAAAAGATAATATCTATTTTGAGATCCTTAATGATTTAAACCAAATTAATTTATGTTTAGTTCTTGACACATATAACTGAAAACGGTTACAATAATTTTGTCATTAAAGATACCATCTTATTTTAATAGATGGTATCTTTAATTGAAAATAAAAATTATTGGAGTTAATCATGAAAATTACAAACTACGAAACATTTTCTGTACCACCACGCTGGTTATTTTTAAAAATTGAAACAGATGAAGGAGTTAGTGGCTGGGGAGAACCCGTTATCGAAGGACGTGCTGCAACCGTAGAAGCTGCTGTTCATGAACTAATGGATTCATTGGTTGGTTCTGACCCATTCCGTATTGAAGATGCATGGGAAAAAATGTATCGTAGTGGTTTTTATCGTGGTGGTCCCATTATAATGAGCGCGATTGCTGGTATTGACCAAGCTTTGTGGGATATCAAAGGTAAAGCATTAGGACAACCTGTTTATGAATTAATGGGCGGTGCCGTTCGTGATAGTATTAAGGTTTATTCTTGGGTAGGTGGTGATCGACCAAATAATGTTGGTGAAGCTGCATTGGAACGTAAAAATGCTGGTTTCACAGCAATAAAGATGAATGCCACTGAAGAACTACAAATGATTGATAGTTATGAAAAAATTCAAGAAGTTGTTGAGCGAGTTAAAGCCATTAGAGATGCATGTGGTCCTTATTTCGGTATAGCTGTTGATTTCCATGGACGTGTTCACAAACCAATGGCAAAAGTTTTGGCAAAAGAATTGGAACCTTATAACTTAATGTTTATTGAGGAACCTGTTTTACCAGAAAATAATGAAGAGCTTGGTAAAATCGGTCAATTATCAAAGACACCAATTGCTACGGGTGAAAGAATGTTCACTCGTTGGGACTTTAAGAAATTATTAGAGTCAGGTGATGCAGATGTTATTCAACCAGATTTGTCACATGCTGGTGGAATAACCGAATGTAAAAAAATTGCTTCAATGGCTGAAGCGTATGATGTGGCAGTTGCTTTCCATTGCCCACTTGGACCGATCGCTTTAGCAGCTTGCTTACAGGTTGATGCTACGGTTTATAATGCATTTATCCAAGAGCAAAGTTTAGGTATTCATTACAATGCCTCAAATGATTTAATGGATTATGTTAAAAATCCAGAAGTGTTTGAATACGAAAATGGTATGGTGAAAATTCCGAGCTTACCAGGATTAGGTGTCGAAGTTAATGAAGAGTTAGTTCGTGAAAAGGCAAAAGAAACAACAGATTGGCATAACCCAGTTTGGCGTCACGAAGACGGGTCTATTGCTGAGTGGTAAGGCAGAAAGGTGTTGAGCATGATGAACCTAGTAACGATTGATACAGGAACCACAAATACAAGAGTAATGCTTTGGCAGAATGGTAAAAAAATTGCTAAAGTTGCACGACCTGTCGGGGTGAAGAGTACATCTATTACAGGTAGTAAGGATACTTTACATCAAACAATTAAATCAGCAATTGATGAGTTATTAAAAACAGCTCAAGTTGAATTGAATTCAGATGTTAAATTTATAGCATCAGGGATGATTACATCTAATTTAGGGTTAGCTGAGATACCACATCAATCAGCACCAGTGAGCATGAGTGATGTGGCAGCCAATATGGAAAGAATTCTGATTCCAGAAGTTTGTTCGCAGCCAATTTGGTTTGTACCAGGTGTAAAAAATAAGGTTCGAACAATCACATCTGAAAACATTGATCAAATGGATGTAATGCGTGGTGAAGAAGTTGAGGCGTTTGGGGCATTAACGCAATTACAGGCTAAAAAGCCATTCATTCTAGTACTACCTGGTTCGCATACAAAATTCATTAAAATTGACGAAGACGGTAAAATTGCTGGATCTATTACATCAATGGCTGGTGAATTAATTTCATTACTAACCAAAGATTCAATTTTATCAGATTCACTAGAGCATAATTTTTCAGATGAACTTGATATCAAAGCACTGACTCTTGGTGCTGAGAATTGTGCCAAAAAAGGATTAGGACGAGCTGCGTTTACGGTTCGATTATTAGATTTGTACACCAATTACACGCGTAATCAAATGGCTAATTATTTGTTGGGTGTTGTTTTACAAAATGATGTTGCAGCGATAAAAACGACACAAGCTTTTGATATTAATGTAGATGATACTTTTGTTGTTATTGGTAAACCTGCTCTTCGTGATGCGCTACAGGTATTGTTAAATAACGATGATTATTTTACTGGTAATATTTTGACAATTGATGTACCTGAATTAGCCAGTGTAGGTATTATGGCAATCGCAAAGATGCGAAACATTATTTAAAATGAGGGACAAATATAATGAATATTGAAAATTATCCAAAGTTGACAGTAATTATGCGTGGTTATAGTTATGAACAAGCTATGCTTATTATAAAGTTATTGAGCCGTTATGAAGGAAAAGTAGGGGTTGAAGTTACGACAAACAACCCAGATCATTTAAAAGTTATTGCAGACGGTAATAAACAGTATGGTGACAAAGTAAATATTGGGGTAGGTACAGTTACAACAGTGAAACAGGCACAAGAAGCAATTGCAGCAGGTGCTAAATTTATGCTTGGACCCCAAGCTTTTTCAGAGGAAATTTATCAATTAGCACAACAAAATGATGTAATTACGGTCCCAGGTGCAATGACACCAACAGAGATACAAACAGAAATCAATAAAGGTGCTGATATTGTTAAGGTATTTCCAGCGATTACGGTAGGTCCTTCATTTTTTAAACAAATTTCTGGACCAATGCCTGGATTACGTTTTATGGCAGTCGGGGGCATTGATATTAAAAATAGTCAATTGTTTATATCAGCAGGTGCTGATTACTTGGGTATCGGATCTAGTTTCTTTAATAAACAGGATCTAGAAAATATGGATGAACAAGCTTTGGATAAATCAATACAAGAATTTTTAATAACCGTTAGTAAATAATTTTGACAGTTTATCATCATCTGTAGAATAAGAGAGGGAAATCATGCCATTACTAATAGTAGTATTAGGAGTCTTATTGTTGATCTTTTTGATTACCAAGCTAAAGCTTAATACTTTTGTATCATTAATTATCACATCTTTTGTTGTAGCCTTTGCATTGGGAATCCCATTGGATAAAGTGCCGACAACGATTACCGAAGGCTTAGGTAATCAATCAGGTAGTTTGGCTATTGTGTTTGGAATGGGATCAATGATTGGTAAGTTGGTTTCAGACGCTGGTGGTGGGCATCGTATTGCCCACACTTTAATTGAAAAATTTGGGCGTAAGCGAATTCAAATAGCCGTAATTTTAGCATCATTTATTATTGGACTAGCATTATTCTTTGAGGTTGGCTTAGTAGTGTTGTTGCCGATTATATTCATCATTGCGCGTGAATTAAAGATGCCATTAATGTCATTAGCCATTCCAATGGCAGCAACTTTAAATGTCATGCATGGATTTATTCCACCACATCCAGCACCAACTGCTATTTCACAAGTTTTTGGGGCAAATATTGGCCACGTGATTTTGTTAGGAATTGTTGTTGCAATTCCTACAGTGATTGTATCTGGACCAGTCTATAATCACTTTTTACGTAAGCTGTATCCACAAGTGTATAAAATACAAACGGAAAATCCTCGGTTAGGTAAAATAGAAGAATTTGATTTAGACAAGACACCTAAATTTGGGATTAGTGTATTAACTGCTATGATGCCAGTTATTTTAATTGGTATATCAACGATTCTTGAATTTACAGTAGCTAAAGGTAGTTTGGCTCACGATATTTTTGGATTAGTTGGAAATCCTGATTTTGCAATGATGGTATCACTAATTTTTGCCATTTATACAATGGGAATTAAACAGAATATTAGTATGAAACGTATTGGTCAAACTGTAGAAAATGCAATTATTCAAATTGCGGGGATGTTATTTATTATTGGTGGTGGTGGTGCTTTCAAACAAGTACTTGTATCAGGTGGCATTTCAGATTATATTTCACAGATGTTTGCTACTATTAACATGTCGCCATTATTAGCTGCTTGGTTAATTACTGCTTTATTGCGTGTTAGTTTGGGGTCATCAACTGTTGCTGCGCTAACGGGTGCTGGCTTAGTAGCACCGATGATTGCGGCTTCGGGGGTTAGTCCAACCTTAATGGTATTATCAGTTGGAGCTGGTAGTATATTTGGTGGTCATGTTAATGATGCAGGTTTCTGGATGGTTAAAGAATACTTTAATTTATCTTTGAAAGAAACGCTAACGGCTTGGTCACCATTAACTTGTGTGATTGGGGTAGTTGGTTTAGGAGCTGTCATGACGCTATCAGTTTTTATGTAATAAATTATGAAACCACTAATTAGTGTTTAGCTAATTAGTGGTTTTTAACGTTTAAATAAAGTAACATTAGTATAAGCGTGATGGTAGGAGAGATTATAAAATGGAAGCTAATAAAGAGACAATTTATGAAAAAGCATTACGAGAACTAAAGGAAAAAATAATAAATGGCGAATGGCAACCAGGACAAAGATTGCCATCGATGAAACAACTTGCACAAATATTAGGGGTCAGCGTAACGACAATTCGGGAAGTACTACATACTTTGGAAAATAAAAATATTGTTAGTATTGAACATGGGCGGGGAATTTATTTGCGTAATGATCCTAATTCGAGTGCAATGCAAATGATCTCAGTCAATCAAGATGTGTCGCTTCTGTCAGTTTTAAAAGCACGCTTGTTAGTAGAGCCAAGGCAAGCATATTATTGTGCACAAAGGGCAGATGAACATTTATGTAACGAATTAGAGATGGCAGCAAATAAATTAGACTCTGAAATGCACATACATGACGATTTTTTAAAAACAGATTTATTATTTCATCAGTTAATTGCAGAAGGTGCACAAGAGCCTGCACTACAGACGATGTCTAATTCTATTGAACAATATCAATTATCGGGTCGTCGTATGACCAATACATTACCATTAATGCGAACAAAAGCTGCGTTATATCATCAATTAATTTCAGCAGCGATTGCAACGCATAATGCAGTAGAAGCAAAACAATTAATGACAATGCATATTGAATCTATGATTGAACCGCTTGAAAAAAAATAAAATACTATAACAAAAACAGTTGAGCAAGTTACATATGTTCTACTGTTTTTGTTATAAAAAGACATTGAATTTGTAAAATGATAAATAAGTGAATGAAAAATAGATAAGGCAAAAGTCTCATAACGGTTTTGTTTGGCACTAAATGACCTTGTGAAAAAAAGTTTTTTCAAAAAAACTTTATCCCTATTTGTTAAATAATTGCATTTGATGAAAATATAGCCAAGATAAAATGTAAATTAATTTCACACGCTAGTATCATTAATGTTTCTCGACATGCGATGGAACAAGTTTTAGATAATTAGACCATTAAAATTAATGATTAATCGACACGAATAAGATTTTTTGTGAAGTTTTTAATGAGCTTATTTGAATAAAAATTAAACATTGTGAATTTTTTTGATCCATTGTAAGATTTATGTGTCGAAAGAAAACGCTTACATTTATAAACGTTTTTAAATGTAGTATTAATATTTAAGTAGAATTTTAGTTTATCCAATGGGGGGGATATTATTATGCCAAAGTATGTACTATCAATTGATGAGGGAACAACTAGCACACGTGCCGTGATTTACGATAAGCATGGTAAGGTAATTGCTTCTGCACAACGTGAGATCACGATGTTCTATCCACAACCAGGTTGGGTTGAACAAGATGCTAATGAAATTTGGATTGCTGTTCAAGCTGTTATCGCAACGGCGTTGATTCAATCAGGAATCCAACCTACTGATATTGAAGGTGTTGGTATTACTAATCAACGTGAGACGACGATTGTTTGGGACAAGCAAACAGGATTACCAATTTATAATGCTGTTGTCTGGCAATCACGTCAAACGGCACCAATTGCTGAAAAGTTAATTGCTGATGGTTATCAAGACATGATTCAGGAAAAGACAGGATTGATTCCAGATGCATACTTCTCAGCTACTAAAATTCGCTTCATATTAGATCAAGTAAGTGGGGCACAAAGACGTGCTGAGAATGGTGAATTATTATTTGGAACAATTGATTCATGGTTGGTATGGAAGCTGACAGGTGGTCAAGTTCACATTACAGATTACACAAACGCTTCACGTACCATGATGTTTGATATTAAGAATTTGAAGTGGGACCCAGAACTTTTGGAGCTATTAAATATTCCGGCTAAAATGTTACCAGAAGTGCACCAGTCATCAGAAATCTATGGAAAAGCTATTCCTGTCCATTTCTTTGGTGCTGAAGTGCCGATTGCAGGTATTGCCGGTGACCAACAAGCATCATTGTTTGGTCAGTTAGCCCTTAATAAGGGGGATGTTAAGAATACCTACGGAACTGGTGCTTTCGTTGTCATGAATACGGGTGAGGAAGCTCAAATTTCAAAGAATGGTTTGTTAACAACGATTGGTTATGGAATTGACGGTAAGGTAACGTATGCACTTGAAGGTTCTGTCTTTGTTGCTGGATCTGCATTGCAATGGTTACGTGATGGTATGCGTGTCATTAAGCAAAGTCCAGAAAGTGAAGATATGGCTAATGCTTCTACTGATGAAGACGAAGTTTATGTTGTACCTGGCTTTACCGGATTAGGTGCACCATACTGGGATTCAGAAGCACGTGGTGCAGTCTTTGGATTGACACGTGGAACGACACGTGAAGATTTCGTTAAAGCTACGCTACAATCACTAGCTTACCAAAGTCGTGATGTCGTTGATGCGATGCGTCAAGATACTGGTTTGGATATTGCTAAGTTACATGTTGATGGTGGGGCATCATTGAATAACTACTTAATGCAATTCCAATCAGATTTGTTAAACACAGAAGTATCACGTCCAGCTAACGTTGAAACAACTGCCTTGGGATCAGCCTTCTTAGCTGGTTTAGCTGTAGGTTTCTGGAAGGATGTTGATGAATTGAAGACAATGACACAACAAGCCACTGAGTTTAAACCAAAAATGTCAGAAGAACATGCAGATGAATTATATGAGGGATGGCAACAGGCCGTTGAAACAACACGGGTCTTCAAGCCAAAGAAGCGGGGGACTAAATAATGCGATTTAAGAGTAGTCAGCGTATAGCAGCAATTGAAAATTTAAAAGAAAATAATTTTGATGTTGTTATTATTGGTGCTGGCATCACTGGTGCTGGTATTGCGCTTCAAACAGCAGCTTCTGGCTTGCGGACAGCTATTATTGACATGCAAGACTTTGCCGAAGGAACAAGTAGTCGTTCAACAAAACTAGTCCATGGGGGCATTCGTTACTTAAAAACTTTCGATGTTGACGTCGTTGCTGACACAGTGAGTGAACGTGCCCGTGTACAAAATGTTGCGCCACATATTCCGCGACCAGCACATATGTTGATGCCTCTTTATGATGATGCTGAAGCAACATTTACACCAATGAGTGCCGAAATTGCGATGGAGATTTATGACAAATTGGCAGAAGTATCACCAGATAGTCCATTCGTGCATCGTTTATTGTCAGCCGAAGAAGCACGTGATTATTTACCAATGTTAGATCACAAGGATTTAGTTGGATTAGCAATCTACTTAGATTACCAAAACAATGACGCACGTTTAACAATTGAAAACATTAAACAAGCTGTTAATGACGGGGCTGTCGCAGTTAGTCATTTGAAGGCAACTGCGGTCGTTGCTGATGGTGATGGTAAAAAGGTTAGTGTTGAAGATACTTTTACCAAAGAAGTATTTGATATTAAGGGGAAGGTTGTCATTAATGCGGCTGGTCCATGGCACGATACAATTACCCAAATTGCTGATGAGACAACTAAGGATACAATTCGTCCTACGAAGGGTGTGCATTTAGTTATTAATCAAGATCGTTTGCCAGTACCAAATACTGTTTATTTTGATTCTGGATTCCATGATGGTCGTATGATTTTTGTTATTCCACGTGCTAATAAAACGTACTTTGGAACAACGGATACAGATTATTCAGGTGATTATTTGCATCCTAAGGTTGAACAAGCCGATGTCGATTATCTATTAGCAACTATTAATAGTCATTTTCCTAATGCTCATATCACAATTGACGACGTGCAATCTAGCTGGGCAGGATTGCGCCCATTAATTGGTGGTGCAGGTGATTACAATGGTAATACAACTAAGAAAACAGCGTCTGATGAGAGTTTGCATGAATTAAATACTAAGCTTGGTCAATACTTTAATAACGAAATCGATCGTCATGAAGTTGACGCACAATTAAGTGATCTAACAAGCAGTGGTGATAAGAATGCTTCAAGTGTCTCACGTGGTTTCCAAATTAAGGCAGAAAACGGCATTATCAATGTGTCAGGTGGTAAATTAACGGATTATCGTTTGATGGCTTCAGAGACATTAGAACAGTTAGTAAATATTTTCGCTGATAAATTTACAACTAAGGTTACACCTATTGATTCAACAAAGTATCCTGTATCAGGTGGTCACTTTAATCCAAATGATGTTGATGCTGAACTTGAAAAGTATGCTGAAGAGTTGGAGAA
This sequence comes from Weissella hellenica, assembly GCF_005405545.1. GTDB lineage: Bacteria > Bacillota > Bacilli > Lactobacillales > Lactobacillaceae > Weissella > Weissella hellenica. The sequence goes on from NZ_BJEG01000001.1 coordinate 389,497, forward strand.
GTATGAGGTTAACGAAGTTAAAGCTAAAGAAATTGCTAACTTATATGGATCTAACACGCCTGAAATAATTGAATACATTAAAACAGGTGTTTCAGCGCCTAAATTATCAGTAGCTGAAACGAGTATGTTGCATTATGCCATTGATAAAGAATTTGTCTTACGCCCAATTGATTACTTCTTACGTCGTACGAACTATCTATTGTTTAAGTCAGAGGACTTAGAACGTCTGGAAACACCAGTTATTGATGAAATGGCTAAGATTCTTGATTGGTCTGATGAGACAAAACAAGCAATGACAGAAGAATACACTCATTTACGTGATGAAGCGCAATTGAAGGCGCTAAAAGGGGAGGCAAAGTAATGTCAAAGAGAGTTCCTTTAGTTATAGGAAATTGGAAAACCAACAAAAAAGTAGCTGAAGTTTACGATTTCTTACAAGAGATTCAAGGGAAATTACCTGATCCCAAAAAAGTAGAAGTGGGTATTGCAGCACAAGATATTTACTTGCATGAAATGGTTAAGCGCAGCAAAGAATTAAAAATTCCTGTTGGTGTATTTGCTGAAAATGTACACTGGGCTGATGAAGGTTCTTATACTGGTGAAACATCACCCGCTGCATTAGCTGATATCGATGTTTCAGGATCAATTGTTGGTCATTATGAGCGTCGTAAGATGTTCAAAGAGACTAATGGGTCTGTTGGGTTAAAGGTAACAGCGACTCTTCGTAATGGGTTGGTACCAATTGTCGCAATCGCCGAGGATGCAACACACTATAATCCTGATGACGAAGATATGGCACCTTTAACAGAAATTGCTGTTGGTTTGGCTGGTGTCGATAAGACTAAGGCTGAAAAAATTGTCATTGCCTATGAGCCAGCTTGGGCAATTGGTGCTAGCGAAGCACCTTCAGCAGAAATTATTGAACATGCAGCAAAAGTAATTCGTAAGTCATTGGCTATCTTGTTTACACAAGAAGTGGCTGATAAGATTCGCATTCAGTATGGTGGTTCAGCAACTCCAGAAAATTCAAAGGAAATTCTTGAGTTAGAAGACATTGATGGGCTGTTAATTGGGCGTGCGTCACTTGAACCTGCTGCGTTCTTAAGCATGGTTAACGATGCTATTTAAGGGTAAATAAGATGAAAAAGAAAATATTTGGAGAAGTTTTTGGAAGTGCATTGCTAGTATTTTTTGGACCCGCTTTGGTTATTATGGGGGGCGGATACAATGATCTATTAGGCCCATCTATTGGATGGGGAGTTCTGTTAGCTGTATTGGTTTATGCTTTTGGACCTTTGTCTGGAGCACACTTTAATCCGGCAGTAACCTTTATGAACTTTTTGAATAAGCAAATGAAGGGTACTGAAACAATCATTTATATTGTTTCACAACTTGTTGGTGGTTTGATTGGTGGATTTGTCTTAAAGTTTACGTATCAAGCTTTTCTAAATGGTGCCGGCCTAAAATGGTCAACAGAAGTTGCTAAAAATCATTTGAATGCAACAGTATTTCCAAATATTTCAGCCGGTATGGCCTTCTTCGTTGAGGTTATATTGACGACAGTATTGTTAGTTGTTATTTTAGTTTTGAATGACCCTAAGACTAAAACTTACAACCTACAAGCACCAATTGCCGTTGGTTTGACAATCGCGTTATTGGTTTTCGCTGCTGGTAACTTAACGGGTGCATCAATGAATCCTGTTCGTTCATTGTTCCCGGCAATCTTCGCTGGTGGGTTAGCTATGCAAGATATCTGGGTATATTTAACAGCACCATTTGTTGGATCAATTATCGGGGCTTCGATTCACCGTTATATTATGACGGAAAAGTAAAAATACTGATTTAACCAATTGATAATAGATAGCAAATAAAAAATAACCGTTTCTCTAGTAACTTAGGGAAACGGTTATTTTTGTGTGAAATTATATAACTTTTAGTTGTATATGAGTGATGTAAGCGTTGTCATTTACATGCTAAACTACAGAGGTAGCTTAATTAAAAAGGCTAAAGGAGTTAAACAATGGAGAATAATAAACTGCAAATGCAGGTACACCCCCAAGGTTATGTACAATCACTGGTTATGAAAGATGACCCGTATCATATGAATTGGGTTATTGATAATGAGTATTTGAAACAAGCGTCATTTAATGAGTCAGATAAATTATTTGGTGAATTTACGATTACAATTGATGGTGAAACAATTAATAGTGCTGATAACTACCCACAAATGACAACGAAGCAACAACGAATATTGGTTACGTATGAATTGTTACAAAAAGTAGAAGTGAAATTTGATTATGATTTATCAATTAATGATCAGTTAAATTGGAATATTAGTTTATATAATTTAACAACAGAAGATATTAAAATTAATAACTTTGGTGTTTGGTTATCATTAGCATATGTCATGTTCCGAGATAAAAATGTTGTAAAAAATATTCATGAATCAGCGGCAGTTTATCCATCAATATCACGCGATTTTACAAAAATTAACGCAGTGAGACGTGATAATCAATCAGGTAATCTTGGCATTTATCAAACAGCCGGACAAACATTATCAGTAGGAACTTATGCAGCATATAATAATTTATTTTTTGAAAATGTTTCACCTTCATTAGACGGTATGTTGTTTCACCAGCTCATTCTCGCAGGTGGGTATGATGATCATTTTGAAAATAATGATTGGATTTATGATAAGAGTCCAATCTCAATAAAACCTAACACATCAATAGATTGGCATTATGTGATCACAAAAAATAATTCGAAACAAGAATTTTATAAAAAGGCGAGTGAAGTGGGTCAACCAACAATTTCCTACCAACCGTTGAATATTGTGCACCGACCAAGCTACCTAACGCTTAATGGACATACTCATGAGTTAGTTGCTGTCACAACTTATGCCGGTGAAGCGGGTAAACAAAAAGCAAAATTACAATTTCAACAACAATTACCAAATCAATATCAAGTATCATTTAAACCAACCATACTTGGTGAACATAAAATTGTTTTTGACTTTTCAGATGGGACACAAGATTCAGTTGTTTTAAATGTTATGAATCCATTGAATGAAGTCATTGATAAACGTGTTAAATATATCTCAGAAAATTTATATCAAGGTAAAGATGGTGAAACGCCATACGCTTCTACACCAATATCTAATCAAGGTGAATCATTAGGTAAATTAAGTCTTGTTTTAAAGAAAAATTTGATGGGAATCTTAGACAAGGAGCAAGTACGTCAAGTCGAAGCAAGCGCGGTAAATTATGTGCGACCAAAATGGTTTAACAATGGAAACTTTAAAAGGCCAAATAAATTATACGGTGATTTCTATCGTTGTATGGATTTTGAATATATTGCTCACTTGTTCCTACTACTATCAGACTTTGATGAAGAGACCTTATTATTAAATTCAGCCAAAGATTATTTGCAGTGGGCTGCTGATGTTTTCATGTTACGTGTTAATCCGGATTTTCATGAAACTGAACGAGGTAAAGAAGAAGCTCGTATGTTGGGTGTTTATTTTCTATATATTCAGGATTTACTTAAAAAATTAAAGCGACACGGCTTAACAGATTATTATGAAAAAATTAATGATCTATGGCAACAAGTCACGTATAAAATTGATGAGAATCGTACCACATATCAAGCTGCTATTACAGAACATTATTTTGATAATGCTGGCTTTGGACCAACTGCGGGTGCATTAAGTGAAGCTGGGTTTAAAGACGGTGCAAGGACCTATGGCCAATTATTATTAGCTAATATTGGCTACTCAAATGACTTTCGAGTACAAAATCCAGATCGTTGGTGGGAAGCACTTGCATATATGATTCATTCACTCTGGGGAGGAGTCACAGCTGCAGCAACTTTTAAAGTGTATGAAGTATTAAAAAATCCTGCTTATTTACAAGCTAGTTATCGTGCAACTGCAGCAATTATGTATTGTTATGATACAAATTCAGTTACCACGGATAAATTAGATGAAGGGATGGCCGCATCAACATATGCAGTTGCCGGACCACATCTTAATCGACCGGATTTGTCTCGTAATCGTTTTGGTCAGTCAACATTTTATTCAGATGGTGGTATATTCGCAAAATTATTTAATAGTGCTAATGAGACACCAGATTGGGACATGGGTGAGGAACTGGTTGCATACCTTGATGGTATCGGACAAAGAACCTATTTGGTTCATCAGAATAATCAATGGTCGGTGATCAATGGGACATATGAACAACAAGAAAACCAAATTAATGTCATTAGTTTTGCACCATATCAGAAAGAGTTTTGGCTGATTGATGAAACAGGTACGAAGCAACTAACAGGATCAACATTATCAAAAAATCACTTATTTGATATTAATAAGTAATTTATTTATTACCTGTTTTGAAGATGGATTGGAGTAAACAGATGGATCAACAAATTATTTCGATTTCAATACCACCATTTCCTAGTTTTATTGAAGGTAATTATACGACGTTTAAAGCAGGACAGCGTCATGTGCATCGCTATAATATTGGCTTTTTTGATTTGATTTTTGTAAAAAAAGGAGCTTTGTTTTTACGTGAAGATTCAAAAAAATATACAATCCATGAAAATGAGATGTTTATACTCCTTCCAAATGCAGAACATGATTCGTGGCAACCGTGCGAAGAGGAGACGAGTTTCTTTTGGATGCACATCTATACAAGTTCTAGATGGCAACAAGCTAATTTTCCGATGTGTTTTGTTTCGGATTTGCCAATTCCAGAATTACATTTCCATCAAAAGTCGTATACTTTGCAATTACCAAAATTGGGGAAAATTGCTGAACCAGAACTGATTTTTGATTTGCTGGACGACATTCAAAAAAGTACTTCTAGTAACCGTATTGATAGTATTTGGTATACCGAAGAATTGTTTTTGAAATTCTTGAAGTACATTGATACTCAGGGAATTGCAAAAGATCGTGCAACATTGTTAGCTGAAAAAGTTCATTTGTATCTGGCAGAGCATCTTTCGGAACATGTTGATAATAATCTTTTGTCAGCAGAATTCCATTTACATGTAAATTACATTGCACGTGTCATGACGAAAGTCTACGGTAAGACGCCAATGGAATTGTTAGAAGAATTAAGGGTAGAAACAGCGAAACAATATTTGATTCATACAAACAAATTAATCAAAAATATTGCGGAACTCGTTGGTTTTGAAACCTATATTTCATTTACGAATCGATTTAAAAAAATAACAGGTATGTCTCCAAAAACATATCGTGCCACATATAAAAAATAAAAATACTTTTGGGGAGAAAAGTAATGCAAAAAAAATTAAGTATGACAAATATTTTAGCTTACGCCAGTACTGACACTGCTGGAAATTTGCTTTATTGTACACTAACAAGTTTTATTCTTTACTTCTATACTGACGTTTTTGGAATATCTGTCGGTGCAGCTGGAACAATCTTATTAATTGCGCGTGTTATTGATTCACTAGATGCGCCTATTTGGGGGTTAATTATTGATCATACACATTCGAAATATGGTCAAAGTCGTCCATGGTTTTTGTGGTTAGCAGCGCCGTTTGGTATTTTTTTAACATTATCATTTTTATCACCGGAACTATCAACTACACAAAAAGGAATTTATGCTTTAGTAACTTACCTTGTTACAGGTATTATCTATACCGGAATTTCAACGCCGATTACGTCTATTTTGCCAAATTTAAGTAGTGATTCAAATGAACGTGTGAAATTAAATTCGTATCGTATGGTTGGAGGAAATATTGGATATTTTGTTACTGCTTCCTTTACGTTGCCACTTGTTGCATTTTTTGGTGGCGGTAATGATCAAAAAGGTTTTGCGATAACTGCAGCAATTTATTCTGTTATTGGGATTTTAATGTTTGTTTTTGCATTTGCTAAAACACAAGAGGTTAATTCTGGTCCAGTAGAAACACAAAGTATTCCAATTAAAGATAGCTTTAAATCTATGATGGGAAATTGGCCATGGATCATCGTAGTATCAGCAAATGTAATGTATTGGTTGGGAAATACAGTGCGTACTTCAACAGTTATTTATTATGCACAATATAATTTAGGACATCAAAATTATGCTTCGTTATTGAATGGATTAGTATTATTCCAAGTAGTTGGGAATATCTTAATCCCGTTCATGGTTAGAAAATTTTCAAAGGGACAAACATTAATTATTGGATTTACTATTGCTACGATTGGTCAAATTCTAATGGGATTTGTTGGTGATAGCTTTACATTAATTGCAGCAGCATGGATTTTTACATCTATTGGAACCGGAATAGCTGTTTCAATGCCGTTTGCCATGCTTTCTGATACTGTTGACTATGGTGAATGGAAGACAGGGATTCGTTCTGCCGGATTCTTAACAGCAATTGGTAGTGCATTTTGTATTAAAATGGGTTCAGGTTTAGGTGGCTTTTTGCCTTCTAAGATTATGGCAGCATCTGGTTACGTAGCTCATCATCAACAGACAGCATCAGCATTAGCTGGTATTAAGTTTTCATTTATATGGTTACCAGCTATCTGTTTCATGATTGGTGCAGTAATTATGTTAATGTATCCAAAATTTGAAAGAAGAGAAGAAAAAATTAAACAAGATTTGTTAAGTCGCATTAATTAGTATTTCAATATTATGATTTAACAGCACCATTTGTTGCTTCAATTATCGGAGACTTGATTCACCGTTATATCATGACGGAAAAGTAAAAATACTGATTTAACCAATTGATAATAGATAGCAAATAAAAAATAACCGTTTCTCAAGTAATTTAGGGAAACGGTTATTTTTTAGTATTTATTTAGTAAATCAATGGCAGTTTGTTTGTCGGTAATTAAAACATTGGCATAGCGTCCATTTAAAGCGCCGTGAATTGAAACTAGTTTCTTTTTGGCACCAGCTACTAAAATAGAATAATCTTTTTGTCGTAAATTTGCTAAATCAATACCGGTTGTACGATTGTTAAGCTCAGGATTGATGATATGACCGTCTTTATCAATAAAGCGTGAGACGATATCACCAACTGCTAAATGTTGTAAGTCTGCAACTTCTTGTTCGCTTAAATAACCAAGACGAAATAGCGATGAATGGTCTTGAACAGTTCCTGTTGTGTAAATAGCGATATTACTTTGGATACCCGTTTCATAAATTTGATGAATAAATTTATCTTTGATAACAATTTCCTTAGTAATAGCGCTATCCAAAAATGTTGGTAGCGGTAAATTAATGGTATTCGTGTGAAATGCTTGTGCAAATTTTTGATTAATATCATTCGCATGATCACTTAAATCAGATTCAGACATACTACCTTTAAGTTGAACAACTTTAATATTGTGATGTTCGTTTGGAATTAAATGATGGGCAACAGCAGTTAGTGTGTGTCCCCAACTAATACCAATAATATCATTGTCTTTTACAATTTTATTTAAGTAGCTAGCGGTTAATTTGCCAAGTTTATCGTTAATGAGTTGGGTATCGTCAACAAAATTTTCAGCTATTAAAACATCTTTTAATTGATACTTTTTCTTAAGTTGCATTTGTAACAAACTCAAGTCTTGATTGGGGTCGTTTATGATTATTTGGACCATACCATTTTCTTTTGCGTAAGCTAGTAGACGAGAAATAGTAGGTCTTGAAATATTTAATTTTTTAGCGATTTCATTCTGACTAAGACCATCTTCATAGTATAAATGGCAAATTTCGAGTGCAGTTTGGTTTTTATTCGTAGTTGATGTATTAACCATGTATTGTAATGACTCCCCCGCTTGATTTATGTAAATTATATCACAATTTAAACGGTTTCCTAAATCGAATGAACATAATTTCAAACAAAGTGTTTACATTTGTTCAAACCTTGGTTACAATGAATTTGTTCATGAGCACGACAAAAATTATTAAAGGGGTTATCTAGAAATGGACTTAAATCATTTTCTTGAACATACAACGTTAAATCGTGCAGCATCAAAGCAAGAGGTGGATCAAGTAGTTAAAGAAGCACGTGACAACCATTTTTATTCGGTAGTCGTTAATTCAAAATGGGTTTCATACGTTAGTAAGCAGCTTTTGTTATCACCAGTCAAAACGATCTGCATGATTACAACCGATGCAACGAATGACAAAATTATTGAAGTCAATGAGGCCATTGAAAATGGGGCAGAAGAATTAAGTGTTTTATTGAATATTGATGAGTTAAAAGCGGGGCATTATGAAATTGTGTACGCTGAGATTAATGCGCTTGTTGCAACAGCACATCAGGCAGGCACGTTACTGACTGTTATGATAGCAACTGATTGCTTGACTGATAAAGAAATTGTTACGGCCAGTCAAATCATTGCGGACACAAATGCTGATTGTAAAAAAATAAAAATTATTGGTAACATTCAAAATACGATAGAGGCCGAAACAATGATTGCCATTGGGGCGGAACGTGTGGGTGCTAACGATAGTATGGCAATTATTGGTAAAGCATAAATATGGTCGGTAAAACGACTTTTTATTTTAGATTTTTAAGTAAGCGCTTGCATATATTTGGGGAGCATACCGAATTATGAGCCAAGGTTTAAGGAGAATTTTTCATGGCAAACAGAACTACTGCTAATATTTTATGGTTTGACGAATTAAGTCGTACTGACGTCGATTTAGTTGGTGGCAAATCAGCTTCACTGGGGGAATTAACTTCAGCTACTAACATGCCAGTCCCATATGGGTTTGCCACAACGACGCATGCTTATCGTGAATTTATGGCGATAACTGGCGTAAGCGACAAAATTAAAGCGCTTCTAAATGATATTCATGATTACGAAGATGCAAAAGAACTGCACACAGTGTGTGCACAAATTCGTCAATTAATCATGGATCATGATATGCCTGCTAGTTTAACAACTGAAATTAAACAAGCGTATGCAGCGTTAGCACAAAAGGTTGGTGAAACAATGCCTTTTGTTGCCGTACGTTCTAGTGCAACAGCTGAAGATTTGCCGGATGCTTCATTTGCTGGTCAACAAGAATCTTATCTTAATATTCAAGGTGGTGATGATATTGTTCAACAAATTAAGGCGTGCTATGCATCATTATTTACCGACCGTGCGACATATTATCGTCATAAACAAAACTTTCCCCATGAACAAGTAGCATTATCAGCTACTATCCAAATGATGGTGTCTTCTCAGGCGTCTGGCGTGATGTTTTCAATTAATGTGGGTAATGGTGATGAAAAAGAAATCATTATTGATAGTGTTTGGGGACTTGGTGAGTACTTAGTACAAGGAACCGTTACACCCGATGATTTTATTGTTAATAAGGAGTCACTTGAAATTCTGTCAAAAGATATCACGACAAAAAATATTGCACTAAAGCGATTACCAAATGGTGGTGTAGCAGAGCAAACATTATCTACACAACAAGCCAAACAACCTTCATTAACTGATAAACAAGTGATTGAATTAGCTGGCTATGCTAAAAAAATTGAAAAACATTATGGTTGTTATATGGATATGGAATTTGCTCTTGATGAAAAGACGGGCAAAATATGGATTATTCAGGCGCGACCCGAAACAGTTTGGTCACAAAAAAACAAGCAATTAGCAAAAAATAATGAGGTGAATATGATGCCAAAAAATCAAGAAATGCATGTTCTTGTTAAAGGATTGCCTGCTAGTCCAGGAACTGCGAGTGGCATAGTACGAGTTATCGAAAATACAGCAGATATTAATCAATTTAAAGAAGGTGAAATATTAGTTACGAGTATGACCTCACCAGACTGGGTGCCAATTATGAAAAAAGCTCGTGCCATTATTACGAATAATGGTGGTCGTACATGTCATGCAGCAATTGTGTCTCGTGAAATGCAGATACCAAGTATTGTCGGCACCGCAAGTCGTGGTGTAGCTGCGATGGATGTTTTGAAAACGGGTGATATGATTACTGTTGATGCAAAAAATGGGGTAGTATATGCAGGTGAAGAAACATCTATTTTAGCTGATAATAGACAACAACCGGCAGCTAAAGAAGTATCAACTGATACAGAATATTTTGCACCAACAGCTACGAAGGTCATGATGAACTTAGGAGATCCCGAGTTAGTTGAAAAATATGAACACTTACCTGTCGATGGTGTTGGCTTAATGCGGGAAGAATTCATTTGGACAAGTTATATTCATGAACATCCCCTTTACTTAATTAGCCAAGGCAAAGCAGAAAAGGCGATTAATATGTTGGCCGATGGCATTAGTAAAGTGGTTCGTGCAATGGGACAGCGACCAGTTGTTTTACGATTATCAGATTTTAAATCAAGTGAATATCGTAACCTAAAAGGTGGTGCTGAATTTGAACCAAATGAGCCAGCTGATTTGTTAGGCTGGCGTGGCGCATCACGATATTATGATCCAAAGTTTATTGAAGCTTTTAAATTGGAATTAGCAGCGGTTAAAAAGGTTCGAGAAGAATTTGGGTTGACGAATTTAAATGTCATGTTGCCTTTTGTAAGGACAATTGATGAAGCTAAAAAAGTAACGGAAATTATGACGGCAGCTGGCTTGGTACGATCAGAAGACTTTAAGGTTTATATGATGGCTGAAATTCCAGCAAATATTATTTTGGCTGATCAATTCAATCAATATATTGATGGTTACTCAATTGGGTCAAATGATTTAACCATGTTGTTACTCGGTTTGGATCGAAACAATGATACAGTTGCGTCGTTGTTTGATGAACGTAATTTATCAGTAAAAAGAGCTATTGCGCATCTGATTACAACAGCCCATAAAGATGGCAAGACCGTATCAATTTGTGGTCAGGCGCCGTCTCAATATCCAGAGTTTACGGAATTCCTTATTAAGCAAGGAATTGATTATGTTTCGGTTAATCCTGATATGGTTAAAACGACTAAGCATAATGTTGCGCACTATGAACAACGAATTCTATTGGATAAGGCAACGGGTAATGGTCGACAGGATCCAACAAATTATCAGTGGTAAAAGATATTTTCACTACCAAAATAACCCCGTACATTAATGTACGGGGTTATTTTACGATTGTAATGACGCAATGATACCTTATTTAAATAATCTTACCATCATAAATACGTGATGCGATACTCATGAAATCAAACGTTGCGAGTTCATCAGTTGAACGAACGTATGATGATGGGCCAATAGCTGGCATCAAGTTGATTGGGTTTGCAACCCAATCACCATCATAGAACGCAACTGATGGGCGACCAAGGGCGTTAGCGTAACCTAACTCAAAGGCAGTACCACTATCTTCGTTCCCAGCGGTAATAACGCCTAATGTAACGTCAGAATTTCGGATTGCTGTTATATCAGCGTTATATGTTGCAACAGCCCATTTGAAGTCAGGTTCAAAGTCGCCATTTTCGTCAAATGCTTGACCACCAAATTGGTTAAGCAAAGGTACGTGAACGTAGCTGATTGTTGGATTATTGTTTAATGCTTTATATGAAGCAATTAAGGTATCGATTTGTTGGTCTGAAAACCAACCAGCACCTAAGTAAATTGTCTTGGCACCAGGGACTTTAGTGACTTCCGATGAAGCCTCTTTGATGTCTTGTAATTGTTGAATCAATTCGTTCATACTAAGCATATAGATCTCCCAAAAAAATTATTTATAACTACTATTATGACATGTCAATTGGATGAAAGAAACTGAAAAATAAAAATTTAGGATATTTTTGGTAACTTTACAAAATAAAAAGTTTGTAAGGTTAATGTTTACACAAATAATACCAAACCAACATGAACTCTCTATTAAATCGTGACATCTATTTAATAGAATTAAAAGTGTCATTAAGACAACGTTTATTCTATTTATTGCTTTTTATACTAGAACTACCATAGAAGGAGTTTGTGATGAAAAAAGGGTTATTGTTAGTAGGAACAGCAGGAATTATTGCTGCTGGTGGGTTAATGGGAACTACTGTTCATGCTGCATCAACGAAACAGGTAACGGCAGTGGGTTCAACCGCATTACAGCCTTTAGCTGCGCAAGTTGCCGAAGAATTTGGTAATCGTAATCCTGGCGTAACTGTTAATGTTCAAGGTGGTGGTTCAGGTGCTGGATTAAGTCAAGTCGGTAAAGGTAATGTGACGATTGGTAATTCAGATATTTTTGCTGAACAAAAAGATGGTATCAATGCTAAAAAATTAAAAGATCATAAAGTAGCCGTAGTGGGTATTACGCCAGTTGTTAATTCAGATGTCAAAGTATCCAACTTAAAAATGGAACAACTTCGGGATATTTTCACAGGAAAGATAACTAACTGGGAAGAAGTTGGTGGTCAAGATCAAAAGATTTCAGTCATTAATCGTGCGCAAGGATCTGGAACACGGTTTACTTTTGAACAAGAGGTCTTAGATGGTAAAACAGCTAAAACTTCACAAGAGCAAGATGATAATGGTGCTGTACAAAAGATTGTTTCAACAACGCCAGGTGCAATTTCATACTTAGCATTTTCGTATACATCAGGTAGTCAGGCAAAAAACTTAAAGCCTGTCTCAATTGATAAAGTACGGCCAACGGAAAAAAATGTGCAAAAAGACAAGTGGTCAATCTGGGCATATGAGCACATGTATACAACAAAGAAAACAGATAAAAATACGACAAAATATATTAAATTTATGAAGTCAAAGACAATGAAAAGCACAGTTAAAAAATTAGGTTATATTCCAATGAGTGATATGCAAGTCAAAAAGGATGCAGATGGTGATGTGACTAAAAAGTAATCATATTTGTTAGATAAATTTATTAGGTATCATTCAGTTAATGGATGATACTTTTTTGTTAGTGTTGAGGCGTGTTTTATTTATAGAAAGCGGTTACAATTAGCTTATATAAAAACAGGGGGAAATGTTGATGAAAAATGATATACGCTGGGATAAAGCAATGTATACGACTGACACATATAATGTTGAAGGATTAAATGGTCATGCTTATGCTGAAAATGGTATTTCTGTAGAAACGAGCAGCCCTTTAAGTGATGAACCCGGTACAAATCCAGAACAATTATTGGGGATGTCGTTGTGTACTTGCTTGGTTGGGACGATGGCAGTGATTTTAAAAGAACATCATATTAACGAAAAAGCCAAAGCACATGCCAAAATTTCATATGTAAAAGGAAAGGGACGCTATGAATTTTTAGTTCATGCGCAAGTTTGCGTCCCTGGTCAAACTTTACCTCAAACACGTGCATTGGTTAGTGAAGTAGAAAATCGTTGCTGTGTTTCGCAGTTACTTAGTGGTAGTGACAATTATAGTATTGAAGCGGTGTTAGATTGGGAGTAAATGCTGTTATATTAAGTGATTTATGATTATATTGCATACCAATTTAAGACGATTTTGACTGTCTACCCCTTTTTACAGTAAAAATGAATGAAAACTATGGCTATTATAGAATGTGAAATGTTTTGGTGATGTGTGTTTCAGTAAATACTCTGGTGATGCTGTTTATTTCTATGGTTATGCAAACAATTTCGGGTGTTATGGTAACAAAAATATGACCGAAGGAGTTTGAAATGACTAAAAAATTGGCAGTAAAACTACAGGAGTATGAATTATTGATTTACGGTGTTCTTAAAGCAGGTGGCGTATATCGACGTAGTATCAACTTTGAAGATTATTTGCAAGAGTTACGGTTGCTTGTTTTAAAACGTTTATTAGCTGGTGAAGAGTTTCAAGCACGAGATAATCCAGCTTTATTTAAGTGGTTACTCTGGCGTTTACGTGATTTACAACGCAGTTCCCAGCGATATGAAACAAGACATCACTTCACAAATGAAATACCAGAAATGATCACCGATGAACAAAATTTTATACAATTAGAACTTTTAATGACAATTGATCAGTTGATTTCTGGCCATGGACAGGCAGACCAATTAAAACAATTGGTAACTGATTTTGCGATGTATCCAGATGATACTGTGATGAAACGCTGTTTACGTTTAAAAATTCATCGCATGACTTATTACCGCCGTTTAAAATTATTACAGCAAGTGATAAATAAAAATCATTATGCATAATTTTGAATAGAGGAATAAGAAAAATGACATATACAGTTACAGTATCAGAAAAGGGTTATTGTTCAGAGGTTCTAATGTCGGTTGCTGAAACAGGCGATATTTGTCCGCAAACAACACTGATGATTGTTGCAGCACATGATCGTTATCAACGCTCTGTTTCACGAATTTATTATATTGACGGAATGGTTGTTGACGTCAATGTCTCAACAAATTACTTACTGGCAAAATTGGAATCAAAAACGTCTTTTAAGCGGACGCAACAAATTGAGGCGTTTTATCGCTTACTACCACCAGCTTTAATAAGACAAATGCGTAGTTGGATTATGCAAAATTATGCTTTTATTCCCGTTACTAGTTACAAAAGTGGCCCGACAACATGGGTTAATGCTAGATACATTAGTGATGTACAGACGCGGGGGATGCAAACAAGTATTATCTTAGTAGATGGTTCAGTTTTAAATATTAACAAGCATAAAGATAAATTTATGAAACAGTTGGTAGCCACTAAGATAGTCAGTCTATGGATGACACAATATGCATTTGGTTATGGTGATCATTTTGATAAAATGTTATTACCATTTATTAATTGGCCCGCACAAGTTGCTTATCAGATGAATCGAGACCGTTTGCAATATTTATTAATCGTCACAAGTTTAGAAAATCTGATGATTAAAGAAAATGAAACGAATATTAATAAAATTAATTATGTCATTCGTTTGATGGCACAATAAATAAAATTGAGGATAAGAAATGCAATATATTCAAGTTATTAATACGCCATTAGGGAAGATGACGTTACTGAGTGATGATGAATTTTTGTTGGGGAGTTGGTTTGAAGGACAGAAACATTTTGGTGGTAAATATGATTTATCATCAGCGACTGTTGTAGATACACCAATATTACAGCAAGCAAAAAAATGGTTGTTAGCTTATTTTGCTGGTGAGCAACCAAATGCGAATGAATTGCCTATGCATTTTAATGTTACGATTTTTCAAGAAAAAGTTTTAAAAGCACTACAGCAAGTACCATACGGTCAGACAGTAACCTATAAACAAATCTGTCATATGATTACTCGTGATGAATTGCAAGCTAATAAATTATCACGAGCAGTGGGGAATGCGATTGGTACAAATCCGTTTGTTGTGTTTATTCCTTGTCATCGCGTACTTGGTAGTGACGGGTCACTAACAGGTTATGCTGCTGGACTTGGAAGAAAATCGGCATTGTTGACTTTAGAGCGAGTAGCATTCTAATGGCGTTAAATATTTTTACTAACTTAAGGAAAGTATGTTATCATAAACGTGAAATGAGGCATTAGCTTCATATAAAAAATCAAAAAATAGAGGGGTATTCAAATGACTTTAGAATTGACAAATAAGTTAGGATTAGGAACCAACAAGGTTGGTGGCCATAATCTATTTGATAATTTAGATGAGCAAGATGGATATGATTTGGTGCGTGCGGCATTAGACGCTGGCATCAATGTTCTTGATACAGCTTTTGTTTACGGTGTTGGTCGTTCAGAGGAAATCATTGGGGATGTTATCCAAGACTACGATCGTAGTAAAATCATTATTGCAACTAAAGGTGCCCAAAATCCTGATAAGGATTTAGCACCTGACAACAGCTCAGAATTTTTGGTTAAGACAGTTGAAGATTCATTGAAGCGTTTAAAGACAGATTACATTGATATCTTCTTTATTCATTTCCCAGATGATGATTCAGATAAGTTAGCAGCTGTAGAGGCATTAGATGAACTAAAGCAAGCCGGTAAGATCCGTGCGATTGGTGTATCAAACTTTAGTTTTGATCAATTGAAGGAAGCAAATGCTACGGGTAAGGTTGATTTTGATGAAGATTACTACAGCTTGGCTCATCGTGATGAAGAAGTAGAACGGTTTGCTTACTTAGATGAGAACAACATTCAGTTCGTACCATATTTCCCATTGGAATCAGGTCTATTAACTGGCCGTTACGGTGCTGCTGATCGGGCAAAGTTTGATCGTCTAGACGATGCGAAGTTTGATCAAATTATCAAGGGGCTTGATATTGTAAAAGGCATTGCAGAGAAGCATGATGCTTCAATGACACATGTTGTTTTGGCATGGTACATGACACATCCAAGCATTGGTTTGGTTATTCCAGGCGCACGTAATGCTGAACAGGCTAAGGATTTGGCTAAATCATTAGATGTTAAATTGTCAGATGAAGAATTCCAGGCAATTGATGAAGCCTTCAAAGCTTAAATAGTAAAGATTTAACGGATTGATACGGATGTATTGATCCGTTTTTTTAATTTATGCAAATCACATTATATTGAGGTTTCAGAGTTTTGGAACACGTTTATGCTATAAAAATTGTAGTCCCATTATTAATACATTTTAATCAAAAAAGTTGGGGCATTTTTTTGCCCCAACTTTATTAGTTTTTTAGTGAATATATCTGATATGTACAATATACAAAGAAATTTATTGGTTAATTTCGATTTTAAAGGAGTTTAGGTCACCACGATATTTTGCAATTGAATATTCAACTGGTGCGTAATTATCAAGATAAGTAATTGTATGAAAATAAAATATCGGATCATTTAACGATACCTGTAATAGAGCAGCTGTAGTTTCGTCAGCTTTTAAAATTTCTAATTCCCGTGAAGCATGTCGGAGTGCAAGATTATGATCTTTAAAGGTATGGTAGAGGGATTCTTTTGTAAAATCATGTTGATCTAAATCAGGTAAATATTTAGTTGGAATATAAGAAGTCACCAAAACTACTGGAATTTCATCGGCAAAACGTAAACGAGTTAAAGCAAAAACGGTATCATCTACTGATAGTTTTAAAGCTGATTGAATTTCAAGAGTTGCGGTTATTTTAGTTAAATTAAGGACTTCAGTTTTTGGAATAACCCCTTTTTCACCCATTTCATCTGAATAACTTTTAATCATGTGAGTAAAGCCTTGTGTCATTTTTGTTGATTGTACCCAAGTACCAGATTTTTTTCGACGGGCCAGATAACCCTCACTGACCAATATTTGAATGGCTTGTCGGATGGTAGGTCTGCTTACTTGAAATTTATCTGCTAAGTCAATTTCTTTTGGGATAAATTCGTGAAGTGGATAGGTACCATCTTGGATGTTTTCTAGTATTTTGTTAGCGATAATACGATATTTTGGTTGTGATTTGGTCATTAAATTTCCTCTTACAAAATGATGTTTTGAATTATTATTCAGAAAATAAATATTAACCCCTCTTATTACATTAATCAAGTAACAAGAGGGGTTAATTAGTTAAATCGGAGTTATTTATAGATCAATATATGATACATTGTCCTTGGCAAATCGCTCTTTAAGGACATTAATTATTTTAATACCAGAGCTTGTACCAATACGTTCTGCTCCAGCAGCAATTAATGCAAGAAAGTCGTCAGTGTTTCGAATACCACCAGCAGCTTTAACTTTAACAATATCACCAACGGTCTCTTTCATTAATTTAACATCCGCAATCGTTGCCCCACCAGTACCAAAACCAGTAGAAGTCTTAATGAAGTCAGGCTTAACTACTTTAGCTATTTCAGCCAATTGTTTAATTTCTGATTTTTCTAGATAACAATTTTCGAAAATGACCTTACTGATAACGTTGTTTTCACGACAAATTTCAACAATTTGTGACATTTCATCAGTGATATAGTCCCAATTACTATTTTTAACCTCGGTAAGATTAACAACGTAATCAATTTCAGTTGCGCCATTTTTGATAGCATCTTTCGTGTCAAAAACCTTTGAAGCAATTGTGGTTTGACCTAATGGGAAGCTAATCGCAGCGCCAATATGAACGTCTGAATTGGCTAATTCTTTTGCACAAATGGCAGATTGAACTTGGTTTATAGCAACCATTTTAAAATGATATTCTTTGGCTTCCAGGCATAATTTTTTCATGTCATCATGATTAGCGTAGGCATGTAAATTAGTGTGATCGATTAATTGACTGAAGTCATCAATAGTGTATTTCATAATAGAACCCCTCTATATTTTGTTTTTATGTCATTACATATTATAGTTTAGGGGATTTTTTTAGAATGTCAAATATAAAAAAATAAATCATAAAAAATAATAATATTGACGTTGACACATTGTAAGCGTTTACATATAACGGAGGGGTAGATTAATATGTCATGACAAATAAGGGGGCGCGCATGGATATTTTAATTACAACACATGGTAAATTAGCAGAAGGATTAGTTTCTGCTTTATCATTTATTACGGGAACCACAGAAAATGTTAGTATCGTTGAGCTAGATGAGATGGGGATTGATAATTTTAGACAACGATTACATCATAAATTTAATGAAACATCGCATTCATTAATAGTTCTGACAGATTTGAAGGGCGGAACACCATATAATGAATCGTTTGTTTATTATTTGGAACATTCGGAGGACATAAGAGTTGTTAGTGGGGTTAACTTACCAATGTTGATTGAGCTAGCAACACAGGTAACCAGTTTGAACGATTTGGATCAAGCAGTGACTATTGCTTGTGAAGCGGGTACAAATGGGGTATCAGTACCAGATGTAGTTGATGACGATGATGATATGGATTTTTAAATAATTTAGGGGGAACTATATTATGACAATTACTCTTGCACGTGTTGATGATCGCGTAATTCATGGACAAACAATGACTCGATGGACGAAAGCTCGCTCAGTAGATGGTATTTTAGTTGTTGGAGATAGTATTGCCCATAATAAATTACGGCGCCGTGTTTTAAAAGCAGCTGCCAATGATTTGAAAGTTGGTATTTATACGGTTGATGAAGCGCCAGAAAAAATTAAACAGGGTATTGAATCAAAAAAGAATTTTTTCTTAATTAGTGATTCACCACAAACGTTCTCTCAATTAGTTGATAAGAATGTTGATTTTGGTAAAGCTTTGAATGTCGGTCCCATGAATACACGCCCTGATACTAAAGTTCTTGGAAATACAGTAGCAATTGACCAGGCCGACTATGATGCTTTCCAAAATATTAACGATCATGATATTGAAATTCAATTCCAGTTACTACCAGATGATAGTATTCGCAGTTGGGAAACATTAAAGAATAAATATGATGCAATGGACTAAGGGGGAAGTACCATGAGTTTATTTATACCAGCGTTATTAACAGGTATCTTTTGTTATCTAGGGGCGATTGAATCACCCTGGATGTTTGGAATGACTGGTGGTTTTTATATTGTTGGTCGTCCCTTAGTTGCAGGATTGTTAGTCGGTTTAGCATTTGGAGATATTCGAGCTGGCGTCTTATGTGGTTTAGCAGTGCAAGCAGTTTTCATTGCTAACCTATCAACTGGTGGTGCAACCAACAGTGAAATTACCTATGCTGCCTATGGTGGTATTGGTCTAGCAATGGCGACAACCAAAGATCCAGCAATTGCAGTCACATTAGCTATTTTAATTGGACAAACATTTGGACTTATTTTCTATAATTTCCGTATGGCTTTCTATTCATATTGGAATACACGTGCTGAAAAAGCAGCAGAAAACAATGATGACCGTGGTATTGTGATGAATCATTTGGTATTTCCACAAATTACAACGTTCTTAATTCGAGCAGTGCCTGTATTCTTAGCAATCTATTTTGGTAAGGGGTTAGTTGATTGGTTAATTCAAAGTATTCCTGATATGGTAACTCATATTATTCAAGTACTTGGTGGCGTGCTACCAGCATTAGGTATTGCAATGTTGATGTCGATTGTTATCAAGAACAAGTCACATCTTATTTTCTTCTTTGCTGGCTTCGTATTACTAGCCTTTGCAAAGTTAAGCATGATTGCAATTGTATTTATTGCAGCACTAGTTGCTTACATGTACTTCTACGCATCAACCCAAAAGGGTAGTGGTCAAGCAGCAACAACGACAGAAACGACTGAAACAGTTGATACTGATGATGTTTATGAAGATGACGATTTATTCTAAGGACTAGGGGGAATCAATCATGGTTGAACAAAAAAAGGAAACAATTCTAACGAATAAAGAATTGAATCAAATTTGGCGTCGTTGGGGATTTACTCATCTTAGTTCGATGAGTTATGAGAAGATTCAAGGACATTCTTGGGCATATGCTTATTTACCATTTGCAAAAAAACATTATAAGGATGATTTAGAAAAGAAGCGTCGTTTGTTACTGCGACATTCAATGTTTTATAATACTGAACCTCAAACAGGGCAATTGATTAATGGTATTGTGGCTTCATTAGAAGAGCAAATTGCCATGGGTGAAGAAGTCTCTGAAGAAATGCCAGTTAATATTAAGACAACCTTGATGGGGCCACTTGCTGGTATTGGTGACTCAATTATTCAAGGAATCATTGTTCCTATTCTATTGTCAATTGCAATGAGTTTAGCTGCTGGGGGTAGTGCCTTTGGACCAATCTTCTATATTGTGGCATATGGTATTGTCGGTGTTGCAATTTCATATATTGCATTTAGGAGTGGTTATCGTCTAGGAGTTAGTGCGATCGATACCATTGTTGGTGAAAATTCCAAGCGAATTACTGATGCATTTAATATCTTAGGAGTTATGGTGGTTGGAGCATTGGCTGCCAATACTATTGTACTTAAGACAACAGCACATATTCCAATGGGAGGAAAATCAGCTTCGCTTGAAAGTGTTCTTAATGGCATTTTCCCTGGTTTGTTACCATTGGGGATGGTTATGCTAGGTTGGTGGCTGGTATCAAGTAAGCAAATGTCAGCAACTAAGGTTATTTTGATTATGGTTGTCATTGTGACGATTGGTTGCTTGATCGGTTTGTTCTAAAATACACACAACGGTGACAAAATTAATTTAAATAAAGTAAAAAACGTCTAGTAGGTTATATTTTGTATCCTACTAGACGTTTTTATTAATGTTTTGAAAAAATTTTTGCTTTATCAGCAACAGTTTTCAATTGGGCTTTGTGTTTTTGTTTTGTGGCAGTTTTTTTAGCAAGGGTAGTGTCTCGTTTTTGCATGCTTTCGTTTACAATTTCTTCATCAGCATAATAAAGTTTGACAAATGTATTAGGCGCAACATTACTACCACCTTTAGGCGTGAGCCTTAGAACGGTATTAGCCGGCTGCAAGGCAATCTTTTCATCAGCTGGTAATTTGATTAAAGAATAGTTGAAATGATATTTGGTTAACACTTCAGTGGCTTCACTAATGGGAAGTGATAGGACGTCAGGTATTTTAATATAGTCCTTCTTTTTTTCTTTTTGTTGTTCATTAATTTTATTAACCTGTTCAATAACTGCTGGAGCAGCTTTGATAACGAAAGGTGCTGCAATTTTAACAGCTTTACCAATAAGTTGTATTTTTCCCATGTTTCCTCCTATGCAGATGATTAGCCATATTTTACACTATTTGGCTACAAGATGGTAGGTAAAATGTCCTTTTAATGAGTGGGTGTCCATAGCAATGGACATTTTTTAGAAACCGCTTACAAAAAATAGCGTTATAATGATACATGTAGAGAGGAAGTGAAAGGATGAGCAGCAATAATTTAGATAATAAAATATTGATGTTTTTAGGGCAGCAAATTGATTTTGTGGATGCCTTAACTATTTCGCAGACTTTTTCTGTATCAAAAAAGACAGTTTATCGAACGATTAATAGACTGAATCAAGTTAATATGATTGTTGAATCACAAAGAGGTCGTGGTTACCGCTTGATAGATAATCAAATATCAACAACAACGGAACAAGATGAGCAACGTCAAATTGATTTAGCTATTAATTTATTACATTCATTTCCTCGCAGCTTAAACCGGTGGCATTTATTAGAAAAATTGTATATTTCAGAGTCTACTTTACATCGTGACTTAAACATTTTAAATGAGTTGTTTATACCGTTCCATATCAGTATTGATCGATCTGCTGGTAGCGCAAAGGTGGTTGGAACAGAATCACAAGTCCGTAAAGCGTTGAATTATTTTTTATTGGAAAATACAGTTACGCAACAAGTTGTGGAAGGATTAGCAGGTATTTTTCCAGATATAACGAAAAAAGATCAGACTTTTATTAGTTCACAAATGACACTGATTGAAAAGGAATTGGATGTTGAAATTTTAGGTCCGTATACTGTTAATATTTTTTCACATCTCTACATTTTGTTGGATAGAGTAAGATTACATAATAGCGAGTCAGTCGTTAAGGGACAGTCAAATGTTCATTATGATGAGTTATTATTACGTGTTGCTCGTCAAGTCGTGAATAATATAAGTGAGTATGCCCACGTTGTTATTAATTCTGAGGAGGTTCATAATCTTGTTTTATATTTAGTCGGGTTACGTTATGATCGAACGTTAGACGATAGTCAAGATGGTGAGGCACATCAGCTAGTCACTTATTTGGTTAATGAATTGTTATTACCAAATCATGTTAATATTGAAAATTTAACCAACGCTTTGATTGGTCATGTTCGCCCAATGATCCATCGTTTAAAGGAAGAAATACTAATTGTTAATCCGTTGTTGAATGATATTCAGTTTAGCTATAACGAGACATTTACACAGGTGAAAAAAATACTAGCTGCGACATCTTACCATGTTTCAGATGATGAAGTTGGTTTTTTAACATTATATGTTGTCCGAGCTTTGGAAGAAGCAAGTGTTAGAAAAAGAGTGTTGTTAATGTGTTCAACTGGTATTGGAACAGCACAACTATTACAAACGCGAGTACGCCGAGCTTTTCCGGATTTTGAAATAGTTGGGACTATTTCGGCACGTGATTACGAAATTAATTTAAAGCACTTTGAACAAATTGATTTAGTTATATCTACAGTTGCAATTCATTTTCAACCAGTTTCACCAGTTATCCAGGTGAGCGCATTGTTTAATGAAGGTGATCGGCGGCGTGTTGAGGAATTGCTATATGGTTAAATTAGAGTTTTTATCAATGGCTGTAACGCCAACGATGCCAATGATTGCACATCTAACAGCACAGCGTTTTAAGTTGAATGAAAATCACGTAAAACAAGCAATGTTTGAGCGTGAAGACATTGGTAGTACGGTAGTCGCACCAGGTATTAGTATACCGCATGTTGAACTAGCAAATATTAAGACGCAGGGGTTGTTTTTAATCAAAGATAAACAACAATTAGTTTTGGTGTTAATCGTTGATAAGCTTCACCCTGATGAACAACTGATTAAAATTTTACAAGGGTTACTAGAAGAACAATATTTGGAAAAATTAAGCAACATTACGTCAGAGCAAGCATTCAAAATACTGATAAAGGGGGTGGAAAATCGTGTTGTCAGATAAAATTATTTTACTAGATGAATCAGCAACTGATAATCAAGACGCTTTGGGAAAGCTTGCAAATCAATTATTAAAAAGTGGCGCAGTTAAAGAGTCTTACAAACCAGCGCTTTTAAAACGAGAAATTGAATTTCCAACAGGTTTAGCAACAGATGAAATTGGAATCGCGATGCCTCATACTGATGCTGAACATGTTAATTATGATCAAATTGCATTTATGCGATTGCATCAGCCAGTACAATTTTTACAAATGGGTGATGGGGAAAAAATACAAGTCAAATTTATTTTTATGTTGGCGTTGAAAGAAGCACATTCACAATTAGATATGTTACAAACATTAATTGCTTTAATTCAAAACAAAGCAAAAATACAGCAATTATTAGCAGCAACAAATGAAGATGAAGTTGTTCAAATTTTAAAAGATGCGGGAATAGAATAAAGGGGATAAAATCATGGCAGTAATTAATTGGTTACTAGATGCTGGTCCAACAGTATTTTTGCCACTATTACTATTTATTTTTGGATTAGTACTACGAATTAAGCCAGGTAAGGCATTTAAGGCCGCTTTGATGGTCGGAATTGGTTTTACGGGGTTGAATTTAATTATTGGATTACTAACTGATAACTTAGGGCCAGCAGCACAAGCAATGGTGAAAAATTTTGGGTTATCATTAAATGCAATTGATGTTGGTTGGCCAGCAGCATCAGCCATTTCATATGGGACAACGTTGGGAAGTTTAGCAATTCCGATTGGTGTCGCTTTAAACGTTTTCTTGTTAGTTATTGGTCTAACTAAAACGCTGGATGTCGATTTATGGAATTACTGGCATATAGCCTTTTCAGGCTCATTAGTTTATGCCGCAACTAATAATTTTGGTCTAGGTTTGTTTACAATGATTGTCCACGCCATGTGGATTTATTTCTTAGCTGATTTAGCTGCACCAACGATCCAAAAGCATTATGGATTAGAAGGTATTTCATTCCCACAAGGGGCTTCAGCACCCGGTTTCGTATTAGCGTTACCGATTAATTGGTTATTGGATCGTATTCCGGGTATTAGAGATATTCATTGGACACCGGAAACAATTCAAAAGAAATTAGGCGTTTTTGGTGATTCAGCTGTTATGGGATTAATTATTGGAATTGTGATTGGTGCTTTGGCACAATATGATTTAACAAAGATGTTAAATTTGGGAATTACAACTTCAGCTGTCCTAATCTTAATGCCACGAATGGTTGCTATTTTGATGGAAGGATTATCACCTATTTCTGAAGCGGCTAATACGATGGTTCAAAAGAAATTCCCTGGTCGTAATCTATATATTGGTATGGATTCAGCCCTAGCAGTTGGTCAAGAAGCAGTGCTATCAGCATCATTGATTTTGGTGCCAGTGTCGCTATTAATCGCTGTTATCTTACCAGGTAATCGTGTTTTGCCATTCGGTGATTTAGCAACTATTCCATTTATGTTAGCTGTTATGGCTGCTGTATTCGGTGGTAATGTGTTTAGAATTGTTGTTGGTGGCGTGATTGATTTAGCAGTTTCTTTGTATATCGCATCATGGATTGCACCTTTGTTAACAGCAGCAGCTAAGTCAGCCCACTTCGCGATGAACGGTGCGACATCAATTTCTGTTCTATCAGATGGTGGTGCTTGGACAACCCTACTAATTGTTGGTATGGGAAAGTTGATGTCATGGGGTGGTATGGCAATTGTATTTGCTATTGTACTTGGCTTGATGATTTGGTTAAATAAGTTTAAGAAATCAGATAAGTCAGTTTCAGAATAATTTGTTGTTAATTGTTATTAGAAGAGGGAGAAATAAATCATGGCAAAGTCATTAATGGTCGTATGTGGAACTGGAATCGCAACATCAACTGTTGCAACTGGAAAGATTAAGGATTATCTAGCATCAGTTGGTAAGACTGATCAAGTAAAGTTTTTACAATCAAAGATTGCAGATGAAGTTAGTGCAATTGAAAATGATGATTATGATATTGTTGTTTCAACAACGATGGTACCAAGCGCCATTAAGGATAAGGTTATTAATGGGGTCGCCTTATTAACTGGGGTTGGTGTTCAAAAAGTATTTGATGAAATTGAAGCACAATTGTAATTAATAGTAGGAAAAAAGTTGGGACAAAAAAATGTCCCAACTTTTTTAGTTATTTGGAATTTCTTGATAGGCTAATGCTTGGATGACTTCGGCATGTTGTGGATATTGTGAGAGTAAATTTTGTTGTGTAAATAACTCAAAATCTTGGTAATCAAAACCAGGTGCTACAACACAACTAACGATGCTGAAACCATGCGTTGCACTTGAGCCGAAGATAGTGTTCTTAGGAACGGTGTACGATAATTGTTCACCCTGTTCAATGTTAGGCCCAATTTTGATTGCTTCATAATGACCATCTGGAAAAATGCAGTGAACGGTTAGTGGATCACCGGCATGATAGAACCACGTTTCATCAGAAGTAAGTCGGTGAAAATGAGATGGATTATTTTCAGTTAGTAGAAATATAATCGACGTATAAAGGGCACGAGTTCCTTGCGGTAAGTCAATTGTGCGGTCACTTTTTGTCGTTTCAATAAAGTAGCCACCTTCAGGGTGAGGCGCTAAATTAAGATTTTTAATCCAGTAATCAATGTCTTTATTCAAAATAATAATCTCCTATCCATTAATTTATGTTTATTATAGCAAACTAATGGTCTAATGAAGCGATAGTAGATATATAAAATAGAAATTTAAAAATATGTCAAAATGCTTTTGCAAAGCTATTGTAAACGTTTACGATAACTGTTAATATGGCACCAAATAGAATAATAAATTAAAATAGTAAATGACATTATGCAACGGAGGAATTAAACATATGGCAACGAAATGGTGGTAAAATGAAGTCGTTTATCAAGTTTATCTAAGATCATTTCAAGATAGCAACCATGATGGTATTGGTGATATTCCTGGTATTATCAGTCACTTAGATTATATTAAAAGTCTTGGCGTAACGATGATCTGGGTTTCACCAATTTATCAATCACCAATGGTTGATATGGGCTATGATATTTCAGATTATCAAGCGATTGATCCACAGTTTGGTACGTTAGATGATTTTAAAGAATTGCTAACTGAGGCGAAAAAACGTGATATTAAAATTATTATGGATTTAGTTGTCAATCACACTTCTGACCAGCATGAATGGTTTAAAGAGGCTTTAGCTGATCCTGAAAGTTCATATCGTGATTACTACATTTTTAAGAAAACCAGTAATGGGGAAGCCCCTAATAATTGGCGTAGTATTTTTGGTGGCTCAACTTGGAAACCTGTTCCTGGTGAACCAGACACGTATTACTTCCATACCTTTGCTAAGCAACAACCTGATTTAAATTGGGAAAATCCTGCATTAAGGCGTGCAATTTATGATATGATTAACTGGTGGCTTGAAATGGGCGTAGCTGGTTTCCGTGTTGATGCCATTACACATATTAAGAAGGATTTGGATTGGTTAAGTATCCCAGCCGATGATGTGGATGGTTTGGTATCAGTTGTTAAAAAAGGTCGTAATCGCCCAGGAGTTGGTGATTTATTAACTGAATTAAAACAAGAAACTTTTGATAAGTATGATGCTATTACGGTTGGCGAGGCTTATGGTTTGGCTGATAAAGAGTTGCCAGCGTTCGTGGGACCAGATGGATATTTCTCAATGGTTTTTGATTTTTCATACATGAATATTGATGTTAAAAATGGTGACGAGTGGTATCGCGGTCGTGCTGATTGGACACCGGTAGACTTAAGAAATGCGTTCTTTGACGCCCAAGAAACGACTGCTAACGCACAAGGTTCTCTAGCAAATGTCTTAGAAAACCATGATCAACCACGTGTTTTGTCAAAGCTAGTACCGGATAAGCAATATCAAACACCTCAAGCTGCGAAAGCTCTAGGAACCATGTATTACTTCTTACCAGGAGTCCCTTTTATTTATCAAGGACAAGAAATTGGTATGAAAAATTTTGAACGTCAAAGCATTGATGAGTTCAATGATGTGTCATCAATTAATAATTACAATACAGCCTTACAAGATGGTTATTCAGAGGCTGATGCACTAGAAGCTGTTAACCATAAATCACGTGACAATGCTCGTACACCAATGCAGTGGGATGATAGTGTTTACGGCGGCTTCTCTGATATACAACCTTGGTTAGCAATGAGTAATGATCGAGACGGTATTAATGTTAAAGCTGAACAACAAGATGATCAGTCTGTTTTGAAGTACTATCAAGAATTGGGTGCTTTGCATCATGATTCAGATTGGGAGCCTGTTATTATCAATGGTGATTTCCAGCCAATGCGTTCATTACCAGATAGCGTAGTTGGGTATCAACGTCGTTTAGGTCAACAAGTATTAACGGTACTGGTTAACCTAGGAACCAAAGCAGCCCGTGTTAATTTGGTGCAGACCGGTCAAACATTACAACAAGCCGGTGATGTTCAAATTAGTGGCAAGCGTGTTAAAATGAGTCCTTATAGTGCAGTCGTTTTAGGTGTTATGCCAGAAGAAGGTTAAAATGAGTGGGTCTGATATCAGGCAGGAAATTATGGCTGATGAACAAAATAGATCTTATACAGAACGTGGCATTGGACCGGTCTATCAAGTGGGTCCAGATGTGCGTATTTTGATTATTGGTCAAGCACCCGGTGCAAAAGTTGAGCAAACAGGGATACCATTTAATGATAAAAGTGGGGATCGTTTGCGTGACTGGATGGGTATTACTGCTGATGAATTTTATCATAGTGGTAAGATTGGTAATTTACCATTAGATTTTTACTTTCCAGGTAAGGGCAAGAGTGGTGATTTACCGCCACGCAAAGGTTTTGCAGATAAATGGCATCCAAGGATGCTAGCTGAAATGCCTAAAGTGTCACTTATTATTTTAGTTGGTGCTTATGCGCAACATTATTATTTACCGATTAAAAAGTCAGAAACGATGACAGCGGTAATTAAACAATATAAGACTTTTGGTCCTAAGTATTTACCAATTGTCCATCCGTCTCCACGTAACAATATTTGGTTACGTAAAAATCCATGGTTTGAAGATAAAATTGTGCCAAAATTACAGGCACGTGTTCGTGAATTAATGATGGATTAATAGAAAGAAAAAGCCAATGGCAGATGTAATAATCATCTGCCATTGGCTTTTATTTTGGACTACAAAACGGTAGTTATATCCGCTCTGTAAACGCGATAAATTTTCAATCCAGGTGATATAAGCCACAAACACGGCGTAATGCCTTCGCAGTCGCTGCGGCGAATACACCATATTTATGTCTTATATCACCTGTCAAAACGAAAATTATATCCGCTCTAACTTTACTCAAATTCTTCGTACTCGTTTGGGTCTTGACCATCAATACGGCCATCTTCACGGTTTAGGTCATTGATGGCAGCAATTTCACTGTTTGTTAGTTCAAAATCAAAGACATCAAGGTTTTCACGTTGGTGCGCTGGATTTGATGAACGTAAAACAGGAATGATACCACGATCAAGGTGCCAACGAGTGATGATCTGACTTGTTGACTTACCGTATTTATCAGCAATTTCTTGTACAACAGGTTCTTTCAAAGCAGAGCTACCACGACCTAGTGGACTCCATGCCTCGACTTTGATACCACGACGTAAGTTTTCCAAAAGATTTTCTTCTTGAACCCAGTATGGGTGAAGTTCGATTTGGTTAACAGCGGGTGTAACGCCAGTCTTTTCAATAATCCGATCTAGATGCTCAGGCTCAAAGTTTGAAACACCAATTGAGCGAATCAAACCTTGCTTTTGTGCATCTACTAAGGCTTGCCATGCTTCCACATATAGACCACGTTTTGGTAAAGGCCAGTGAATAATGAATAGATCAAAATAATCCAGTCCCATTCGACCTAGTGACTCTTGAATAGCATCGCGAGCGCTTTCGTAATCATGATACTTACCAGGAAGCTTAGAAGTTACAAAGAATTCTGCATGAGGTACGCCAGACATGCGAATTGCTTTACCAACGATTCCTTCATTATCATAGTTTGTAGCAGAATCAATTAGTCGGTAACCGCTCTTAATAGCAGCTAGTACTTGTTGTAGTCCTGAACCACCTTTTAATTGATAAGTTCCTAGCCCTAAGTTAGGTAATTTGTGACCGTCATTTAATGTGACTTCTGGAATTGACATAAATACATCCCCCCTAATAATCTAACACTACTTTCGCATTTAAATTGTAAATTTGCAAGTGATTTCTATCGCATTATAAGCTGACAAAAGGTAACATATAATTAATGATTTTATATGAGGAGTAAGTGACTTGAAAAAGAAACGTATTTTTAGTGATGGGGTATTAATATTAATTGGTGTAATGATGTTTCTTTTAGGGATTTATTCATTATTTGATGTGTTTACACCACATGTGATTTGGTACCATTTGATTTTAATGTTTCTATTTGCATTAGCAATTTTTGGTGAACGGAACAAAATAAAATGGTTGTTTATTGCAACGTCTGGGGTATGGCTCTTAAATATATTTTGGGATATTATCCGTTTAATCTAAATAATTAAAGAAGGTGAGAATATGATTTCAATACCATTATCAAATCAGTTAACAATTTCGGCTGATGATTTGTTGCAGCAACATTTACTGATTTTGGGTGCGACTGGTAGCGGTAAATCAACGAGTGCAATGAACATATTGCATGGATTGATGAGCGCTAATCAAACGACAATGATTATTGATCCAACAGGCGAATATCAACATTTACCAAATGCAGTTGTCGCTAAACTTGGGTACAATGCGTACATTGATTATGAACAACTCACCGGAGATGATTTTAACTTATTATTTGGTGTGACTGATGTAGATATGCAGGAAAAGTTGGTGGATGCGCTAACGAGTTTAAAGATTCAAAAAAATATCATCGGTCAACCAGGGATTTATAAAAAAATAAATCGGCCATGGCAAGATTTTGAAGAAGATATCAAACGTTTGTATCATTATCCACAACCGGTTGATATCAGCTTATTACCGGAACAATTACGCCAAGAGTACGCTATCTCTGTGGATGATTTTGACTTAATTGGTCAAGAAATTGATGAAATAGGATTCAAAAAATGTTTACCGCTTATTCGACGTATTAAACGATTAATAAATCAACCACGTTTTCAGCACTTGTTCCATATGCCAATAACTGATGAGACGAGCGCTGCAGTAACTGAAATGCAAACAGACGTGATGTATTTATTACGGTTATTTGCGAGTCACAAAAGTGATCATAAAATTTTAGTAATTGATTGTTCAATATTTACTGATAATTTAGCGCTAGGCAAGGTATTGGTGTCATTGTTGACAACAGCGCTTTTACGAGAAAAGCAACAATTAAAACATAGTGTGCCGGTAACCGTATTAATTGATGAGGCTCATCGCTACTTGATGGCCGACCATTTAGAAACAACGGGGATTTTTAGAATTGCTCGTGAAGGACGTAAATTAGGCCTATTTTTGATGGTCACAACTCAAAGTCCTTTAGATCTTGCGCCTCAGTTATTAGGACAATTTGGTCATTATCTCGTACATCAGTTGAATACGGCTAGTGAATTAGCACAACTACCAGTATTGCAAGAGTATGCGCAGCAAATTGTTCATGAGAATATTGGACAGGCATTATTGGCTGGGAACAACTTTGTCACACCACAATTGCTAAATATACAAATGGTGGCAGAAATGAATCATCAAACCGCAACGCCAAAGTTTTTTTAGCAAAGTAAAAGAATACGCAACAAAAAGCATTACACATCGTCTTAAGGATTTGGGAACGCGTTTATGCTATAAAAATTGCCAGCGCATCATTCATATATTTTTAACTAAAAAAGCTGGAACATTTTTTTGTCCCAACTCCTTTGTTATTTATTGTTGTTATGATTCTTTATTTTCCGGAATAAAAGTGTCAACGGCAGACCAAAACGTCACGAGCGAAAAGACGATGGTGAAATGCCAAAAAATAGTTAACCAAGCATTTCCATAGACGTTGGTATAGGTATTGATAAATCGTTGAGCAAAGATAAGAGCAATGATTTCTTCAACCCCAATAACTAACGCCGTTAAAGCAATTGCAGCAGCTAACACAGCACCAATTAATAAAATAAGTGACGCAAGATGTTGTGCAATCCAGCGCAAAGACCATGCTTTGGCAGCCTTGTGATTCATGAGTTGACGACCTCCGTTGAGTAATATTACAGTCTATTATACGTGAAATTACAATCGTTGGTTGATAATTATTAAAAAAATTGGAAAAAACCAGTTTATATTTCGTTAAAATTAATGATTATGTGATGAATTAGGTTTTAACTAACAAAAAAATATTAAAAGCGTTATAATGTAAGCAGTACAGCAGAGCAAAGGAGACGTTTTATGGTCAATGATTGGATAAAGATTCATGGTGCCCGCGCACATAATTTAAAAAATGTAGATGTTGCAATTCCTAGAGATAAATTTATTGTAATGACAGGTTTATCTGGATCAGGAAAAAGTTCATTGGCATTTGATACGTTATATGCTGAAGGACAACGACGATATGTCGAAAGTTTGTCATCATATGCCCGTCAATTTTTAGGACAAATGGATAAACCAGATGTTGATGCCATTGATGGCTTGAGTCCAGCGATTTCAATTGATCAAAAAACAACATCTAAAAATCCCCGTTCAACAGTGGGGACTGTTACAGAAATTAATGATTATTATCGTTTGTTGTTTGCTAGGGTGGGAAAGCCGGATGCGACGACGGATGGTATTATAGTTAAAAAATCAATTGATCAAATGTTAAATGATTTATCAGAGCGCCTAAGTGAAGGGAGCCGGATGCAGATCTTAGCGCCCATTATTCAGCATAAGCGAGGATCACATGCCACGGCCTTTGAACGGATTCAAAAAGAAGGGTTTGTGCGTTTCTTAGTAGATGGGGAGATGCATGAAGTAACTGATGAGCTTGAATTAAATAAAAATAAGTATCATGATATTGCGATTGTTGTTGACCGTATTATTTTACGAGACAATTCACGCGCACGTTTGTTTGAATCTTTTGAATCAGCAATGCGTTTAGCAGATGGTTTGGTAACGGTTGACGTTACTGGTAGTGAACAATTAACCTATTCCGATCATTACACAGGCGCTTTGAAAAAATTTGCAGTTGGGAAATTAGAGCCACAATTATTTTCTTTTAATGCACCACTTGGTGCTTGTCCGGTATGTGGGGGCTTAGGTATAACATTAGAGGTAGATATTGATTTGGTGATACCTGATCAAAGTAAAACTTTAGCAGAGGGGGCTTTGGCCGCATGGAATCCCATTTCATCCTCTTATTATCCAGAAATGTTACGTCAATTTGCAGAGTCAGTTAATATACCAATGGATGTGCCATTTGAAGACTTAACAAATGAACAGCGTCAGTTAGTATTGTATGGTGATGAAGAAAATACTTTCCATTTTCATTATGAAAATGATTTTGGTGGTGTACGCGATGTTGATGTTAATTTTGAAGGGGTAATGAATAACATTAACCGTCGTTATCGTGAATCTAATTCAGACTTTACGTGCGAGCAAATGCGTAGTTATATGAATGAATTGACGTGTAATGCTTGTCATGGTTATCGTTTGAATGAAGGTGCACTTTCGGTTAAAGTTGGGCAGTTAAACATTGGTGAAATTTCAGAACAATCAGTTGCTAAAGAATTAGATTATTTTGAAAACTTGGCTTTTGGACAGCAAGATCAAGAGGTAGCAGCACCTATTGTAAAAGAGATTAAGGATCGTTTGCGTTTTTTGAAAAACGTTGGATTAGATTATTTAACGTTATCACGTTCGGCTCGTACACTATCAGGTGGTGAAGCACAGAGAATTCGATTAGCAACGCAGATTGGTTCTAACTTATCGGGTGTGATGTATGTTCTGGACGAACCCTCAATTGGACTACATCAACGTGACAATGCGCGCTTAATTCAATCATTGCAACAAATGCGTGACCTAGGTAATACGTTGGTTGTCGTTGAACATGATGAAGATACGATGCGAGCAGCTGATTATTTGATTGATGTTGGTCCTGGTGCTGGTGAGCACGGTGGTCAAATTATGGCGGTTGGTGCGCCTGATGAAATTCAAGCCAATGAAGATTCGTTAACGGGACAATATTTATCAGGTAAACGATTTATTCCGGTCCCAACGTCACGTCGCGCAGGTAATGGTCAAAAAATTACGGTGACTGGCGCAGCAGAGAATAATTTAAAGAATATTAAAGTGGATTTTCCATTGGGTAAATTAACCGTTGTAACGGGTGTTTCCGGATCAGGTAAATCCACGTTAGTCAACACCATTTTAAAACGGGCGCTCAAGATGGAAATTAATCGTAATTCTCAAAAGCCCGGTAAGTATCGCAAACTAACCGGTTATGAAAATATCGATAAAATTGTTGATATCGATCAAAGTCCAATTGGCCGGACGCCAAGATCGAACCCAGCAACCTATACTGGTGTATTTGATGATATTCGTGATTTGTTTGCACAGACTAATGAAGCCAAATTGCGTGGTTATAAAAAAGGCCGTTTCTCTTTCAATACAAAAGGTGGTCGTTGTGAAGCATGTAAGGGTGATGGGGTCATTAAGATTGAAATGAACTTTTTGCCTGATGTCTATGTCACGTGTGAGGTTTGTGGTGGTACACGTTACAATTCAGAAACCTTAGAAGTGACGTATCGTAGTAAAACAATTGCTGACGTCTTAGATTTAACGGCTGAACAAGCCGTTGATTTCTTTGCGGCAATTCCAAAGATTCGTCGTAAATTACAGACCATGGTTGATGTTGGGTTAGGCTACGTTAAATTAGGTCAAGCAGCTACTACTTTATCTGGTGGGGAAGCGCAACGTATGAAATTAGCATCTGAATTACAACGAAAGTCTACTGGTAAAACAGTTTACATCCTTGACGAACCAACGACTGGCCTACACGTAGCTGATATTTCACGTTTGCTAGAAGTGCTACAACGACTAGTTGATAGCGGTAATACCGTTTTGATTATTGAACACAACTTAGATGTCATTAAAACAGCAGATTGGTTAATTGATATGGGACCTGAAGGTGGTGATGGCGGCGGTTATGTACTAGTAGCTGGGACACCAGAAAAAATTGCGGCAACATCTGAGTCGTATACAGGCCAATATTTAGGACCAATTATGGCGCGTGATCGTGAGCGAGCACGTTCGTTAGTCTGAACGTGAATCCTTGCATTTTAATAGTGAATTATCTATACTTATATTTTGTAAGTTAAAACGTATTGGGAGGTAACTATCATGGCAGAAAAAATGGATACAGCGTCAGCTCGACGCAAAATGAAGAGCCCAAATATTAAAACACGTAAGCGTGCACTCAAAGCGTTGCACGAGGCGAATCGACAAACGACCAAAAAGTAAATAAGTGATATCACAGAAATTATTATTTTTTAAGATGGTCATGAAATAAGTTTAGGGAGCATCAATCTGCCATGTTAAAATGACAAGTTTGATGCTCTTTTTGAGTGTGCTAGCTTTTATGTTGTCGTGTTGTTTGATAAATGCACGTAGAAAACATATCCGGGTGTGTCTTAAGATGATACAATGGATGAGATTAAAAGATAGGGGGGAGGATTAAATGGGCAAAAAAGAGTTGATCATTGTCACTGGTATGAGTGGTGCAGGTAAAACTGTTGCTATCCAGGCATTTGAAGATTTAGGCTACTTTACAGTCCAAAATTTGCCACCAGCTATGCTACCAAAATTTTGGCAAATGATTTCTGACGAAGAAAATATTCAACGGGCTGCAGTCATGATTGATTTGCGCTCACAACGGTTCTTCGATGATTTGGATGAAGAAATTCATAAATTAAGAAAAAATAGTCATAATAAGTATGATATGAAAATTATCTATATCGATGCATCCGATGAAGAATTGGTGGCACGTTATAAAGAAACGCGACGTTCTCACCCACTTTCTGGTGAGGGCGGAACATTATATGGTATCCAACTAGAAAGACAAAAATTAAGCGGAATTCTTGATTTGGCAAGTGGTGTTATTCATACTGATGACTTTGCACCACGACAACTCCGTAATTATATTCAGCAGCATTTTGGGTCAAAGGATGGACAAGCGAATACGTTTACGGTTCAAGTAATGAGCTTTGGTTTTAAATATGGTATACCATTAGATGCAGATATGATATTAGATGTTCGCTTTTTAACTAATCCTTACTATGTCGCATCGTTAAGAAATCAAACGGGGTTAGATCATGCTGTCGCCGATTACGTTTGGCATACCGCTGATGCTGAAGAATTTTATCAACGTATTAGTAAACAAATTAAATGGCTACTGCCAAAGTATAAAACAGAAGGAAAAAGCAATTTTACAATTGCTTTTGGTTGTACAGGTGGTCAACATCGGTCAACCGCCTTTGCTCATCGATTAAGTCAAGACTTGGGTGCCGATTGGATTGTGAACGAACATCATCGTGATATTGAACGACGAAAGGAGAGTGCAAACTGATCATGAGTGAAAAATATAGTGTCAAGCGCACGCCTAAAATTGTTGTTATCGGTGGTGGTTCTGGGCAACCAGTTGTTTTAAATGGTTTGAAAAAATATAAAAATGACTTAACTGCGATTATTACGGTAGCTGATGATGGCGGTTCATCGGGAACCTTACGTGATTATCTTCAAATGGTACCACCTGGGGATATTCGCAATGTTATGGCAACATTATCACAATTGCCAGCAAGTCTAATTGATATTTTCCAATATCGGTTTAAGCCAGAAGATGAAATGTTTGCTCATCATTCGTTAGGAAATTTGATTATTGCGGCGATGGCTGAAAAAGAACATGATATTTTTGATGGGATTCAATTGCTTGCTAAAATTATGCAAGTTAAAGGGCACGTTTATCCCGTTGCAAATGAACCACTCGTATTACATGCAGCTTTTACTGACGGAACCTACCTAGCAGGTGAAGCCGAAATCACAGCTGCACATAAGGTTATTGACCATATCTGGGTAACGCCACAAACAGCGCCAGCTACTCATGATGTACAAGCACCAAAGCAAGTGGTAAATGCAATTTTAGAAGCAGATGTGGTAGTCCTTGGACCAGGTAGCTTATTTACTAGTATCTTACCGAATTTAATGGTACCCAATGTTGCTGAAGCATTACGCGCAACGCGAGCTAAAACTGTGTATATTGCGAATATTATGACGCAAAAGGGTGAAACCGATAATTTTACTGATGCTGATCATGTCAGAGCGATTAATGAACATGTTGGTGAACGCATTGTTGACGCTGTTATTATGAATACTGGTAAAGTTCCTGAAGACTATATTGACTGGCAACGCTGGAACGAAATTTCTTTACAAGTTGATTCAGATCCAGAATCAGTTAAAGCGCAAGGTGTCGACCCAGTTCTAGGTGATTTATTGGCATTACGTGATGATGGGGCTTTCCATGATGGGGATGCTGTTGCACAGTTGATTATGCAAATTGTTGCTGATCAATAAATGAAATGAAGTAGGAGGTGGCGCTAATGTCATTTGCAAGTGATGTTAAGAAGGAATTAACCACCTTAGAAATTAGTAATCCAGATAATGCTAAAGCTGAATTATCAGCATTGTTACGAATGAATGGCTCACTTGGGTTAACGAACCAACATTTTACGTTGAACGTCCAAACTGAAAATGCAGCCACGGCTCGTCGTATTTTAGGGCTATTACAACAATTTTATCGGTTGCCTTCTGAAATTTCCGTTCGACGCCAAATGAAATTAAAAAAGAATAATTTGTATGTTGTTCGGATTACGCAAGGTGTTAGTAGTCTACTGGATGATTTACACATCTTTGAAAATTTTGAATTATTGCCAACGGTTCCAGATGAATGGTTAGTGCCGGAAGGTAAAGCGCGCTCGTATCTTAGAGGTGCATTTTTGGCAGCAGGTTCAGTAAATAATCCAGAAACAAGTCGTTACCATTTAGAGATATATTCATTATATGAAGAACAAGCAACACAGTTGGCAGGGTTAATGAATCGTTTTGATTTAAATGCAAAAGTTGTTGAACGTCGATCAGGGTTCATTGTTTATTTAAAAGAAGCCGAAAAAATTGGCGATATGATGAAAGTAATCGGGGCAACTAATGCCATGTTTCGTATGGAAGATGTGCGCATTATTCGGGATATGCGTAATTCGGTTAATCGATTAGTTAATGCTGAAAATGCCAATTTAGATAAAACGGTTAATGCTAGTCAAAAACAAATTGATGATATTTTATTTTTAGATGAAGAAATCGGTTTGGGACGTTTGCCTGAAAAGCTTAAAGAAATTGCAGAAATCCGTTTATTACATCGTGAAGAACCATTATCAGCGCTAGGTCAATATGTACCATCTGGTGTTATTTCGAAATCAGGTGTGAATCACCGGCTGCGAAAACTGACGAAAATGGCTGATGAAATTAGAGATACCGGCCGGTTACCCGAGGAATTACAAAGAGGATAAGTAAATTAGTTAAATACAGTTTGACCATTCTTGACGAAATGATAGAATGGTAATATGTTTTGACTTTGAATTTGAGGAGGAAAGTATACATGACACCAGTTCCATATGTTATTGAGCAATCATCTCATGGTGAACGTTCATATGATATTTTTTCACGCTTGTTAATTGACCGTATTATTATGGTTAATGGTGAAATTGAATCACAAATGGCAACGGCCATTATCGCGCAGTTGTTATTCTTAGATGCCCAAGATCCTGATAAGGATATTTACATGTACATCAACTCACCAGGTGGTGAAGTTAATGCCGGTATGGCAATTTATGACACAATGAATTTCATTAGTGCAGACGTCCAAACAATTACAATTGGATTAGCTGCATCAATGGCATCAGTTCTTGCATCTTCAGGTGCTAAGGGCAAGCGTTTTATTTTGCCTAATTCACAGTTTATGATTCACCAACCATCAGGTGGTGCTCAAGGTCAACAAACTGAAATTGAAATTGCTGCCCAAGAAATTTTGAAGACACGTAAGAAGTTGAATCAAATTTTGGCGAACAATACTGGTAAGCCATTTGAAGAAGTTCAAAAAGATACAGAGCGTGATCACTGGTTAGATGCAGAAGAATCACTTGCTTATGGATTAGTCGATAAAATTATGACTAGTGCTAAAGAAAAAGAATAAAATGAATCGTAGTTTTACTAGCGCAGTAAAAAAATGATATTGACAAAGATATGGTTTTGTTCATTGAAAAATGATCAGAAATGTATCTTTTTTTGTATATCTTATAAAAAGAAGCAATTAGTTGATATAACAACAATTATATGGATAATATTAGGTGTAACGATGATTGTTTTTCAATAAATTGATGTGTTTATTGTGAAAAAATGAGCTTTATTGTAAGCGCTTTTATTGCAAGAAAATGAAAATATAATCGTTATTATCTAACTAATTTGTCCCAAATTGAAACGTTGGAATGAATCCGCTATGTTGAACCTTTCACAAATACATTTATAATTATAAGTGTTAAGAAAAGCTTTGGAGGAATTAAAACAATGAAAATTTTTGCGTATGGTATTCGAGAAGATGAGCAAGCTGCATTGAAGGAATGGATGACAAACCATCCAGAGGTAGAAGTTGGTTATACAGATGAATTATTAAATCCACAAACAGCGCAATTAGCAGCTGGTGCAGATGCGGTTGATGTTTATCAACAGTTAGCATATACCCCCGAGACATTAACTGCCCTACATGAACTTGGAATCAACAAAATGTCACTACGTAATGTTGGAACAGATAATATTGATTTTGAGACAGCACGCTGCTTTGATTTTTCAATTTCAAATGTTGCAGTTTATTCACCAAATGCGATTGCTGAGCATGCAGCCATTCAAGGTGCACGTATTTTGCGGCAAACTAAGCCTTTAGATCATAAGATTGAAAACCATGATCTACGCTGGGCCCCAACAATTGGACGTGAAGTGCGTATGCAAACTTTCGGTATTATTGGAACTGGTCACATTGGTCATGTTTTGATTGATATTTTACAAGGATTCGGGGCTAAAGTAATTGGTTATGATATTTATCGTAATCCAGAACTAGAAGCAGAAGGTATCTATGTTGATTCATTAGATGAATTGTATGCACAATCAGATGTTATTTCATTGCATGTCCCAAGTTTGCCAGAAAATTATCACATGATTAATAAAGAAACTATTGCTAAGATGAAGGATGATGTTGTCTTAATTAATGTTTCACGTGGTGATTTGATGGATATCGATGCTGTAATGAGTGGCTTAGACTCAGGTAAGATTTTTGGTCTAGCAATGGATGTTTATGAAAATGAAGTTGGCTTGTTTAACAAAGATTGGTCAAATGACAAGTTACCTGATGAAAAGATTGCAGATTTGATTGCTCGTGAAAATGTATTGGTTACACCACATACTGCTTTCTATACAACTAAGGCTGTCTACGAAATGGTAACACAATCAATGAATGCTTCATTAGCCTTTATTAAGGGTGAAGAAACAGCTAATGAAGTAAAGTATTAATTAAATAAGTTGTTAGTTACGTCGTGATGATTGTGGGATTTCATTGCGTTGACTATGTGACATGTCACATTAGAAAGGTAATCTAAGATTATGACTAGCGCAGTTTTTGATGGTTCTTACGAACTAAAATTTAAGGATTTTTTCTTTAAGGTGTTGAGTGGGTCTGCTCAAGGAATTTTGATAGGTGTTTTACCTTCAGCGGTCCTAAAGTATATTATTCGTCCGTTTGTACAAAACGGTATGGGCTGGGCAATTGATTTGAGTGCAATTTTGACACTGTTCTCATCATTTATTCCATTACTTATTGGATTGGCAATTGCCATGCAATTTAATATGAAGGCACTGGATGTTGGTGTTATGGCGATTGCAGTTGGTGCAGCATGTGGTTCAATCAAGTGGGCATCAGTTCCAGCAGGGTTTGAAAACCCCATTACACAGGTGAAAACAACCATACCAAGTACAGTATATATTGCGGCAGGTGCTGGAGATGTTATAAATGCGATGATTGTGGCTGCCATCGGTGTTTTGGTAATTTGGTTAATTGCTAAATATCTAGGGGGCTTTGGCTCATTGGCAATTATCTTAAGTCCAATTGTTGTTGGTGGTGGTGTTGGTTTGATTGGTAAGGAAATTGCACCTTACGTTGGTGAAATTACAACTTGGATTGGAAAGATGGTTCAATTAGCAACTGATCTACAACCATTACCAATGACGATTATCATTGCCATGGCCTTTGCTGTTATTATTGTGACGCCTGTTTCAACTGTTGGAATTGCATTAGCAATTACGTTGTCTGGTTTAGGTTCAGCAGCGGCAGGAGTTGGAATTGTCGCAACGACAGTTGTATTGTTAATTAATTCAATCAAGGTTAATAAGAAGGGGACATCAGTGGCAATCTTCCTAGGTGCAATGAAGGGAATGATGCCAGCAGTGTTTAGAAAGCCAGTTATGTTGTTGTCATTTATGGTGGCAGCTGGAATTTCTGCATTGCCAATTAGTATGATGAATGTGCAAGGTACACCGACATCTGCTGGATTTGGTTGGATTGGCTTTGTTTCACCAATTCAATCTGTTGTTCGTGATGCAGCCGACAAAGTGTTCCAAACAAATGTAATTAGTGTTGTACCGGCTATACTGATTTGGGCTATTATCCCAATCGTTGCTGGAATTGTAGTTGACTTGTTGTTTACTAAGGTATTGAAGTTGTATAAGCCAGAAGATTTTGAACAAGAAATGTAATAAAGAAAAAAGACCTGGGTTTTGATCCAGGTCTTTTTTGTATGCGATAATAAAAAAACAGGAAATGGTCAAAACCATTCCCTGTTTCCATAATCGTTTATTTAATACTATATTTATGATATAGACTAATAAATAATGGCTCTATGTCAAACAGCGTGAAAATCGTGAAATTGACTTAAAGAGTTTGTGAAATATAGCTTGCGAATCTGACAAA
>NZ_BJEG01000002.1:0-80931 GCF_005405545.1 Weissella hellenica
TTTGTCAGATTCGCAAGCTATATTTCACAAACTCTTTAAGTCAATTTCACGATTTTCACGCTGTTTGACATAGAGCCGTTTATTTTATCTTAATTCATTAACAAAATATACAGAAAAGGCTATCACCATAAAGTGATAGCCTTTTTATGCAAATTAGTCTTCTGCAACGAATGGCAAAAGTCCCATGATACGAGCACGCTTGATAGCAGTCGTAACTTTGCGTTGGTTCTTTGATGAAGTACCAGTCACACGACGAGGCAAAATCTTACCACGTTCTGAGATGAAACGCTCCAACAATTCAGTATCTTTGTAGTCCACATATTCAATGTGGTTGGCTGCGATGAAGTCAACCTTACGACGGCGACGAGGTCCGCCACCACGACGTTGTTGTGCCATGATTAAATTCCTCCTGATAGAATGTCTAAGACAATGTTGTCTTTAATAAATTAGAATGGTAATTGGTCATCTGATATTTCAATCTCTTGACCACCACCGAAAGGATCATTAGCTGATTGCGAACTAGCCGAGTTGTTACCATTGAACACATTACCATTTGAAGCCGGTGCTCCAAATGGGTTTTGTGATGCCGAAGCACTATAGTTCCCTTGACTAGCTTGTTGGCCGCCACCAAAATTATTCGTATTACTTGAACCATTCTGGCTACGCCGCGCTTCACTTTCAGCACGACTTTCCAATAATGAAAAGTTTTCTACAACGACTTCCGTGACATAGACACGTTGTCCTTGTTGATTTTCATAATTACGTGTTTGAATCCGGCCTTCAATACCAACTAATGAGCCTTTTGAAGTAAAGTTAGCAAAATTTTCTGCTGCTTTACGCCAAATAACCGCATTAATAAAATCAGTATCGCGTTCACCATTGGCATTTGTAAACTGCCGATTAACAGCAAGCGAAAACGAAGCAACGGCAGAACCGTTAGTCGTATAGCGCAACTCAACATCACGCGTTAGACGACCAATCAAAACAACACGATTTATCATATGGAAAGCCTCCTTCCAAGGTTTTTACACCTAAACACCAAACTTATTAAATTAATAGGTAATTTTAAAAATTACTTAGCTGATGCTACTTCGCGCTTAACAATCATGTGACGCAAGATATCTTCTGAAATCTTTGCCAAACGATCGAATTCGTTAATAGCTGCGTCATCTTCTGCAGTGAAGTTAACGATGTGGTATAGACCCTCACGGTAACCCGCAATTTCATATGCAAAGCGACGTGATGACCAGTCTTTTGACTCAGCCACCGTAGCACCATTATCTGACAAAATTTTGTCAAAACGCTCAACCAATGCCTTCTTATCGTCAGCATTCATGTCAGGGCGAATAATGTAAGTTAATTCGTATGCCATTATATATATTCCTCCTTTTGGTCTGTGGCCGACTACCTGCCGGCAAGGAGAGTTATCATTTATTTGATAACTCACAAACATTCATGATACACGACAATACAGCATTTTGCAAGTAATAGCGCCTTCTTATTAACCCAAAATAGCTAACGTATAGTTCATAAAGCGTTCTAAATAGAACGGTTCATCAACCGCAACTGCTGCAAAATTATTTTTGTGTGCATCGCGCAAGCGAGTTGGATCACCGATTGTGCGACCATCATTAGCATCAACCATCATGTTTAATGGTAACAATGTCACTAATTTAGGATCAACCGCAACACCAACAGCTAGTGGATCATGCAAAGCTGCACCAGCTTTATTAATGTTCAAACTATCATAAGCGTCAATATAAAAATCAAAAATATCCGCAAACACGCGCCCTTTTTCAGTCCCTAAATCACGCCATTGTTGGGTTTCTTTTTTAGTCAATAAAGTTTGCAACGTGACATCTAAGCCAACCATCACCAGATGCTTAGCATGCTTAAAGACATAGTCAGCCGCCTCTGGATCTTGATTAATATTCGCTTCTGTGTATGGGGTAACATTACCAGGAACTGTTAATGCCCCACCCATTAATGTGACATTACCAATTAAGTCAGCAACCTTTGTATCTTTTTGATAGGCTGCTGCTAGATTAGTTAATGGCCCCGTGGGTACAACAATCAAATCAGCTGCATATTTATGTGCTGATTGAATTAAGAAATCTACAGCTGTTTGCGCTGCCACGTTTTGCTTTGGTTCAGGCAAAACCACATCCCCAATTGCGTTATCTCCATGAATATCCTTTGACACTTGCATCGTCTCAAAATCCGTTGTCGTCGACGAATGACTAGCCCCCAAGTATACTGGCACGTTATCTTCACCTAATAATTCTAACAATTTCAATGTGTTTTGAGCAGCAGTTTCCATTTGTGTATTTCCAAACGATGAAACAACACCAATCAAATCAGCATCCGGCGTTGCCAATGCATAAGCCAGTGCTAATGCATCATCAACACCTGTATCTAGATCCAAAATCATCTTCTTTTTTGCCATAATACTCCCCTTATGATAAAAAATCGTTGCTCTAAATTATTAGAACAACGATATGCTTTTTCTTAATCCGTCGTACGGTGGAAACGACTCTTAAATAATGGTGATACAGGCTTATTTTCATTAATACGCTTAATTGTTTCACCGATTAATTCAGCCGTTGACACTTGTACTAACTTACCAAAGTGCTTTTCTTCAGGCAAGTTGATTGAGTCCGTTACAATAACTTTCTCAAAGACGGAATTTTGCAAATTCTCAACAGCTTTACCTGAAAATACTGCGTGTGTTGCCACAACGTATACTTCTGAAGCCCCTTCGTCTTTCAACTTTTGGGCACCTTGTGTAATAGTACCACCAGTATCAATCATGTCATCAATCATGATGGCACGCTTGCCCTTAACATCACCAATAACATTCATAATGCGGGCGACATTAGCCTTAGGACGACGCTTATCAATAATAGCAATTGGTTCATGCGAACCCAATAGTTCTGCTAAAGCACGTGCACGCGTAACGCCACCATGATCTGGTGAGACAACAACAGTATTATCATCCGCAATACCTGTTGTAATCAAGTAATCGGCTAACAAAGGTGCCCCCATCATATGATCAACAGGAATGTCAAAGAATCCTTGAATTTGTGATGCGTGTAAGTCAAGCGCCAACACACGCGTTGCACCGACCATTTGTAGCATATTAGCAACTAATTTTGCT
This sequence comes from Weissella hellenica, assembly GCF_005405545.1. GTDB lineage: Bacteria > Bacillota > Bacilli > Lactobacillales > Lactobacillaceae > Weissella > Weissella hellenica. The sequence continues at coordinate 3,158 of NZ_BJEG01000002.1, forward strand.
GAAATTGGTTCGCGAGAACGTGCCTTACGATCTTGACGTGCATAACCGTAGTAAGGCATAACAACATTAATTGAACGCGCACTTGCACGGCGCAATGCATCAATCATAATAAGTAGTTCCATCAAACTATCATTAACTGGTGCTGAAGTCGGTTGGATAACATATACATTATCACCACGGACAGATTCTTCAATGTTAATTTGAATTTCTCCGTCACTAAACCGAGAGATATTTATTTCCGATAGTTCCACACCAATAGAAGAGGCAATTTTTTCCGCCAATGGGCGATTGCTACTCAATGAAAAAATTTTCAAATGTGGATCCGAATAAGTTGACATGCTTTCCTCCATAGACACATTCAAATATGTGCTCAAGTCTTTAATAATTTTATTGTACAGTTTTTTACCTTAATCTTCAATCCATTATTATCGACCAAAGTAGCTAATAAGCCCCCGAAGTACTTATGATTAGTTAAACTTTTTAAACAAAGGTGTGCGTTGCCAAAAATCTTTTTTTATGGTTTGGCGTGCGCGACCGATGCCCATTGCATGCATTGGGATATCATCCGTAATAATTGATCCGGCTGCCACAAACGCTTCAGCTGCAATTTCAACTGGACTAATAACTTTTGAACCAGAGCCAATAAATGAACGATCGCCAACATTTGAATGCCACTTATTTTTACCGTCATAATTAACAAAAACCGTGCCAGCACCAATGTTAACATCTTCACCTACTATCGCATCCCCAAGATATGACAAGTGTCCCATCTTTGAGCGCTCACCCAAAACAGCCTTCTTCACTTCAACGAAGTTACCAGCATGTGCTTGCCGAGCCAAATAGGCAGCTGGACGCAAATGTGCATACGGACCGACCGTTGCGTCTTCACGAACTTCAGCCCCTTCCAAATGACTGCTATCAATCTGAGCACCATCAGCAACAATCGAATCAATAATTTTAGTACCCGATGTCAATACAACGCCCTGACCAATTCTTGTTGTCCCTTTTAAATAAACATTTGGTTCAATTAACGTATCACTACCAATTTCCACATCAACGTCAATATATGTATTCATTGGATCAATTAGTGTAACACCTGCACGCATATGCGCCTCATTAATCCGCTGACGCATAATTTCATTTGCCTTTGCCAACGCAACACGGTCATTAACACCCATTGACTCACCAAAATCACTAATTTGGAAAGCACCAACAGTATGACCTGATTCACGCAAAATCTCTAACGTATCTGGTAGATAATACTCACCTTGCACATTATCATTATTGACATGTTGTAAACTTTCAAAAAGTAGTTGATTATCAAATACGTAAACACCTGTATTAACTTCATCAACTCGCTTTTCATCATCATCGGCATCTTTTTGCTCAACAATTCGTAAAACATTGCCTTGTTCATCACGAATAATGCGGCCATACCCTGTTGGGTCGGGTGCCTTAGCAGTCAAAACAGTCACAGCATTATTAGACTGTTCATGATAACGATACAATTCTTCATAAGTATTCGTTGTAAACATTGGTGCATCACCAGATGCAATCAATGTCATCCCTTTTTTATCGGCCAATAATGGGGCTGCCATTCTAATGGCATGTCCTGTTCCGAGTTGTTCTGCTTGCACCGCAAATTCAGATGTTTCATTTAGAACCTCTTCTACTTGTTGTGCACCATTACCAACCACTGTGACAATTTTGCCAACATTAGCACGTTTTACTGTATCAACTACCAGCTGTACCATCGGTTTACCACCGACTTCATGTAAAACTTTTGGTAAGGTCGACTTCATGCGCGTACCTTTTCCAGCTGCCAAAACAATGACAAATCTTTCCATGATTTCCACCCTTTTATTTAACTTTATTTTCTAAATTCTCTTCAAAGTTAGCATAAATTTCATCTGCATAATTACCTGCAGCGACATGAATAATGCCATCATCTTTATTTGTATCAACGTGAATTAATGATGTGTAGTCATCAATCACACGATGAGCCACACGACCCTCTGCAACAACAGCGGCACCAACAACTTGGCCTTCAAATTCCTTGACCAATGAAGTCATACCACGGATAGTACCCCCGGCCTTCATAAAATCATCCACAATTAAAACACGTGAGCCCATCGGTAATGAGCGCCGTGATAATTCTAACTTTTCTAAGCGTTGTGATTGACCAGTCACATAGTTAACAGACATGGTTGGCCCTTCAGTGACTTTTGTGTCATTACGGACAATAACGAAGGGAACATTTAGCTGTGCTGCCACTGCTTGTGCAACAGGTACACCCTTTGTAGCAGCAGTCATAACTGCATCAATAGGTTCACGTAAGTATTGCGTGGCAATTAAGCGACCAATTCGCTGCAAAAACCATGGTTGACCTAAAATGTCTGATAGATAGACATAGCCACCTGGTAACACGCGGGTTTCATCGTCAATCGCATTCACTAATGAAGCCACAAACTCTTTAGCATCGTCTTGTGTCATATAAGGTGTAAAACGTGCCCCACCAGCTGCTCCCGGAATTGTTTCTAATAGACCAATGCCGCGCTCTTGGAAGGTGCACTTTAAAATTGTCAGGTCTTCTGAAATAGAAGACTTGGCACTTTCATATTCTTCTGAAAAATGTGTTAGTGATACTAATGTACGTGGTCGCTCTAATAAATAACGTGTCATATCTACTAGACGATCGCTTCGGCGTGTTTTCATAATTTTATAACCTCGAACGTTCGGTAATTTTTGATTTAATACTGGCATTATAACACATTTGTTCATATTAAGTTTTAAAAACACTCGGAAAACCGAATTCAGCCCCTCGATCCTAATGCCAACAAACTATTTATCGGACGTTCGCTTTTTTGTTGTTATTGCCAATTAATGTGGTATTCAACCCCATCAACCATAGCATGAAGTGCCAATTCATTAATATTAGCATCGTCAAATACTGGTAACATTTCTGCAAACGTATTTGGCAACTGATACTGACCACTTAATAATTTTTCACGGGTTGTCCAAAAGATTTCGCCTTCACGGCTAGTATGAATTTTTCCAGTATACGCTGTCGTTTTATATAAAAACACAATATAACGCGCACCATCTGCTAATGGCCACTCTTTAATGCCCATTAATTTAGGTGCAGCAATCGTTAGTCCTGTTTCTTCAAAGGCTTCGCGATAAACAGATTGTGTCACAGTTTCGCCTGTTTCAACATGTCCACCTGGAAATGTAACGCCCGCCCAATTGGGGTTTTGGCGATTTTCAACCAATATTTCATGCGTATCTGGATTTTCAATCATGATCATATTTGTTAATTCAATTGCTGTATATCTAGCCATATAACTCTCCTTTAACACAAATAAACCTTCGCAACTGACCAGCAAGCTGGCAATTTATGCGAAGGTTTATGTTATTTATTCATTTTATCGAACAAAATATTAACCTTTAAAGATCCATTCATTATCATCTTTAGCTAATAATTCATCAGATGCTGCTGGTCCCATTGACCCTGAAACATAATTAGGGAATTGTTCTTTTGTTGCATCCCAAGCCGTTTGGATAGCATCAACGAAACGCCATGCAGTACCAACACCATTCCAGTCAGCAAAGTTTGACCCATCACCGTTCATAGCATCATGAATCATACGTTCATATGGTTCTGGCGTAACAGCTTTGTCTTCATCAGATACTTGCCAAGCCAAATCGATAGTTCGTGTATCAAAGGCTGATTTAATATCCTTAGCATTAATCTTAAACTCAATACCACCCTTAGGATCAATCAAAATTGATAGGACCGGGTTAGCCAATGAAACATCGCCACCAAAGATATTCAAGCCCTTCTTAAAGACAACATCAACTCGAGTTGACTTGGCAGCTAGACGCTTTCCTGAACGAATGTAGAATGGCACGCCTTCCCAACGTGGCATATCGAATTGCAATTTTCCTGCCACAAACGTATTATTTTGTGAATCAGCAGGAACATCCATTTCATCCAAGTACTTCTTTTGTGAACCATCAGCTGATTCACCGTATTGTCCACGAACAAAGTTTTCAGCGACTTCTTCAGCTGAATTATAAATCTTCAAAGAGTTGAACGCTGCGTTCTTGGCAGCACGGATTTCCTTGTCATTAAATGATGCTGGCTTTTCCATGGCCAACCAACCAATAACTTGCATCGTGTGATTTTGAATCATATCGCGCAAAGCACCGGCTGTATCATAATATCCAGCACGTTCTTCTACACCCAATACTTCTGACAACGTCACTTGAATATTTTCAATGTAGTCTTTATTCCAAGCTGCATCAAATAATGGATTACCAAAACGAACAGCCGCAATATTTTGAACCATTTCCTTACCTAAGTAATGGTCAATACGATAAATTTGATTTTCATCAAAAGCTTCTGATAATTCATTCTGCAATTTTTCAGCAGTTTCGTATGATGAACCAAATGGCTTTTCGATCATCAAGCGGTTGAATTCACCATTTTTAGTAATTAAACCTTCTGAATTCAAACACTGAGCTACGGTACCAAAGAAACGGGGGGCAACAGACATATAAAAAATACGGTTACCCTTCAAGTCGTATTGTGCGTCTAACTTATTATTCAAAGCAAGCATATCAGCATAACCAGCTTGGTCAGTGATATCTTGTTGAATGTAGTAAAAGTGTTCAATAAATGCTTCGGCGTTTGCCTTATCTTCCGTAAAATCAGCAATAGATGTGCGAACAACTTCACGGAATTCATCATTCGTCATATCTTGACGAGCAGTTCCAACAATTGCAAAATGCTCTTGCAAAAATCCCTTTTTAAAAAGGTTGTAAGTAGATGGGTATAGCTTACGCTTAGCTAAATCTCCAGTTCCACCAAAAAACGTTAACAATGTTGTAATTTCTTCAGGCACGATGGATGCTCCTTTGCTAGTTAGTTCATTAAAATGGTTGTTTAATAACTTCGTTACTATATTCACTACTTAATTATAAACTTTTTATCATCTTTTTTCTATCATAATGTGAAACGCTTACTTATTTAAATTTCCCCAAAATATTGCGTGGCTTTAATCGCTGATTGCCAGCCGCTATGTAAACGTTGGCGTTGTTCTTTTGGCAATTGCGGCTCAAAATGACGTCCTGCTTGTACATACTGTTCCAAATCTAATAAATCACGCCAATAACCAACTGCTAATCCTGCTAGAAAGGCTGCACCCATCGGCGTTGCATCTTCGTCTAATGAACGTTCAATTGCCACATGCGCAATATCTGCTTGAAACTGCATTAAGTAGGGATTACGTGATACAGACCCATCAGCCTTCATTGTTGCTAACTTATAACCTGAATCTTTTTTCATAACCTCTAAGATATCTGCTGTTTGGTAAGCAATTGATTGCAATGTTGCTTTAACAAAATCAGCCTTATTAGTCCCTCTAGTCATACCAAAGACTGTTCCTTGTACGTGTGGATCCCAATATGGTGCGCCCAAACCATTAAAGGCCGGTACAACATAAACTTCATTATGATTTTTTGAATCTTCTGCTAACATCCAAGCATCTAATTGGGTATCAATCATGTCTAATCGCTCATGTAACCACTGAATAGCAGTTCCTGCTGAAAAAATAGACCCTTCTAATGCATAAACCGGTTGGTCTTCAACTTGATAAGCAATGGTTGTTACCAGGCGATTATTTGAAACAACTGGTTGCTTACCAGTGTTCATAATCATAAATGCCCCTGCACCATAAGTATTTTTAACCATGCCTTTTTCTAAGGCCAGCTGACCCACCATTGAGGCATTTTGATCACCAATCACACTCGCAATCGGCACACGACCGCCAAAAAATGTCATTGGGCTAGTATGGCCAATAACTTCACTACTTTTATGTACTTGTGGCAACATCGTGGCTGGAATATTAAACAATGCTAACAATTCTTCATCCCATTCTTGGGTATGAATATTGTACAACATTGTGCGAGCTGCATTAGTTGCATCTGTCGCATGCACTGCACCATCTGTTAATTGCCATGTTAACCAAGTATCGACTGTACCAAATAACAAATCGCCACGTTGCGCTGCAGTTTGTGCATCAGGTACATTATCTAGAATCCAACGAATTTTAGTAGCTGAAAAATAGGCACTAATTGGTAAGCCTGTTTTTTGGCGGATTAATTCCGTTTTTTGTTCATCGTCTGCAATTTTTTGTGCAATCTCTTGCGATTGTGTTGACGACCAACTAATGGCATTATAAATTGGTTGACCAGTATGACGGTTCCATACAATTGCCGTTTCACGCTGATTTGCAATCCCTAATGCTTTAATTTCATCACCTCGAATACCTGCATTAATCAACGCATCCGCTATCGCAGTTTGTGTTGCATGCCAAATATCCAGTGGCTGTTGTTCTAGCCAACCTGGTTGTGGTGCTATTAACGCCATTGGAATTGATGCTGATGTCACACGACGAGCATTGTGATTAAAAACGATGGCTCGCGTGCCTGTCGTCCCTTGATCAATCGCTAAAATGTATTCTGGTTTCTTAATCGCCATCTTCTATTCCCCAATAATTTTATATAAATTTGAAACTTATCTTTTTTAAGTATACCAACTCCTTTGATTTATGCTAAACTTTTCTCGTTAATAAAAACGGACAAACACATAAAATGTGTTCGATGACATATTTCATTATTAATTTTATCTGTCATCAAATTTTAGTTTAAATAAAACTACACCATCCTGGAGGATTTATGATAAGTCAGTCGTCACAAGACGGCGGCGTACGCAAATTACAGCACGTCGAAATCAACGCAATTGTTCTTTACATCACAACTTTTTTCCAATCAACCGGCGCATCTTTGATTTGGCCAATCACAACTTTATACATGCATAATGTCTTACATAAAAGTATGACAATATCAGGAATTGTTGTCATGGGGCTTTCGGCTGCAATGATGATTGGTAATTGGTTTGGTGGCAAACTTTTTGATCATTGGAATCCTTTTAGGGTTCTCGCTATTTCAGTTGGTTTAGCTTTAATCACACTATTATGCTTAACTTTTTGGAACAGCTGGCCAGTATTTGCGATTTTTTTGTTACTATTAGGTTTTGCGGATGGGTTAATTTATACATTACTAAATTCTTACGCCACGACAATTCAAAAAATTGATACACGTAAAGTTTTTAATTTACAGTATTTATTTATGAATGTTGGTGTTGTTGCTGGTACTGCTATTGTTGGTTTTCTCTTCGATCATGGTGTTCAATGGGTCTTTGGTAGTGCTTCACTCATGTATGGTATCTTTTTCATTCTTGTTTGCTATTATTTCAATGTCAAAGGCCTTGCTAAACAAAGTGCTCGTGCTGCGGCTAGGGCTTCAAAAAGCAATTTTAAAACACCCGTTGTTATTTACGCCATCTTAGGACTAGCCTTTTCATTTTATATGGCGTATATCCTTTGGGAAACTGTGATTGCGACCCACATGACCGATTTAGGCATGACAACCAAAGACTATTCATTCTTGTGGACTTTAAACGGTGTCGTTATTATATTTGGTCAAGGCTTATTGGATCGTTTTATCGAACGGTTACCTGTCCGTTGGACCGTATTAGTTGGCTCAACCTTATTTGCCGGTTCATTTTTAGTCTTGATTCAAGCAACAACTTACCCGATGTTTATTGTAAGTTTCTTAATTCTGACAATTGGTGAAATTTTAGCTAGTCCACAAATTCCTGCTTGGGTAGACGATGTTAGTGATCCCAATGCTAAAGGTCACGCCCAAGGATTATTGACCATGTTTGTATCCTTAGGACGTGCAATCGGACCTTTGTATGGTGGCTTGTTAATCGACAGTGGTTCATATAAATTACTATTCACGTCAGTCTTTATTATTATGTTGTTCTTCATCATCTTAACTTGGTTGCTCAACAACTTACATAAAAGAGCATAAATCATCAGGTTGGTAACGATAAGTTTGGGCTGATATTAAAAAATAACATACTAAAAATCCTGATAGCTGTTGATTTTATAGATCAATAGCTATCAGGATTTCTTTTTATATTAATTCGTTAGTTCAATTAAAGTTTCTGCATTTAATGCATAAATAAATTTTCTGGGTGCTGCTAGACCCATCGCAATTAAAGCTTGTGAATAGATGTTTATTTGCCCATTATACCGTTGTTTTAAAGTTTGACTTGCCTGTGCTGGCTTAACGTGATCCGTTTTATAATCGAATAACCACACTTCATCACCGACCTGGAAATAACCGTCAATAATTCCGTGAACCAACACTTTATCATCCCCATCAAAATTACGATATAAACGATTGGCATCTAATAACAATGAAAAAGGCACTTCTCGTTTCAGTGTCGCTGCATGTTGTATCATTTGTTGTCCTAAAACAGATTCAGTAAAGAAATGATGAATTTTTGTAACACTAATTAATGGCGCAACTTTTTCATCAATCATTTTGTCCATGACTAATCGTTGAATAAGCGTTTGAATGGCTGCTATATCAACCTTACCAGCGACTAAATCAATTCGTTGCATCACCAGATGCGTTGCTGTTCCAACAGCTGCTGGTGAAACTTGGGGTGTGCTAATCTGCATAAACGATGGTTCTGGCAATGTTTCATCTAGCGCACGCAAACCGGCAAAGTCATCAGTCACCAGCCGTCGGTCAACTGGCCCACGACCTTCTTGCAAATCCGGATCTTCAAATAATCGTTTGATTTCTGAAACAGATTGATATGAAGTGGCGCGCGTGGCATTTTCGTAAGAATATTTAAATTCTAAAATTTGACGCCAATCTTGGACATTCTCACGAGAAGACGTTGCTGCTACTGGTGTTATCGTCTCCGTCATAATTGGCTGATAATGAGTCATTGCGTCAGCTAATTCTTGCGCATTCAAAGCAACCACATTAAATTCAAACGACTGTTTAGGCGTTTTTATCCGAATATCATCAAATTGTACGCTATCATCCGTATCATACTTTGCCAACGTTGCTAATTTTTCTGGTGCTTGAGGATGCCGTACCAGTGCCATGCCGACTAAATCCATAAATGATTTCCCAGCTAAGCGAACCGTTTCTGGCAGCATCCATTCTGTTTCACCTACACTTTGTTGCCACGTTGACCAAAGTTTTTGAACATTGTCATACGCACCCACAATAAACAATTGTTGTTCTGCACGTGTTAAGGCAACATATAATACACGTAGCGCCTCTGCATAGGCATTCTTCCGTTTTACCTGTGCGATGTATTCATGCTGTGGTGTCAATAAATTCAAATGATGCGCAATGTCGATATAGTTTAATCCCCCACCAGCATACGCATCTAATAAAATACTACCTTGCGTTTCACGCGTACTAATCATGGTACGCGTGGCATTTAGCAAAAAGACCACCGGAAATTCAAGACCTTTGGAATGATGAATCGTCATCAAAGAAACTGTATCTTGTGCAACATTCGCATCAGCTTCACCAAGATCCTTTGTTTGACTTTGTAATTGCGTGACATAATTAATAAATTGATATAAACCAATAAAACTACTCTTTTGGTATGCTGAAGCACGTTCATATAGTGCATGTAGATTGGCCTGTCGTTGGGCACCAGATGGTAAACCACCAACATAATCAAGCCAACCAGTTTGATTATAAATTGACCATAATAACGTTACGATTTGATTTTGAACTGCTAAGTCTCTAAAAATAGCCAAATCATGTAAAAATTGTTGGACTTGTTGCTGCGTTTGGCTAACTAATCGCGTATCATCCGTTATCATTTGACTAGATGCATCAAGACTGGCCATACGTTGAACAGCGGTATAAAAATCAGCATCCGTTGCTTGTAACCTAATTAATGCCAAGCCATTTTCAGTAATATTATACAAAGGTGAACGTAAAACTGCTGCTAAAGGAATATCTTGATGCGGATTATCAATCACTTTCAAAAAGCTCATCATGACAGAAATTTCAGTCGTTTGAAAATAATTTTCTGTACCATCAATCACAATTGGAATATTCATTTCACGAAAAACGTCTAATACTTCCAAATTTTGTCCTTTGGTTGGCACTAAAATGGTGATGTCACTGTACTTGATGGGCCGTGACATACCTGCTTTACGGTCAAATATGACAAATTTTGATTGCATTAACTCTTGAATTTTCAATGCCGTCATGCAAATTTGACCAGTCGCCTTTGTATAACTATTCGACGTCAGCAATGACGCTTCTGCTTCATCTGATGATTCATCCTTCTCGTCATTCAAATACACTAACAAATCAGCTTTTTTCACTAATTCATCTGGATAATAATCAGCCCCGGCTACTAATTCAGCATCCCCTTCATAATCAATATCACCCAATGATTGACTCATCGATTGTGCAAATATGTAATTAATAAAATTAGTGACGTTGGGTAACGAACGAAAATTCTCTTGCAATATAATCACCGTATTATCGGTGCTTTGTGGATACATTGCTAATTTATGAGCAAACAACGTTGGATCAGCTTGACGAAACTTATAAATTGATTGTTTGATATCACCTACTTGGAATAAATTATCACCCGAGGTCATTTCATGTAAAATGGCTTCTTGCAATTGATTTGTATCCTGATACTCATCCACCATAATTTCACTATAGTGTGCTTGCAACTCTTGTTTCACTTTTTCCTGATTTACAATCCGCAACGCAAAATGCTCTAAATCATTGAAATCTAAGACCTTTCGCTGTAATTTTTCAGTTAGAAAATCATCACTAAATGCTGTGGTCAAAGCGACAAGCTGTTGCATGACTTTTTTTGCTCCTTGAATAGCAAAACGCAAACCATCCTGGTCTAAGGTAAAATATTGTGCTTGTAATTTATCAAATCGATCTTTCAAGGCTACTCGTTCAACTTTGACTTGTTCCCACGCTGCCTTTAATTCTGGATCATGCTTTTTAGTGAAATTTTTTCCCTTGCCCTGATCATCCTTTCCCCATCCCATCAAATCGGCTTGCTGAACGACTTGGCGAATCGTATGCCAATCATTGCCTTCATTTTGTACAACATTTAAAACTTTTTGATATGTTGTTTCATCAGCTTGTAAGTTTAATAAACGATTGACTGCCGGCGCAGCATCCATGGTATCTGGGGCTTGTTGGCTTAATTGATATGCTTTATCATAAATTGCCTGTAGTTCTGCTAAGATAACTGGTCTTAAATAACGACTGTAAAAATTACTTTTAGTAAAATCATCAGTCCCAATATCATACAAATCGGATAAATGGGCTAACCATTCCTTAGTATCTGGGCGGGCTGTCGCAAAATTATATAATGAAAATACTGCATCTTGCAGACTTTGATCATCAGTCGTGCTACTTGTAAATTGCGTTGCAAAAGTCGCAAATTCATCTTCTACATCTTGTGTATATTGTGTTTCTAATAATGTGTTATAGACTTCTAACATTACTAAGGTACGTTCTGCATCATCCATCAACCGAAACTGGGGATCTAAATCAATCGTATAATGATATTGTTCGATTAAACGTAAGGCAAATGCATGCAAGGTTGAAATATTGGCAACATTTAGTAAACGTAATTGTTTTAACAAGTGTTGGCGTTCTTGTCCGTCGGCATTTGCCAATGCTTTACGAATTTCGGTTTCTAAACGTTCCTTCATTTCGGCTGCTGCTGCTTCCGTAAACGTCACAATTAAAAACTGATTAACGTTTTCACCAGCCAATAAACGCCGTAATACGCGTTCTACCAAAACACGTGTTTTACCAGAACCAGCAGAGGCAGAAACTAAAATATTCCGCCCTTTTGTTGTAATTGCCGCCGTTTGTGCATCTGTAAAATTCATTATTTTCCTCCTTGCAATGATGTCTGATTATACTGTGCAATGAAGGCCTTCATTGCTGCCAAGACCTCATTGTCTTTAAGAGCACCACTAATATCGTTATACTTATTTCCCATCATGGCATCAAACATCATCACTGGTGTATATGGGGAATACATTAAGCCTGTACTCGTGGCACCATCCTTAAAAGGGGCCAATGGGAAAGTACCCGCCAATATATTTTCAGCAATTTCTTTAATTTTAAATTCATTAAATGACAATAGCGTGTCCATATCATCATCAGTCACAACGTCACTAGCTGCTTTAAATGACCCATCTTTTTTACGATCAATTGCATATGGTGCAACAATTTCATCAGCACTCTCTAGACGACTAATATACTCTTCATTATTTTTCAAAACCCCGCGATAACGACCTTGATCAACCATTAACTGTCCAGCATTGTCTTGCATTTGCGAAAGCGTATCGCCTGTGACGTTTTTCATTTCAATCCATGGATTTTTCAATGACCAAAATAAAGCCCCCCCCATCTGGCTTACTGGTAACAATTGCTTGTTCATCAAAATAGCTGTCCAATATGTCATTAATTGTAATTCAAGTCCGACGTATGCTTTTTTGTAATCAAATTTACGAGTTCCTGATTTGTAATCAATAATGGTCAAAAAATCTCCTGCTGCTGTTGTGACCAAATCATACCGATCAATTTTTCCTCGAACGGTTACTTTACCAAATGGCATTTCATACATAACTGGTTTTAATTGACTTTGAGGTAATCCAAAGCCAGCTTCAACGCCAATTGTTTTAATGCCACCTTGATCGAGCTGTCCCCGACGCATACTCATAATTGTTTCATGAATTTGATCCGCCAAACGTTTCGTTAAAAAGCCCATACGATATGAACTATTAAAAATATCATAGGTTGGATCATCACTCTTTAGAATACCTTGTAACATATCTTGTTCTAACTGCCGTAATGCCTGTTCTGTTAGTTCACCTAAAGCTTTTTGTTGCGTAATCAATGCTTGAAATACTTGTTCTAGTAAAGCGTGCATTAATGTTCCTTTTTCGGCTGGTGTGAGCTGTAAAACTTGGCGTTCTTGTAATTTTAAGCCATACTGCAAGAAAAACTCGAATGGATTTCGTGAATAACTTTCTAGTCGTGAAATTGATACTCTTAACTCCTGACCAAATAATGATGTCACTAATGCTGGTTGTAAGGGCTCAGGTTCATTGATGTAATATAGGCCACCCAATAATTGTTTTAGCTTATTTGGTGCAATTTGTTGTAACTGTTGCGTCAAATTCTGCCAAGCTGAACTCAATAGCCTTTGATCTTTTTGTTGTAACTTTGCTTGCCGGTTTACAACTACTAACTGCGCAATTGTACTTGTTGGTGTACCAATATATGGCGTTAAATCATCACTATCAGGATCTGGTAAAGCATCAAATTGCTTTACTACTAAATTAAATTGTTTTTGAATTCGTGTGACATATGTTGACGGTTGCTGCCCACTATCACCATCACTAGTTGCATACGTCCAAATCAAACGTTGATTAGCAATCATCATTGCTTTATACATCAATAATGATTCTTGCGCCATTTGCTGTTCGGAGGTTTCCTTTAAAAAGACATGTTCCGGTAAAATTGTTTGTAATATATCGCGATCACCATCATGTAAAATAGCTTTCGTACGAGTAACAGCTGGTAAATTATGATTTGTTGCCCCAAACACAATAACTGTTTCATATCCTGTTCGTTGCACAATACCACTTTCTGAAATCCGCACTTGATCCATCGTTGCCGGAATACCTGCATACTTAGCATTGTCAAAAGCTGCTTTAAAAATTTCTTGCATTTGCACGACGTTCATCGTCTCTTGATCAAAAATTGTGGCAAAATCATCTAAAATATCAATAAAGACCCGCCAAACTTGTTCAGGTTGCTGGGCCGCCCACAAATCACCACGATCAATTGCCGTATCTCGCCAATCGATCAAACGCTTTTGAATACCAATCTGCGTCATAAATCCATACAACTTCACTGCCATCTCACGGGCCGTCGTTGCATGTTGTAAATCTTTTATAAATGGTGCTACCACTTGGCTAATCTGATCATGAATTAACGACAATTGCGCATCTTTACTAGCTACGCGTTCACGAGTTACTTCATCATCACTAACTTGTGCTTGGCGATCATAACGCCAGGTATTTGTATTTGTCCATTGCCAACCACCGATATTCTTAGCTAGCACAAAATTTTCAGTTTCTGTCAGTGCTTCCCGATAATCTGCTATCGATACATCAGCTGGTATGAATAATTCTGTTTTTAAAAAACTCATCACATCAGTAATTGTGTATGCTGGTGCCAAACGCAATAATTTATCCAAAAAAGCCACTAACGGGTGGGCCGCCATCGGCCGATCTAAATCCATGAACATGGGAATATTATAACGTTCAAAAACTGCTGGTATGATATTTTCATATTGGCCTAAATCACGAGTCATTAACAAATAATCTCGGTAACGTCGTTTACCACTCGCAACTTCTTGGCGAATCAAACGCGCCATTTGTTCAACTTCCTGATAACGCGTGTGCAACTGCCACACGGTCACATCATCAGCTTGATAACCGGTCTGCGTGATACCCGTTTGTTCGTACTGAATCCAAAATGATTCAATCGCCTGCATACTTGCACTAATTTTTCTTTGTGGTTCAATCGTCTTAGTGACAACCTGAATATCATGTTTAATCGAAAAATCACGTAGTTGTCGGCCTAATTTTTTTGGACGATAAAATAAATCATTTTCACTAATTGCTGCTTGCGTCAAACTTGCAGCACCATCATCAGCTGGTAACGCTAAAATAACCCCTGCACTGTAGGTAATCAAAGCTTCAACTAACCCTTGTTCCACTGATGTCATTTGCGAATAATCATTGATTAAAAAATAATGATGCGAGATATCTGTTTGTCCAGTTGCTAAATAAACGCGTAACGCTAATAACAAGTCACTACTCAAATATTGTTCCCGCTGCATCAATTCATTATCTAAATCTATTCCAATAGTCGCTAGATCGTGTAATTTCATCTGCAGAGTTTCTTGATTCGTTAATTGATCAGCCATTTTATTAACTTCTGACCAACGTACACCAGATTGTTTTAATTCTAATAATTGGGTTGTAAATTGACCGATAAATCCTTGCTTTGACAACAAGTTACCATAAAGTTCCAACTCTTTTTTATTTTTTTCAAGTAACGTTTGTACCAACATGGTTAAACCATTTTGTGACATCGTTGCTTGTTGATACAACGGATCATTTTGCATGTAATACCATGCTAAACGACTCAAGGAAAAAACAGATACTCGTGGCACTGAAATAGCAGCACCATAATGCCCCGACAAATTAGCTAATCGATTTAAAACTTTAATTTCCGTTTCAAATTTAATGTGATTAGGCACCAAATAAAATATTTCTGCTTGATCATCATTAGCTAAAATATGTTGTGCCCGCTCTAATAAAGCTAGCTCATGATCAGCACTTGCGCGACCAAACAATAATTCTAATGCCATTTTTCGCCCCCATTAATTGTCTTATTTGTTATTATT
Source organism: Weissella hellenica (assembly GCF_005405545.1). Lineage (GTDB taxonomy): Bacteria > Bacillota > Bacilli > Lactobacillales > Lactobacillaceae > Weissella > Weissella hellenica. The sequence goes on from NZ_BJEG01000002.1 coordinate 18,600, forward strand.
TTACCAGTTTTATCCATTGGATTAAATTTGGTTACATCATGATTTAGGTTACAAAAATCAGAACAGTTTAAATATCTCTCACTTGCTGTTAATTTAGTCATAAAAATACCCCGAAAGTTAACCTTTTACTTTCGGGGTACACATTTATAAGCCATTAATGACTCTTTATTTTTGCTTAAAAATCAGGGAATCTATTTATTGACATAATCGCCATAACGATTCAGCAAAAATGGCCATCGTTTTAGTCAAATTAACGACGGGTATATTTTCATTTGCCTGATGACTGGTCACTTTTAAATCTGGAAACTGGCCACCAAAGGCAACGCCTCGTTTCAATAAACGCGCATATGAACCACCATTTGATGTTCTTGGTGGTAAGTACTGACCAGTTTGTTTAGCATAAACATCTGATAAAACTTGTACCAATTCATCTTCAACTGACACTAGATGTGGTGGCATCCCTGCTTGAACCTGATTTACCTCTGCTTTTAGCCCATTTAAATGGCGTTGAACTTGCGTAATAATTGCTTGTAAATTAACACCCTGCGGATAACGAAAATTCAATAAAATCGTCCCCTGACCACGATTACTATAGCGCATCACACCAACATTCAACGTTAAATCACCCATTTGGGCATCCTGATATGCTAACCCTAAACCATGCGCATATACATCTTGGTGAATGGTAAAACCAACAAAGTCAAGAAAAGCTCGGGCATCCCCACCAAAATCATAATGACTCAAAAAATGAGCAAGGTAGGTGCCTGCATTTTTCCCATCAGCTGGATAGGCTCCATGTGCCTGTATACCCAACAGTGACAGTTTGAGCGTTTGACCAGTCTGTTTTGCATTACCATTTAAAAAAGGGTGTTGTTGTAAGAAATCATCAAAATCTCGCACCAAATCAACCCCATCAGGCACCATAATACGAGCCTTAGCTTCGCCTGGCACAACATTCGGTCGATTTCCGGATATAAAACGTTCTAAAATATAAATACCATTTGAACTGCTAGGAAATCTTAATTGTACCGTTTGAAAAGCTTTTTCCCCATTAATAACTGGGAATGCCCCATCAGGTGAAAAGCCCAATGTTGGTTCACCTTCTTGCTCAATATAACGTGGTATATCACGCCAACCATTTTCTTCATCAGTACCAATAATCAGTCTAATTTTACGCTTTAAAGGTCGCTTTTGATCAGCTAGCATTTTAATTGCATAATAAGCTGACATTAAATCTGCTTTCATATCAGCAGCACCCCGTCCAAAATATAGACCATCTAATATTTCTGGATTAAATGCTGGTCGTAACCAACCATCCCCTGCTGGAACAACATCGATATGCGTTAAAATACCAACCGTTTCAACAGCATCTTGTGGTCCAAATTCAATCCATGTCACCATGTTATCAACACGACTGTACTTAAACCCATCACGACTGGCAAATGCCTCCATTTGACTCAAAGCACGAATCATGTCAATCCCAAACGGTGTCTGTGGCGTTTGCGTTTTTACATCCAACACAGAAGGAATCCGAATAATTTGATTTAAATCATTAATCAATGCTTGTTCGTACTGTTTTGCTTGTATCGCCCACGTCATTATCCCTACCTCTAATTAAATTCTAATAGAGTTAGTGTACCGCGTTTTAACATTACTGACAATCATTCACAATTAGTGCTGACGCCGATGATTATAGTAATAAAATACTGGTAAGCCAACAGCAACTAATAACAAAGAAATAACGGCACCAGTGAAATCATTAATAATTGTTGAAAAAATAACAAAGAGGGCGCCGAAAATAGCAACTAATGGCGTAATTGGAAACAAAGGTGTCTTAAACAAAGTCTTTTCATCTAATGTTGCATCAGTCTTTTTATGACGCAAGATGAAAACACCAATAAACGCAGCGGTATAAAAAATCCAAATTGTAAAAATAGCAATATCTGACAAACGATCGACACCATTTGTATAAATAATCGCTAGGGCAATCGTCATACCAGCAACCGTCAAAATGGCGTTAGTTGGCTCTTGTGTTTTACGAGTTAATTTTGATAAATATTTTGGAAACAAGCCATCCAAAGACATTGCGTAGGCCATCCGAGGAAATGACATCATTTTCCCATTCAATGTCCCTAACATTGAAATAATAATGGCTATACTCAAAGCACGTCCGCCTAAATCACCAAAAGCAGCACGTACAACGGCGAACGTTGCATTATTTTGTAACGCAACAATTTTATCTGATGGTAATGCATGGTACACACCAAATGAAACACCGACATAGGCAACCACAATGATACTAACACCACCGACAAGCGACCGTGGTAAGTCGCGCCGTGGGTTCTTTAATTCACCAGCAATATTAGCCAATAAAATCCAGCCATCGTAGGCAAATAACGTGGCCAAGATCGCCATTCCAAATCCACCACCGTGGGTCACAGTATGTGTCACAGTTTGTCCAAGGGCATCAACCTTCCCGAAAAATAGTCCATAAATAATTAAAATTGCAATGGGAATTAATTTAATTGATGTTGTTAATACTTGGAAACCTGCTGCAACGCGATTTTCAAACAAGTTGACTGCGGCAATGAAGACAACATACAAAACAGAAATCCAAGTAGCATATTTCGTTGATACACCCAAAAAGTTAGCAGTTAAAAAGGCAGCATATCCTGCAATTGATGCTATAACTGCCGGTGCGTAGATAACAACTTGCATCCACCCTGTTAAAAAGCCGGCAACGGGACCATATAAAGATTCAATATAGCTATAAAGTCCGCCAGTCTTAGGTAAACGTGCGCCAATTTCAGCAATTGTTAAACCCGCTGCCAGCGTAATAATTCCTCCCGCTAGCCAAGCTAATAACCCTAATGTTGATGAACCAGCGGTTTGTAAAACACCTGCTTGCTTAAAAAATATTCCAGAACCAATTACCGTCCCCACTACCAACGATAATCCTGACCAAATTCCCATCGATCGCTTTAACTCAACATCCTGCGCCATATAATCACTCTCCTAATGTAAAAATAAACAAAAAAGCAGTCATCCAATTTAGTAATTGGGTGACTGCTTGATAAGTACTCACAGTTTAAGCGTTACACAAAACGCCCAATCACTAATTGTGTTGAGTTCAAGCGATTATTATTATTATTGTTCATAAATACAACCATTTGTTTAACTCTCCTTAATCAATGTACGGGTTTTGCTTAACCAAATAAATATTAGCATACTTTATACCACATAACAACATAAATAAATTTATATTGTTATTTTATGCTTCGTCATACCATGAATAATGGTACATTTCACCAGTGGGCTTATCAACACGTTCATACGTGTGGGCCCCAAAATAATCGCGCTGGGCTTGAATTAAATTAGCTGGTAACACTGCTGAACGATATGAATCATAATAAGCTACTGCTGCTGACAGTGATGGAACTGGGACACCCGCAGTAGTTGCTAATGCAATCACGCGACGAGCAGCATCCTGGTAAGACTCAGCAATTTGCTTAAAGTATGGTGATAGTAACAAATTGTGCAAATCAGGCGTTTCATCATACGCATCAGTAATGCGTTGCAAGAATTGTGCACGAATAATTGCACCAGCACGCCACAATTGGGCTAATTCACCAAACGGCAATGACCACTCATAGTGGTTTGAAGCCATCCGTAATTGATCAAACCCTTGTGCATATGACATCACTTTACCAAAATACAAAGCTTTACGAATATCTTCAATCGTTGCATTTTCGTCACCCTGGAATTCATAATTTGGTCCTGCTAATACTTCAGAAGCCGCAACACGATCTGTTTTTAATGCTGAAATATATCGTGCATAAACAGATTCTGTGATTAAGGATTGTGGCGCCCCAACTTCTAATGCTGATTGTGATGACCACTTACCAGTTCCCTTATTACCGGCACGGTCCAGAATCATATCAACCATTGGCTTGCCTGAACCTAAATCATCATCCCGCGTTAGAATATCTGCTGTAATTTCAATCAAATACGAGTCTAACTCACCTGTATTCCATTGCGCAAAAGTATCAGCTAAATGCTGCTTATCTAATTTAAGGATGCGTTTTAACATATCATATGATTCAGCAATAAGTTGCATATCGCCATATTCAATCCCATTGTGCACCATCTTCACATAGTGACCAGCACCATCAGGTCCAATATACGTAACCGTTGGCTTACCATCTTCAGGTGCCTTAGCTGCAATTTCTTGCAAAATTGGTTCTACTAAATCATAAGCAGCCCGCTGACCACCTGGCATCATCGAAGGCCCTTGCAAGGCTCCTAATTCACCACCAGATACCCCCATGCCAATAAAGTTAACTCCTGATTTTTCTAACTTTTCTGAACGACGAATCGTATCTTCAAAGAAAGTATTACCACCATCTAATAAAATATCACCTTCATCTAGATAAGGTAATAATTCTTCAATAACGGTATCAGTTCCGGCACCTGCCTTAACCATCAATAAAATACGTCGTGGCTTTTGAATTGATGTGACAAAATCCTCAATTGAATAACTAGGTACAAATCCTGAATCAGGATGCTTGGCTACCAAGTCTTCCGTACGCCCGGATGTACGATTATAAAGTGCTACTTTATAGCCACGTGATGCGACATTTAAGGCTAAGTTACGCCCCATAACAGCTAATCCTACAACCCCAAATTCTGCTGTTGCCATATTTAAATCCCCCTATTGCTCAAATAAAAAATAGTCTGTATGCATTATTTTAACCTGAGATTTATAAAATAACAGCACAATATTTGATAATAAAAATTAACTGGTATAGTTTGTTAATAATTGCTTTTTCAATGATTCTGGTCCCATCGTTGTTAAAAAGCGCGAAATTGGATTGAAGTCATGCCGATTTTTAAACGCTAATGGTCTAATTGCAATCAACATCACAAATAAATTATTTTCTGTTAAAAATAATTGGCCTGGTTCTAGTAGCTTGCCTTTAGTGTGTTTACCAATACGCCAACTATGAAATGTTACTTGGTCTATTTTATTTTCTTTTAGCGCATACTGACCATCATTGGCTTGCTGCACCACCACGCCAATTAATTCTGCTGTTGGATATTTACTTGCCATCGTTTAATGCTCCTCGTTAGTCTTTGCTATTTCATCGCTAATTCATTTTTTATTTTTACCTATATTTTATAATCACTGCGTTTATTTATCATCCGATATCCAATAATTTTTATTTTTAAATAACAAAAAAACCGTACCAATGTATATCTACATCAGTACGGTTTTTGTTTAATCACTAATTAAAATCAAATTACTTTGATTCCAATTCAGTTTTACCCTTGGCCCATTGTTGGATGTTAACAATTTCAGCATGACGTGCCTTCTTTGCTTGGTCATGTGAAACTGGACGACGGCTGGCCCATGAGTTATATGGTGACTTTACTGCCATAGTTTAATTCCTCCATTTTTGTTATCGATAACTTTTAAAGTATACCGATATTCAACAAATTAGTCAACTCCTCATTACCGTTAGATGACAGAATTTCTAAATAAGCAGTAATCATTTGCTTTCCGGTTGCTCATTTCTTATAATTAGTAAGTGATATAGTCTTTATTTTATGAGGGAGGTCATCTATTATGGCTAAATTAACTGATGATATGAAAAAAATGATACAAGAGCAATTTCCATTTTTAGCTACCGCCGATGAAAACGGCATGCCAAAAGTCGGCCCAAAAGGATCATTACACGTGTTAGATGACTCACACTTAGTATATTTCGAACACACTTTCCATCACGCGTACCATAATTTACAACAAAACGGTCGCGCTGCTGTGGCTGTTGCTGACCGCGAGGCACAAAAAGGTTTCCGTTTCGAAGGTCAAGCTCACATACATGAGAATGATGATTTAGCTAACGAACTCTTGCCTGAAAGTATTTTTGACCGTTTCCCAAGGGCTGCGCTTGTTATTATCGATGTAGAGCACATTTTTAAATTAGACAATACACTAGAAGCCGGCACACAAATTGCTTAACTGACGATTTCATTATCTTTATAATCGAACCCGAGACCGACAAGCTAACCATTTAATATGGCTGACTTGTCGGTCTTTATATATACCAGACATTGTTATACTATGATAGGATACCTTAAAAATATATGGATGAATTAATAAAGAAAAGAGCACTATCATGATTAACAAACAACCACTATCTGCCAACGCTACTTGGTATCAAATTGATGAATTAACCCCTGAGGACCGCGAATGGCTGGTCCATTCCAAAAACATTCCAAACGAAATCATAAACTATGCTATCGACCCTTATGAAAGTGCACGTATGGAATTTGATGATGAACACCATTATAATCTAATGATTTTTGACGTTGTTACCCCGACATCAAATCGGGCAACAACTGAACCAATTAGCTTTTTATATAACATCGACCAACCTGATTTGTACATATTTACACGTAAAGAAACTGACTATGTCATTAATTACATAACAAAATTCACCAACGAAACAGCTGAGAATTCACAAATACAACCAATTGATTTCATCCTCAACGTTGCCGAAAAACTGTCCGGTGAATTTATGAAGTCAATTTTAAATATCAATCGGAAACGTCTATCTATTCAAAGCTCAATCAAGTCAACTAAACCTACTCAACCCGCCATCAATCAACTAATGTCTTTACAAACAGACTTAATTTATTTAATTAATTCATTACAAACAGACCATACGTTACTAACAACACTTAAAAAACATGATCACAATACTCTAAATTCTCGTCAAATTGAACGAATTGAAGATGTTGAAGTTGAATTAAAACAAGCTTTAGATACTAGTAAACTTTCTCAAGAGGTTACCAGCAGCGTTGCCAATGCTTTTGATAATGTTGCCAATGCCAATCTAAATTGGACCATGAAATTATTAACCGTTTCATCAATCGTTTTAACTGTTCCCACGATTATTTCTGGATTTTTCGGTCAAAATGTCATCTTACCATTAACACGCGTTAACGATGGTTGGATATACACTATCTTGATTACCGTTATTTTTATGATTATTATCACGCTCATTCTATGGCATTATGGTTTCTTTAAAAAATAAATAAGATTAAAAAATGTAATGACAGTAGTTTAGAACTAACATCATTACATTTTTTATTTATTCACACTATCCGCGCGCCAAAATTTTCTTTAAGAAGCGATAAACTGCATATTTGGTACTGTTAATTGGCTTGATAAATGAACCAACCTTTTCCTCTGCATAACCAGCGAAACCTTGTTTAAATCCTAGTACACCATCAGAACCATCAAATACACCAGAAATGCCGTAGAAATTATAATTTGGAATCTTACGTGCTACTGCTTGTTTAAATGCATATTCTTGCACAGCATATGGCCCGTAAAAATTCTTATATTCATCATACGTACCTGAATAAAGGTAAATCATTTCATTAGCTGTCGCTAAGAATAAAGCACCTGCGATGACAACAACATCCTTGCCAGCCTCTTGGCGTGCAGTCTGTGCTTGCGCAATTCGTTTTTCGTGTTGCTTATGTTGATCAGCATATTCAGCGCGTTGTCGCTTTAACTTTTTATAATTTGGCTTTTCAGCAATTCGTGCATCTAGGTTAGCCACCACTTCGGCTAGATGGTCACGTGCTTGTTGTTGTCCTTTAATATAGGCCGGAAAATCCATTTCAGCAAATACAAAGTACGCATCATCACCGTACTCTTCAAAGACGGTTTCATAAAAATCTAAGTCTTTATCGTGATAGTCTAATCGATTAGCCGTATCTTGCGTTAAAGCTTTAAATGCGGGCAATTCATCTTTGGCTAATCGATGAACTTTAATCCCAAATTGGTCCGTTTTCTTCAAATAATATTTACCATCTTTAGCAAATGATGCCCGTAATGCCTTAGAATCACCATCAACATCTAATACTGGCTTTAGTGATTTCACGTATTGCCTAGATGGTGATGAATTAGTTGTCCATCCTTGTGTTGCAGGCGCATGTGTAAAGCCAATTGCCATTAGCGCATCAATCACCGTATTATCATCTGTACCAATTTGTGTACCGTCATCATTAAATTTACGATAAATTGCATTGGGCATAATTCGTAAAAAAAGACCCTGATGTTCCTTAGCAAATGCCATAACACCCGCAACAAATTCTGTCACTAACTCTTGATTACTAAAATCAATCAACATACCACCGTCAATTTGAAAAAGATTTCCCATTTTTACCGGAATCCATCCCAAAACTGCCGCTGCTTGAACTTTATGATCTTCAACTAAACCAACTAAGCTTGTTTGCCAGCCACGACGAGCTAACAAACGAGCTTGTGAAGCTGTTTGTAAATAACTACCGTCAGCATGCGTTTGGGCGAATGCTTCAAATTCTGCCGTTGTTAATTCTTCAAATGAACGTGTCATGTTTAACTCTCATCCTTATCTTCATATATATTATTTTAAATTATACGCTATCTGCCTTAAATTTTGGCAAACAACTCATAAATATAGGTTTTCCACAGTAAATAGTGTTAAAAAATTTAATAAAAAGTATCCAAACAAGCAACTTAGATTGGTTTTCCAATATTTTTTTATGACTTAAAATTTAAATTAAAAAGTAGTCGGTGGAAATCTAACACTCTTTTCCACCTTTTTACATGAGTTTTCCACAAACAGGCGGTCTTTTACACAGGTTTTTCCACAATTTAGTTTAAAAAAAGTTGGGCTCAATATTTGAGTCCAACCATATCTTAATATTCGTCATTTTATTTTTTTAAATGCAACTTATGCGCCAATTTAACGGCCCGGGCACCTAAAATTTCCTCACCAACATGTGTCTTTAAAATAGTTATACCATAAATGCTAGTCCCAATCGCACCAGCAATTACTAACAACAATAATTGTGCTGATTTAGTATCTGGCACAAACAGACCTAACGTATAAGTAATTGGTGTGACAACTGCATACATAATTAAACTCCAAAACAGAATAACCATGAACGTAGCATTAAAGGATGACCAATCAATATGATATAAAGTCGATAGATGATAAATCGCAATAATCATTCCCACCATAAACGCAATAGTTGTTGCAAGCAACGGTCCCATTCCTTGTAACCAGATCGTTAATGGTATTTGCAAAACAAACTTAAGGATGAAAATTAACACCAACAGTCTAACTGTATACCCCAATCGTCCTAATCCTTGATAAATCGCTAACACGACCATATACAAACTCAAGAAAATAGCTGAATAACTAGCAAATTGTAAAATCAGCGTACCATTTGTGACATCATTTGTTTGATAGAACAAAATGTATAGTGGACGCGCAACAGCAACCATCCCCAAAACAGCTGGAACCATCACAAATGCTAGTAACTTAAAAGCAAATTGAATTTGATGGCCAATATTTTCACGATCACCAATCTCACGGGCTCTTGAAATCATCGGTAAAGCTGTCTCAGACATTCCTACAGCTAATGACACCACCAACATGACCAACTTGTTTGAGTTAAAAGCAAACTGGGCATACATCGCTTGCATGACACCACTTGAAACATCCGTAAATGCACGAATAATTCTAAAGAACGTGTACTGATCAAACACTTGGATCAATGAAATGGCCGAACCTGCAAAGATGACCGGCACTGACTGACGTGCCATCCGTATTAAGATAGCCCGTGCATCGAATTTTTTAACCGATACACCCTGTCTACGTTTTTCGTTAAAGAAACGACGCCGACGCAAAATACCAAATAGTAAAATGACGATTCCAGCTAACGCACCCCAGAAAGCGGCGAAGGTTGATTGAACTGTTGCATCAATCCAGTCGCCATGATGACCAACCATAATCCAGTACGTCATGGCTAACATGTATACGACACGTACCAGTTGTTCAATAAACTGGGACCAAGCCGACAAACCCATAAATTCAAAACCTTGCACATAACCACGCAACATTGAAAGTATTGGGATAATGACAACCGCTGCTGATAATGCTCTAATGACCCGAACAACATTCGGGTCACCTTGTGATAGCAACCCTGCTGACAAGTATAGTATAGCACCAGCAACAATTCCCAAAATAGCACCAAGATTTAGTGCCTGCCTGAAGATGTACCGAATCGCTTCATACTGTCGCGAAGCACTATACTCAGCAACCAATCGAGCTAACACATTTGGCAACCCAGCAGTTGCAATCAGCAAAGCCACACTATAAATCTGATAACCTTGTGAAAATAACGAGTTGGCAAGATTGTAGTACACATTTCCAATCATCGCAATCCACGGAATGATATACAACGCACCTAGCAGACGTGACGCTAAGCTACCAATCGTCATCCAAGCTGAACCACGCAGCATTCGGGACTTGGCATCTTTTTCCGATTCTACTGGTGGCGTAATTTTTTCTTCATATGTTACTGCTGATTGTACCGGTGCCACTTCAGCACTTTTTTCAACTGCTTTTTCAGTTACTTGTTGTTTAGTCAGGGGCGTTGCTAGGTTGCTAGTGACTGTGTCTGGTACTTCATGTACTTTAAACGTTGCAACACCATTTTTATGCATTTTAACGTTAGGATTATTTGCTACTATTGGTTTCGTACTCTCTGACGTTGTACTTTCCGGAGAAAGTGCATCATTATGCCGTTCATCAAAAACTTCATCAACTTTTTTACCATTAATAATTTGATTTAATTCTTCAAACGTAATATCTCGTCGAAATGGCGAATTTGATTGGGGTGTTTTATCGTCCTTCATGCTTAGTCCCCTTCCTAATATTTGATGACGCTACACAGACTCGAACTGTGATCTAAGACTTAGGAGGTCCTTGTTCTATCCTGTTGAACTATAGCGCCGATAACAACCTAATATATTATTATACACAAGAAATCTAATTGTTTGTAGATGTAATTCGCCACATTCAATAATAATAACGTATCTGACCATAAATAACGCATAAAAAAATCACTGAATTCAGATGAATACAGTGATTTCATTTAATTATTATAACGACTAAATAACAAAGTTAACTAGCTTACCAGGTACAGCAATAACTTTCTTAGGTTCAGCACCATCAAGTTGCTTTTGAATAGCTTCTTCATTACTTGCAATCTTAATCATAGCTTCACGATCAGCATCAGCTGGTACAGTAACACGACCACGTAGCTTACCATTAACCTGTAGAATAACTTCAATTTCATCAGCTACCAAGGCAGCTTCATCATACGTTGGCCATTTAGCATACGCAATTGATTCATCAGCATGTAAGTAACTCCACAATTCTTCAGTCATGTGTGGGGCAATTGGATTCAACATTTTAATAAATCCTTCAACATATTCAACTGCCAAGTTTTCTTGCTTGTAAGCTTCATTGATGAAAATCATCATCTGTGACACTGCCGTATTAAAACGTAAGTTCTCGTAATCATCAGTCACTTTTTTAACGGTTTCATTGTAGATTTTATCAAGTTTGTGATCATTAACTGTTGTAATGTGATCACGTAACTTATCTTCATCATCAATGATCAAGCGCCAAACACGATCTAGCCAACGACGTGACCCAGCCAATCCTTCTTCTGACCAAGCAATTGATTGTTCCAAAGGTCCCATGAACATTTCATACAAACGCAATGTATCTGCACCATATTCAGCAACAACATCATCAGGATTAACAACGTTGCCCTTTGACTTTGACATCTTTTCATGGTTTTCACCAAGAATCATTCCTTGATTAGCCAACTTTTGGAATGGTTCCTTCGTATGTACAACACCTAAATCGTACAATACCTTGTGCCAAAAACGTGCGTATAGCAAATGCAATACCGCATGTTCTGCACCACCAATATACAAATCAACATTTTTCCAGTAAGCTTCTGCCTCTGGTGACACAATTTCTTGATCGTTGTGTGGATCCATGTAACGCAAGTAATACCATGATGATCCAGCCCACTGTGGCATCGTATTTGTTTCACGCTTACCTTTACGACCGTTCTCATCAACAACATTAACCCAATCATCAACATTAACCAATGGTGACTCACCCGTACCTGAAGGCATAATATTATCAACCTCTGGCAAACGTAGTGGTAATTCTGATTCAGGTACTAATGTTTGTTCACCATCTTCCCAGTGAATAACAGGAATTGGCTCACCCCAGTAACGTTGACGTGAAAAAATCCAATCACGTAAACGGAAGTTAACCTTCTTGTGACCAGCATGATTTTCCTCTAACCAATCAATCATCTTGGTAATGGCTTCTTCTTTATCCAAACCATTTAAGAAATCAGAATTGATATGTTCCCCATTGCCAGTATAAGCTTCCTTTTCAATGTCACCACCAGCAATAACGGGACGAATTGGCAAGTCGTACTTCTTAGCAAAATCATAGTCGCGACTATCATGGGCAGAAACTGCCATAATAGCACCCGTTCCGTATGATGCTAAAACATAATCACCAATCCAGATTGGCAATACTTCACCATTAACTGGGTTAATAGCGTAAGCACCGGTGAAAACACCGGTCTTATCTTTATTCAAGTCCGTACGCTCTAAATCTGACTTAGAAGCAATTTCAGCCTTCAAAGCTTCAACAGCATCACGTTGTGCATCTGTGACAATTTTTTCAACAAGCTGGTGCTCCGGTGATAAGACCAAATATGTTGCACCAAACAACGTATCAGCACGTGTCGTAAATACTTCAATTTCATCATCAGTATTTTGCACTTTAAAATTAACTGATGCCCCAATCGAGCGACCAATCCAGTGACGTTGTTGTTCCTTAATGGCTTCTGGCCAATCCAAATCTTCCAAATCATCAATCAAACGATCTGCGTATGCTGTGATTTTCAAAGCCCATTGGCGCATTGGTACGCGATAAACTGGATAGCCACCACGCTCCGTTTTACCATCAATGATTTCCTCGTTGGCAACGACTGTTCCACCATTATAATCTGGGGCCCAGTTAACCATGATTTCATCTTCGTAAGCTAACCCTTTTTTATATAATTGTTCAAAAATCCATTGGGTCCACTTATAATACTTAGGATCCGTTGTGTTAACTTCGCGTGCCCAATCGTAAGACAAACCCAATGATTTCATTTGGTGACGGAAAGTTTTGACGTTTTTAGCCGTTACCGTCTTTGGATCTTCACCAGTTTTAATGGCGTATTCTTCAGTTGGTAACCCAAAAGCATCAAAGCCCATTGGATGTAAGACATTATAACCTTGCATCCGCTTCATACGTGACACAATGTCTGTCGCCGTATATCCCTCTGGGTGACCAACATGTAATCCTTGTCCAGATGGAAATGGAAACATGTCCATTGCAAAAAACTTTTCTTTATCAGTTGCATTTGTTGTTTTAAATGTCTGATTTTCATCCCAAAAATGTTGCCATTTTTTCTCTACTAATTTGTGTTGATATGCCATGATTGATAACCTCACTTTAATAGTCTTACTTTATCAAAAAAAGACCGAGCTTTCAATATTCATAAAGGATTAGCCAAATTAATTCTCATTAATATTTTTAAGACATTTTGTGCTAAACTAATAAAATGAGAAATAAATAAAAAGGAGGTCGCAACAAGTGCACTTACGTAAATTTGATTATTTCCAATTAGCCATTGCTTTAGGTGGTTTAACAATATTTATTATTATGGCATTGGGTTATGTCTACAATCTTGGTTACATTGGTATAATCGATCATTTTGGTTTTCGTTATATTCGTGAACCACTAACCCCTGAAAGATCATGGTTTTTCCGCAACATTACGCGTGCTGGTAACACAAAATGGACTGCTCTAGTCATGGCTATCACCGCAATCATTGCGTTACTAATTCGTAAATGGGATGTCGCCGTGTTTATGATTGTCAACGTTGGTGTCTTTGGCGGTGGTGTGATGAGTGTGTTTAAGCATATTTTCAAACGACCACGCCCCGACATTTATCATGTTATTGAGCAATCAGGTTATTCATTTCCTTCAGGGCATGCGTTAAACGCTATTTTACTTTACGGTTCATTAATTGTTTTAGTCCATTATTATTTAAAATCTGAAGATAATATCCGCTATGCATTTATGACCTTGTTTGCGGCTTTAATTATCGCCATTCCTGTTAGTCGTGTCTATTTAGGCGTACACTACTTGTCAGATATTTTGGCCGGTTTTGGCTTAGGAACCTTCCTATTAATTATGTCTAAAGAAGTTATTTTTAAATATCGTACACGAGAGGTTTTCGAAAATGCGCAAAATTCAAAATCTAGTTCAAATATCACTAAATGAATACTTAAATCCTGGTGACCTAGCGATTGATGCTACTATTCATCATGGGGACATCACTCGTTTCTTAGCTAGTCGCGTTGGTGATACTGGCAAACTTTTGGCCTTTTCAGAAAAAAAAGATGAAATCGATGATGTTGCTGCCTCACTATTCTTAAGCGGTCTAAATGAGCGAGTTGATTTGATTAATAAAGATTTTACAAATATCATCAACTACCTAGAACCAACCCAACCAATTGGTGCTGCCATGTTTCAATTAGATGCTCAAATAGATTTAGCGGCCGTTCAAAATGCTACTAAAGCCATTTTAATGTTTTTAAAAACAGATGGCCTCTTATGCTTGCTAAGCGAAGATGCGCAATTGTTAAACACCATCAAGGGGTACTTTGCTAAACTGCCAGCTAATTCTTACAGCGTATCTTATTATGAAAATATGTTAACATCAGAAAGTGCGTTGGTAATACAACGACATTAAAAAATCATTGCTTATCTAACAAATGTCATAATGATCTTGTTAGTAAGCAATGATTTTTAATTTATTTAGTTAATAATGATTTAGCTAGATAGAAGCACCCTAAAATACCAGCATTATCACCATGTTCAACATGCATAATATAATGTTCTAAATCATCAACTGGTAAATAATCAGCTAACTGGCGTGCAAATGATTCACGAACCATAGGTAATAAAATACTACGATGTGGTACACCACCACCAAATACAATTCTATCTGGCCTTAAAATAGTTGTATATGTTACTAATGCCTGTGCCAAATAATCAGCTTCAATTTCCCAAGCCAAGTGAACATCAGGTAGAGATTTTGCTGACTCTTGCCAACGTTCTTCAATTGCTGGTCCTGAAGCTAACCCTTCTAAACATGTATCCCCATGGAATGGACAATGTCCCGCATATTGATCTTTAGGATGTTTACGCATCATAATATGGCCCGCCTCAGGATGTGAATTACCACTCAATAATTGGCCATGTTGAATGATTCCAGCTCCAACACCTGTACCAACCGTTAAATAAACAACATTTTCAACATCTTTTGCTGCACCCGAAACATATTCTGACCATCCAGCACCATTTACATCTGTTGTCCAATAGTAGGGAATGTCACGCCATGCTTTCATAGCACCCAAAAAATATTATAGCCTGACCATCCCCGCTTAGGTGTATCTAAAACATATCCATACGTTCGACTTTGTGGATTAATGTCAATCGGCCCAAAGGCGGCAATTCCAATTGCAGCAATGTCTTGGAATTGATCAAAAAATGTTATTACTTGCTTAATTGTGGCTGCGCCATCTAACGTTGGAAAACTTTCACGTGCAATAACTTTATCCGGATTGTTCACATCAACTACTGCAACAACAAACTTTGTTCCACCTGCTTCAATTGCTCCTAAAAACGACATTATATTTCTCCTATTTTAGTTTTTTTAATATTTAACTGCATTTTTTCCTAAATCATACGTAGTAGCTTGCACATCGGCAAAGTTTACTCTATCTAAGAGAACATCAGGATGCATCTCACTATAATAACGTTCTGTAAACACCGTCTCACCATCATTAATAAAAATTTCTACCGAACTACGATCAATCAGCAATTGTAACTTTATGACCGCTGATTGGTTAACATAACCGATTCGTTTATCTGAACGATCTGATCTTGAAATTGTTACCTTATTTTCTGTATGTTCAAATTGTAAAGCCAATACAACATCATCTGCTGCCATAAACTTTAACGTAAAATCTTCATCTGCATTTAATTGCAATTGAATTTCATGACTATCAACATTTTCTAATAATAATTTTTCTGTTAAATTCGATGAAAATGATACTTTATTCTCTGTTTGTTTAATCCTTAATTTTTCTAATTCTGTAACTGGTTCCATATAAATATGGTTATCTTTTAGTTTTAATTCACGTGGGAATGTTAAGGCTCCTGCCCAACCATCTTCTTTCTCAGGCATCTCACTTTCCCACATAGCCATCCAACCAAACATAATCCGTCGTCCATCAGGCGCTAACGTTGTTTGGCTAGCATAAAAATCATGCCCATGGTCAACTTCAACAAAATTATTTCTTTCAAATTTTGCTGTCGCAACATCTAATTTACCGATCATATATCCTGTCTGGTGTAAATTTAAATACTTTTCATGACTAGGTTTAATCCCTTGTGGCGACATCAACAAAACATCATGATCTGCAAGTGAAAAAATATCTGGACATTCCCACATATATCCTTCTGTATCTAGTGTTCTTGCCTGCGCTATTGCACCTTCATAATGCCAATTTAACAGGTCTTTTGATGAATACAGTAGTACCCGTCCTACTTTCGAATCTTGTGTTTGTCCACCAAGAATCACATAGTATGTGTCACCTGCTTGCCAAACCTTTGGATCACGAAAATTAGTTGTATTATCAATTGGTGGCACTGAGATTACGGGATTACTTGCATATTTTTCAAAATTAATACCATCTTCACTAATGGCGATATTTTGATCCTCATAAAAATCATCATCATGCCCGCTATCACCAAAGTGATGACCTGTATACATCAAATATAATTTATCATCTTTGACAATTGCACTTCCTGAAAAAATACCGTTTTTAGAAATTGGTTTTTCTGGCGATAAAGCAATTGGTAATGATTCCCAGTGAACAAGATCTTGACTACGGGCATGACCCCAATGCATTGGTCCCCAATCTGCACTATACGGATGGTACTGATAAAAAATATGGTAATACCCTTTAAAATAAACGAACCCATTTGGATCATTAATCCAGCCTGCTGGTGCCGTTACGTGAAAATTAGGACGATAGCGTGTATTTGTTACTTGGATAAATGTTTCATTCATAATCTAAAATTCCTTTCTTGACTAAGCTGATTGCTTGATTAATGGTTCACCATTGACATCTTGATTGTCTTTTTTAATCATAAAAAATGCATAAATACCAGCTATCACCACAATAATTGTAATAATATGGAAAGTTGTTGCATAGCCTGATTTATCTCGTAACATTCCTAAAGGTGTTGAAAGAACAACCTGTCCTAATTGTGCTGCAACTTGAAATCCAATCATATACAAAGTAGCTGATAATTTTGTTTCAAAGTGTAAAGTGAAATATCTAAAAATTGATAAAATAAAGAGCGGTGTTTCAAAGGAGTGCAACATTTTAACAAATGAAATTGCAATTGGGTTATCAATAAGCCCGCATAATCCGATACGAATTGCCATAATAGTTATTCCCATCAATAACGTATTACGTACACCAATTTTATTCATAATAATTGGCACGATTCCCATCATAATAGCTTCTACGAACACTTGAATTGAATTTAAATTACCATACATTTGTTGTCCTTGGGCTACTGATCCAAACAAACCAGCATAAAAACTTGGGAACATTTGTTGATCAAATACAGTATAAAATGTCCATGTAAAAAAGATAAGAATAATAATTATCCAAAGGTCACGTAACTTCAATAATGAAAACATTTCCTTAACACTAGGTACCGAGGCTTGTGTCGTTTGGCTATCACGCTTTTTTTCCCGTCGCTCTGCCTTAGGTACCCAAAGGCAAAGGTTAAGCAATAGTATTACACCAAAAATTGACCCAATCCAAAAATTCAAATCTGGGTTAATAACGAACAAGTGACCTGCTAAAAGCGCCACTACTGCGTATCCAAATGAGCCCCAGGCACGTGCTTGGCCATATTCAAATTTAAATACACGACTAAATCTTTCAACCAGTGCTTCATAAATACCCGTAGTTGCTAAAAATCCGGCTGATAAAAAAATTGAACCGACTACCAAGCCAATTGTAAAATTGCTATGTAACATTGGTTCATACGCATAAATAAAAAATGGTCCGACCAAAGCCGCACAGACACCACTAAATATTAGTAAATGTCTTTTAATTCCTAATTTATCTTGCAATGCGCCATAAAAAAACATCAAAATTAATGTCACTAATGAATCGGCAGAATAAATTGTCCCCACAGCACTACCATTTAAGTCCAAACCACTTTTGGATGTTAACCATAATTGAAAAAATGACCACCAAATTCCCCAAGACGCAAAGTATAAAAACATCGTAACGGAACTTTGAAGATAGGATTCATTTTTAAAAGCTTTCATATATTTTGACACAGGATAATCCCCCCTTGAATAAATAAGCAACAGCGCCATTTAACTAAAACAAAAAATGTAATCGCTTTCACAAGTGATATTATATACTGTTATTCAAAAACACGTCAACCGGTTGATATATTTTTATAAAAAAAAGACCAGTCACCTGGTCAAAAACTATCTACTACTGGTTTTACCTTCCCACAAATTTACTGGCAATATATATTCAGATTCTGTTTTTATTCCTTCAATTCGTTTTACTAAGACATCAACCGCTATTTTAGCCATGTTTTCAATAGGCTGAATAATCGTTGTTAATTCGGGAATCACGTTACGCATTAGATCTGTCCCATCATAACCAACAAGCAATAAATCTTCAGGAATTTTTCGGCCACGTTCATTTGCAATTGTCATAATAATGCTTGCATCAACATCATTTGATACAAACAACGCTTCCATATCAGGATATATACTAAACAATTCATTATAACGTTGCTTTTTTTCCGCAAATGATAAACTAAAATCTATTGTAAACGTATGAGGTTCTAACCCATATTCATTCATTACCGCTTCATAAGCTTCACGCCGTCGCTGTGTCGGTGTTTCTAGAGCGCTTGGTCCATTTGTGTGAATAATACGTGTAACACCAGCATTAATTAGACGTTGTGTTGCTAAAACACCACCTTTATAATTATCAGACTCGATAATTGGAATATCACTATTTACAACACGATCAATTGCCACAACTGGCAAGTGACTATATTTGTACTCCTCAATTCCTTGATTATGTGTCCCAACAATTAATCCATCGACTTGTCCAGCTAATAATTGGTTTAAATAGTCGGTCTCTTTATTAATATCATGTAATGAATTACCAATAATCACTTTAAAATCTCGTTGATATAATTCATACTCTAAATAATTTACTAGTTCACCAAAAAATGGATTGGATACAGTTGGAAAAATCAATCCAATTAGGCCCGTCTTTCGTTTGAATAATTGACGAGCTGCTGCATTGGGTTGATAATTTAGTGTTTCCATGGCATCGTGTACTTTTTTTAGTGTCTCATCACTTAAATAACCACGATTATTAAGCACACGAGATGCTGTGGTTTTTGATACGCCAGCTAATTTTGCAACATCTTCTAACTTCGGTTTCATTCTACTAACCGTAACTACCTTTCAAAAATTATTTAAGTAGTTTTATTATATCAAAGCTATTAATAATACGCTTTCTTTTATAAATCTTCGTTAAAATAAGAACCAACAAGCAAAAGCTATAAGCTCTTGCTTGTTGGTTCTTAACATAGTAAAAATTATTTTTTATTATAACACTGTTTGCTGTTTAATTATTAGGTTCAAACACCGTAACCACTTCAACATGTGCTGTTTGTGGAAATTGATCTAGCGGTTGTACATCCCCTTTGATGTGGAAGTCCTTTTCAATTAAATACTTAGCATCACGTGCCATCGTTTCTGGATTACATGACACGTAAACAAACCGTTTAGGCCTAATTTCTGCCACTGCATCCAACAATTCATTTGTTAGTCCACGACGAGGTGGATCGACAAAAATAACATCTGCTTTAATCCCAGCTTGTTGCCATTTGCGCATTTGTTCAGGCGCATCTGCTGTAACAAAGCTAGCATTTTTCACATTGTTATTAGCAACATTCTTTTGTGCATCAATGACAGCACGCGCAATTACCTCGACACCTAATACTTGTTTAACTTGGTTAGCCACCGTTAACCCAATTGTCCCAATACCAGAATAGGCATCAATTATTGTATCTGTTAATTTTAATTCTGCCTTTTTGGCCGCCAATGCATACAGTACTTCTGTTGTTTGTGGATTAACCTGATAAAACGAATTAGGTCCGATTTCAAATTCAATACCTAACAACGTATCATGAATGACATCCTCACCCCATAAAGTTCGATTATTACCTGACATTAACAAGTGCAATGACCGGGGGTTATGATTTAAGACAACGCTATGAATCCCCGGCACAACATCAACAATTTCTTGTGCAATATCTGTTTCATCTTTAATGTTTGCCGTTTGAGAAACCAAAACAACCATTAATTCATGGCTATAATAACCACGACGCACCATAATGTATCGCAGCTCACCTTGCTGCGTTTCATCATTAAATACTGTTACGTGGTGCTGATTTAAA
This sequence comes from Weissella hellenica, assembly GCF_005405545.1. Taxonomy (GTDB): domain Bacteria; phylum Bacillota; class Bacilli; order Lactobacillales; family Lactobacillaceae; genus Weissella; species Weissella hellenica. Next base: position 39,200 of record NZ_BJEG01000002.1, read on the forward strand.
ATATCACGCACCGTGGCAATGGTTTGGTCGATAACTGGATCATTCACATAATAATCTGTTAACGGCAAAATCTCACCTGGTGTCCGTCGCTTAATAAAACCGGTCACCAATTTCTCGCCATCATTTTTAATCGGCACCACCGTTTTATTGCGATATTGAATCGGATTTTTCATACCAATTGTTGGTGCAATGTTTGCTGCAATTCCTGCTGCTGTGTATATTTTTTTAACCTGTGCCTGCTTTAATTTTAGTTGGGCCTCATAACGTAAGTTTACATATGGTGCTATCCCTACGTCTAACAAGTAGTCTTTACCCATTTCAACACGATCTGACGACGGGTCAACAATACCCACAACCTCAGCACGTGCGAATTTACGATTTACTTGGGTTATTTCAAATTTAACAGTTTCATCTGTAAATGCGTTGGCCATATGAATCGGGTAATCATTCAGCATGACGACACCGAATCCGTTATAGCGTACTGCAACGACTTTTCCTGTTAGTATTTGCCCTAATCGTACAGGCATGATTGTATGACTCATATTTTCTCTCTCATTATCTTTAGTATTACTGTCTTTCATTATACTAGTTTATCAATATCAGGCAATCATTCTACTAAACAATGCGCTAATCAATTGGACAGCCAATCAGACGACATAGTTGCTGCATCATCCAAATAATACTTGGTAAAGCAACACTCATACCAATCAACCATTTAAAAAAGCGCATTTCAGATACAATATTTTTCAAGCCGACTTTCACTTCAGCCATATCCAACTTTAATCCTTGGACATCTTGTTTAAGTTCTGTGACATCTTGCTTTAAATAGCGTACATCAATTTGTAGCTCAATGACGCTAACTTTTAATACTTGGACATCGCTTTTTAAGTCAGCTATTTCATGATTATAATGTGTGCTTTCATGCTTTAAGTCAGCAACATCCTGTTGTAGATGTTTAAAATCATCATCCTTAAAAGCGATAAAGTCATTAACTGTCATCAAATCATGCACTTCGACACTTGTTACCGACATATAAGCTCCTCTTTTCTATTAGTGCCAATTATTTTATCAAAACTCATCAACCATCAAAGACGAAGTTTTAAGTAAATAAAAAAAGTTCCGTTAATCTAAATTAACAGAACCAGCCAAATTTATTCAAAAATTGTTTTATCGCTCTCAGAAAACCACATCAAAGCAATAAAGATAACAATTGCAATCGCCATCACAACGGTTTGCAAAATCCAATTATTCAGTTGTGCATATAAAACACCATACGCCCATGGCGCACCAGCTGCAATTAGATAACCACCCGTTTGTGCCATTCCTGATAACGCTGAACTTTCACTGGCAGTACGTGTCCGAATCGCATAAGACGTTACCATGTAGACAAACACGGCCGTTCCGCCAATACCGATAAAGGCTGTCACAATCAACCACCAAACAAGACCGGCATGTTGATTAAACATCATAAGTATTGCAAGTAACCATAGCACCGTAGCACCTGTCATCAACGCCCGACGTCCTTTGTACGATGAACGTTCCAAAAAACTTGGTACCCACATTGAAACCGGAATACCAATCAATGATAAGACACCAATAACCCAGCCTGATTGCGTGGCTGTTACACCTGTTCGTTGTGCAATTGTTGGAACCCAAGCAATTGACGTATAAAAGACTGCTGATTGAATACCTGCCATAACCAGCAAAGACCAAGCATATTTGTTACGCCATGGATTAATCTTTTTCATTGCCGTGGGCGTTGTCTTGGTTACTGACTTATCTAATGCCTGGTCAGTATTAATCAACATATGCGCAATCCAAGTCACCATCACTAGTAAAACAATGACTGTGATAAATACAATCAACATTTGCCAACTAAATGTTTTGGTAATGGGTACTGCAATAATTTGGAACACCGCTGTCATCAACGTCATCGTTGTACTGTATAGTGACGTATAAACACCAATTTTATTTGGCGTGAATTTAACCAACGTTGCTGGTAATAACACATTAATAAAAGCAATTCCGATACCAACCAAAATCGTTCCAATAAACAACATTGGTGCACTGACAACACGTGCAATTGATCCAACTACAACAAATAAGAGCGCCACTAATAACGTTTTCTCAATTCCAGAACGTTTTGTGAAAAATGTTGTTGTTGGTGAAATGACTGCAAATGTTAACAATGGTAATGTCGTTAAAATACCCAATTGTGATACTGGCAAGCCAAATGTATTAGCCACATTATCAATGACTACGGGAATTGTTGTAAACGTTGACCGCATTACCACACCGAGCAAAACAATGCTTAAGATAAATAACCATCTTTTCTTCATATAATACCTCTGATTTCTATCAAATAAAATTTTAAAAGTCCGTTAGAAACTATACCGCCTTATTTTATAGCTGTCAAAAATAATTTTTACATGAGAATTTAATGCGTTTATTATATAAAAAAACAATTACTTAACTAACGAAATAAAAAAATAGCAAACCACCAGTATATTGATGGTTTGCTATTTAGATAATTAAGCTAATTGCTGTTGACCTAAATTTATTAGTTCTTTGCAAATTCTGCAAATTGACCAGCTACGTTAGCCAAAAATTCTTTTGTGCCTTCGTTAGTGATCTTACCATTTTCATCAGCTAGTTCAGCAGTATTACCAATGAACAATTCTGGTTGGTGCATAATCTTCATGTCTAAGAAGTCCAATGAGTTACGCAAAACATGGTGTGCTACAACACCAGCAATACCAGAAATTGATTGTGAAGCTGGCAATACTGGCTTACCTGCCCAAACGCTTTGTCCCCAAGGACGTGAAGCAACATCCAAAGCGTTCTTCAAAGCAGCTGGCACACTACGATTGTGCTCTGGCGTTACCATAATAAATGCATCTTGTGCTTTAACAGCATCACGGAATTCAGTATATTCTACTGGTGAAGCCTCATCATAATCTTGGTTATACAAAGGAAGCTTTGCAATATCCAAATAAGTAACTTCTGCATCTGCTGGTAAACCAGCAACCAATGCTTCTGCCACACCCAATGAGTATGAGTTCTTACGAGTTGATCCAACAATTACACCATATTTTGCCATGATATTTCTCCTTAAAATTAATCATTATATCCAACGTTTTCGTCGTTGAGATTATTTTAACTTACTTTTACAAAGTTGTAAACACTTATTTTAAATAAGTAAAATAAAAACACACATATTATATAAATACATGTGTCTTAAATATTATATTTCGTTTAATCTTCTTTAGTTAGATCAATCAAGATTTTAGCTTGTGACTTATCAGTTGATAGGCGATCAAATCCCTTCTCAACAACATCATCCAAACCAATCATATCTGTAATAACAGGTTCGACATTGATTTGTCCTGAACTTACCAAGTCAACAGTTTGTTGGAAAGTTTCGCGTGAGTAAGCGATTGTTGAGGTCAACTTAACCCCTGCATTCATCAATTGCATTGGATCAAATGTAATTGGGTGCGCAAAGATTGAAACAATAACTGCTGTTCCACGGGCCTTAGTTACTGAAATAGCTTGCTCAAATGTTGGTTGTACACCAGCTACCTCAAATGATACATCAGCACCACCGCCTAAGATCTCACGTACCTTAGCGACAGGATCCGCAACATCACTAGGGTTAACAACATCAGTCGCACCCATTGTTAGTGCCTTTTCCAAACGAACTGCCGACAAATCAACCGCCACAATCTTAGTTGCCCCAGCTGCCTTAGCTGCAGCAGCTACTAACACACCAATTGGACCAGCACCGAAAATGGCAACCTTTTGTCCAAACTTCAAGCCACCTTCTTTAACAGCTTGCACTGCCACAGCCGTTGGCTCGATAGTCGCAGCTAATTGTAATGAGAAGTCTTCTGGCAAAGCATACAAGTTAGATTCTGGCACATTTACGTGGGCAGCAAAACCACCATCACAGCTCAAACCAATAAAGCTATAACCATCATAAACATCTACATCATCTGGAGATTCTCCATGTGTGACAGTTGGGTTGACTGATACATGATCCCCAACCTTGTAATTTTCAACATCCTTACCAACAGATTCGATGACACCTGAGAACTCGTGTCCCATTGTTAATGGTGCTTCACCACCAGTTAATTCATCTACTCTGTCAACCGGAATGAAGACAGGGCCTTCCAAGTACTCATGTAAGTCACTTCCACAGATTCCTGCGTAAGCAACGCGAACAACTACTTCGTTGTCTTGTGCTGGCTTTAAGTCTACATCTTCTACTCGAATATCTTTTACACCATGCCAAACTGCTGCCTTCATGTCAATACCCCCAAATAGTATGCTTGTTATAACAATATATACAAAAACAATCAATAAATGTTTTGCTAACTTCTTACCAACAAGTATATTTTATCGCTCATATTATAAGTAATCAACCACAACACTATTCGTATGCGAAACAATAAAATTCCTGTATACAGGAATTTTATTGAGTGACTGTATTTATGTGATTTTTTTAACATAAAAGCAGTTACATTGATTTAAAAATTTGTAACTGCTTTTATAATTTGTTCTATTTTACACAAAATGATAATGTTCGCTAATCATTCAAGGCTGCTAGTACATCATCTACCATTTTTTCAGGCTTAGTAATTGGTGCGTAACGACGAATTAATTTGCCATCACGACCAACCAAAAACTTCGTGTAATTCCACTTAATCGCACCGTTTCCTGATTGCTCTTTTAAATACGTAAACAATTCATCTTCATCTTTTCCATTAACCATCACACGACGAGTCATTGGAAATGTTACACCATAATGCACTTGGCAGAATTCATTCGCTGCTTCGTCGCTATCAAGTTCCTGCTTAAATTGGTTAGATGGTAGCCCCAATACAACCAAGCCATCATCTTTATGCTCTTTATATAAAGTTTCTAATCCTTCAAGCTGTGGCGCTAAACCACACTTACTTGCAGTATTTACAATAATAACAACTTTACCTTCATAATCTTTCAAATTAATTGTTTTACCATTCATCTCAGTTTCTGTAAAATCATAAATCGTTGCCATTGTTCTATCCCTCTTTCTAAAAGAACATCACTTATTAAAAGTAATTATAAATTATAAGCTAATTTCTTTATGCACAGATTACCATAATTATCAGTAAATTGTCTAATAAGCTGTATCTAATCGTTAAAACCCAAATAACTTGCACGATAATTAATCATGCGTAATTGATAATATCGTCCCCATTGGATCTATTATTTTAATTTGTTGCGCATTAATCAACATAACATCATCTAACGCTTCTGCTCGTTGTGTGAGTAAAGCAAAATAATTTTTATCGACAAACACGGACCAGTCAATCAAGCCAGCTTCATCTAAACGTCTCAACTCACTATTTTCACTTTGCCACAAATTCACCGCATGGTGATGGTGATAATGATTATTTGAATAAAAATGAGCTGACGTTGATATTTTAGAAACAAGATCCATTTGCAAAAAATCCATAAAAAATTGGTCAGCAGTCACTAAATGATTACCCATAAAATGCAAATGACCAATCTTCATCCCCACTGGGGAATCCTGCCCAATCATGTTGCTTTTTAGCCAACAACTGCTCACCATCAACCTCATCCGTCCCCATTGTGACTAATCCATCTTGCGAATCCCAGCCAGCCGCATCACGGTCGTGGTATAACTCAATACCATTACCTTCAAAATCATTAATGTATAATGCTTCACTTACTGAATGGTCACCAGCACCTACCGGAATCTGTAAAGTTAATAAACGATGCAAAAGCGATGCTAACTCTGTTGCATCAGGAAAAAGCAAAGCCATATGATACAAACCAGTCTGTGCAACAGTTTGGGCTTTACCACCTAACAGCATTGTTAAAAATGGTTGCTCGCCTTCACGGAAAGCATAATTAATCTCTTTCTCATCAGATTGTACATCAACAAGGCCCAACACTTTTTCATAAAATACACGTGTCCGTTGTTCATCAACAACACACATTGTTAAATGTTTTATCTCGTACTTTACTTTTTGCATTTTTATCAACCATCTTTCCGTTACTTTTAGTTTACTAAAAGTAAGTATATGCTTTTTAGTACATTTCGTAAAGAATCCACCCATCTACCATTTTATAGAAAATACCTCAAAAGCTTAGGCTTTCACCTTAACTTTTGAGGTATATCTAATTTTTAATATTCTGTAACCGTAGCATCGTCACTGATTGTGACATCTTCTTGTGGTTCTTCATCTGTTGCAGAAGCATCCGTACTCTGTGCTTCTGCAACAATATTAGCAAAATTATTTTTTAAATCTGCATTTTGCGTTTCAGTCAGTGTTAGATCTTTACCACTAGCTGTTTCTGTTGCGTACACATAACCCTTACCTTCATGTATCACAAAGAAATAAGAAGTTGGTGAATCAACCCCCTGTCGTGAACCCGTCGTAACGGCCACTACTTGATAATCAGCCTTTTTATCTGCTTTGGGTGACCACGTAAAGTCTACCTTTTTATCGTCAAGTTTTAAATGATCCTTTAATTGCCCGTCTTTAAGAGCTTCCGGGAATTTATATTCTAAATGCTTTGGTGTATCACCATTGTAAGTACCAACAAAATCTTGTCCAACAGCAGTCTGCCAAATTTTCATATAATCTGCTAATTCACTGTTTTGTGCATCTGACCATTGTGCTGGTACAGTTTCCTTTTCACTGCTTGATTTCTTTTCTGATTTATCACTAGCAGCCTGCTTTACAGAAGAAGATGATGAGGAAGCCTTTTTACTAGTTTCCTTTTTCACACTTTCCGTACCAATCTGGGCATTCTTTTGATTATGGTGAGTCACAATAACCCCACCACCAATCAAAACTACCAACACAACAACCACCGCAATCAATAAATCGTGGTTTTTCTGCAGTGCTTTATTCGTTTCTTTATCAGCATTGACAGTCGTCCGTTCAGACCGTGACAGAGCAGCTTGCGTGGCACTTTTTTCTGCCTGTCTAGGCATCAAAACAATCGCCTGCTTATGCTCATCAACAACTGCATTATTTCCCCCATCAGACGCGGGTTCTTCTGCAACAGCTGTGTCGTCGTCCTCTTCAGGACTAGCATCCTCATCAACTGACTTAACATCTACTAATGCTGGTGTTTCTTCTACCGATACAGCCTTCTCATCAAGCTCTGGCTTTTCTTCTAGCCTTGCTCGCAAGTACTTTGTCATATCGTCATATTCATCTTGCGTAATAGCGCCTGTATGCAATAAATCTTGATACTGACGCAATCTCTCTTCATCGGTCATCGCTCACTCCTCTAATAACCTATTCCTTACTATATCTATTATCACATATAAGTACATCTATATGTTAATTATTACTACATCGTCAATTTACCATTATACGCTAATAAAGTGTGCAACGTAAAACAAACTATACCAATTTATCGTATATCATCAATAATACAATAGCTGTAATATAACTAGTTGTCTGTTAGTCGCTATCGTTAAAGTTATCACAAAGCCCCTAAAAACGACCATCAGCCCCCTAATAAAAACTATACCATTTTCATTTTAATCTTGATAAGCCACCTTTTTAGCGGTATACTATTCCTGAATAATGTTATGACGTAAAGCATAGAAAAGAGGGGCATTATCAAAAAATTATTTATCGATATGGACAATACATTAGTTAACACGCTTCCCATCCTAAATGCGGAGAGTGAAAACATTAAAAAATATCACGTTAATAAACCAGATCAAATTCCTGGTATTTTCCGTGATTTAAAGCCACTGCCAGGTGCCGTCGACGGCATTTTTAAATTAGCTAATTATTATGATCTTTATATTTTATCAACAGCTCCTTGGGAAAACCCCAGTTCTTGGCAAGATAAAATTAACTGGCTAACCGAATATTTTGGCAATGATGAAAATAGTCCATTTTATAAAAAAGTTATTTTAACGCATAAAAAAGATCTCGTTAAAATGCCATCTAGTATGTTACTTGATGATCGCCCTTACCATGGCGCAAGCGATTGGGATGATAAAAAACTTGATAGCTTTTGGCTACAATATGGCTATGATCCTCGCTTAGTTTGGACTGAAGATTTAGTACCTTTTTTAATTAGCATCGCGCAATCAAACGAAGATTCATTACGCACGGACATTATTCATGCTAATGAAAAAGCGCAGCACAAACTTCGTCACGCTACAGATGAATTTAAAAAAGAAAGTTGGGAACAATAATGACTATCGTTTCAGGAAAAAGCATGATTAACAATGCTCGTCAGAATGGCTATGCCATTGGTGCATTTAACACAAACAATCTAGAATGGACGGAAGCCATCTTAAGAGTGGCCCAAGAACAGCAAGCACCAACGATGGTCGCTGCTTCGATGGGAGCCATTAAATATATGGGTGGCTTTAAAACTGTCGTGGACCTCGTTCACGATTTGCATGATGAACTAAACATTACTGTGCCAATTGCCATTCACCTTGATCACGGTAACTATGAAGCTGCCAAATCAGCTATCGCAGCCGGTTTTACCTCAATTATGTTTGATGGTTCAGATTTACCAATCGACGAAAACCTTGCCAAAACACAAGAAATCGTGAAACTTGCGCATGCTAAGGGCATTTCTGTTGAAGCTGAAGTTGGTACTATCGGTGGTGAAGAGGACGGCATTATTGGGGATGGTGAAATTGCACCCATTAAAGATGCTGTTGCCATGGTTAATACCGGCATCGACTTTTTAGCTGCTGGTATTGGTAACATTCATGGTCCTTATCCCGACGATTGGACCGGTCTGCATCTAGACCATCTTCAAAACGTCACAACTGCTGTTGATGAGGCTGCTGGACACAAAGTGCCAATCGTTTTGCATGGTGGTTCTGGTATTCCAGATAATCAAATTAAAACCGCCATCTCAATGGGAGTTTCAAAGGTAAACGTTAACTCAGAAGCACAACTCGCCTTCCACGAAGCACTGCGTGAATTCATTTTAGCGGATCACGACTTAGAAGGAAAGAATTATGACCCACGTAAGTTACTTGCAACGGGCGTCCAAGGTATCGAATCTGCATTAACTGACCGCATTAGCGTTTTTGGAAATGCTCACAAAGCTTAAAATTGATTGCATTTATATACTAAAAGAGTCGTTGGGACAAAAGAAGATGTCCCAACGACCTTTTTAGTTAAAAATCCGTTTTTGCAAATAACATGCTATGCCAAATTACCAACGCATAATTTGGGCGTTGTATAATTCTTTTTAGATATGCCCGTGTTTCTTTAGGTTCATTTGTAATAAATCCATCTACACCATACGCATACATAGTCATAATATCGGTATGGCCATCCACCGTCCAAGCATATAATTTTTTATCCACTTGATGTGCTTGTTGGCTTGTTTTAGGTTCAACACTAGAATACTCTAGCGCATAAAATTGATTTGTTTTATCCCGATTTATTGTATTATTTAACGGTGAAAGCAAGCCACTCGTAATATCAGTATAGCCTGCCAACCGCTTTAAAGCATTTTGATTTAATGACTGTAGCTGTGCGCCATTTTTTTGCATAGCCGATCCATATTGATGCATAAAATCTTTTAATTCTTGGTTACTAATCGATGAATTAATTTTCAATTCAACTAATAATCGTTGATTCAATCGATTAGCCTCATTCAAATAGTCGCCAAAATTAGATACTTTAATCTTCTTACCATTTGATTGATATGTCACTTTTTGTAATTGTTCCCAATTCGTCTGGCTGATTTTATATTTTTTGCCATTTGTTGCTTTAATTGTCGCATCATGACTCAAAACATAAACCCCATCCTTGGTGTGTTGAATATCAATTTCAACATAATCCGGTTTGGTGGCACTAACTTTACGCAGATTTTCGATAGCATTCTGGACGTCACGATCAGAGGTAACCCCCATGTGAGCCATTACAAGTTGTGATGTGGCCGGTTTTTGCATAAACCGATTTGCTAGGCTCAACGACAATCCTCCTGTCGCTATCATAGCGACAACTGCTAACAATTGCATACTTACGCTGGGTTTTTGATCAATACGTATCGTTAACGACGTCGTAAACATTAATAACCACTGCGCAGTAACAAAATATAATATCCCCGTTAAACAGGCAATGAATATATTAGCTGCCGCAATACTAATATCTAAATTACCGACGTAATCAATACAATATTGCAAGACCATCAAAATCCCAACAGTTAGCAACAACTGACCAATCAACCATAATATCAACGTGGCATTGCCCAACAATTGGTGTTTATTTTTATACCAGCTTTTCTTAATAGCCTGCTTCAATTTTTCATCAGCAACAATTAGATAATACGTTGTGTCCTTTAGTCTAAACACAATTAACAACATACCAAGATAAACAACACCTGCAAACAGCTTTATCCACGTACCACTAATCATACTAATGAAAGTTGCCGGAATCGGTATGTGATTAATCACCGGCACCTTCATACCAAATTGATTTAGTGGTAATAATATTAGCAATAAAATAAATAGCCAAACATATACTTTACCACGATGAATATTACGCAGCCATGCTTTTATATGTAACTGATGATAATGATGTAAAACAACTGTAATCAACAAGATGACGAAAATTAAATACACCAAAAAATAACCAATCATCGACATGCCATATTGTAGCCCGTTTGATTTTAAATCATTCAGCAATGCCGATATACCCGATGTATCAAGTTGATAAGCTGGCGGCAAATATTTATTGATATATCCAATGCCGACCGAAGCGGTATAATTGTAAACCAGTAACAGCACCATCATAAATGTGGTTTGCTTTAAATAACGATTATTCATAAATTCTCCCTAAATACAACATTACGCCAAACCAATCTCACTATATAATACCGAAATATTGCATAATTAAAAGACCCGCAACCCATCAAATAACCATCAATAGATTTACAAGTCCTTCAATTATCATTATACATGACTGCTACGATTAAATATCAAAGGCAATTTGAATGGCACCGAGCGCACGATTGTACATTTGGTTATATGATACCTCATTAGCTTTCGCCAATTCATGAATTGATTCATATTCAGGTGTTACCTTTACAAGTTCACCTTCATAGTAACCCTTCTTAACTTTTAACATACCTTTATTTAATGGGATTTCTGTATACTCACGCGTTAAAATAGCGCGTTCCTTTAGCGTTGCACGCACTCCAAATGTCGTTGTTTCAAGCAATAAGCGCTTCTTAAAGTGATCAGCATCTTGCACTTTACACAATAAGGTAATTTGATAGGCCGGACGATTTTTCTTCATGACAACAGGTGTGTAGTACATATCTAGGGCACCATCATCCATAACACTTTGAATGAAATCGCCTAAGCTTTCGCCAGTTATATCATCTAATTCACAATTTAATTCGCAAATTTGGTTAACTGTTTTATCAACTTGTGTAGCTGATTCAACCAACACAGCACGTAACACGTTAGGATGATCAAATTGCTTGGTACCAGCCCCGTAACTGGTTTTAAGCACAGTACCCTGTAGATTATTCGCAAATGATGTTGCAAACGTCTTAATGATTGCTGCTCCTGTTGGCGTTGTTAACTCACTCGCAATATCAAAATCTTGTAGCGGTACACCCTGCAAAATTTCTAGCGTTGCAGGTGCGGGCACTGGATATAGGCCATGCGCTACCTTTACTTTACCAGCTCCTGTTGCAACCGGCGTAGCGATAATTTCAGTGACACCCAATTTATCTAACGCAACACACCCACCGATAATATCAACTAACGAATCAACGGCTCCAACTTCATGGAATGCAATATCAGATACCGGAATACCATGAATTTTACTTTCCGCTTGTGCAATCGTCTCAAACAATTGCAAACTTAGCTTCTTAACAGTATCAGATAAGCCACTTTTTTCAATATTCGCCTTAATGGCGGCATAGTGTGCATGACTGTGCGTATGACCCTGTGCATGCTCGTGTTCGTGTTCGTGTTCGTGTTCGTGTTCGTGTTCGTGTTCGTGTTCGTGAGTATGACTATGCGTGTGATAATGTACACCACTATCAATATTATTTAACGCCTCATCATGAAAATGTAATTTTAAATGATTCGCCGTAATACCATGCTGATTAACCTGTTCAATGGATAGATCAAATTCTTCTGGGATAACCTGACGCAATGCGTCATGTACGTCATCAATATCAACACCCAAACCACATAATGCAGATAGAAACATATCACCAGAGATGCCATAACCGCAATCTAGAAACAAACTTTTAGCCATGTTGTCCTCCCAATTTATTCATTCTACGGATCATTAAACTTGCCTGATATGCAGCGCCAAACCCGTTATCAATATTAGTTACGGTAATACCTGAACTGCATGACGTTAACATTGATAACATTGTCGTAATTCCCTGCAAATTAGCACCATAACCAATAGACGTTGGTACAGCAATAACCGGTGCATCAACCAACCCAGCCAATACTGTCGGCATTGAACCTTCCATACCAGCAACGGCAATAATCACATCCGCTTCACGCAACTCTTCAGTGTAATATAGCAAGCGATTCAACCCGGCAACACCAACATCCCACAGATACTTGACGTTAACGCCCATCCATTCAGCTACTTGCACCGCTTCTTTCGCAATTGGCAGATCTGAAGTTCCCGCACAAACAACGTAGACTAGCCCAAGTTCTAACTTTGGATTTGGCTTACCAACTGACAGAACCTGGCTTTCTTCATCATAACGAAGATCTGCAATGCGCGCCTGCAAATATGCATATTTTTCTTCATTAACTCGCGTAACTAATGCATTACCATTTTTATCCAATAGCACATTGACAATTTTTTCGATTTGTTCAGCTGTTTTACCACTACCATAGACAACTTCTGAAAAACCTTTTCGCTGTGCGCGATCAACATCAACCTTCGCTGAACCAATATCTACAAACTTCAACTTTCTAATCCCTTCTCTAAATCCATGATAAAAATAAAAGAGCTGTTTTTCTAGATAGTTTAATTATCATGAAAAGAACAGCTCTTTATAATCGTTTATTAGAATTATCCGTTACTTACTGCTAATTCTTCTGCTGTCAAAGTAGTGTTCATACGACCACTACGGAATCCCGCTAAATCAACAGAAACAAACTTGAAACCAAATGATGTTAGCTTTTCATCAATAACATCTTTGTTTTCAAAGACAAATTGAATTTCGTCCTTTGGTACTTCGATACGTGCGACATCCCCATGGAAACGAACACGTGCATTTGAGCAGCCCAATGAGCGCAAGAATTTTTCTGAATTCATAACTTCAGCAATGCTATCAAGATCAATCTTCGTGTTGTATGGGAAACGTGATGAAACTGAGCAGCTAGCAACCTTGTTCCAGTTACTCAAGCCAACCTTCTTAGCAAGCAAACGTACATCTGTCTTGTATAAATCAGCAGTTTGCAATGGGCTAACAACGCCAGCTTCTTTCTTAGCAACCAAACCTGGACGGTAATCATCATTATCATCCATGATAGTACCATCTAACACAACGTCAAAGCCTTTGTCGCGACGAATGTCTTCCAAGCGGTTAAAGAACATTTGCTTTTGGTAGTACCATGACTTTGATGTGTTGTTAGCAATTTCATCATTCGTTAAGTAAGCTAAGTCTGTTCCCATAACAGTTGCATCTAAGTCCTTAGCCAATGAAACTGCTTTGTCAAATTCTTCATCAGTAAACAATTCTGAATTAGCAACAACGGCTAAAACGTTTTCCTTACCTAAAACATTCAAAGCTTCCTTTAGAACTAAAGTACTATCGATACCACCAGAAAAGGCAACGATCACACGGTTATACCCACCCAAAGTGTCTTGCAAAACGGCTTCTTTTTTCTCTAAATCTTTTGTTGCAGTTGTTGTACTAATCATAATTATCCTCCTAAAATAACATATACATCCTACTAAGTAATATTATATACCTTTATGCTTTGATGATCGTTGAAACACCATCAGGCAAAACAGCAATCGATGAATCTGCGCCAACAATACCATCAGCAATTGTCAAGGCTTCTTCAATTGAGCTAGCAAAAGTCATCTTCATATCTTCAATGATTTGCTTATTCGACTCATCACTAATGATAATGACATGGTGCTTCATCATAACACGTGCTAAGATTTGTGCTTGCCATTGATCTTGTTCAGTATGTAATGCAGGCATTTTAACAGCATTTTCGTAGATATCAGAAATCTTTTCGCAATCCTTAAATTGACGATAGAACTTTTCACCACCGGTACCATCAGACAAACGACTAGCGATGATAATAACACCATCCTCTATATTCGTTGCTTCAGCTCCCGTCATACCTTTAACAGTTTGATAAATATTTTGATCTAATGGATACCCACCATTACTTGTAATTGTAATGTCTGTGTAAAGTGGCTTAGCTTCCATAATGCTGTCAACGAACTTTGTACCTGCAATATGCGCAGTCTCTGAATTTCCAGCAAATGAACCAACAATACGCTTATCATGATCCAAAACAACATTTACGATGAATTGTAATTTAGACAAACGGGCTGCTTCTAGCATATCCTTATGAATTGGGTTATGCATTAACATCCCCGTTCTTGAGTGCTTTGAATCAATGAATTGGCCGTTGTGATTACCCACAACTGACTTTCTTGATGCAATCCCAGGAAATACTGCTTTACGACCACCAGAATAACCGGCAAAGAAGTGCGGCTCAATAAATCCTTCAGCAACTAAAACATCAGCTTCAGCAGCAACACGATTAATTTCACAATCAGCACCAGATGGTAACGTTCCAACATTAATCATGTTTTCAGTATCATCACTGTCATGAACAACGATGTTAATATTGTTAACAATATCTTCACCGTACTTATCAACCAATTCATCATGTGTTGTCAATCGGTGAGTTCCTGTTGCAACTAGAATGGTAATCTCTGCATCAGGATTACCTTTCTTAATTTCCGCAATAATATTAGGCATAATACGCTTCGACGGTACTGGTCGTGTGTGATCAGAACTAATCACGACAATATTTTGCTTACCTACTACTAATTCAGACAAATGCTTTGAATCAATTGGATTTGCCAACGAATTGTCCACGATCTCCTTTTCTGAAAGTTCATAACTTTTTGCAAGAACTGCATCAGCATCGGCTGCAATTGTACCCTGTAGTCGACTTGAAGGAACTTCACCCGTTAACTTACCTTTTCCATACGGCAAAGAAATTTCCATAATATATTATCTCCTAGTCTTTTTGAAATGCGCTGCAATAAATGGTATTAACAATGCCGTTATAATCACCGACGTTGCTACTTGTGCAGTTGCCTGACTAACATATGGTGCCCAACTTTTATCTAATTGTGCAACGATTGCTGGTGTCGCAACAGCATTACCAGCCGTTGTACCAATAAATCAGCCCATCACATTATTAGGTAAATGTTTTTTAAACAACTGTCGACAAATCAAAAACGAAATACCACCTGTAATAAGAATGTTCAATAAACCAATAATTATACCGCCAACACCCCCTTTAAATAAATCGCCCAAATCCAATGCCGTTCCTAATGGGAAAGCAAAAAAAGGGACTAATAGTTGCTGTCCTTTAGCTAAGAAAGTTCTAAAATCAGCATCAAGATTACCTAAAATCAAACCAACTAAAATGGGTGTACAAATCGCCACAAACTGCATCATGGGTATACTAGCTAAACCACTAGCTCCAAGTGCTAAAAATACCATTAACGGTCCTTCGTTAATCGCCACAATTGATGTTGCATTAACTTCGTCTTGGGTCCCAAATTCTTCAGCTAAAGAAGCATATACGCCCACATTAGCATTACTCATTGCTGCCAGTAGCGCCAATGGTGAAATACCAAGTAAACCAGCATAACCCCAAAAATGGGCTACTAACAACCCAATCACTGACCCCAAAATAAATTTCAGAAGTAACAGCGTACCACCAATTTTAATGGTTTTCCCAATGGTTTTTATTTGAATTTGAGCACTCGTACATAAGATAAACAAACCCAAAAATACTAAAGCACCATCTTTAAATACAGCTGTCGTAAAAGAACCAATGGTTAAAAATTTTGGAAAAACGAATTCACTAACACTCCCAAGCACAATGGTATAACCATCATGCCACCCGGAATCTTTTGAATACCACTCAAAATCTTTCCGTTAAACATATCTATATTATCCCCCATAATATACAGTAATTACTCACATTTGCTTATCGCCTAGTGGGCACCCCTTTTATTAATAAAACGCCAACCACCATACGCAATCAACCAAACCATCACGAATAACACAATCAAACCATAACCTAGCCAATTGAAATCAAGGTTTTGGACCCATGATAAGAAACCACCTTGAACATTTAACCCACTGGTTGATACCTGTAACAATTCAACAACCCCAATCAAAAGGGCTGCAATAACTGAAACTAGCGTCACTGTAAGATTGTAATAAATCTTTCGCATCGGCGTTTCAAAAGCCCATGAATATGCCCCTGACATCATAACTGAATCTGTTGTATCCATCACATTCATACCAGAAGCAAATAAAATTGGTAATGCTAAAATACCCCAAATTGATGCGCTCTGCGTAGCCGTACCTGCAGACAGTGCAATTAGCGCAATTTCTGAAGCTGTATCAAAGCCTAACCCAAATAAAAAGCCAACCGGATACATCTGCCAAGAATGACTAATGAATTTAAAAATAGGGCCTAAAAATTTTGATAAAAATCCCCGTGACATTAATAACTTATCAAAACGTTCTTGATCAAAGGTTCCCGCCTTCATTTGACGATACTGTGACCAAATATTAATTAGAATCACGCCATTTATCAGTGCAATAATAATTAAAAATATACCAGAAACCGATGCCCCAATTTTGCCACCAATTTCTTGTAAAATCGGCAAATTCAATTTAGCAAAGCGCACTGCAAAGCCAACAATTAACGCCATAATAAACACAACTGTTGAATGCCCAAGCGAGAAGAAAAAACCTACACCTGCAGAGGTCTTGTTTTCTTGAACCAATTTACGAACAGTATTATCAATCGCAGTAATATGATCAGCATCAAATGCATGTCGCAAACCTAATGTATAAGCAATTAATCCAATTCCTAAAAATTTAGGTTCGTGTATCGTCGCAATAATTAACAACACTATTCCAATAACGTGCAATGCTAAACTTGCCACATAATACGGTAAAGCATCACGAAAAACTTTTTTATTCACCCTATATCTCCAATACTACTTTTTATCTAAACTAATCATCAAACGGGCGATATTTTCAGCTAATAACGACAAATCTTTAGCACTATCCATTATTGCTTCTTCTAGTGATTTCGCACTTGAAGGCGCCGCAAAAATAGCATCAATAACACCCGTCTCATATAATTCTTCAATCCGCTTACCAATTTTACCGACAAAACCAATCACTGGTGCATGGGGTGCAATTTTCTTCGCAGCTAATGCCACACCATACGGCGTTTTACCATATTTTGTCTGAAAATCCATACTACCTTCACCAGTTATGACAACATCCGCATTTTCAAGCCGACTTTCTAATTTACTGTATGCAACCACAATATCGATACCTTTTTGTATTTGAGCACCAGTAAAGGCTAGTAAACCAGCGCCAAGTCCACCAGCAGCACCACTTCCCGCTGCTTGTTCGATATCAATATCCAAATCACGGTTAATAATTTGTGCATAATGATGTAAACTTTCATCTAAACTAGCAACCATCTCTTCAGTCGCACCCTTTTGTGGACCAAAGACTGCACTAGCACCATTAGTACCAGTTAATGGATTCGTAACGTCTGAAGCAATTAAAAATGCCGTGTTTTTAATACGCTCATCAACATTGCTCATATCAATTTTGGCTAACTTTCCAAGTTCACCACCACCATATGCTAGTTCATTATTATTATCATCAAATAGTTTTACACCAATCGCTTGTGCCATACCAGCACCACCATCATTGGTAGCTGAACCACCGAGTCCCAGAATAATTTTATTAACACCATGATTAATTGCATCAATAATCAATTGACCAGTCCCATAAGTCGTTGCAATTAATGGGTTTTGCGTCTGCTCATCAATAAATTGAATACCACTTGCTGCTGACATTTCAATAACTGCTGTTTCACCATCACCTAGTAAGCCATAAGTTGCACTAACTTGCGTGTCTAGTGGCCCGATAACTTGCTTCGTTACCAATTGACCGTCTGTCGCATCAGTCAATGCTTGGACAGTCCCTTCACCACCATCAGCCATTGGCACTTTATCAATTTCAGCATCAGCAAAAACTCTTCTAACGCCAACTTCAATAGCATCGGCCGCTTCTTTTGCAGTAAGGCTTCCTTTAAATGAGTCTGGTGCGATTACAAATTTCATTTGACACAACCTTTCTTGAATATAAATAAATTTTAATTGTATTTAAAAATAATTTGTTAACAATATTCATCTCAAAACTTAA
Organism: Weissella hellenica; assembly: GCF_005405545.1. GTDB lineage: Bacteria > Bacillota > Bacilli > Lactobacillales > Lactobacillaceae > Weissella > Weissella hellenica. The sequence goes on from NZ_BJEG01000002.1 coordinate 57,728, forward strand.
AAAATTCTATCATTGTTAAACTAGTCAATATAATAAAGGATTTCACCCTTTAATAGCGCAATGACGACCATAGCAGGCGTCATTTCCCTATATAATTAGTATATAATTAATTAGCGCTTTTACAATAAACTTTCGAATTAATTGTGAATTAAAACAAAACATTCATAATCCTTTTTTGGTTCCGCTTATTATAAAATTCAAGTGATAGCTAATCAGCATTTAAATTAAAAAGGCCATCAATCTAACCATTTTAATGTGGTAGATTGATGGCCTTAAACGTGTTCCAAAAAGGATAAAATTTTACTTTTATCCTTTCAGGTTCACTTACTTTAATTAGAAGCTAAACTTGTTACCGTTTTCTTCCTTAATGTACTTTGAAGTCAAGCCTTCAGCTTCAAGGAACTCGCGGAATGGTACCAATTCTTGTGCTTCATACTTTTCCTTATATGCGTTAACAACATCTTCGCTGTACAAGTTAGTGTCAAGCTTCAAAGTTTCAACTGGAATTGGACGATCCTTAGTGATCTTAGCATCGATAACCACAACACGACCTTGGTTGTAGTATTCAACAGCTTCCTTCATAACGCGATCGATGTCTTCGATACGGCTAACAGTTAGACCAACAGCTCCTTGAGCTTCACCGATCTTAGCGTAGTCAACATCACCGAAGTCAACACCGAAGTTGTATGTGTTAGTATCTTCGTACTTGTTCTTAATGAAACCGTACTCAGTGTTTGTGAAGACAACGTTGATAACAGGCATGTCATAACGTACGTTTGTCACAACGTCTGGGTAAGTCATTGAGAAGGCACCATCACCCATCAAGTTCCATACTTGACGTTCTGGGAAGATGTTCTTGGCACCGATACCACCTGGCAAACCAATTCCCATTGTTGCAAACAATGGTGAAGTACGCCATAGGTTCTTTGGTGTCATGTGCAAGTGACGAATTGACATTTGAGTAACGTTACCAACATCAGTTGAGAAGATTGCATCTTCTGCAGCGTACTTGTTAATAGCATTGTAAACTTGGTAAGCTTGTAGGTCACCCTCAGTCTTTTGCTCCAACTTGTTCATGTAGTCACGCCAGTTTTGAACGTTCTTAACGTTAGCATCCCACCAAGTTGATTCCTTAACTTCTGAAACCTTACCAAGGATAGCATCAATTGCTTCACCAGCATCACCTAAGATAGCAACGTCAGTTTGGTGACGCTTACCTAGCATTGCAGGGTTGTTATCGATTTGGATGAACTTATCAACGTTACGGAATGTTCCCTCAACTTCTGAGAATGGGAAGTTAGTTCCCACAAACAATACAGTATCTGCTTCAAGAACGGCTTCGTTGGCTGGCTTCCAACCAACACGGAAAGTTGAACCAGTGAAGGCTTCAAAGTCCCATTCGAAAGTTTCAAAGTTCTTACCAGTTGTGATAATAGGTGCCTTGATCTTACGAGCCAAATCTTGAACGGCTGATCCGTGACCCATAGTACCAACACCAGCGTAGATTACTGGACGCTTTGCGGCGTTCAACAATTCAGCAGCTTCATCAATGTCTTCTGCTTCAACAGGTGCTGACTTGTAGTTTTTAAACTTCAAACCTGATGAGTACAAAGGTGTTGAGTAAATTGAATCTGCATCAAGTTCTGCGAAACCAAAGTCTGCAGGAACTTCAAGCACGGCAACGCCACGCTTTGCAATAGCAGTACGGATAGCATCGTCAACCAAGTGTGGCAATTGCTCTGCAGTAGCAACACGACGGTTGTAAACAGCAATATTATCGTACATTGGGTTTTGGTTTAATTCTTGGAATGAATCCATGTTCAATTCACGAACAGGCTTTGAACCCAAGATTGCCAATACAGGAATGTTATCCATTGCTGCATCGTACAAACCGTTAATCAAGTGAGTTGCACCAGGTCCACCAGAACCAACAGTAACACCTAACTTACCACCAAATTTCCATTGCATAACTGCAGCCATAGCACCAACTTCTTCGTGCTTAACTTGCAAAAACTTAATGTTGTTTTCAGGATTACCCATAGCATCCATGAAACCACTCAAAGTACCAGAAGGAACACCGTAAACTGTAGGTACTCCCCAGCCTTCCATAACCTTCAATGCTGCCAAGCCGGCAGTAATTTTATTATCTGACATTCCACATTCTCCTACTCGACGCGTTTGGAAACGCTTTCTTTTCTTTTACCACTTAAAATTATATTGGAAATGGTAGCCACGTGTCAAGTTGTCTTTTATATAAAAATATTGTTTTTTTTATGTGTTTTTATCAAATTTTTTTATAATTTGCATACCATTTTTTAAAAAATAGATTATTATAATATAAAAACAATCACTTATATTACAAAAAAATAGTAAAAATCTATACTAAAAAACGAACTCATATTTATATATAGAATATTTTTATTTTAAAAAATATCCAAGCTTTAAAAAAACTTAAACTTTTAAACACATTTTACGTTCTTTTATCTCAAAGAAAATCCTTATTTTATTCGATTTCATCTTTTTTCACTATATTAAGCACCCAATAAAAGGCATTTACCCCCTAAATAAACTTTATATCCTGCACCAGCTACATCAGTTTATTTGAAATGTTATTTCATTAATATAATATAACATCGTTTAGTTGTACTTTTATTTCATAACTATTATAATTCAAGGTACAATAGATAACGCTTACAAAAAGGAGCTTTATACGATGAATTTAGAACAATTAACAACCGAACAACGTAATGAACATACCATGAATTTAGATAGCCTTAATATTCATGAGGCTGCTGTGTTAATGAATAATGAAGACCAGACTGTTGCAGATGCAGTTGCCCAAGCACTCCCTGCTATCGAGGAGGCAATCGCCAAAACAACTGCCTCTCTTAAGGCTGGCGGTCGTATTATCTATATGGGCGCTGGTACAAGCGGTCGTTTAGGCGTTTTAGATGCTGCCGAGTGTGTCCCTACTTTTGGTGTGAGTCCCGAAACAGTCGTCGGTTTAATTGCTGGTGGTGAAAAAGCCATGATCCACGCTGTAGAGGGTGCCGAAGACAGTCTGACTTTAGGACCAAGTGATTTGCAAAACTTACAATTAAATCACAAAGATACTGTTATTGGTATCGCTGCAAGCGGTCGAACACCATACGTCATTGGTGGCTTAGACTATGCGCAAAGCGTCAATGCTGCAACTGTTAGTTTAGCATTAAACCTTAATGCCATTATTAGCCAACATGCTCAAACCGCTATTGAAATTAATGTCGGCCCTGAATTTTTAACAGGTTCAACACGTTTAAAGTCTGGAACTGCACAAAAGATGGTCCTTAACATGATTTCAACCATTTCTATGATTGGTATTGGTAAAATTTACAAAAACCTCATGGTTGATGTGCAACCTACCAATGAAAAATTAGTTGAACGCTCAAAAGGCATTATCATGACGGCAACTGATTGTTCATACGAAGTTGCCTCAAAAACATTTGCGGCTGCTGAACAACACGTTAAACCTGCAATTGTTATGATTTTAACAGGGGTAAACTATGCAGATGCGACAGCCAAATTACAGCAAGCTGATGGCTTTATTAATAAAACTTTCTAATCAAAGGGGTATAACATCATGGTAAATGAAAATTATGATCAAATGGGACAAGATATTTTTAAAAACGTGGGCGGTGAAGAAAATGTCGACAAAGTGATCCATTGTATGACCCGTGTTCGTTTAACGCTAAAAGATGAAGACAAGGCTGATATTGAAAAATTAAAAGCCATTCCGGGCGTTCTAGGTGTCGTTGAAGATGAAACCTTACAGGTTGTTGTGGGCCCTGGTAAGGTTAATAAGGTTGCGCAAAGCATGGTAGATTCAGTTGGTGTTAAATTAGGCGAAACCTTTCCACAGGCACAAAACACCCAACCTGATAATGCAAATTTACAAAATCAAACCAACCAAAATAAGGCTGCAGCAAAACAAAAGTATAATAAACCTAATAAATTCAAATCCATTTTGAAATCTTTGGCTAATATCTTTGTGCCAATGATTCCTGCCCTAGTCGGAGCTGGAATTGTTGCCGGTATTGCTTCAATTTTCCAAAATTTGGTAACAGCTGGTACATTAACGGGTGATAACATTACCCAATTTGTAACCGTCTTAAACGTCATTAAAAATGGGCTATTTGCTTACTTAGCTATTTATACAGGAATCAATGCTGCTTCTGAATTTGGTGCTACCCCTGCCTTAGGTGGTACCGTGGGTGCTGTTACGTTGTTATCAGGCGTAACACCTGATACACCAATTCAAAATTTGTTTAATGGTCAAGATCTTGCCGCTGGTCAAGGTGGTATTATCGGTGTTATTTTCGCCGTTTGGATTTTATCATTGGTTGAAAAAAGACTACATAAATGGGTACCCGATGCTGTCGACATTATTGTTACGCCCACCTTGAGCTTATTGGCTATTGGTTTAGCCACAATTTATATCATCATGCCAGTTGCCGGTGTCGTTTCAGATGGTTTGTTACAATTTATCAATGTCGTTTTAAACATTGGTGGTCCAGTTGCCGGATTCGTATTAGGTGCACTATTCCTACCAATGGTTATGCTTGGTTTGCACCAAATTTTGATTCCAATTCATTTGGAAATGATTAACCAAATGGGTAGCACACCACTTTTGCCAATCCTTGCCATGTCTGGTGCCGGACAAGTTGGTGCTGCATTCGCACTTTGGTTGTACTTCCGTCACAGTAAGCAACAAGCTGAGTTAGTACAAAACATTAAAGGAGCACTTCCAGTTGGTTTGCTTGGTGTTGGTGAACCTTTGATTTATGCCGTAACTTTGCCACTAGGTCGTCCATTTATTACTGCATGTATTGGTGGTGGTATCGGTGGTGCCGTTATCGGTATGCTTGGCCATGTTGGTGCCATCGCAGTTGGACCTTCAGGTTGGGCACTAATCCCATTAATTGCTAACCATAAAGTTGTTTACTACCTAATTGGTTTGGCTGCCGGTTATGTTGGTGGTTTCATCTGTACTTACTTCTTTGGAATTCCAAAAGATATGAAGAAAGCAGCTACTGAGGAAGTTACTGCTCCAGCAGCCACTAACGAAACACCTGCAGTTGCCGAAACAAAACCATTTACAACTGAATTAACCGCACCTGTTAATGGTCATTTAATTGCGCTTGCTGATGTCCCAGATGATGTCTTTTCTGCAGGTATGATGGGTGAAGGTGTTGCCATCGAGCCAAGTGATGGCCATGTTGTTTCACCAATTGCTGGTACTATTCAAGCTGTCTTCCCAACTAAGCATGCCATTGGGATTATTGGTGATAATAATGAAGAAATCTTAATTCACATGGGATTAGATACGGTCAGTCTGCAAGGACAAGGATTTGAAACTTTGGTCGAAGCAGGTCAAACTGTAAAAGCTGGTGATCCCCTTACAAACATGGACTTAAACGTTATTAAGGAAGCTGGTTACGCTACTGTAATACCAATACTAGTCACAAACAGCGCTGATTTTGCTTCTGTTACTGACGTTCCTGCACAAGATGTTCAAATCGGTAATACCATTATAACGATTAAATCATAGTACACTAATTATCAAGTGGGGTAACATATGAATTCATTATTCGCCCGTTTAGTGGCTGAAAAACATTTTACAGCGAGCGAACGTAAAATTGCGGATTTATTACTTAAAAATCCACAATGGTTTCTTGACGCAACTACTGCTAAGATTGGTAACAAAACTCAAACTAGTAGCGCCGCTGTGGTTCGATTCGCTAAAAAATTAGGTTACGCAGGCTTTCCAGCACTACGCTTAGATATTGCCTTAGCAACTACCGACAATAAGCAACCCTCATTGAGCGAAATCACTGCAGACGAATCTGTCGATGACATTCTAGCAAAAACAAGCGCACGTTTTAAACTAATTCCTGATACTATTGCGCAACAAAATAATGCTAGTGACTTTCTTACTGCTACTCAATTAATTGAACAAGCCCAACATATTTTTATTTATGGCATTGCGGCCTCCTCTTTAGTCGCGCAAGATTTACAGCAAAAATTTACACGCATTGGTATTGAGGTGATTTACCACGCTGATTTTCATCAAATGATTACCAGCATACAAGCTATTGCAACGGATAATGATATTAGTATTATTATTTCTGAATCTGGCAATACGTATGAAACACTAAAATTTCAAAAAATTAGTCTTGATTTGAATCTAAAAACTATTGTTATAACTAGTAATCCAGATACACCGCTAGCAACTAACAGCCACGTGATTTTACAAACTGCGACGCAGCAATTTGATAAAGTACGCTTTGCCTCAACAATTGGACTGTTATCACAATTATATGTCGTTGATATTTTGTTCTACACTTATATCAGTCGCCACTATGATGCTGCTCAAGAAAAGATTGCGCTAACAAGAGCACGAATCGATCAAGATTTGTAGATTAAAAACGCCATCAACATCCTATATTTCGGGATGTTGATGGCGTTTTATTTATATTTATTGAATTAGATCTTACTTACCCCAAAACTAATATTCATCGTCTGAAATATCATCGGCGTCATCGTCATCCGTATCATTTGCAGGCATGGTGTCCTGATCAACCGGTAAATAAGTGAACGCCTCTGCTGACTTAGACATATCAATCGAACTAGCTACAGAATCAACTGTTGTTTTATTAAGCTCATACTCTGAAAGCAATGTTGTCTTTGAAACAGTTTCCGTTGCTTTCCAATAACTATTCTTAGAGCTTTTCAAAGCCAAAGTTTCTTCAGAAGATTCAACCTGCGAAAGCGTAAATGTGCCATCATGATTATCCGTAATTAAAAACGAGATATTCAAAATGCCACCGTTACCATCCCAAGTCATCACTATCTTATTTGCAGTCCCCATATAAGGCCAATAAGGTATATTCATATACGGTGAGTTTTTAAACTCATGATTAATCAACAATGCTAATTGTGCTTTTTGAGGCAATGAATCAAAATCATTCAAATTTGAACTTTCAGTAGCAACATTTGCTACCGATTGTATACTCGTTACCGCTGATGATGACTGTTTTTTATTCACATTTGTTTTATCTGAAGATTCATGTGACTTATTATTCTTGGCGCTACTTTCATCTTTTTCTGCTCGCTCAATAACATTTGATCTATGGTTATAACCAATAGCAGCACCGACTCCCACACTAACAACTAGTACAACAATAATTAGACTAACGAGCCCAATAATTTTTTTCTTGCCCATTATTAAATTGCTCCGCCCTTTTTATAATCTGCTACTTTGTATTAATCATTAACAACATTTTCAAATCCTGCCTGCAATTCAGTATTTGCCGTGGGAGTAAAACTCAAAATATTCCCGTTTGTTGTTTTGGTCATATAAACTATTGGTTGTCCATGATTTAGCATGAATAAGTAAGTTGTCGGATACATTTGACCCGGAATAGTGCCTGATGCAACAGCAACAGCTTGATAGTCACCTGGTGTCTTACCGTCAGCATCCCAGACTACATTTGTTATTGCACCATTAAGTTCAATTCTCCCTTGTAGTTCACCATTCTGGATCTGTTCAGGAAATTTAATACCTAAATGTTCAACACTTTGAGAATCATAAGTTCCTTGATATTGTTGGTGCATTTTTGCCTGCCATTGCGCCATAAAGCTTGATAGTTCAGCCTGTTTAGTAGCATTCCATCCGGATACCGTTGCTGCTTCCGAAGATGATGATGATTGCGGCTGATCTGATGATACCTCACTACTTTCGGTTACTTCTTTTTGTACTGAATCGATTTTCTTTTGTAATGATCTATGACTAGACTGGCTCACTTCTTGATCGGCATTTCTCTGTGAGATGTAAGTCGCACCAAAATACCCACCAACAACACCAATCAAAACCACTGCAGCAGCAACCACTACTGGCAGCACCCAACCTCGTTGCTTACGTGATTTTGCCCGTGTCTCTTGCTGGACTGATTTTGAATCCTGGATAATCACTTGCTTCATTTCACTAAATTCGTCCGATGTAATTATTCCTTCATCCAACATTTTTTTAAGCTTATTTAATTTTTCTAAATCGGTTGATCCCATAGTTCTACTCCCTTAGGTAATTGCCCACAATATGTAAATTTAATAAACTACTCAAATATCCATCAATACAATTCGTATTAAAAAGCTTTATATCGCTTTGATTATATCACAACACATATTACCAAAAGCCTGTATTCGTTCTTTATGCACTATTTCCCACTATGCCAAGTGTTTAATTTTCGACAAGTTACTATATTCATAAAAAAAGAACTGTGAAAATTTCACAGTTCTTTTATTTATCTTTTACTTGTTAAAGTAATCCTTCAACTCATCAACCTTATCCAAGCGCTCCCATGGCAAATCCAATTCTGGACGACCAAAGTGACCGTAGGCAGCAGTTGCTTCGTAACGAGGCTTACGCAAATCCAAATCGTCAATAATCCCTGCTGGACGTAATTCAAACAAATCACGAATTGCAGCAACCAAATCATTTTCAGAAACCTTTGCTGTACCAAATGTCTCAACATTAACTGAAACAGGGGCAGCAACACCAATTGCGTAGGCAACTTGAATTTCAACCTTTTCAGCTAAACCTGCAGCAACAATATTCTTGGCAATGTGACGCGTTGCATAAGCAGCTGAACGATCAACTTTAGTAGCATCCTTTCCTGAGAAAGCACCACCACCGTGACGAGCATAACCACCATAAGTATCAACGATAATCTTACGACCTGTCATACCAGCATCACCCTTAGGCCCACCGATTACGAAGCGACCAGTCGGGTTAATGAAGTAACGTGTCTCATCATCAACCATGTCAGCTGGTAGAATGGGGTCAATAATGTATTGACGAACATCTTGACGTAATTGTTCTAAGGATACTGAGGCGCGATGTTGTGTTGATAACACAACTGTATCAATACGAATAGGTGCACCATTTTCATCAAGTTCAACTGTCACTTGTGCCTTAGCATCTGGCAACAAGTAATCCAAAACGCCTGCACGACGAATATCGGCTTGCTTTTTTACCAATTTATGTGACAACACAACTGATAGTGGTAAATATTCATCAGTCTCATTTGTTGCAAAACCAAACATTAGACCTTGATCACCAGCACCAATTTGGTCAAGTGGGTCAATCCCACCATCCTCACGTTGTTCGATAGCTGAGTCGACACCTTGAGCAATATCAGGTGATTGCTCATCCAAAGTAATTCCTACGTGGATGTCATCTGCTAAGAAACCTGCTTCTGGATCATCATAACCAATACGCTTTAATGTATTACGCACAATATCATTAATATTAACATATGCACGCGTTGACATTTCACCAAAAACATTAACGTAACCTGTTGTTACTGATGTTTCTACCGCTGTACGTGCCTCTGGATCTTGCTTTAGGACAGCATCCAAAATTGCATCTGAAATTTGATCTGATACTTTATCGGGGTGTCCTTCTGAAACTGATTCTGACGTAAATAAACGCTTTTCTGACATAAATATCTCCCTTTTACTTTTACAAAAATCAAAAATAAATAAACCCCGAGTACCACACATAGGCGGCATGTCGGGGTTTGAGTCGATATGCGCCTATCTACTAGAAATTACCACATCACCTTTAACGGTAGTTGGTGTCAGATCATGGGGTCCAGTCCCTCCCTGACTCTTGATAGGGTGTCGAGTTATTTACTTTTTATACTCCAACTATGATACTGATTTTTTTTTAATTGTGCAAGCTAATTTTTTTCGTTAATTAAGAAACACTGAATAAAAAGTGATAATGTCCACTTAGTTGGCAAATAGAAATGTCCGTTTTCTGCACAATAGCGTAAAGACTAATTACAAGGGGCGAAACAAATAAAAAAAGTTGAACTAATGGAACATGAACAACGATATCTTTTTTACAGGTCACCCGACCAAAGTTTTTATTATTGAAACATTGGCTAAAAAGCTGTATACCACCATTGACAACCATCTATACCTCATAAAGGAAGTCCCTAAACATCATACTATTTGCCGTCACTATGCTAGCATTCAGCGTAAGAAAGCTTAACAAGTATATATTTCATCAATAAATCATTCTTGAAAAGCACGATCGTATAAGCGATATTGCGCTTTAAAAATTGGACATTATCACTTCCTATTCAGCTCAAAACAGCCCATTGAAAGCGACCTATGCCTCATCCTCAACGTTCTGCAAAGCTTCTTGTACAAATGCCACCATTGCACTAACACCAGGGTTATTAGCAACTTTTATGCGTCGTCCCATGCGACGTAAACGATGTGCTGCGGTTACTATTTCATGATGTGCACCACGCAAAACAACTAATTGGAAATCATATTGCGTCTTATTCATTTCATGCACAATTTTACCATTATTAACATCTGATGGATCCAACCATACAACTTTAATACCCAGTCGCGTTAATTTTTGTGTGGCATTTTTTACTGTCTCGCCCCACCAAGAAATAATTAAAACCTGATAATTTTCAGCCATCATAGGTTCTACTAATTCATGTACTTGTTTTACTGAATCACACTCATTCACAACTGGAACATTTAATTGACGAATTAATATAATCGATTTGGTATCCCGACGTTGACGCGCCGAATAATAATATGCGGTTGTTAATTCTTCTATTGGAATGCCATTCATTGATTCTGTAGTTAAACAATATTGATTTCCTTGTTGGTCAATAAATGACCAATCATTCTCCGACCGTACCAAGCGTCCCTGTATTTGATGCCATAATACAACATCTTCAGACACTAATTGATTATATTTATCAACTAACCGCAGTAACGGATGATATTCACTAACACAAGCTTCATCTAATTCACTTGTTAATTGCCGTAATCTCTCAGAACGACTAATTTGAGAGGGTTGCATTGTGCTTATTTTTTGTTGCTGCGTTTGTTGTTGCTGTTGCGAAAACATCAATTGTTCCTGTAGGTCATCTATTTTTTTATATAATGCACGATTGTCTATTTTTGGACAGACATGTTTAGACTCTAACTTAAACTGCGTGCGTTGTTTTTGCTTTATTTTTGTCTGTTTTTACGGACTTGCTCACGAATAACCCCCATTTCTTGTTGTTGTTTCTTTATTTTAAATTGATATGTTGCGTTCGTTTCGCATAATATTTGTAATTTTTGTGTCAATTCTTGATTAAGTAACATTTGTTCACGCAATACCATTTCCTTTTGTGCTAATGCTACTTTTAATTGTTGATATTGCTGCGTTAATTGTAATTTACTTTCAGTTAGTTGCCGCAAACGTTGTTTCAGCGTTTGGTTGGCTCGTTTTGTTTTATCACCAATATTCTTTGGTGAACTTTTTTCAAATATCTTAGGTTGCTGATACTGATAAAAAATTTCCTCAGTTATTTCTCCTAATAACAACTGATTCAATTTTTCAACAAACTCATACACCCGATACCGTTCACCACTAGGTAACATAACCATCAATTGCATGAGGCGCCGATCATGATGATAAGTAATTGCAGTCATATCCAATGGACGCTGAACTAATTTTGTGTCTACTTTGTTTTGGATGGCGCCTAACATTACCCGACTAGTTTGACTAAATTTTGCTAACTGGGATTTAGATAATAAACTATCCTGACGATAGGTTGTTTGAATTAATTTTCCAAAAGGCTTCAAGTCATCAACTAATTTTTTGCCCGTCGTTGCCGACTTAATAGGCCGCTTACTAGTTCTCATTAAATCATCCTCTATGTTATTTGTTATATTCACATGCTACTTTGTTTTATAAAACATAACAATATTTTTCATGACGGATAATTATTTAGATATTAAAAAACCAGCTTTTCACACTAAAAAACATCTTGAAAATATAATTTTCAAGATGTTTTATCTTAATTATTTAAAAGAAACAGGTTGTAATTCATCCCCATGTTGTACATGCTTTTCATCAAATTCAAAATTTTGAATACGCTTAGGGTCAACAAAGAACATCACGATTGTATCCGCATAACCATTCGCTTCAAACAATTGACGATCAAAATTCATCAACAAGTCACCTTGATGAATTTCTTGACCATCAACGAAGTGTAAGTCAAAGCCAGCACCTCTCAAGTTAACAGTCCCGATTCCAACGTGGATAATTGCAGCTAATCCATTTTCAGATTCAATCCCAAAAGCATGCTGTGTTGAAAATGTAAAACGAATTTTACCATCAAATGGTGCATAAACCTTATTATCACTTGGTTGAATCACATAACCTGTACCATCAAACAAATCTAATGCCGGTTGTGCGCGATTTAACTCAGCTAATGATGTGATAACCCCACTAGTTGGTGCACTAATTAACTGTTGTTGTGTGACAACATTTGTTGATGCTGTAACACCGCCTTCAGTTGCTAATTTTGATTCTAACTCAACAACAACTTGTGCATGCGCCTTTTCAGACAATTTTACTTTCCACCAAAAAATAAGCAATGATCCTGCAGCCAAAATTAATGGTGTGTAGAATGAGAACAATTCAAAAGTATGAATATTCCCTGCCGTCATATCTTTGGCAGTTGCTGATCCAGTCATACCAGCTGTCACAGCAATAAATCCAACAATCCCATTTGAAAAGGCCCCTGAAATTTTATCTAACAGTGGTCGAATTGATAATGTGACCGCCTCATTTCGTTTACCACTTTGTAATTGACCATATTCAATAGCGTCTGTCAATGTTAAGACCGTCACTAGTTGTGCATAGTTAAAGTTGAATAATACTAATCCTACTGTTACCAATGTTGGATTGTCATGGGCTACTAAGAATATAACATAAGCCAAAATCATACAAATTTGGCCGATACTAAACAAAACTTTACGTGTCACAAACTTATTTAACATACCAAATAATGGTGCTGTAAAGAAACTAACGATAGTAGCAACCACACCGGCAATCCAGAATTGGTTTGGTTTGTCCAAAACATACTTGAAATAATAGAATAAAACACCATTTGTTGCCACATACGCAACTGAATACAATAGATATGACAATGACGTCCATAACATTTGATCGTTATGTGCAATTCCAAGGAACACATCTTTAATTGATGTCTTTTCTTTATTTGCCGACTCACGAATAACGTTGTTCTTTTCTTTGGTTCCCCATGCAGTTGCTGCTGCAGATAGAATCGCAATTAATGAAATAATAACGGCAAACGCTAACCATCCTGCGCTACCTTGCTCATGTTTACCGGTCGCTAAGTAAGTAAAGTAGGTTGTAATTGGCACCACAATAATTGTTAAGCCGTTCCAACCAATAGTTCCTGTGAAACTACCCCAAACTGTAAATACACTACGTTCCGCACTACTTTCAGAAATAGCTGGTACCATCCCCCAATAAGCAACGTCACTGAAAGAATAGAAAATATCTAATGCCACAAAGACAATGACAAATAAAATCGCAAATAATAACGGGCTAATTTTTGATAAGCCAAACAATCCTGTAAAACTAACAATTAACAGAATTGCACTAACAATCGTACCGATCATTAACCAAGGCTTAAATTTCCCATATTTAGATTGCGTATTGTCAACAATATTCCCTAAAATCGGGTCTAATACCACCTCAGCTAAACGAATAATCACAACTAATGATGTAATTAAACCAATTAATTTATCGGCAACAGAAGGTGCTAAATCAGAAAACATACTTGATGTCACATACACAATAAAGTAAGTACTTAATGCCCCATAAAATGCGGAATGACCTAAATTCCCCAGAGCGAAACTAATTCGCTCCTTATAACTTGTCCTATTCATCTCTTATTTCTCCGTTAATTTTTCTTCACTAATACCAGACCATCATATGCCACCATTTGATGCTTACCGACTGATATTTCTTTACCTGTCAAAATATCAATAACTGGAGTTTTAATGGTTATCGTTGCTGCTTCATCTGCAAAATTTTGAACAAAATAATATGTTTGTGTATCATCTTCACGTCTATTCACATGAACGGCCGTTGTTGTTTTTTCAATAGGCATTACTGACGTTAATTGCAAATCAGTTACGATTTTTTCATAGAAAGTAGCTAAATACTTTTGATCAAAACGGGCACCAACATAATATGCCGTTCCTTTACCAAATGAATTCATCGTTACCGCTGGCGAATCCGCATACCAATCACTGGTATAACGTGCCAACACTTCGGCTGTATCTAATTCCATAATTGTTGTATAGTCATGGGCTTGCGTTTGATTATTTTCATCAGCAACCCCAACTAGCTGACTTGGATATAAAGTATCTGTCTCAATTGGCTCAATACCATAAACCTCATGTAATGGTTTTAGCCAACCACCAAGATAAGCTAGGTAACGTTCATCAACCTGACCTGAAATATACGATCCGACCAGTACTCCACCTTGCGCAACATATTCATTTAATTGATTAGCAAAATCCCTACTCATTAAGAAATGCATTGGATCAATAACTAATTGATAAACAGACCAATCATCTTGTGTACTAATAAATTCAACGGGAATATCATGCTCCCAAAAATATTGGTATTGTTCTTGAATTGTGCGCCAGTATTTAATCGTTTCACCTGCATAATTACGTACATCACTCAGTGCCCACATATTGTCATAATCATAAACAATTGCGACTTTCGCCTGTCGAGCAGTTGTATTTAATGCTGGTTGTAATGAAATTAAATTTTCGCCAACCTTGGTAACCTCTTTAAAAACCCGAGTATCATCTCTCAAATCATGGCCAATCACAGCCCCATGATACATTTCAGATGAACCACGTGATTGATGTAGTTGAAAATAATTAATGGCATTTGCGCCATGCGATATTTCTTGCAACACACCCATACGATGCATGCCCGGCGCCTTTGGTCGATTAATCGGATGCCAATTTACTTGTGACGGTGTACTTTCCATGATCATATAATTAGCATGCTTATAACTACGCATGACATCATTCATCACAGCCGTATTCATTGCTAATGCAGTGGTTGTTTTAGCATCACTACGCCAACTTGGATATGAATCCCAACTAATAACATCAACGTGTTGCGCAAACTTTTGATAATCTAAATCAAAGAACACATGCTCATCATCTGGATTACCACCCATGAAATTTGTTGTAATTTTAATATTCGGCGTAACTTCTCGTAACACTTGTGCTTCCGCCTCAAAGAAATCAATTGTTTGTTCTGACACAAAACGATGCCAGTCCAAATTAAGCCCCAATAAGTTTTCATCGCCACGTGGTGAAGGTGCTACCACTTGATTCCAACTTGTATACGTATGACTCCAAAATGTCGCCCAATAAGCCTGATTCAAGTTATCTAAAGTTTGATATTTATCTTGTACCCATTTACGAAATGCTGCCTGACATAAATCACAATAGCACTGACCACCAAACTCATTTGAAACGTGCCATAAAATCAAACTTTTACGCTGACCATATCGTTCTGCCAACTTTCGATCAATATTTTGCACCTTTTGTCGGTAAGCCGGGCTAGTATAACAATGGTTATGTCGTTCACCGAATAGATGACGTTGCCCATTTTGATCAACGCGTAATACCTCTGGATATTTTTCAGCAACCCAACGTGGTCGCGCACCACTAGGCGTCGCTAAAATGACATGCATATCTTGTTGTTCAGCCCGATCAAACACTTCATCAAGCCAATCACAATTGTACTCACCTTCACTTAGCTCTAATTTTGCCCAAGAAAAGATGCCGATTGTAATGGTATTAATGTGCGCTTTTTTAAAATACGCAAAGTCCTTCGCAATAATTTCCGGATGGTCTAGCCATTGCTCAGGATTATAATCACCACCATGTATAAATTCCCTTATCTGTGTCATAATTAACCTCAATGTATCCTTATCTTTATTAGTTAACGTTACTTTTAATTGTAAGCGGTTTCATCAAATGGTATAGTGTTATTTAGTAAATTTATTTACTTATCATATAAAAAGGATTATCTAATGGCTTCAATTAAAGAAATTGCATTGATATCTGGATTTTCACAAAGTACTGTGTCTAGATTATTAAATCATGACCCTGCCCTTTCCGTATCAGATGCAACGCGCAATAAAATATTGGCTACTGCAAAAAAGCTACATTACCCATTACCGCAGACAGATACTAAAAAAACCTATCAAGTTGCCGTTTTTTTTGCGTTAAACCCGCAACGTGAAATTGAGGATGTCTATTATTACGATTTACGTCGTAGCATTGTTCAACACGCTAAGGATGAATACATAGACGTAACTTTTATTAAGGATCTTAAAAACAAAAATTTAACCAAGTTTGATGGCGCTATTGCCGTTGGTTATTTTGATGATGATCAGCTTATGCAATTACATCAAGCTTTCGCACATATTCTATTTATTGATAGTAACCCTGAACCTGAACACTTTAGTTCTGTACAGCCCAATTTGGAGTACGCAACTACTAAAGCAGTTAATTTATTTATCAAACGACGATTAACAAATATTGGCATCGTAACTGGCCAATACTGGGATGTAAACACACCTAGTCACTTAATTGTTCGTCTAGATAGTCGGTTAAATTACTTTAAAAACATCATGACAGATGCGGGATTGTACAACGATGAATTACTGTTCAAAGCACATGACTTTACCGTTTCTAGCGGCCGTGAAATCGGGACTGAAATTGCTAACCAACTAAAAACCGGCTTAGCATTAGATGCCCTATTTATTGCATCAGATTCTCTTGCCATCGGTGTTTTAGACGCCCTGAATGAGATTAATCCTGAATTGGCTCAAGCTTTGTCTATCATCAGTATTAATGACAGTCCCAGCGCAGCTTATACACAACCACCCTTAACAACATTTCATATTGATATTGACTACCTAGTTAGGGTTAGTTTCAACAAACTATATGACATGATAACTTTTCATAATCAATCGCAAGAAATCACGTTAGTCACACCGACTTTGGTTTATCGCGATACTTTTACTAAAAATGACTGATATACAAAAAAACACGTGCTTGAACGAACCAAACACGTGTTTTTCATTTAATAAACATTTATAATATGAATATTTTTATTTTATGCTAAAGCCTTAACAACTGCTTCGTTAAATGCTGGAATATCTTTTGGTTCACGACTTGTGATCAAGTTACCATCAATAACGACAGCTTCATCTTCAATACGTGCACCAGCATAGTACAAATCAGGTTGTACAGTTAGGTATGAAGTCATTGTGCGACCTTGTACCAAACCAGTTTGAATCATTAATTGTGGACCGTGGCAGATACTTGCTGTTAGCTTGTTCTTTGCCAAGAATGACTTAGCAAAGTCAACGAAACGTTGGTCTGCACGCAATTGGTCAGGTGAAAATCCACCGGGAATGAACAAGGCATCAAAATCTTCTGGCTTTACGTCAGCGATTGACTTATCAATAGTAATCTTAGTACCGTGCTTACCTTCAACAGTACCTTCTTCGAATCCGATAGTTGTTACATTGTGCCCTGCATCCTTAATAGCTTCAACGGGGTCAGTATATTCAACATCTTCAACTAAATCTGTTACAACAACTGCAACTTCTTTTGTCATAATTAACATCCTCCTTTGGTTATGGTATATAATTTATACCTAAAAGTACCATAACACAATAACGCACTTTTTTGTGCGTATGAGTTTTCATATCAAATAGGAGATAATTATGACTGATATTGTAAGAAAATATGCGATTGAAAAAATACAAAAAAAGGATTTTAGTTGTGCCAAGGAATACACGTTATCAATGTTTTCAGGTAAATATAAAATTGTCATTATTTACCATTTATCACATGATGGCACCATGCGCTTTGGGGAAATCCAGAATTTACTGGACCATGCTACTCACAAGGTTTTGTCGCAACAACTCAATGAATTAGTTGAAGATGGCTTGGTTTCTCGTCAAGAAGATTTGATAAAAAATCGCAAAGCTGTTTTTTATTCATTAACGTCTACTGGGCAATCACTCATGCCCATCATTGAAATGATGTTCTCATGGGGTAAAGAACGCTTAGCAACGCTGGACGTTGATTACACACCCAAAATATAAAATGCAGTTTCACTAAAAAGACCTGTCCTCACTTTCATAGCGAGAACAGGTCTTAACTTATTTTTCACATAAAAATCAAGCATTATTTTATGATAACTGCCTAATCATCAATGGCTTCCTTAATCGGTGTGTCCCCACCATCCAGATCAAATGAATGACGCACAGTAGCTTGATTATTCAAAACAGCCAAAATAGTTGCTGCAACATCTGCACGTGGGACCTTCATTTTTGGTGAAGCGACCTTTGCCAAATCATCCGTAACTGTTACTTTACCAGTACCTTCGTCATCCAATAACAACGTTGGCCGTAAAATCGTGTAGTCCAACTCACTATTTTCCAAATATAAATCGGCATAATGCTTAGCTGCATAATAGAAGTTGCCAGTTGGGCCTAAGTCGTGACGACCATATGACCAAAATTCACGTTTATTGGCATTGATGGCACTAACGATAACAAAGCGCTTAATGCCAACGTTTTCAGCAGCCTTGATACTTTTAATAGCACCATCCAAATCGATCATCATGGTTTTTTCTGGACCTGTTTTACCACCTGAACCAGCCGTAAATACAACAGCATCGACGCCCTGCATGGCTTTTTCTAAGTCAGTTTGTTCTTTTTCTAAATCAATCGCAACTGTTTGTACACCAGCTTCTTCATAAGCATGTCTTTGCTCTGCCGTGCGCAAACCTGCAACTTCCTCAAAATCATTACTATCATGTAATTTTTTAGTCAAAATTTGACCAATCTTACCGTGTGCCCCAATAACTAATACTTTCATGACTTCCCGCCTTTCTATTAGTAAGTACATGTATATCATAACGTATTGACGCTAAGGTCGTAAAGCAACTTAATGTGTGGTACCACCAGCATCCCCATTACTACCTTCTTCAGTCCCTGGATTAAACCAATCAGCATGCGCATTGGTTGGTTGTTTTGTTAAATCAAAGTAACGAACAACGTGACTAGGTGCTTTTTCCCATGTATATGTTTTTGTTAAATAGCCCGTCGTAATGATACGATATTGCGTACTTGGAAATAGACAAGTAACAATCGTCACTTGCGCCGACTGAGTTGGATCTAACACACTTACATCATCAGCCGTTACCACAGTTTGTTTGGCAATTTTATATTTGTAGATACCTTTGTCATTCGCCAAATAAATGGGCTTACCATTTAACCATTTATTTTCATGGCGCTGACCATCAACCAAATAGGGCGCATCATCTTTATAATGCTGTTGCAAGCCACTAAATCCTGTTAATCCATCATCAAAATTATGACTTGCTAAACCATAATTACCTTGCCCCATCACTGGCGTTTGCTTCCCTTGTGGATCATTTTGCGTTCGATTCGCATAATTGGCTCCTGCATTCAGCCCTTTTTTGGAATAAGCGTCATCAAATATTGGTTCTAAAATACCAACTTGTGGTACACTCACAAAGCCTTGTTTTTGTAAATCGGGTTGCGTATCGCGCATTAAACGACGCATAATCGTCTGTCGATCACCCCTTTTTTTAATGGGGGTTTTATCTATGGTCGTTTTGTTTGATTGTATTTCTTTTACAATTTACCCATGTATCCCAAACCAATTATATTCATAAGCTGCATATCCAATGCCAACTATTAACGTTAGCCCTAAGAAAATTCTTGTTAAAATCGTGGTTAATTTTTTCATATTTTTATTAATTGTTATCGTTTAATAACACCCTTTTACGTTTTAAATTTACTTTTAAATAATAAACAAAACTTAAAACTATCAACTTTTATTTTAATTATAAAAAATACAATAGTTATGGTTTTGTTTTTACAAAAAAAGCAACCTAAATTACACTATCATAGGTAGTACATGGCTTTTTTATTAATTTATTTTAATTATACTTTAATTTCAAAAATTCTAGAGAGGGGGGGCTCAGTCATGATTGAAAAATTTAAGCCGTTTATTGATAAAGAACGTCGTCTTGTCATTCAATTATTTGAATTCATTGAAAGTCATCGTAAACCGTCGCATACATTGAACGAAATAGCAGATTTTTTAGATATCAGTATATACAAAGCTAATATCGTTAGTAAAAATGCTGTCGTGATTGCGCAACAATATCCAGAAATAACGCTAGCTTTTGAAAATGATTGCTTATTCACAGATGACATTAATAATGCCGTCGTTACTAAAATAATCAATAAACAAGCTTACAATTCACTGCCTTTCCAGATTTTTTTGCATACTTTTTTAAATATATATCATATGTCTGACTCAGAATTCCAACAATCTGTTGGTATAAGTGCTGCAACATATTTTAGACTTAAAAAGAATTTAAATAATGCAATTGGTTTAGAAAAAATTAGGTCCCTTAAAAAAAGTGAAATTTTTATGCGTTATTATATTCATACTGTCCTGGTATATTTTTCATACTTTGATTTTTCACCCGACAGTTTAACACAACATGCTGATTTCATTAAAATGAAACAAACTGCCAATTATGCGATGCTAGTTTGGCATATTAACCCCTCGCGTAGTCAGCAAAAAAATTTCCAATATTTTTGCTTAGTTAATCTATTACGAGCTAAAAACAACTCACCTTTATTAAAAAGTGATCTTTCTTATCTCGTTACATTAACATCGCAAAATGAACTACTTTTGTTTATGAACCACATGCATAAGAAATGGCATCTTTTAAAAGAAGATGCTGAGATAGCAACTAGATATTATATTACTTTTCTGATTACAACCTATAGTTTACCCAACAAACATTTAGATTTTATACAAGAAAATACTATTAATCAAGTCATCACGCAACAACAAATACAACATGTTGCGTTTCTACTGGAAAAACAAGGGACAAATATTGATATTTCTGATTTAAAAAACAAGTTAGCCATTGTTAACGCTAGAATATTAAGCCCCTTTTTTAAAACGGATTTATTTCACTACGCTAAAAAGCAAGGTCCCAATTTAGTCCCAATGAATAATTCACAGGCCGATAATCTAATTAGTGAATTTACTGATATGGTAGCACACACGAGTGCATCACCATTTAATACAGTTGAAATTTCTGAAATTAATAAAATTTACGGTTTAGTCGTACTACCAAAATTATTAATGCGTCATACAGATTTGCAAGTTCATATTGTTATTGATTTTACATCTGGTCGCATTTTAAATGATTATATTTCCGATATTTTTAACACCTTAGGTGACCTACACATTACGATTGATAAAAATGTGACTGATAATACTGAAATTTATTTAACCGATACTTTAAATTCAACACTGTCAATTCATCAAATTGTGTGGAAAAGTAAGCCTTCTGAAAATGAATGGCGTGCATTTTATAACCTTATCTTTAGTTTGAGACAAAATAAAATTATGAATTCCAATGCAAATATTAATCCACTACAATAATATTCTTTTAAATAAGCCCCCATAAGCTAGTATATCCAGCTTATGGGGGCTTTAATGTATGCTAAACCGCATAATTAATTTTTTATGGCAAATCATTACCTGCTGCAAAGTAAATGTCGTACCATTCTTGATGAGTCAAAGCAATCTCACGACCATCAATCATTTCGACCAAACGGCTTGGGGTCATTGATCCCAAAATCACCTGCATATTTGCTGGATGTGTCAAGACAAACGCAACTGCAATACCATTCTTAGTTGAATGGTGTGCGTCAGCAATTTCTTGTAGCTTAGCATTCAATTCAGGGAATTTATCGTTATCAACAAAGTGCCCTTCAAACATACCATACTGGAATGGTGACCATGCTTGGATGGTCATATTTTTCAATTGTGAATAAGGCAAAATACCGCCATCATGATCAACTGAACGACTATCATTCATGTTAACATGTAAGCCAGCATCAACCATTCCCGTGTGCATTACACCAAATTGCAACTGATTGGCCACTAATTTTTGATCCACAACTGATTGAATTAACTCCACTTGCCATGGATTCATGTTAGAAACACCAAATTGTTTTACTTTACCTTGTTGTGCTAAATCATTGAAAGCTGCTGCAATTTCCTCAGGTTGCATCAATACATCTGGACGATGCAACAAGAAAACATCTAAGTAATCTGTTTCTAAACGTGCCAATTCGGCATCGACTGAAGCAATAATATGCTTCTTTGAAAATTCATAGCGTGGTCCCAAAATACCATCATCTGCAACTGGACCAGCATCAGATAAAATACCACCCTTTGATTGCAATATAATATCTTCACGCTTAGCACCAACAGCCTTCAAAGCTTTGGCCAAACTCTTAGTCGATGCCCCATTACCATAAATATCAGCCGTATCAAAAAAATTAACGCCTTTTGATAATGCCGTTTCAACAACTGCTTGTGCTTCTGCCTCTGTTTTATCACCCATACGCATAACACCTAATGCGATTTGGGGTACCATTAAACCAGAACCACCTAAATTAATTTGTGACATATTTTTCACCCTCCCTGTGTAGTATCTATTTTACACTTTTTTCAGTATCAAAAATACGCTGATAATTATTGTTCATGCTTTGCATAGTTTACTTCAACCGTTGCTTTGTCTGCTTGCCACCAACTCTGATGATCCTGGTACCAACGAATGGTTTGTTGCAAACCTGCCGCAAAGTCTGTATATTGCGGTTGCCAATTTAACGCCTGTTGTGTTTTGGTGGCATCAATGGCATAACGTAAATCATGACCCGGACGATCAGTAACAAAATCAAAATCTTGACTGTCTCGCCCCATATTTTGCAAGATCATCTGTAACACCGTGAGATTATTTAATTCTTCATTAGCACCTAATAAATAGGTTTCACCAATTTCACCACGTTCTAAAATCGCCCAAATACCAGCCACATGATCCAAAACATGAATCCAGTCACGTACATTTTGACCATTACCATATAACTTTGGTCGAATACCGCTCAAAATATTTGTAATCTGTCGTGGGATAAATTTTTCAATGTGCTGATATGGACCGTAATTATTTGACGTATTAGAAATTGTTGCTTGTAAATCAAACGAACGCACCCAAGCTCGCACTAACAAGTCAGCACCAGCTTTAGTTGCCGAATATGGCGATGAGGGTTTATATTGTGATGCTGTCGTAAATTTATCCA
>NZ_BJEG01000002.1:80941-125493 GCF_005405545.1 Weissella hellenica
TCGTAATGGTAAATCACCATATACTTCATCAGTCAATACATGGTGAAAACGGACATGATACTGGCGTGCTGCTTCGATTAGCGTAAATGTCCCCATCAAATTGGTTTGCATAAAAATACTTGGGTCATGCAACGCCCTGTCATTATGACTTTCCGCTGCAAAATGGACGACTGCTTGTGTTTTTTGGACTAACTGATCAACTAGTTCAGCGTCATTGATATCCCCCACAACTAGTTGTACACGATCTAAGTCCTTTAAGTTATCTGCATTCCCCGCATACGTCAGTTTATCGAGCACAACAATTTGGACGTCCGGATTATTTTTAATCACATAGCGGACAAAGTTTGTGCCAATAAAACCGGCGCCACCAGTTACCAAAATTTTATTATATTTCGCCATCAGCATCACCCCAATTAAGATTGAAAAAACGTTTTTATTGCTTTTATCATATCATAATTGCCGAAAGCGCTTTATCCAACGTTACTTGGCTATCACTTGAAAGGCTTGTGCTAAATCTGCCAACAAATCGGCTATATCTTCAACACCGACTGACAAACGAATTAATTCATCCGTAATACCATTTTCCAAGCGTGTCTCACGTGGAATAGCCCCATGTGTCATAATTGCTGGTACTTCAACCAAACTTTCTAGTGCACCTAAGCTTTCTGCCAACGTAATAACTCGCAAATGTTCAACAAACAAACGTGGATCCAAACCTGGCTGTAATTCAAACGAAATCATAGCACCGAAACCATTCATTTGTTTTTTAGCGACAGTATAATCTGGAATTTCAGGATCCCCAGGATAATAAATTTTATTAACCAATGGTTGTTGATTTAGATAATCGAATACGGCTTGTGCATTTTGTAAATGCGCCCGCATCCGCAATCCCAAGGTCTTCATCCCCCGTTGTAACAACCAGCTTTCTTGCGGTGCAAGTATACTACCGATTGCATTCTGTAAATAACCAATTTGCTCACCCAAATCAGGATCCTTAGTAACAACCAACCCGGCAATTACATCACTATGACCACCTAAATATTTTGACGCACTATGCAAAACGATATCGACGCCCATATCAAGTGGTTTTTGAATATATGGCGATGCAAAAGTATTATCAATAATACTTAAAATACGATGTTTTTTTGCAAGTGACGCAATGGCAGCAATATCAGTCACTCGCAATAATGGATTCGTCGGTGTTTCCAGATAGACAGCCTTTGTTTGTGGGGTGATTGCTTGTTCAACTGCCTGTAAATCACGTGTATCAACAATCGTAAATGTCATCCCAAAACGCTTTAACACAGCATCAATTAACCGAAATGTCCCACCATAGACATCATTACCAACAATGATGTGATCACCAGCAGAGAAAAGTGAGAATACCGTATTAATGGCTGCTGACCCAGATGAAAAAGCAAAACCGGCCGTGCCATTTTCTAATTCAGCAATTAGTTTTTCAACTGCTTCTCGTGTTGGATTTCCCGACCGTGAATATTCATACTTACTTGCCCCAATTGTATTCTGGTGAAACGTTGATGCCATATAAATTGGGATTGACGTTGCACCCGTAAACTCGTCTTCGCTAATACCACCATGAATTAATTTTGTATCAAATTCCATTATTTTTTACCCCAAATCCTTATATTATGAACAAAAAAAGAGCCCGATATTCTGCTTTAAATACAGAAATCGCGCCCTTAGCTTAATATCAACCTATTTTTATCAGTGTTAGATTATTTTTCCTCAAAAAACCTACACTTAACAGGCCGAACATCGCAAAAAACGCGTTGTTCGACAAAAACATACTGTTAAGTTTAGCATTGATTGATTCATCATAACCCTCCATTCATTAATTGCCCCAAGTTTACCGAGATAGTAGTTGCTTGTCAAGATATATAAACAAGCTCGTTTTTTATTCGATCTTACCTATAACATTAATGAACTATTCTTATTTCAAGAAATTATCTTGTATAAATTCAGGATTTGGATAAGTATAGAAACCTTCACCCGCAGTAGTGCCAGTCTTACCAGCATCAATCATTTCCTTCAATGCTTTGACAATTCGTGCTTGATCTTGGTCACCTTCAGCTTTAGCTAATGCCAAGTTATATGGCGTATTCAAGCCAACAACATCAAGAATCGCAAATGGTCCTTGTGGTGCACCAGTTGCGATCATCCATGACTTATCAATGGTATGTGGATCAGCTACACCATTGACCCATAACTTTTGAGCAGCATCCAATAGTGGTACCAACAATGAATTCAAAATATAACCATGTTGTTCCTTATACAGACGGAATGGCACCATACGAATATCCCTGGCAAAAGCAACCAATTCTTCTAGGTACTCATCAGC
This sequence comes from Weissella hellenica, assembly GCF_005405545.1. Classification (GTDB taxonomy): domain Bacteria; phylum Bacillota; class Bacilli; order Lactobacillales; family Lactobacillaceae; genus Weissella; species Weissella hellenica. Next base: position 83,301 of record NZ_BJEG01000002.1, read on the forward strand.
AGTTCCTGCATGCCCCATAATTTCGGCATTATTATTCTTCCAAATTTGGTTTGCAAAATGAATAGCCAAAAACTTTTCAGGACGGTTAACATACTCTACGAATTGTGAAGGCAAAAATGTCGATGAATTCGTTGCGAAAATTGTCTTTTCAGGAGCAACCTTTGATAATTCTGTGTAGTATTCAGACTTAATCTTTATACTTTCTGGGATGGCTTCAATAACCAAGTCAGCATCAGCTACAGCCTGTGCTAAATCAGTATTAAATGACATACCATCAATAACCGTCGTTGCTCTGTCGCCATCATCATAAAACGCTTGAAATTCTGGCATATAGCTAGCTAATAATTCTTTTGCGTGCTCAATAGCTGCATCATTAATATCATATAGCGTGACATTAAATCCTGAAAAAGCCGTTTGAAAAGCAATTTGACTCCCCAATACACCACCACCTGCAATAGTTACATTTTTGATTGTCATGTTAATTCCTCCTAATATGCTATTCTGAGCAAAAAACTCTTCCAAAATTAATTATATGTTGAATATTTTTAATATTCTAACAATATGCATTATCTAACAAAAATATCTATTTAAAAAACGAACATGCGCTGTTTATCAGCATCATGTTCGTTTATCCCTTTTATATTCATATTACGTTAATATACTGAAACTTCTGTCTCAGGATCGAAGAAATGTGCACGATTTAAATCAAATCCAATGTTAAATTGTTCACCTGTTTTCTTAAAGTCACGTGCATCGACTTTTGCAACAACTTCAGTAGCACCAATTTTACTATAAAGTTGTGTCTCAGCACCAAGTAACTCCGAAACAACTACTGTAGCAGGTACTACTGCATTGGGAAATGTCTCCAAAAATGTATTTTCAGTATGCATGTGTTCAGGTCGAATACCAAAGACAAGTTCTTTACCTTGATAGCCCTTATTATTCAACGTCTTTAAACAACCTGCCGGTACTTCCAACGTAAAGTTCCCGTCATTCTCACGAATCTTGTTATCTTGCAAAGTTACATGGAAAAAATTCATAGCTGGTGCACCAATAAAGCTACCAACGAATACATTAACCGGGTTATCATAAACTTCTTGTGATGTACCAATTTGTTGTACTTTTCCATCCTTCATGACAACAATACGATCAGCCATCGTCATCGCCTCAGTTTGGTCGTGTGTCACATAAATAGTTGTTGTCTTCAGACGCTGATGTAACTTGGCAATTTCAGCACGCGTTGAAATACGTAACTTAGCATCCAAATTTGATAATGGTTCATCCATTAAGAAAATCGGTGCATCGCGCACTATGGAACGTCCCAAAGCAACACGTTGTCGTTGACCACCTGACAAGGCCGATGGCTTACGCTTCAAATATTCTGTTAACCCAAGAATTTCAGCAGCATTTTTAACACGCTGATCAATTTCGCTCTTATCATACTTACGAAGTTTCAAACCAAATTCCATGTTGTCATACACTGACATGTGAGGATACAAAGCATAATTTTGAAAAACCATCGCAATATCACGATCCTTAGGAGATTCATCATTAACAATTTGATTGTCAATTTTTAGTTCACCCTGTGAAATATCTTCCAATCCAGCAATCATACGCAATGTTGTTGACTTACCACAACCTGAAGGGCCAACAAATACGATAAATTCTTGATCCTTAATATGCAAGTTAAAGTCTGTAACTGAGTAATCTGCTGCGTTATCATACTTTTTATAAATATGATCTAATGCAATTTGAACCATTAGAAAATCACCTTGTTCCTTCTATAAATTTTTTTAATGAATTATTAATTCATGTCATTATCTAAAATATCTGCAATTTCAATATCTTTTTGGGGGGCATCGACAAAAGCACGAATAAAGAATTCATTAGCTTTCTTAATAACTTCAGGATCAACTTTTGGCTGGCGATCAACAGTCAACAAACCATTCACCTCTTGCTCAGTATCCGTTAATTGTGTATAGACAATACCATTCAAACTATGCGATTGCGAAACCGCCTTCATAATTCGTTAATATTCACTGATAAATTCTTCATCACTTTTAGCACCGGTGTAACCCCATCCCTTATCGGCATCTTGTTTGTTGTATCCAATACCACCAAATTCGGTTAATAGGATTGGTTGTCCTTGATACGTAAAGCCTTCGGCAAAGATATCCCACACTGGTGGATTACGAATGATACTCTCCCATGAATGTAATGTTTCTTGATAATAGTCATAAGTTTCTTTATCATCCTTAGCACCATGAGCATAATTATGAACAGCACAAATATCAGTCTCTGTTTGTGCCCAACCATCATTAGATTGCACCAAACGTGTTGTATCTAATGAATGAATCAAATGGTACATCGCTTGCGTAAAATGTTGTTGTTGTCGGTCAATATGAACTTGTGGGACACCCCAGCTTTCATTGATGGGTACCCAGGTAACGATTGATGGATGATTATAATCACGTTCAATAATTTCTAACCATTCTTTATACAAAGTTGTTTCGGCTTTTCGAGTAAATACTGGTGCTGCAGCACATTCGCCCCAGCAAATAAATCCCATTTTATCAGCCCAGTAAAGATATCTTGGATCCTCAACCTTTTGGTGAATTCGTGCACCATTAAAGCCCATCTCCTTAGCTAAGCTAATATCTTTTTGGAAAGCTTCATCACTTGGAGCAGTTAATAGTCCCTCTGGCCAATATCCTTGGTTTAGCACCAACTTTTGATAATATGGACGATTGTTTAAATACGTCATACCATTGGCTGTATGAATTTTTCGCATTCCAAAATATGAGCTTACCTTGTCAGTCACTGCATTTGGTGCTGTAGTTTCAAAATTAACTGTAAATAGATTAGGATGTTCAGGTGTCCAAAGCCATCCTTCATTGTGATAACCCATTCTGAAAATATGATTACCTAAAATATTGATACTCCATTCAAAAGCACTGTCTTCTGGATAGATTGTTATTTTTGTTAGTAACTCGTCACCAAACTTAATATTCGCAGTTACCCCTGTACCGGAAACAAAATTATCAATTTCACCAGAAATTTCAACAATTCCTTTATCAATATCAGTCACATATTTAACACTTGCTAAATTAGTCACTGGCTTTTTTTCTAACCAAACAGTTTGTCAAATCCCTGTTGTATTTGTATACCAGATACCCGTACTTTCGCCAGTCCAATTTTGCTTACCCCGCGTTAATTCTTCATCACGAACCGGATCATCTGCACGAACTGTCATGACATGATCTGTACCATCTTTTACAAAATTTGTAATATCAAACGAAAAGCTAGTATGACCACCCGAATGTGTTCCAACATGTTGACCATCAATCCAAATATCAGCTTTAAAATCTACTGCCCCAAAATGAAGAATGGTTACCTCATCGGTTGACTGATCTATTTGAAAATGACGTTGATACCAAACAACACTATGCTCACTTTGATCATCAATACCACTCAATTCTGTTTGATACGCAAAAGGGACTTCAATCTTTTGCGTCAACTTCTCTTGTTGATACCATTGATCTCTAACCCCTTGATTTTGATCATCAAAATCAAAGTCCCAACTACCATTTAAGTTTGTCCAGTTTTCACGTTGAAATTGCGGTTGCGGATATTCTGTTCGATACATACTGTTCCTACTTTCTTTATTATGAATTAACAAGTTTTTGTTTTTTTCTCTTTAAACTAATAATTATCGTCGTTGGTACTAATAAAGCTACCGTGACAATATCCATGCAAAAATATGCAATAATCACTTCAATAATTAAAATCGGTAACACCCATTTATTAATTTCTTTTTCTTTTAAGAAATATTTGGCCAATAATAAATTAACTAAACCAGCTAGAATAAACAACGTGCCAACTAATCCAATCGTTAATGCACCATCAATAAATTGCCAAACTGCAGAAATTAGTAATAATTTTCTATCCCAGTTTCTTTCTAACATATATCTATCCCTTCACACCTACTGACAAAGACATTGATTGTAAGAAATACTTTTGCGCAACTAGATATAAAATAAACGTTGGAATGATAGCGATAATTGCTCCGGCCATCAAAGTTGGGATATCGGCAACATACATTCCCTGCAATAATTTCAAACCAGGCGTAATCGGCATCTTATTAATATCTGAAAATACAATTGATGGCCACAAGAAATCATTCCATGAACCGGTAAATGTAAATAACGCAACAACAAACAAGACAGGCTTAATCAATGGCAAAATAATAATTCTAAAGATCTGCCAATCACTTGCCCCATCAATGCGAGCAGCTTCATCATAAGCAAGCGGAATATTATCCATAAATTGACGAACTAGGAAAATATTGAATGCCCCTGTTGCAGCTTGAAAAATCATAGCCCATGGTGTATTTGCCCAACCTAGCAATGTCATAATTTTGTATAGCGGAATAATGTTCATTACGGGTGGAAACATCATCGTGGCTAACAAAAAGATGAACAATACATTTCTTCCTCTGAATCGTAAACGTGAAAAGGCAAATGCTGATAAAGATGTTACAATCAAAACCAAAATAGTCGAGCCACCTGAAATGACAATTGAGTTTAAGAACCAGCGAAACACTGGTGTATTTGCTGTATTTTGTAATAAATCTGAATAATTTGTTACTATCCAATTGATTGGTAGAAACTTAAATCCAACGGATTGCATTTCAATGTTACTTTTGAAAGATGACATTACACCATATAACAGTGGCATAATCCAAATAATACTTAATAGAACCAAAAAGATAAACGATAACCACTTTGCCGTGCCTTGCTTCTTATTTTTCATGATCTCTTTACCTTCCTACATCAATCTTTATTTCTTAGCAAAAATAATTGAACCATAGACACAATCATAATGCAGATACCTAATATAACTGACATTGCTGAAGAAATTCCTGCCAATGATTGTCCTGATCCAAACGCATTTTGTTGTACGTTCATCATCAAAACAGTTGTCGAACCATTTGGACCACCATTCGTCAACATTAGTGGTTGTCCATAAATGTTGAATTGGGCAATGGTTGTTGTCACGATCGTAAATAACAATTGTCCACGAATACTTGGCAAAGTAATGTGAATAAACTTCTTTCAACTTGACGCACCATCTATATCAGCTGCTTCATAATAATCTTGTGGAATACCATTCAAGGCAGCTTGATAAATAATCATGTTTCCACCGATTGTCCACCAAACTGTTAGAACAACAATCGTGATCCATGCCCAAGGTTGTGTTCCAGTCCAAACCTGATTCCAATTAAACAACGTATTCAATGGTCCATAATTAGGATTAAAAATCAATGACCACACGATAACAACTGCAGAAATTGAAAATAGACTTGGCAAGTAAAATAACCCTTGAAAAAACTTCGCGAACTTTGGCTTAGTATTTAACATTACCGCTAGTGATAATGGCACCAATACACAGAACGGTACTGAAATCAAAACGAACAAAATCGTATGCCACAAACCACTTGTTAATTGATCGTGAAAAATAGAATCTGAAAACAAAATATTTTTAAAATTATCCCAACCAACAAAGACTGGTGTTCGAACTAAATCCCATTTTGTAAATGCAATATAAATCCCAAAAATTAGCGGTATTAAGAAAAAAATCGTAAAAATCGCTAAATGCGGCACTAAATAAACAAATGGATGGCTTCGTGTACGCTTATGCTTACTCACTTGCTCATGTGACTTTAAAGAAACTTCTGCCATTAGTATGTAACTCCCTCTTAATTTTTATATGCCTTGCTTTGATTTAATTTGTCATTTGTGCATCAACTTCATCCTGCACAGTATTTTGCATTTTATTCAAATATTGTGAAACGCTTGTCTTATTAAAAACAGCATCATAAGCATATCGGTCCAAATAATCAGCCAAATACCCATTGTAGCGATAATTAAAGATTGTCATTGAATCTTGCTCAACCTTATTTGTTAACAAAAATGATTGTTGCATCTTCAGATACTTTGGATCTTTGGTGATTGCGAGTGATGCTGGATTTTGTCCTGATTCAGCCCACTTTAGTGAGTGTGTTCGAACCCAGTTAATAAATGCTAACGTTCCTTCTGTCTTTGCTTTATCACGCTTAGGCTGTTTCAATAGCACAAATTGATGACTTGATGACCAGTTAACAATTTTTTGTGGATCAGCTGATAATTGCGGTGCATTAGTAACCCCATAATCAACATCGCTTTCTTTAATTTGATTATTCATCCAAATTCCTTCTGGAAGGAAAATTTGCTGACCTGTCAAAAATAGTTGCATAGGGTCATCACCATCTTGCGTAGTAATTTTTTTGTCATGCATATCCTTATAAAAATTAATAACCCGATGCGACGTCTTATTATTCAAGTCAGGATCTTTACCATTCTTTGTTAACTCGCCATTCATTTGACCATACAATGATAGGAACAACGGTTTCCACCACGTTAGACCCATACCTGCAACATCATCTTTTTGTGATTTTTTACCTGCTGCTTTAATCTCATCAAAAGTAACAATGTTATCGTCTAATGCATGTGGTGCATATTTTTTAACTAATTTTTTGTTGTAGTACATGAACGATGTATGAATATCTAACGGCACACCGTAACGTTTGCCTTGATATGCACCATTTATCCAAGCTTCTGGTACATAATTATCTTTGTTAATACCTGAAAAATCTTTTAGATAGGAATTATAACTATCTAGTAACCCATTATTAACGTAGTCTTTAATTCGTTCTACGTGGACGATCTGTAAATCTGGAATTCCTTTCTTAGAATTCACGATAGTTGGAATTTTTGAATACATGTCACTTTCCGTTAGCGACACATTCTTAACCCGATACTTTGGATTTGTTTTATTATATTGATTAACAAGACTTTGCATACTAGTCCCATCCGGTCCAGTAAACGGATTCCAAAAAATAATTTCTTTGCTGTCATCTGCATGAACCGCTGTACTGGTCCAACCAGTCAATCCCAGTGATACCGCAATAGATGTCACGATTGCACCCCAAAAATGTGACTTTTTCATAAAATTCCCCTCTTAAACTAAGTACCTAATAAAATGTTTAACATTTAGCTTAACTTTCTAACAGTTGTATTATCTGCCAATCCTGTAAGCGCTGTCAACGTTGTCATGTCAGTATACAGACATTATTAATAATAACGATAACATCATTGACACACTTGATTAAAATTCGTATGATAGTTAACAAAATAGTTAACTATCATGAAAAGAGGGATTTTATGGATATTGACACTAGCATTAACTATCTACCCGTTTATCAGGCATTAGACTCTCCCGTTCGCTTAGAAATGATTGATATTATCTCGCATGAAAAAATAACAGCGACACAATTAGCAAAACGTATGAATATTAGTAAAGCTGCCATTTCCAAAAACTTACATATTTTAGAAAATGCAAATATTATTAAATTTCAAAAAGGAACTGATAATCGCCAAAATGTCCCCTGTGTGAACATTGATAAAATTTCCATTAATTTCCCACAGCAAATATTTCCAGATTATTATAAAAAAAGCTATGATATTCCAATTGGAAATTATTTCGCCATTGAAGATATCGGCCCATCATGTGGTTTGGCCACAAATACTGAAGTCATTACACCCATGGATGACATGAACGTCTTTTTTAGTACGCATCGATTCCAGGCCCAAATATTATGGTTTACGCAAGGTAGCATTGAATATATTATTCCTAACGAAATTCCAGAAAATGGAAAAATTGAATTGTTAGAATTTGATATTGAACTGGCTAGCGAATTTCCAATGTCTAATAATAGTTGGCATTCTAAAATTGGTTTTTGGCTAAATGATACATTTATTGGTGCAACTGAATTACCTGGTAATTATTCTGATGTACGAGGACGTTATACACCAGATTGGTGGCCCAAAAAATTCAGTCAATACGGTTTATTAAATCACATTCGAATTGGTGAACTAGATACATCCATTGATAGTGTCAGCATCTCTAATGTCAGTATCAATGATTTAGCATTGCATAAAACACGCCGATTAACCCTGAAAATGGCCGTTTTACCGATGGATAATGATACATATGGTGGACTAACCTTATTTGGTAGTGATTTTGGGAATCATCCCCAAAATATCAAGGCGACCGTCTTTTACTCACAAAATGATCATGGTTTAGATTAAAGGAGGATATCATGGCCCATCTACAAATCACGCGTTTCTCAAGCACCCTACAAACACACATGAATATTGGTGTTATTCTCCCTGACCAATTGCCACAAGCACCTTTACCCACTATTTGGTTATTACATGGTCTTGGGGAAAATGGTACTTGCTGGCCAACCCGTACAACAATTGAAAATCTTGCACTTAATTATCAGGTCGCCATTATTATGCCTAATGTTGATCGTAGTTTTTATATGGATGAAGTTAATGGTCTACCTTACTGGACTTATTTTACAAAGGAATTAATGCCTGAAATGCAACATTTGTTGCCATTAAGTAGTCATCGCGACAGTAATTTCGTCATTGGTAATTCCATGGAAGGATTTGGTGCTTTAAAACTTGGTTTTAGTCATCCAGAGTTATTTAGTTATATCGCAGCGCTATCACCTGTCATTAATTTAACTGATATCATCCCGATTATGCCTGATGTTAAGCGCGTTTTTGGTGAAAACGATTTTTTAAAACCCGCAAACGATCAATTCACTCATTTTATGACTAAATATCAAATTGATGATAACTATCATGTTTCACCAGGTAATCATGATTGGTTATTTTGGGAAAAAGAAATTCAAAAAGTTTTGGCTTGGTTACCATTAAAACGAAATGCTTAAAAAAATGTGAATGATGGCATTTTATATTTAAAGGAACACCAGTCTACTCGACTGATGTTCTTTTTTATGCAACAAAAAAACTCGACAAATTCATAAATGAACTTGTCGAGTATTAGAATGCCGTCGATGGGGGTCGAACCCATACTCCCTTGCGAGAACTGGATTTTGAGTCCAGCGCGTCTGCCAATTCCGCCACAACGGCATACAATAATTAAATAAGCAATCTGACCATATCTGGTTAAATGCCGTCGATGGGGGTCGAACCCATACTCCCTTGCGAGAACTGGATTTTGAGTCCAGCGCGTCTGCCAATTCCGCCACAACGGCATATCTAATTATTATATATATTAAAATAAAAAGTTATCGCTAACTTCAAGGGCGGTAGATGGGGATCGAACCCACGCGTGCCGGTACCACAAACCGGTGTGTTAACCACTTCACCACTACCGCCATCATCAATTAAACAGGGGTAGAGGGAGTCGAACCCCCACCGACGGTTTTGGAGACCGTTGTTCTACCATTAAACTATACCCCTATTTGAAGATGGTTATTTGATAATACACTGTATTATCAAATGGCGCGGGGCGGAATCGAACCGTCGACACTACGAGCTTCAATCGTATGCTCTACCAACTGAGCTACCGAGCCATTATAAACGGTCACAACGGGATTCGAACCCGTGATCTTTCGCGTGACAGGCGAACGTCCTAACCAACTGGACCATGCGACCAATGGACGTTACAGGGATCGAACCTGTGACCCCCTGCTTGTAAGGCAGGTGCTCTCCCAGCTGAGCTAAACGTCCATTATCATTGTTACAAACTCAACAACAAAAATAATTATACCTATATTTCACTTTCTTGGCAACCCCCTAAACCATGTATCTTTTACATTTAATATATAATTTGAAATATTTCTTGATTAAAAACTATCAAAGCAACAAATTTTTGCAAAAAAACGTTTGATTGTCCTTTCTATGTTATTATATAATTGCATGTTTACTAAATTTCCCCTATAATATGTAATTGTGGTAGTAATTACGGTAGTGTAGCCAAGTGGTAAGGCAACGGTCTGCAAAACCGTCATCACGGGTTCGATTCCCGCCACTACCTTAAATAAAAAGGACAAATTGACAGTGTCGCGTCAATTTGTCCTTTTTATTTTAGCTGTTATTTAAAAATATTTTGCCATAACTTTGTTGTTTTATCATCAGCAAAATTGTGTGATTTCACATATGCCGCAGCAGACATTTGTGCCCACAGATTATCATCTGATAATAAATCAATTGCTTTCTGTGCCATAGCATTGCTTGATCCCTCTGGAACAATATAACCATTATGGCCGTCATCTATTAAGGCTTGCGTGCCATAAGGCACATCGTAACTAATGGCCGGTGTTCCACAACTCATTGCTTCAACTAGATTCATACCAAAAGATTCTGCGATGGATGGTTGCAAAATAATCTGTGCTTGCTGATATGCTTGTTGTAACTTTTCTTCACTTACATAACCACCAAATGTCACATGATCAGTAACTGCCAATTTTTGAGCTAATGTTTGTAAATCATCCATCACTTCTTGCGATGCTGCATAACCGTAATAAACAAGTGTTGCATCGGGTATTGTCTTGATAACCTTAGCCAGCACACGCAAAGCTTGTTCAGGCCTTTTTTCTGGTGACAACCGACCCACGACAATTAATTGATGTAATTGTCGTGTTTGTAATGTTATCGGTGCTTTATTTAACACTACTGATGACAATGAAATATCAGGGGCACCTTTAATCGTCAACTCTGGATAACGACTTTTTAAATCTTTTTGTTGATCAGATGTCGATACTAAAATTGCCGTAAATGCCTGTCCATAACGCTCTAATACATTAGTATAGGCATCATATAATTTCCCTCTCACGGGATGTTTGACATTCCCCACATGGATACCATGCAAATAAGCATATTTATGCACCGTTCCTTGCACCGCAGCTACAACATGGTCCAAGCCACGCCGATCAGAAATTAACGTTATATCAGCCTGCTGACGAGTAATTTCGTTTAAGAAGAATAAAAATAATTGTTCTTGCGAATTAAAACGATAGTCATGACCTAAATAGTTTTTCAATTTATACATACTAGGTAATAATTGACCATTAATATTCATGTGTGTAATTTCAATAACAGGATCCCCTGCTAAATTCAAAAACTGTTGTACGGCAAGCTGGCCATCCTGGTGAAAATAATCAACTGATGATTTAAATCCCCGCCAGTCAAAATTTTCACGCACTGTAATATTATCCGCACGGTCATAATAAGTAATATCATTCACTAGCCCAACTGTTGCTGGCATGACATTAATACGCGCAATAACCCGTCCTTTGTCTTCAACTGTTGAATAATTTGGCCCATGACCGACAATATGGTATCGGTCAAGCGGTAATTGTGGCAATAGACGCAAGTGCTGTTTTTTACGTGGGACATTAGTTGTTCCTTGAAAATAATCATACATATTTACCACTTCATCATTATTTAAGCCAACCGCTGTGGCATCACGATTTAAAAAACGATTATAATCTCGTGTCACATAAGCCGCTTGACCTAAACGATTTTGTTGATGTTCACGATTAAAAAATTGCACTCGTTTAGCTTGAGCATGCTCGGTTCCTGAGTTATATGCAAATATGTTTTCACTCACAAAATAATACATTTTCACTATCCTCCCCGATATCCAGGCATCGCCGCAATTTTGGTTGCCCAACTATTTTGAGCATCTGATAACAACTTTTCCCAAGCCTGCCAAACCGATGCCTCAGAATACCGTTCAGCAGATTCATATGCACCTGTCATATATTTTTCTGCTAATATTGGATCACGCAATACTTCTAAAATAGCTACCGACAATGCTTGATAATCACCATATGGTACAACCGCCCCATTTACACCGTCAGCAACGATTTCATTTGGACCATAATTAACGTCATATGAAAAGGCAATTAATCCATGTGAAATAGCCTCCATAATCGCTAAATTGAAGCCTTCCATATGAGAAGTTAAGCCATACATCATAGCCTTATTTTGGACAGCATCAATATCAGTGGTATACCCCTTTAGTGTCACAACATCTTCCAAGCCATACTCTGCAATCACTGCTTCAACTTCATGCTGAGCTTTATAATTTTCATTTGGATCAGGATATCCATATAAATCAAGCGTTACTTGCGGCACTTCTTGATGCACAATGCCAATTGCACGTACTAAATCATCAAGATTTTTTTCCCAAGCAATACGAGCAAAAACAACCATTTTACCAAATTGACGATCAGCTAGTGGTACACGTGGCGCAGTTAGTAATCTATCAGAAACAACACCAACTGGAATCGTAAATAATTGTGCCTTAGGGTGTAATCTAGTTCGTACATCAGCTGTTTGTTTATGCGTTGCTGAAATCACGGCATCATAACCATCAATAACATTTAAAGCAAATTCATAATTGTTATTAAACAATGGTGCTTCAGGGTTTTGCGCATCTGCTGTATGTGCGTTATGCAAATGAAAAGCTGTATAGGCTGGTTTTTTTAACTGCAACAACGCCTGGTCACCTAAGTGTGATCGGTCCACAACAAAAACATTTGGATGATCAAGTGACCAGTAATCTTCATTTAAGCAATCAAAAAAATAGGTTATTAATTCTGTTTGTGTGTCAAACTGCTGACATTTATGCTGACGATCTATCAAACGCCAATTTGTTTTCTGCATGTCACCACGCATTGTTTGCTTATGAAAGGCTTCGATCACCACTCGACCAGTTGGTGTTTGCCAAGTTTCTGTCCCAATTTTATTATCAGCCGTATACCACTGTTTTAATGAGACAAAGCCTCTTGCATCATAATGATCAACACAGTACAAATTATTAAAGCCATCAAACCATTCAATTGATTTAACTGGACGTGTATCATTTTGCTTGTAGTTCACACGCGCTATTAATTGATTATTAGCAGTCACTAAATAACGACTGTTACTTGGATCGTCCGTATACTGTGCATCCAATACGCCATACTCAATATCTTGTACTTGAATTAATTTAGTCGCAACGTGGCTTGCTTCTTGAAAATAATCAAATAGATTTATTATTTGTTCATCTTGAATACCGGCTTGATTGGCCGTTATATGCCCATTGGGATCCCAATCACATAAAACTAATTTAGCCGCTTCATTATTTTTGTTAAATAACGCCAAACGTTTAAGCTCTGCATGTTCGATACCAGATTTATGATCAGGCATCGTTGCATTAATAAAAAAGTTCATCTGTTACGCCTTTCACCCTGGATACACTAAACCAATTGCGACCATAATTTAACAATTCCTTGTATACCAGCGTCTGCTAATTTTTGTTCATCAACTAATTTCGTGTAAAATTGTTCAGCCATTATTGTCATAGGTAGATCCACCTGCATTTTTTTAGCTTCATCAAGGGCAATTCGTAAGTCCTTAATGTAATGCTTAACATAAAAACCAGGCTCATAATCATCTGCTAACACGCGTGGACCATAGTTGTCCATCGACCAATTTTGGGCTGCACCACCACCCAGTGTCTTTAGTACTTGGGGCAAATCTAGCCCAGCCTCTTTTGCATAAGCCATTGATTCGGCCATCCCCAACATAGTGCCTGCAATCATAATTTGGTTAGCCATCTTGGCATTTTGACCACGACCTGCTGTACCAAATAAAGTGGCTGCATTTGAAATAACTGCAAACATTGGTTGCAACTTCGTAAATGACTCTTCATCACCACCAACCATAATGGTCAACGTCCCATTTTTAGCGCCGGTATCACCACCGGATACTGGGGCATCCAAAACTTTGACACCATATTTTTCACCAGCCGTCGTTAACTCTTTAGCCAATGTTGGTGTTGACGTCGTCATATCTAAAATAATTTGACCGGGATGTGAGCCCGCAAAAATGCCGTTATCACCATAATATTGTTCAGCAACGTCTTTAGGGTAACCAACCATCGTCATCACAACATCTGCAGCTTCAGCAATTTGACGCGGTGAATCTTGCCAAACGGCACCATTATCAATAACAGATTGCGCATGTGCTTTTGTTCGATTATAAACAAAAACCTCATAATCAGCTTTTAGCAAATTATTGATAATACCGCGTCCCATGACACCTGTTCCAATAAAACCTAATTTCATTTTAATATCCCCCAATTAGCCTTTTGTCTGATAATAAATCTATCCTGCATACTCCGTATTGTATATTAATGATTTTATCTTAAATTCAGTTAATTTAACAAAAAAATCCATGAATCTGATAATTAATTTATATCTGCTTTAAATACACACAAAAAACTCGTAAATTTATTACACAACAGCACACCTATAATTAGACTTTTTACATCTAATATGGGTATGTCTTGCAAACAAATTTACGAGTTTTATTTTCGAGGACTAATCAGTAAAAACAACTTGTCCCTCTTCAAAAGCCGCAATACGTGCCAATGATTCAACATGAACACCTTGTTCATCCAACATAGCGCGTCCCTTTTGGAACGTCTTTTCAATCACAATCCCAACACCAACAACTTCAGCCTTAGCAGCGTGCGCAATTTCCATCAAACCAGTAACAGCCTGACCATTTGCTAAAAAGTCATCAATAATCAAGACACGTTCACCTTCATGTAAGAAACGCTTATCAATCATCACATGATTAGTTTCTTGCTTGGTAAATGAGTAGACATCAGCAATATATGACTCTGATGAGAGCGTAATTGACTTCTTCTTACGTGCAAATACCATTGGTACATTTAATGTTGCAGCCGCAAAAATAGCTGGTGCAATACCTGAAGATTCAACCGTCAAAACCTTATCAATCTTTTCATCAGCAAACAAACGACCAAATTCATCACCCATTTCTTGCATTAATTGCGGATCAACTTGATGGTTTAAAAAATTATCAACTTTCAAGACATCTTCACCTAAAACACGACCATCTTTTTTAATACGATCTTCTAAAATTTTCATATTGCTTACATGACCTCTTTCTCACGACCTGGTAACACAATGTTCAATAGCACTGCTAATATCGACGTGACAACCACTGAATTTTGAATAACTAATTTTACTAATTCTGGCAAATGCTGGAAAATTTGTGGGTAAACCGTAACACCGATAGCTGATCCAATTGAGATTCCTGCTATCATCAAATTACGTTCCAAATTAAAATTAACTTGTTTCAAAATCGTAATTCCTTGTACCCCGATTGTACCAAATAAGATAATCATTGCACCACCTAATACAGATGATGGAATAATCGTTGCAAGTGCGCCAAATTTTGGCAATAATCCGATTAGCAATAAAATCAATACTGCGTAGTAAATCGGCGTTCTTTTCTTAACACCTGACAAACGAACGACACCAACATTCTGTGAGAACGTTGAATATGGAAAGGTATTAAAAATACCTGATAAAATAACCGCTAGTCCTTCTGCACGATACCCCTTAGCCATGTCTTCATTAGTCAACTTACGACCAGTCAAATCAGCCAACGCAAAGTAAACACCTGTTGATTCCATCATTGATGTTAAGGCAACAATCATCATTGTAATCATCGCTGACCAATGGAAAGTTGGCGTCGCTAAGAAAAACGGTGTTGGCATGTGGAACCAAGAAGCATCAGCCACTGGTTGCAATGATACTTCTCCTAGTAGCCCTGCAAAAATTGTGCCTAATACGATTCCTAGCAAAATTGCAATTGACTTAGCAAAGCCTTTTGCAAATAAGTTAAATAGTAAAATAATCACAATCGTGACCAAACCAATTGATAGATTGGTTAAACTACCAAAACTCTTTGCTTCTAAATCACCCCCACCCCAGTTTTGAAAACCAACTGGAATCAGCGTAAATCCAATAACTGTAATCAATGAGCCAGTTACAACTGGTGGGAAAAATGCACGTAATCGCGAAAACAAACCACTGATTAAGAATACAAAAATACCAGCTGCGATAGTAGCTCCATACATTGCCCCGATTCCTAACGTGCTACCGATATTAATTAATGGCGATACCGTTTGCACTGCTGAACCAATAACCACTGGCATTGCAATTCCTGTATACCGCGTTCCTTTCAGTTGAAATAACGTTCCAACTGCAGTCATAAAAATATCAGCAGATATTAAATAAGCCATTTGTTGCGCATTAAATTGTAATGCTGCCCCAATTAACAATGGTACTAAAATACCACCAGAATACATCGCCAAAACATGTTGTAATCCTAAAATAAGATTGCGCAACTTGCTGAAACGTTCTGTCGATTTCTGTGTGTGCAACTCCATAACTAAACTCTCCTCCAATTTAGAAACACACGTAACCACTATCTCCAATAGACATTTGGCAATAAAAAAATGCACCCTATGCATTAAAAAGCATGCAGAATGGGTGCATTAATAAATCAAAACACTATCGGTAGTCCATCTCTTGGGAGACGGGTAGGCACTCGTTGGCCATTCTCCAACAATTATACCGATAGTGATTACGTCTTTTATTATTATGTAGTTAAATATAGCAGACATTATGATATTTGGAAATAGTCAGATTTTTAATAAAAATAAAATTTATCCCGTTTTTCAATAAAATACATTGACAATCAAGGGTGAATTCCGCTATTTTAAGCAGAGTAGTCATTTATAGGTTTATTATTGCTATGTCATCATAGCTTTTAGAAGGGTGCATGTGAAAGAATTCAGAATTCAAAGTTTTGTCCTGATTTTAATCTCTTTCGTATTAGGGTTTAGTGAGTTTATTATTATTGGGATTCTTGACGATTTAGCTAAGGAATTTTCAGTTAACGTTGCGACTGTTGGGTATTTAGTAACCATATTTGCTATGGTTTACGCTATTAGTACACCCATCATTACGTCAACTTTAAAGCATAATCTATATCATGCCATGTTGGTCTTAGCTATTATTTTTACTTTTGGTAATGCTTTAACCATCTTTGCGCCAAATTATGCGGTATTGGTTATTTCACGTATTATCGTTGCTATTGTTTCAGGTGCGCTAGTTTCACTGTCCTTAACTTTTGCAACTGTTATCGCACCCATTCAAAAGCGTGCTTGGCTAGTCAGCTGGATTTTTTCAGGATTCAGTGTCGCCTCTGTTTTTGGTGTCCCATTAGGAACCTGGATCAGTACCACATTTGGTTGGCGCATCACTTTTATTACAATTACGATTTTTAGTTTGTTAACCATCTTTTTAATCATTAAGACGTTACCACATAATTTGGTACAACAAAAACAAGGTAATATTTTACAACAATTCATTATTTTCAAAGATCCACGAATTTATTTAGGCGTTGTTTTACAAACATGTAGTTTAGCTGGTATTTATGTTTTCTACACTTATTTACGCCCTATTTTTTCAAAATCACTTAACTTTGATCCTAGCCTAATTACAATATTACTAACAGTCTATGGTGTCATGTCACTAATTAGTAATCAGGCTAGTGGTAAAATTGCTGATTATAAAGGTTTAAAGGCAATGCCAACACTATATGCCATTGAATTTGTCTTACTGGGCGCAATGCCTTTACTATTAGCCAATACATGGTTAGGAACGATAAATATTATGTTAGTTGGTGCATTTATGTATCTTATTAATTCACCATTACAACTACACATTATGGGCGTTGCCGAACGTGATTACCCACAATCATTAGTTCTCGCATCATCATTAAATTCAATTTTCTCTAACTTGGGAATTTCATTAGGTTCAGCTGCTGGTGGTCTAGTTGTTGCTAACCTAGGATTAAATAGCGTTGGACTTGGTGGTTCTGTTTTCATTGCCTTTGCATTAATTGCAACAATTATGTTGAACAAAGTTAATGCTGCTCAAAAAGCTTAAAATAAAAATGAATATGGCTTTAAAAAGGAGGTTGGGACAAAAGAAATTGTTCCAACTTTTTTATTTCAAAATGCATTAATTATAAGCCTGTAAGTTTTATAGCATAAATATATTCGTCGTCTCATGCATCATAATCGCACAAAGGAAAATGAATAATTAATGCACCAAGGTTTTACAACAGTATTGCCTAATCAAAAATGGGCAACAAATATGACAGAATTACGATTCGATCAACATTTAGAACAATCATTACGGCTATCTCAACCAGGCACCCCTTATTTTTCGAAAAGTTTTGGAATGATTTCAAAGTTGAATGGTAAAGTAAAGAGCACAGTTTCACATTTACAGCAGTGCGAACACCTAATTCAATTTTATATTATTTTAACCGTCAACTTGACAGGAACTATAGCAAGTAATCAAAAAGCCCGTAAATTTGATGTAAATAAAACATTAATTTACGAGCAAGTTTCACAAACTCAACTAGATAAATTTTTTTGTGGGAAATTAGTGACTAAATGACAAAGATATAAATATTTAGTACTATGTCGTTGTGAAAAATTTTTAATCCCAAATTTTCCTTGTACTCTGTCAAAACATTGTTAAATATCTCAGATTGTATCACTATTAGCGAAATGTTTTAAAAAATAAAATTAAATTTTATCAGTATTGCCAATCATAGATTTAGCAGTGTTACCGATTAAAAAGCCATTGATTTAAGTCTCTTAATTGTTGCAGACGTTGTTGTAAGTTAATTTCGACTTGTTAATAATATTCTTTTCCCATATTGCTTTTATCTTCCTAGTTGTTGCATTTTTGTTTATTGGATATTATTATCAGGTTCTTTTTCTAATACATCTGAAAGACATATAACTTTGTACTCGACGGAGCCTAGTTCAAACTGATAAAAGAAAACTTTTATTAACGTGTTACCCTTTTGACCATTAAGACAGAATTCTTGTTGTCCTAATTTATGGGTTAGTAATCACATTTCAGGTGAGATCATCACTTTAACTTGTGATTTATCATTTTGTAATGCCTCTATACCTTCAATAGTTTCATCCAAAGGAATCATTTTAGTGATCAACTGCTGGAAAACCTCTTGGTGATTATTAATAATATTGATAACTATTGGAAAGTCATTTGCGTAACCCAAGGTTGTGTGGATATTATGACCTTTCATAATCGCATCATTAATATCAAGATCGATTGATTTGCCAAATAAAGCATCAACCTGAATCACACCAGTTGTTGTCGTAATTTGCGTTGCTGTATCAAATGTTGCTTGGACACCAGCACATTCAAAGCTAATATCCACACCATCGGGTAAATCTTCATGGATCTTTTCAACAACATTCTCTTTTGTTGGATTCAAAGTATCTTCGATACCAACTTCTTTAGCTTTCGCAAGACGAACATCGGAAACATCGGAAATGTAAACTTTGGTTGCACCAGCGATCTTAGCCAAAATAGCTGTACATAAACCAATCGGTCCAGCGCCCAAGACTGCAACTTTTTGACCTTCAATTAGCCCACTACGCTTGATACCTTCATAAGCCACTGCGGTGGGTTCAGCCAAGGCGCCTAAATCAAATCCCATTTCGTCAGGTAACTTATGTACAAATTTGGCTTGAACATTAGAGAATTCGGCCATACCACCGTCGTCAGAAACACCAATAAAGTTACCACTTCCATCAGGTCCAACAGCATTCAAACAATAATTGTACATACCTTTCATACAATTCCGACAATGACCACAAGCCAAGATAGGTTCAATAGCAACCCTATCTCCAACCTTAACATCCTGCGCATTTCGTCCAACTTTAACTACTTGACCAGAAAATTCATGCCCTTCGATGATTGGTACAGTCTTACCAGATAAAGGATTCTTTTCATACGGTAAAGAAAGCCCTTCCGAATACATGTGAATATCGCTACCACAAATCCCTACAAACTTAACTTTAACTTGTACTTGATCATCTTTAGGTTCAGGAATATCAACGTTCTCAATTCGAATATCTTGCTTACCATAAATTCTTGCTGCTTTCATTACTATATTATCCTCCCTATTTGTTTATGTTAAATTTATCACATAAATGAAAGCGCTGTCAATTAATAAACTTTATACAATATACATTGTTGATTATAATCTATTAAATTTTATCAAATAAGCCTTTTTTTATCTGATTATACCTAAAAGTCTATAAATAATCGCATCAAATAAAGACCGCTATCATTTAATAATTGTGATTTATGTCACATTTCAAAAGGTATGATGTAGCTTTCAAACGTCAGGCTGTAAAAACAGCTTTACAAGGGGCTGGTTCAAAAATAGAATTAGCAATAAAATTTAGATTATGTAGTTCTTCTCAAGTAAACAATTGGATTTCAAAGTATAATGGCAACAAAGCACCACACCGTTCGGACAGCGATTATAAGAGGAGAATTCCCATGACATCACGAAAACTAACATTCGAAGACCGTGTCAGCAATCCTAATAAAAAACAGCTAAATTACGTCGTTCTGCACTAATTTTGGTTATCACAGAAATCGTCTTATCCTTAGGTGGCATACTTTTTAATTGGCTGACTATAAATGATCAAAACGGTGCCAATATTGGTGCTGGCCTCATTTTTTTACTTGGTGGTCTATTATTTTTATGTGGTCTCATTCTCCTACTTGTCACATTTCTCAAGAAAAAATAAATTACAAAAAAGGATTGTTGCCGTTTTTCCCACGGCAACAATCCTTTATTTATTATGGTTACTTAAATTATTTAAAAGATATTCCCCCCATACAAGCTACCATAATCACTTATCCATAGCCCTTTGTTATGTTTTTTGATCCACCGCTTGAGAGATATGTTAGTGGTTTCAATAACAGAAGGAATATCATGACCAACGTTATCAATGATTATGTCCGTTAATTCATTTATTAATAGATTAACGATTGGTAACGGATTTGAACCTTTTGTAATTTTGTCGGCTGATTGCAGAACATTGTCTCTTAAATTAGCATAATTTTGGGGAGGTAAATTATTATATAGTTTAGACAATATATCTAAAATATCTTTTTTATTATAAGACTCACTCATATTTTCTCCTTATTAAATTATTTTAGAAAAAATATGATAAGTCCGATGCAACTGATGGATAAGCAAACAACTGTTGCGTAACCGCCTCTTTCGTTAATCCTTGATTAATTGCGGTCGTTAAGTAGTTAATAAGTTCATCAGCGTGACTACTCATAACTGTTGCCCCGGCTAATCGTCCGGCTTGGTCGATAGCTACTCTAATACGTGAAGCTGGTTCACCTTGTCGATAAGCTGTATACCAACTAGTCATATCAATATCGTTGACGGTATAACCATTTTGAGCGGCTGTATCTGTCGCAACCCCAACTTTGGCCAACTTTGGTGTCCCGTACACAACAACTGGAATTGCAGGATACGTAATTGGTTGTGAGTTGCCCAAAATTTCTTGTACAACATGATGTGCTTCATATGAGGCAACTGGCGTTATCTTAGGCACTGGCGAATAAGCAACATCCCCAACCGCATAGACATGCGCATTACTAGTGCGCAAATGACGATCAACTAAAATACCCTCATCACTAAATTGCACTTGTGCTTGGTCCAATGCCAAGGTGTCATGATTACCAACACGACCAGCTGCACGAACAACCACGCCAGCTGTTAAGGTATTGCCAAAGCTTAACGTTGCTTCAAACTCATCATCAACAGCTTTTAATTCCGTAACTTCAGTATCGAAATACATGTGAATACCACGATCATCTAGTTGATCCATTAGTGAGTCAACCATTTCATCATCAAATGAACGTAGTAACTGATCACTATGCACTAGCAATGTGACATTAGCCCCTGCTGCTGCTGCAATGGTTGCAAATTCAATCGCAACAAAACCACCACCAACAATCACAACTTCGTCAGGTAATGACGATAAGTCCAAGAATTGCTCAGAATCAATCGTTAATTCAGCGCCTGGAAAAGTTAATTCAGCTGGTCTTTGACCAACTGCCACAATCCAATCTGTCGCCGTTACTTGCACATCATCTTGATTGTCTTGACTGACCAATGCAGTATGCTCATCAATAAAGGCCGCTTGACCAGCTAGATGATCAATCCCGCTAGTAACTAATGATTGTTCTGTCCCTTGTGAAATACCATCAGTATATTGATTTTTACGTGCCATTAAATCAGCCCAATTAATTGTCACTTTACCATCAATACCTGTACCAGTTAGAAAATCAGCATATTCTTTTGCTTCGACTGCACCTAATAATATCTTTTTAGGATCACAACCATAATTTGGACATGTCCCACCCCATAAATACTTTTCAATAATCACAACTTGTTTACCAGCATCATGCAATTCATGTGCTGCTGCCAAGCCGGCAGGACCTGCACCGATTATTGCAACATCATACTGTTTGGTTTCACTCATTAGTTTGCCACCATCCTTTATCAAGTATTCATTAACACTATTATCGCAAATTTTTATTAAATATAAGCTAACAAAGTTTGGGCAAAGTGTTCCAAATCAGCCTTATCTGGATCTGTAAAACGATTTGTGTGCGGTGAATCAATATCAATCACCCCTAATTTTTCACCATTGGCACGTGTTAACGGGATAACAATTTCGGCGTTTGAAGCTGAGTCGCAAGCAATGTGACCTGGATGTTGGTGAACGTCAGCGACAATAATTGATTCTTGACTCTCATAACCTTGGCCAACCACACCTGATCTTGGTTTGATACGCACAACAGCTGCCTTGCCTAAAAATGGTCCCAAGATTAGTTCATCTTTTGTTTGGTTATACAAATAGAAACCAGCCCAATTAACATCCGCTAAGTTTTCAAATAAAATAGCAGCTGCATTCGATAGATTAGCTAATGGAAATTCTTCTGATTCTTCACCAGAAATCCATGACGTTAATAATTGTGATAATAATGGGGTTACTTGTTCTGTCATTTTATTTTCCTCCAAATATAAAAAAGTCCCTTATAAGAACTATTAGTTCTTATAAGGGACGATGTGTCGTGTTACCACCCAAATTCACTTATCTAGTATTAAATAAGCCTCTGATGTTATTGCATTTATGCATAAACGATAGTTGATAACGGTCCTCACCGTGATAATCGCTTGCACAATTATCATTCTCCGAGTTCATCTTCAAGTCCCTGCCAAACACTTTTTCATCAACCAAGTGCTTTCTAAATTGGCTCGGTAACATTACTCTTCTCATCATAGAATTTCCAAAAATATAATTGAACATATCATACGAAGTCCAAAGATAATTGTCAATCATTTCTTTTAAACGTTTTGTGCAACCCAATCCATAACTTGAACTGGCGACAAACGTTCACCATTACCGATATGATCAACTTGCTTACCGTCTTCAAACAAAACAAATGCTGGAATACCCATCAAGCCTTGTTCTTGAGCAATAGCTAAATTAGCATCACGATCTGCATCAAACCAATTAATGCCAGCTGAAGTAACACTTGCTTTAATATCCTTAACAAATGGCTTAATTGCCTTGCAATCACCACACCAGTCAGCTTGTAAGAACATTACTTGCTTACCGGGCTTAGCGATTTCTTGACGAATAACGTCATCATCATTTAATTCTGGTTGGTAGAATTCCATATCTGCGCCCTCTTTCACTTATTTAATGTAAGTATAATAGTTAACCTTTAATTAGTCAAATTAACCTATTTTGAGTATGCACGATTACTAAATATTTGGCAAGCCATCGTATTAAACCTCTTGCAAACGCAAATCTTGGATTTTTGTTTGGCCAATTACCTTCAAGAAACGGTAGTAGCCCCATGCCAAAACAGCTGGTATAGCCACTCCGAATACAATCAATAATACCAAACCACGCATATCATGTGCTGCCAACCATAGCGGTGCAATCAGTGAATTCAATCCCAGTCCAGCAAGGGCATAAGGAACTTTAAAATCAAATCCAACCACTGCAATAACGGCTGTAATCATAGCGATAACTGCTGGCCCAACAGCCAAAATAGGTCGTTTCAACAAGTTTGCAAATTGTACTTTCGGTGTTACCAAACCTTGTGCAATATTGCCACCAATTGTATTTTGGTTATAAGACATTGCTGTAAATGAAACGAAAGCAACCGTTGTACCAATCAAAGCTGCCCCTGAAGACATTGGATCTAGTTGAACTGCAATCGCAAGTGCTGCAGAAGAAGCTGGTGTCATCAAAAAGACAAACCACGAAAGCGAAACGACCAGAGCACCTAAGACGGGATTAACTTGCATGGTATGACCAAGTGCACCACTTACCCAATTAAGCGCAGGCGTTGTTACAGACGCCAATCCTAGACCGGCAATTGATCCAACCATCGTCACAGCAAATGGTACCAACACCATGTCCAATGGTGTTTTACCGGTCATCCATTTCCCCAACATTGCAGCAATCACACCTGCCAGCACTGCTGATACAGGTTGACCGGCCGTCATAATTTGTGAGCCAGTATCCTGTGCTGCTTGCCAACCAGTTGCCGTCATTGTGTTTGCCACGGCACCTGATGTGAAATAAACGCTATTGGCACCAACTGTTGACGCAATCATCGTGCCCCCAATGACCAAAGTTGATGTACGCATCATCACGGCAATCGCCATCCCCAAAGCGGGCGCCAGCAATTTTTGAGCAATATTACCTACTTGGACCAATGCATCCCAGTGAATCGTCGTTCCCACCGTATTAACCAACAAACCAATTCCCAGAAATACCAAAACCGTATTTGAAACACCTTGTGAAACTAAAAAGACATAATCTTTCGCTGTTAGCTTTTCTTCTTGTGTCTGTGTTTGTGCCTGTGTCTGCTCCATAATTTTACCCCTTCTCCACGTAACCCTGAAGATACAAAAAAACCGCTAGTTAGTCTGTTCCTAACTAGCGGTTCACGAATATAACATTCCAGTGATGAACTAGTCGGCCCTTTTTGTAGGCCGACACAAATTGCTCGACCTTTTAGTTGATAATAATCAAGTCTAAAATTAAGCCGAGTAATAAGCCGTTATTTGCGTTGTTCATTACTGTTTTTGTCATCGTTTTGTTTCTCCGTTTTTTATTTGATGGTTATTATTATGAACCTAAAAATTTGAAAGTCAACACTTTATTCTAATTTATTTTTAATTTTAAATGCTATTATTTAATAATACGAAAAATTTATACCCAAACAAAAAATCATCAACCTTTCCCAATTAAAGAGACTAGATTGATGATCCTTATACTAAATATTAATTAATCTAGTGGTACATCAACAGCCCAACCTTCAGGGCCCTTTTCGTCACCATATTGAATCGCAACTAAACGATCATACAAGGCTTGTGTCTTAGGACCAACCTCAGTTTCAGAATAAAAGACGTGCTTTTTACCATGATGCGTAATCGAACCAACTGGTGAAATAACAGCAGCGGTTCCCATGGCACCGGCTTCAGAAAATTTATCTAAATCATAGATGCTGATGGTTGTTTCTTCTGGTTGCATCCCCATTTCTTCAGCCAATGCTAACAATGAAAACTTTGTGACTGATGGCAAAATAGATGGTGACTTCGGCGTTAAGAAACGATTATCTTTAGTAATACCAAAAAAGTTTGCTGAACCTAATTCTTCAATGTTTTCATGCAATCTTGGGTCCAAATAAACCACATCAGAATAACCAGCTTGATGCGCTTGCTTGCCTGGTAACATTGATGCAGCGTAGTTTCCACCGACTTTGGCTTGACCAGTTCCACCATGGGCTGCACGGTCAAAGTCACTTGTAACATAAGCTGTTGGTGCTAATCCACCTGGGTAGTACGCCCCAACTGGCGTTACAAAAATATTGAAAATGTAATCATTACCGGAATGCACCCCTATATCTGGCGTTGCCGCAATTAGCAATGGGCGAATATACAAAGTTGCCCCTGACTCATAAGGTGGCACAAACTCTTGATTAGCCTTCACAACTTCTTTAATGGCCTCAACAAATAAATCTTCTGGATAACTCGCCATCAATAGCCGTTCTGCTGAACGTGACATACGTGCAGCATTACGATCTGGACGGAAAATATTCACGCCGCCATCTTGGCGACGGTAAGCCTTTAACCCTTCAAAAATTTGTTGCCCATAGTGAAGACCGACAGCAGCTTCGCTCATTCCTAAAGTACTATCTGTGACTAATTTACCAGCTTCCCACTTTCCATTATGGTATTCTGCACGATATCGATATGGTAAATCATGATAAACGAACCCCAAATTTTGCCAATCTAAATCAGATACTTGTGTTTTTGCCATACTATACTTCCCCCAATTGCATAAATTTCTACTCAATTATTAGAATACAATGAGATTATTGTCAAGCTTTTATTTCACAAAAAAGATCTAAACACTTTAAATGTCTAGACCTTCCTTGACTTATTTAATAACGGCAACAGCCCACTTCTTCTTACCACGCTTTACAATGATGTACTTACCATCATACTTATCGGCAGGATTAATAACGGCATCTTCATCCTTAATTTGAACACCGTTAACGCGAACAGCACCATCCTTAACTGAACGACGAGCTGCCGTCTTTGACTTTTCAAAACCAGCCGCTACGACTAAGTCTAATAGACCAATTTCAGTATTATCAACTGCAAACGTTGGCACATTACCAGCTAAAACAGCTACTTGATCAGTTGTCAATGTGGCAACGTCAGCATTTCCAAACAAAACATTCGTCATAACTTCTGCTGTATGCATCGCTTCTTCACCATGTACAAAAGTTGTTACTTCTTGTGCTAAACGGCGTTGTGCATAACGTTCTGAAGCATTTTTAGCCAAATCAGCAACTAAATTAGCAACTTCATCTTGCGTTAAGAACGTAAAGAATTTTAGCATCTTTTCGACATCGGCATCGGCTGTATTCAACCAGAATTGGTAGAATTCAAACGGCGTCGTCTTTTCTGGATCTAACCAGACGGCTCCACCTTCAGTCTTACCAAACTTTGTACCGTCTGACTTTAACAACAAAGGCACTGTCAATCCAAAGGCCGGTGCATCATTTGCGACTAATTTATGAATCAAATCAACACCATTTGTGATGTTACCCCATTGATCAGAACCACCAATTTGTAGCCGGACATGTTCACGTTGGTATAGTTCGTAAAAATCAATAGCTTGTAGAATTTGGTATGTAAATTCAGTAAATGAAATACCAGCTTCTAAACGTGAAGCAACCACATCCTTAGCTAACATGCTGTTAATTGAAAATAGCTTACCATAATCACGCAACATCCCCAACAATGACATTTGACCTAACCATTCATTGTTGTTAACAATTGTAAAACCATTCTCACCAAATAACTTCGCCATTTGGGCACGAATCTTTTCAACGTTGGCGGCAACATCTTCTTGTGATAACAACTTACGTTCTGATTTCTTACCAGAAGGATCACCGATTGAGCCGGTTCCACCACCCACAACAATGACTGGCTTGTGACCAACCAATTGGAATCGCTTTAAAATCATAAAAGGAATCAAGTGACCAATATGCATTGAATCACCAGTTGGATCAATTCCTGCATACAAACCAATTGATTCTTTTTGTGTTAATTCTCGTAAACCATCCTCGTCAGTAACTTGGTTAATTGCATCACGCCAAGCTAGTTCATTTAATATATCTACTGCCATTTACTATGCCTCCAAATTAATCTTTATCGTCTATTTTTATGTTACTCGTTATAACTAAAAAGCGCCCTAACCAAGGACTTTCCTTGATTAGGGCGCAATTAAACGCGGTACCACCTAAATTGCCACAATTGTGACCACTTATCTCTCGTAACGTGAGATTGCCGTTCATGCGTTTTTATGATTGTAATTCGTTAATGAGTTTGATTAGTTTACACCGACCACTAATTCGCTATCTGTCCACTCATTTTCCTACTGGATATCATACATGATAAAACGATTATAGCACATATGATTACATTTTGTATAACAACAAAAAAGAGGCCTCTCTCACTAAATGAGTGCAGGCCTCTTCGTGTATAAGTGGACCACCACGTACCACTTATACTTTTTCACCATATCATGTTAACGGGCACCACCCCATTAACAATCCCCTTTGTTCTAAGAATCCCGTCTTAGAACTCCTTCCGATTCGTTGAGGTTCCTTCACAACCTCAACAAAACCATTATCGGACAGCAGGGAATTGCACCCTCCGAAAAGGCGGTCCTAGGACATCACCCCTTGACCAACTGCATCCCCGATAACAGTATTTATTATATCATATTTTAATTCACGTGAAATATCGTATCCGCACTAATCCCTAAGTAAGCGCTCTTTTCTGGCACTACCGTAAAACTATGTGTGTGCAGATCTACTACTTGCGGTAATACTGGTTCTTTAAGTCCACTTAATGCGAGTGCTTGGGTATCCCATGCTTGGGTTGTTAAATTATAAAAACCCGTTCGTCCTGCAGCAGCCGGTGATGTAACATACACATCAAATAACTGATACATGATATAACTTTGAACATTCATATATTGCATTGCCTCATTAAATATGCCTGGATGTTCGTTTTTCAACCAAAGAATTTGCATTAGCGGCGTAACTTCTTGGAACATTAATCCTGTTTTTCGTTCTAATTGACCAATCACCCCATTCATCACAAGGGCATCAATATACTTTTGCGTTTCATGCCCATACGTTATCGGGATTAATGATTTTTTCTGTTCATTAAAAGGAATTAAGCTGTCTATTGTCATTTCCGTGAATGTAATTGTTTCAATACAATCACCAGCGTTTAAAGCCGCTTGCACTTGCTTTATCGCATTAATCACTGTCGTCAAAATTTGTTCTGCAATCACATTTTTAGTTGTTGATGAATATGCAAAGGTTTGTTGTGACGATACTTCATTTTCGTCAATCAGTGTCGTTTTGATTGCCAACAGCGTGACATCGATAAGTAATGTATATTTCATAATAACTCCTCTAACTGCATCCTTTTATTATTATACGACAGATGCACACAAAAAGCTGGGGCAGCATAATTCTACCCCAGCTTAACTTTCACAATCAAAATATTTTATGGGTATTACCAAGCAATAATTACTTAACAGCATCCATAGCATGTCCACCAAATCCGTTACGCAAAGCTGAAACAACCTTACCAGTAAACGTATCTTCTTGTAGTGAACGGTAACGCATCATCAATGACAATGCGATAACAGGTGCTGGAACTTGTAAGTCTAATGACTCTTCAATAGTCCACTTACCTTCACCAGATGAGTGCATAACACCAGAAATCTTGTCTAGCTTAGGATCCTTTGAGAATTGATCTTCAGCCAATTCCATCAACCATGAACGGATAACTGAACCGTGGTTCCATAGCTTAGCAACGGCTTCGTAATCGTAATCGTATTGTGAAGCTTCCAAAACTTCGAAACCTTCAGCGATTGATTGCATCATACCATATTCAATACCATTGTGAACCATCTTCAAGTAGTGACCTGAACCTAGCTTACCAGTGTATAGGTAACCATCTTCTTCAGCAATTGATACGAACAAAGGTTCGATAACCTTCCATGCTTCAGCATCATCTCCACCAATCATGAAGTTCCCACCGTTACGAGCACCTGACATACCACCAGAAGTACCAGCATCAAATAACTTAATTCCGGCTGCAGTGGTGCGCTTGTTTTGCTCCAAGTTATCCTTGTAATTTGAGTTTCCACCGTCGATAATGATATCGCCGGCTTCCATCTTCTCAATCAAAGTATCAATGGTTGAGTTAGTTGGCTTTCCAGCTGGAACCATTACCCAAACAACCTTTGGTGATGGCAATGCTGCCAACATGTCGTCTAAGTCAGTAACACCAGTAACAGCTTCTGAGTATGAGTCAGCTTCTTTAACAGAATCTGCGCTCAAGTCATAAGCAACTACTTCGTGACCATTGTCAACGGCATTCTTTACCAAGTTCAAGCCCATCTTACCAAGACCGATCATTGCGAACTTCATGTTTAATACCCCTTTTTTTCTATGTGTGTTTTTGCTACACCATTATTATAATGCAAAACTTTTTCACAATGCAAGTATTTTGTTGTAAAATGTTTTCATGGGTTGTTTTAATTTTTATCATCTGTATATTAATTGAAATTATTAAGGAGAAAATATGGCACAATCAGGTTTCGCTCGAATCAGATCTTTGTTTGAACACCTCACTGGTTCTGATCGTAAAATAGCAACATTCATTTTAGATAGCCCTAACGAAATTCGTTCATTAACGATTCAAGAGTTAGCGACCGCTATCGGAGTATCAACAGCAACTATTTCACGTTTCGTTAAACGTGTTGGCTTTAACTCATTTCGTGAGTTTTCCCTAAGCTTAGTAAACTCACCTATTACGCAAACCAGTTTCTTTGGGGAAATTGATGCAACTGATGACCAAAATAGTATCATTCAAAAAGTTTTTAGTGGTGCACAAAACGCACTTGATGCAACAGTTAATTTAATTAAACCAGAATCATGGTCCACCGCAACGAATTGGTTACTTAATGCCCAAACCATCGGTATTTTTGGTGTTGGGGGTTCATCAATCGTTGCCTTAGATGCTTATCATAAGCTTTTACGCACCCCTTTACACATTGAGCAGCACCCCGACTATGATGTGCAATTGATGCAAACGGTACACATGACAAGTCAGGATGTCGCTATCGTCATTTCACATTCTGGTCGTAACCACAATACTTTAAATATTGCCCGACGTCTAAAAGACAATCACGTTAAAATTATTGCAATCACAGCTTACCCCAAGTCTGAATTGGCTAAACTTGCCTCAGTTACCCTTGCAAGTGTCGCTGAAGAAGTTAATATTCGTAGTGAATCTATGTCTTCGCTAGTAGCCCAAATTGCCATCATTGATAGTTTATTCACCTTAATTGGCGTGCAATTAGGTGACAAAACACAGTCTGTAGTTGAAAAGACGCGTCGAACAATTGAAGCTAGTCGTGAATAAAATAAAAAATCCTGCCAATATTAGACATCATCAATCTAATAACTAGCAGGATTTTTTTACACTTGTTCAGGCTGTAAACTATTTAGCTTAACTAACCATTTTTGTGTTTTGATATCATTTGTATTAATCACAAATGGGATTGTTGAATAAACAACAGCAACATTTTGCCAAACTATTTCATCAGCTACTACAAATGATTTCACTAATTGCGAAATATCTGTTGCTTTAATGGTTGCTAACTGACTTTCAGTCTTAAAACGTGCCAAATACCAATTAATAGCCAATTGTTGACTGACCAAAGCCCTTATATCAAACACTTGTTGCACTAATTTTATTGGCGTTGCTATTGGTACAGCAGGTATTTCTTTAATCAAAAAATGGCTTAATTTATCCCACTGTTTCACAATAATCGCATAAAATTGCCAAGGCACCTGATTAGCAGTACGTGTCAAAGTCTGTTGGGTAATTTCTTTAATATCCCAAACAGCCACATCTGTGGATGCTGCTTGTAGCAACCATGTTGATAAAAAACGTTGCATTGTTTCATCAACCAATGCTGACGTGCCACGCTGCGTTAAAACATAGCGTCCTTGCACAAATTCACCAACATCTTGTCTGGTAACTTTATTTGCAATCGATTTTGTCAGGCGTTGACGTATCGAACGTCCTTGTTTATTAGACTGAACGCCAGCATAACGACCTTGTTTAACCACAACCCCACTCCTCTAATTATTTCTTTGCACGACCTAATAGCCAAGAAACAATGATTACAATGATAACTGCACCAATAATTGATGGAATAATTGCCATATCAGCAACATGAGGACCCCAAGAACCAAGCACTTTTTCACCTAACCATGATCCAATTAGTCCAGCTACAATGTTAGCAATCCAACCCATTGAGCCACCATTTTTAGTAACAGCACCAGCAATAGCACCAATCACAGCACCAATAATTAATACCCAAATCAAATGAAACATAATAAATCTCCTTCTCTATATAAACCTATGATAAACATACACAATTTCATCATACACAACACTACGATAATTATACACAATTTTCTTATATATATAAAATATTATGATTCTTTCTTTAATTAAAATGCATTTACTAATGCATCAATTAACTTTTAAATATTTAACGTTACTGTTACAATATCCTTAAAAGGGGATTATCATGTACTTAACATTTACAGACGCTGCTAAAGAGCGCATTTCAAAACTTATCACACCAAACACAACTATTGCTTTAGATTTAGATGATGGTGTCGGTCCATTTTCTGATGCCGCAACATGCACATTTGATGTTGCTTTTAATCTTGTACTTTGCCAAACTGCTGATTTATCAGCTGACTTTAATGAAACAATTGATAGTGACTTCGGCCCTGTCTATATAAAAGATTACACAACAAGCCAATTAGAACCTAAGCTAAAGTTAGATGTTGATCGTTACCTACGTTATAATTTGTCTAGCGATGCTGGCATTTTAGATCCTAGTGTGACTTTACGTAATTTGCAAACAACAGCATAGTCATAACATCATAAATTAAAAATATTCATTTTTAATCCTTAAATTAAGTTAGCAATTGCCAAGTAAACAGGGACTAAAATAATAAACAGCAAAGTTGAAATTGTAATAACGTTACTTGCAAACTTTGTATCACCCTTGGCTTGACCAACAAGCAGTGCCATTGCTGTCAAAGCAGGCATCCCTGACATTAGGAAAATAACTTTTACACCTAAACCAGATAATGCAAACGGCGTTTGTTGAATAAACTTTAACATCATAAACATAACTGCTGGACCAATAATAAAGCGTGCAATTAAGGCAATAATAGTGTCACGTTCTATCTTTAGTGAGCTTAAACCAGCATCTGCAATAACGATACCCAAGTATAGCAAAGCAAGTGGCGTTACTAATCCACCAACCATGTTCAAACTTGAACCTGCAATTTCTGGTAATGGTAAACCGATCAATAACCAGATAATACCAATCGCAAAACCAAGCACTGGAGCTGGCACCAATTTCTTCCAGTTAAATGATGATTTTTCATTTTTCTCAGTCGTATCATTTTGAATAAAGAAAATACCAATTGCCCAAGTTGAAATTGTATTAACTAAGTAATAAATCAAGTAAAATGGCATTGCTTTAGTACCAAAAATAGCTAGTGCTAATGGTAAACCGATAAAGATAACATTATCGTTGGTAAAAGTATTTGTCATAATCCCGCGACGACCCACACGAATGTGAAATACTTTATTAGCAATAAAACTTAAGATATAGAGAACAAAGAAAGCGACTGCGACGAACAACACGCTCATATCAAATGAGCCAAGTAAATTACGTGTCAAATTTTCTTGAATACCCATAAAAACAGAAATGGGTAAAGCAACATTAACAATCAAAAATTCCAAATCTTTTTTAAAAGTATCATGGAAATGATCCTTTTTACGTAAATAAATACCGATTAACACAACAAAAATAATTTTAACGATGCTGTTTAATGAAGTTACTATTGCATCCATGATTTAGTCCTCTCCATAAACTGGGTGCCATTGATGATTTTCTACCAATGTCTTAGCATCCCCTTGTTGTTGTGCAACACCGTCATCAATAGCGGCTTGCGCAACAGCCGTTGCCACTGCCGTTGAAATTTCAGATAACTTTTCAAATGATGGTAAAATGGCACTACCAACCTTGCTAGTATCGACCAATTCACCCAAAGCCGTTGCTGAAGCCGACAACATATTTTCAGTCAATAGGTTTGCCTTACTTGCAATCACGCCTAACCCAATACCAGGATAAACAACAGCATTATTAGCTTGTCCAATGTGGTAAGTAACACCGTCATAATGAACAGGTTCAAATGGCATACCAGTTGCTACAAGCGCACGACCTTCCGACCAATTAATAACATCTTCTGGAATTGCTTCGTGTAGCTTCGTTGGGTTTGATAGTGGTAAGATAATGGGCCGTTCTGCATGAGCAGCCATCTCACGAACAACTTCTTCAGTAAAGTGGCCTGCTTGACCAGATGTACCAACTAAGATTGTTGGGTTTACAGCCTTAACAGTTGCTTCTAACGTTGTTAAATCAGCAGCTTCAGCAAATTCAGCACGTGAACGGGCAAACGGACGTTGTTCTGGTGTTAAATTCTCATCATCATCAAACAGCAAACCTTGACGATCAACTAAGTAAAAGTGCTTACGTGCCTCTTCTGCTATCAAACCAGCATTAATAAATTCTTGCAACACCCGGTTAGCAATACCAACACCAGCTGAACCTGCACCATATGTTATATAAGTTTGATCAACTAAGTTCTCACCAGTAATCTTTAATGCACTCAATACTGCTGCTGTCACCACAATTCCAGTTCCTTGAATATCATCGTTAAACGTAGCCAAACGATCTTGATAACGTGTTAACAATTTCGTTGCCGTTGAACGACCAAAATCTTCAAAATGCAAATAAAAATTGGGGAATATTTGATCAGCTTCAGCAACTAATTGATCGATAAAGCTAAAGTATTCATCACCACGAACACGTTCATGGCGGTTACCTAGATAACTATCATTTTCTAAAAGCGACTCACGATTTGTCCCCGCATCTAAGACAACTGGCAAAACATGTCGTGGATCAATCCCTGCAGCGGCTGTATAAACCATCAACTTACCAACAATAATGTCAGCTCCTTGTACACCCCAATCACCAATACCTAAAATACCTTCACCATCTGTGATAACTATCATATCGATATCACGACCATTAGCAGCATTTTTCAAACTATCAGCAACATTTTCTGGATGATGAATATCCAAAAAAGAAACTTCTTGTGGGTTAACAAATAACTCTGAATAATGTTCAATTGTTTCACCAACAGTTGGAGAATATACAATTGGCATCATTTCAGTCAAATGTGCGCCTAATATTGCATAAAATAAAGTACGATTTTCATTAAAAATTTGGCTCAAAAATAACCGCTTTTCTACATCGTTTACCTTAGCATTGTATTGTTCATACGCTTGTTTAATTTGTTCATTTAATGTTTGAACTTTAGTTGGCAATAGACCAATTAATCCCAGTTCTTGACGCTCCCTTGTTGTAAATGCTGTCCCTTTATTACTAAAAGGATCTTGCAAAAGTTGCATACCATTTTTCATCTCAAATTACCTCCTATTAAGTACAATAGCGTATAATAGACTATTAAAACCGGTATAGTCAAAAGCAACCGTTTACATAAAAAATATTTATATGAGGGAAATGCATGCATTTAAAAGATTTGGCCTATTTTGAGAGTTTAGCGGTCCATAAAAACTACACTTTAGTTGCCGAAAAATTTCACGTCACACAGCCAACCATTACTTACGCCATAAAGCGGTTAGAACAAGAAGTTGGTGCATCGCTATTTACACGAAATCAAGCACATAAAGAGGTTAATCTGACAGAAGCAGGGAGCATTTTACTACAAAGTGCCCGTCATATCCAAGTTGAATGGACAACTGCCACAAAAGAAATCCAGCACCTAAAACGTCATAAGATTCATTTAGGATTGCCTCCTATTATTGAGACATATTTATTCTCACAAGTCGCAAAAAAGCTACTAAAAGCTGATGTTTTACAATTAATTGATACTGAAGAGGTCGGTAGTTCCAAATTACTAACCCTCTTAAGACAGGGAAATATTGACATTGCACTAATCGGCGCTACTGAAAATTTCGATTTAACTGATTTAGAAATCGTTGAATTAGCTAGTTTCCCTTTTGTGATTGTTACTAAAGACAACGATCCACGAGAATTTGCTTCTTTTTCTGATTTTGCTGATGATGTTTTCATTTCTTTAGATGAACAATTTGTCCATCCCAAAGCTTTCAAAGTGCTCTCAAATCAATCAGGTATCCAGCCTCATATTATTTATCAAACTAATAATGTTACAGCTATGAAAAACTTAGTCCGCGAAGGGATTGGATTAGCATTTTTAACGTCACTAGCCCTACAAAAAAAGAAATTGGTTTAAAAAGAATTAATCTAATTGATCAACCGCAGCCTACTTTTCATGTCTATATGGCATTTAGAAAACAGCACTACATGACGCAGGATCAAATTAAAGTCCGTGACATTATTAAAAGCGCCTTTCAATAGCAGTAATCAAAAAACGCAAAATACACATACTTTTTATAGACCAAAAAGGGCATCAATCCACTAAGCTTGTCGATTGATGCCCTTAAACGTGTCACAAAAACACTTTTTATTTTCTTAACTGTTGCTCTAATTGTTGAATTTTACTAATTAGCGCATCTTCAATAATCCGATGATGTACAATATCTTGATCCGGCATTGTCTGTCGTTGCTTGACCGGTACTACCGTTTGCCTTTGTCCTTGATTCTGACGTAATACCTCATTTTCATCGCGCAATTTTTCAATTTCTTGCGCCATTAATTGCATTGTTTCTTGTAATTCAGTTGCCTGTACTTCATAAATTTCAGCACCTGTTTGCCATTTTTCTGCTTCTTTTTTGGCCTTATTTAGTGCTACAGTCAATTGCTCAATTTGTTCTGCCATCAAATTCACCTAACCCCCTACTTTTTAGTACAAAAAAAGCCATTCACAATAGAATGGCTACCAATTACTCCGAATGTCGGGCTCGAACCGACGACAGCACGATTAACAGTCGTGTGCTCTACCAACTGAGCTAATTCGGAATGATATGCATCGCAACGTCCTATCCTCGCAGGAGGCGATCCTCCAACTACTTTTGGCACTACTGAGCTTAACTGCTGTGTTCGGTATGGGAACAGGTGTGACCTCAGTGTCATCGTCACGACACGTTATATCTATGTAAGTATATCACCTACGGTTAACTATAATATCTCTAAATAAAGCCCTTGTCAATACCTTTTAATATAATAAGTCACAAATATACGTTTCATTCACACTGTTAATAACCAACATAATACGTAGATTAACCACAAATTCCCCTATTAAAAAAGCTTGTAAACCTAACCAAGATGTCAGATTCACAAACCTTCAGCATATATTTTATTCGCCTTCTACATTAGCTCGCAGCATATCATGCAAATGTTCATATAAAATACCTACACGTAACCCACTAGTAGAAAATGTGATTTTTTCAGAACCTAAAGTATTCATTAACAATACAATCGGAATTAACCCACCAACGATGATATCAGCACGATCTTTACTAATACCAGGGACTTCCTTACGACCTTCATAATCTAAACCAATAATATCCTCAAACGTCTTATTAGCCTGTGTCCCTTTAATTTTATACCCATGAATATCTTCCATATTAAATAGTTGATCACGACGTCGATTAATTTTAGCAAGTGTACGGTTGCTACCACCTAATCCAATAATTGGTAAATTCATACCATTTTTTAACCACCAAATATTTTGATAAATATCATTCATACCAATAACTGCCTTAAATAACTCGGAAGCTGCAATATGATTGCTTAAATCAAATTCAGAAGAAATTGTCACTGAACCAATCGGTATACTAATTAAATTAGTGATTTTCCCATTTTGAACAAGTACAATTTCAATACTTGCACCACCAGTATCAATCAATACCGCATTTGTTACTGGCAATGTCTCAGTAACCCCGATATAGTCATAATAAGCTTCTTGTATCCCTGAAATAACTTCTAAATCAATGTTAAATTCTGTTTTCACCTTTTTTAAAAATGATTTTTGATTCGATGCTTGTCGCACGGCAGCTGTTGCAACTGCTTTAATGGAAACATTATCTAATTTTTCATAAACATCTTTAAATGACTGTAAAGCCTCAAAAGTCCGTTTAATCGCTTCAGGTTGGAGAATTTTATCAGGTCCCATATTTTCAGAAAGCCGCACAAATTCTTTCATCTGTGTCACTGTTTCATAAGTTCCATCATCATTAATCTTGGTAACCGTCATTCTGACTGAATTTGATCCTAAATCAATCACGACAAAATTTTCCATAATATTTTTCTCTACTTTCTTTATTTAGTCACTAAAAGGTTCATGTTGATTTTCCGGACTCATCATTGGCTGAAATTGATTTGGATTATTTTGCTGCTTTTTTTCTTTACTAGCAATGGTTAATTGTGTTGCTTGTGTTGCAAAAAAATCTTGGGCATCTAGTGACGCACGACCTCGCCGATCGACGCGCTGATATATACCATCTTCACTTAAAACCCTTGTTTTAACATTATCGTCCCACATAATTTGATAGATATCTAATACGCGTTTTAATAAAGTCGGTTTTTCAATGGGAAACATTTGTTCAACGCGACGATTTAAGTTTCTTGTCATTAAATCGGCTGATGCCAGATAAACTTGCTGTTCACCATCAAAATCAAAAATATATAAACGACTATGTTCTAAGAAACGACCAACAATTGAATGAACTGTGATATTATCACTAATTTCTTCAATGCCTGGCTTTAAACAGCAAATACCACGAATAATCAAATCAATCGTCACCCCTGCATGTGAGGCTTCATACATTTTAGCAATCATCTCTTGATCAGATAAAGAATTCATCTTCATGCGTACTCGAACAGGACGATTTTCTTTTGCATAACTAATCGCTTGATCTAATCGGTTAATTATAAATTCTCGAATACCATTGGGCGAAATGTGTAATTTATGGAAGTAAGGTGGTTTAGAATAACCAGATAGCATATTAAATATATTCGTTACATCAATACCAATATTGTTATTTGCTGTTAATAACCCGATATCGGTATAAAAATGAGCCGTACTATCGTTGTAATTACCTGTTCCTAAATGAATATAGCGACGGATACCACTCTCTTCGCGTCTTACCACTAATGATAACTTCGAATGAGTCTTAAGCCCCACTAGCCCATAAATAACATGACACCCCATCTGTTCAAGCTCACGTGCCCAATGAACATTATTCTCCTCATCAAAGCGTGCTTTCACTTCAACTAACACTGTAACTTGCTTACCATTTTGGGCAGCTATTCCTAAGTATTTAATGATTGGGGAGTGTCCTGATACTCGATATAAGGTCATTTTAATTGCCAACACACCCTCATCAATAGAAGCTTGGCGAATAAATTCGACAACTGAATCAAACTTATCATACGGATGATGCATTAATTGGTCATGTTCCTTAATCGTATCAAAAATATTATGATCTGCTGTTAGTGCTTCATTTTGATAAGGCTGAAATGGTTCGTATTTTAATTCATCATGTCCAATTACCCGGCTGGCTAATTGCCCCAAGAAATTTAAATCAATAGGCCCATTAACTTCATAAACAGAATCTTCTTCTGTTTTGAGTTCACGGACTAACCGTTTACGTAATTTTTTACTAATAGTTGACGATACTTCCAGGCGAATAACTTTACCATGCGCACGTAATTTTAATTGCTGTTGCACTTCTTTTAATAAATCTGACGTATCTTCTTCCGCAACATCTAGATCCATATCACGAATCACCCTAAAAATTGCAACCTCTTGAATTTCATAATTAATAAATAATTGTGACATAGATCGTTCAATAATATCTTCTAGCAATATAAAGTCATTTTCACCACCAGGTAGTTTAATAACACGTGCGAAAATTTTAGGGACCTGCAATGTGGCATATAATGACTTGTCTGAGGATTTTTTAGTCAATCGTAGGGAAAAGTTAATCGTATCATTACTGATAAATGGAAACGGGCGTGAAATATCGTCAGCCATCGGTGTTAGCACGGGATATAATTCATCATGAAAATAATCTTTAATAAATTGAAACTGTTCATGTGTTAGGTCTGGCACTTGTAATAAATTAATCCCTACTTGTTTAATGGCTGGTAATAAAATGCGATTAAGCGTGATATATTGCTTGGTCAATTGTTCATGCGCTTTATCGTTTACTGCCTTTAATTGTTGTGTTGGTGTTAAACCTGATGCATCATGCCCATCCCACTCAACAGCAATCAATTTGGCTAACGATGCCACTCGTACCATAACAAATTCATCCATATTATTTTGTGTAATACCTAAAAATTTTAACCGTTCCAATAAAGGATTATTTTTCTGGCGTGCCTCTTCAAGTACTCGATCATTAAAATCTAACCAACTTAATTCACGATTGGTATAAAGACTTGGATCTGTATAATCTATTTTTGTCATAGCTTAACCCCCTTTTGCTTAAGTATTGGTTTTAATCCATATGTCTCTTGAAAAAACTGGCTTTTTGAATTAAAAATCCAATTTTCATAAGCTAAACTATCATTACTATAAGCTGAAATAATAACATGATGCTTCTGAATTGACACCGAAATCTTTTTTATTTTTTGTTTTCGATCATCATCTAATGCATCTGCTAATCGTAAAATAGCGGCCAATTTTGAAATTAAGCGCCGATTTTCAGCTGAAATTTGATTAAAATGACTTAAATCAGCTCCTGGTGTTGTCACACTATGGTATTTAGCAATTGCGGCCACAATTTCTTTTTCTTCTTGTGATAGCCCAATAATATCAGAATGGCGAATTATATATTCAGAATGAATATAATGCGAATGGACACTAATGTAATTACCAACATCATGCAAAATCGATGCTACTTCTAATAAGACAGATTCCCGTTTTCCCAACATGTGTAATGGTTTTAATTGATTAAATAAATGCAGCGCAAATTTTGTCACAATGTCTCGGTGGACTGGCTCGACATTGTAATGATTAGCAATATTTGTCGCCATTTTAATCGTCTGATTACTAAAATCATGTTTAGAAAAGCCTAACGCCACTTCTTCATTATTAACAATCCCATCAATAACGCTAGAATCCGAAAAACGTAAGGTCTTTGCATTGGTTAATTGCACAATGCGGTCGATTAATAGTAATTCTGGTAACACTAATGGTGTAACAGACTCATTAATCATGAGTTGATGCATCAGATATTGATCTGATGCATCAACAAGCATATCTAATAAATCTCGAAAAGTATCAATTGCTAATAAACCATCATTACTATTTTTTGTATATTCAGCAACTATTTTTTTTAAAGACGACGTACCTAATAACATAACCTGCGTCTCTTGATTATCTGGCAATAACGTTATTTGACCTTCACGATTAAAATCTTTTAGCTTGCTATCAATATAGTCGCTCAATACGCCAATAGAATTCGGGGCTGAACGTCTTAAACTATCTAGATCTTCTGCAATTTTAACCGGTCCTAACGAAAAATTAGTCGATGTTATAAAGTTTCCATTATCAAACCGTGTAATTGACGTATTACCAGATGTAATACCAATAAGGTACACAGTACCAGATG
This sequence comes from Weissella hellenica, assembly GCF_005405545.1. Taxonomy (GTDB): domain Bacteria; phylum Bacillota; class Bacilli; order Lactobacillales; family Lactobacillaceae; genus Weissella; species Weissella hellenica. The sequence goes on from NZ_BJEG01000002.1 coordinate 124,379, forward strand.
CAGTGGTTTGCTTTTTTGCAAATTCTAATGAAATATTTTGATTACGATAATAAGCCTCATCACTGATTGATAACCAGTTAATTTCAAGGCCCGTATGTAAATAAAATTGATCTGCAATAAAGTCAGCATTGATAGCCTGTGATAATCCTTGACTACCCCATAATTGATAATTTTCGACTTCATAATCACGTAAAATTTGAATAAATCCCGTTAATGCTTCAACTATTTTGTTTACTACCTTAAATTGCACCGGACGATTACGATAAATATCATCACTCAAATTAATATCTTTGTTTACTTTTTCTAGCGATTTATGCGTTTTTAAGTTAACAATCACTAATTCCACCCCTGTAATGTTAACAGTCATCACCCCAAAGTATTTTTGAGCCATATAAAAATCTCCCCAATTTACCATTTTTCTTTCTTTTTTTTCATTTTCATAGTTAGTATACCTTATTTTTCCTACTTAAATCTATCAGAATTTATTTACTGCCCTTATTAGTTATGAAATCAAAACGAATAATAAAAGTCCGCTATTACTAACTATCTCACTAAAAAATATATTAAAAAGCGTCAACTGACAGATATTTGTGTCAGTTGACGCTTTTCTATTATGAATCATTGTATGTAATATCTATTAGCAAATAATGCTACAAAACAAAAAAATACTCTTACAAACGCCTTGATACCAAGGGTTGTAAGAGTCATCGCATGCCGACTGGGGGATTCGAACCCTCGACCTACGGTTTACGATACCGTTGCTCTACCAACTGAGCTAAGTCGGCAATTACTCCGAATGTCGGGCTCGAACCGACGACAGCACGATTAACAGTCGTGTGCTCTACCAACTGAGCTAATTCGGAATGATATGCATCGCGACGTCCTATCCTCGCAGGAGGCGATCCTCCAACTACTTTTGGCGCTACTGAGCTTAACTACTGTGTTCGGTATGGGAACAGGTGTGACCTCAGTGCCATCATCACGACACGTATTTATCTGAGTGAACTTAGTTCCCTCAAAACTGAATCATAATTGTTATTTTTGCCTTACACCACTTGCTACTTGGTTAAGTCCTCGAACCATTAGTACTAGTCCGCTCCATACGTCACCGTACT
>NZ_BJEG01000003.1 GCF_005405545.1 Weissella hellenica
CAAAGCGTTCGACTTGCATGTATTAGGCACGCCGCCAGCGTTCATCCTGAGCCAGGATCAAACTCTCATTTTAAAAGTTTGAGTATAACTCAATTTTGTTGTTTTAATTGTTTAACAGAAGTTAAACGAATTTATTAGCGAATTGACCTCGCAAATGTTTTTGTTTCAAGCTTAATGCTTGAAGACCCTACACATTTGTTCTATCGAAACGATATTCAGTTTTCAAAGAACTATCTCATAGCCGTTTCGGCTAACAGTTACCTTTAAATTATAACATCTTGTTTGTTATTTGTCAACAAGCTTTTTTACTTGAACAATCAAGCAAATCCGTCACTCCTTAACGCAACTTAATAATCATATCTCACTAAATGATGATTGTCAACATTTAATTTGAATAAATTATTATTGAATTTAAATGAAGAATGTAATCTTTCCTGAAAACTCAACTTTTTAATAATACCGAATTTATAAAATAAATGCAAGCTTTTTTTTAAAAACATTAATCTAGTTGAATAACACCCGCCATATCAACATTTTTTAGCAAGCCGCTAATATCCCGCGCATTAATAAATTGTAACCCTAATAGATTCAAACGGTCTAAATTCAACAATTTTGAATCGATTGCTTCAAATGTATACAAAGAAACAAGATCTTCACTTGATTCTAACTCTTGTAAATGCCATGCGGCTAATTCACCAAAACGTAAATTATCAAATCCAATTCCTAATTCATCCCTCATACCATTAACAATGGAACCAAGTGCCGTATCCCCATCATGCTTATGCATTTTAACCGTATAAAACTTAGGCTTAGGTAACTCATCAGTCACTAAAAAATATGACTGATCATCTCGTGTAAATATAATTGTACCAGCAATTAATGACATGCTTATAGCCCCTTTTCTCTATTGATGTAATCTTTCTAGCGCTTCATTAATCATTATAGACCCTGATTTAGCAATCGTCTCAAAACCAATTGCTAAATGTTGATTAGTCCAATAATGATGTTGTGTAAACTTATAATCTTGATTTATTCTTTCTTTATCTATCGCTGCCTTATCATAACCGTCTAATACTGCCCTTCTTGATAAAGAAATCTTTTCACTATAAATATCAATATCTAAAACCATTACGGTCACTGTCTGTCCAACAACGAGTTCATCCCCAATCTCACGTATAAACGCAGAACGACATTCAGATATATGAATTAGGCCTTGATGATGATCATCTAATTGAATAAAAGCACCATATGGCTGAACACCCGTTACAATCCCCTCAACGACATCCCCAATGTGAAACATCATTATTTTATCTCCTATATAGTAGTTTATATGTATCCGAGAACTAATCTCGGTTTAAAATAAGTCTGTTAATTACTCACTAACAGTTGCTTTTAAGATCTTAATTTCGGTCTCTGGCTTATCTGCATAATCAACCTTTTGAACGGCCATCTTATCAATAATATCCATACCTTCAATAACTTGACCAAAGACAGTATGATGTTTATCTAACCAAGGTGTACCACCATTTTGACCATATGCTGATACAATTTCATCTGGTATAACGCCTGTCAATGAACGCAACATACGAGCTGGTACTTTATTAGCTTGCACGATAAAAAATTGTGATCCATTCGTATTAGGACCAGCATTGGCCATTGATAACGCACCACGTAGATTAAATACCTCATCGGAAAACTCGTCAGCAAATGGCTTTCCCCAGATTGATTCACCACCCATACCAGTACCAGTGGGGTCACCACCTTGAATCATGAATTCATTAATAACACGATGGAAGATAATCCCGTCATAATAACCTTGCTTAATCAAGCCAACAAAGTTTTCAACTGTCTTAGGGGCTTGTGCCGGGAATAATTGTACTTTTACATCACCCATCGTTGTTGATAGGGTCGCAATTGGTCCTGTTACTTCATCAATATTTAATTGTGGATATGTCATCATTTTCTACCTCTTAAGTTCTATTAAATACACTGTGGTTATTATAACATATAACTTACAGTGCCTTAAAAAAGTGATAAACTAGTATCTAAGTCATTTTAGTTAATCAAGTAATTATAGGAGCTTAAACATATAATGATTCAAATCATCGACATATTCCTCCACTTAGATGTTCATTTAAATAATTTAGTTAACACCTGGGGTGGTTGGTCATACGCCGCTTTATTTGCAGTTATTTTCATTGAAACCGGGGCCGTTGTGTTACCATTTTTACCTGGTGATTCATTACTATTCGCTGCCGGATCAATTGCTGCACTATCGGGTAATTCACTAAACCATTGGTTATTAATGCTATTATTTTGGATTGCCGCTTTATCTGGTGATTCGCTTAATTTCTTTTTAGGGCGTACTGTTGGTCTGAAATTAGTTCGTCATCCCATCCTAGGCCGCTTCATTAAAGAAAAACATCTTCAAGAAGCGAATAATTTTTTTGTTAAACATGGTAAGATGGCGATTATTTTAGGGCGTTTTCTACCAATTATTCGTACCTTAGTACCGTTTACTGCAGCTGTTTCTGGTTTCCGCTACCGTAATTTTATTATGTTAGAAATAATCGCTGTTACAGTATGGGTTATCGTTGCTGTAGAGGCTGGGTTCTACTTTGGTGGTAATGCATTTGTTAGTGAACATTTTTCATTAGTATTAATTGGCATACTATTAGTATCTGCCCTACCAGCTATTATTAGTGCCATTCGACAAATATTAATTAATAAAAAACAACAACAAATGAATAAATAATAAAATAAAAAGAGGATGGCTAAAACCATCCTCTTTTTATTTTATTTGTTATGATCAATAACAACATTACCCGCTTCAATTTCTTCAAAAGCTTGCCCAATAGGCTTTACTGAATCAAACTTTGCTAAAGTAGGTAATTCACCTTGTTCCAATTCATGTGCCCGCTTTGCTCCTAGAGCAATTAACTTATAACGTGAATCAACTTTTTCTAATAACTTGTCAACAGATGGGTATAAAATCATGCTTCCAACTCCTCAATCATCTTAATATACTCAGGTAATACGCGATTAACACGTAAACGCTCAACTTTAATAATATCTTTTATCCGATTAACTGCCAATGATACTTCATCATTTACCACCGCATAATCATAATTGGCCATCATACGAATTTCAGCAGTTGCTGCTGAAACACGCCGATCAATAACTTCCATTGCCTCGGTACCACGACCGATTAACCGTTCTTTCAACGCAGCTAAATCTGGTGGTGTTAAAAAGATATACGCCCCTTCAGGCATCTTTTCTTTTACTTGCAATGCACCTTGAACATCAATCTCTAGCAAAACATCACGTCCGGCAGCCAAAGTCTGGTCGATAAACTTTTTAGGAGTACCATAGTAATTACCGACATACTCAGCATATTCCAACATATCACCGTTTGCAATTTCTGTTTCAAATTCATCGCGAGTAACAAAAAAGTAATCTTCACCGTTTACTTCACCATTTCTAGGCTGTCTAGTTGTCATTGAAATAGAATATTGAAAATCAATATCTGGCTCCTCAAATAAGGCTTTTCGTACAGTTCCTTTACCTACTCCAGACGGTCCAGATAGTACGATTAATACGCCACGCTTCATGGTACACATACTCCTAACTTTTTTATCTAGTTGTTTAAATAACTATTTTACTCGCTTTTTGTCAGGTAAACAACTTTATTCGACTGAATTTTTATGTGTATGCGCTCTTTTTAACAAATCACGGGCATTTTCTTTGGCTGCTGTGGTTAATTCATTGCCCGATAACATCCGTGCTAATTCGTCAATGCGTTCCTTTTTTTCTAACTGACGAACAGATGTCTCTGTTCGCTTATCAATCACTTGTTTTTCAATAAAGAAATGATGGTCCGCAATTGCAGCAACTTGTGGTAAGTGCGTAATGGTTAAAACTTGAGAATACCGGCCGATTACTGCAATTTTTTCAGCAATTGCTTGAGCCACTCGACCAGACACACCCGTATCAACCTCATCAAAAATAATTGAAGTAATCCCTTGCTCACGAGAAAAAATTGTTTTCATTGCTAACATCATTCGTGATAGTTCACCACCTGATGCAATTTTTGCTAATGGTTTGGCACTTTCACCTAAATTAGTTTGAATATAAAACTCTACGCTATCCTGACCAGTCAAACTTAATTTTTGATTCATAAACTTCACCGAAAAAATGGCTTTATCCATGTATAAATCTTTTAGTTGTTCATGAATTTGGTCAGTTAATAATATCGCCGCATCAGTTCGAATTTCATGCATTTGTTGCGCTAATTGGTGCGCAGTTTGTTTAGCATCATGCAACTGATCTGCCAGGGCAGCAGCATTTTCTTCATTACCACCCATTTGCAACAATTCATTATCCACTTGTTGTTGGTGCTTTAACACATCAGTAACTGTTGCACCATATTTCTTTTCTAGTGAACGAATTAAATTTAACCGATCATCCACATAACGCAATCGTTCTTCATCAAAAGCTAAATTATCACGCACATTTAAAATTTCTGATGCTGCTTCTTGAAGCTCATAATATGCGCCTCGAACAGCTTCGGTTAATTTTGTATAACGTGGTGCTAATTCTTCAATATCTTCAAGTTCATTAACTGCTGTACCAATTGTTTCCAGTCCATTGTTAGCCCATTCACCTTCAAGTGCTTCATACGCTTTTGATAAAGCCGTTAAAACATCTTGAGAATTCGACAATTCTTGATACTCAGTTTCAAGTTCTTCTTCTTCACCAACCACTAAATTAGCTTCATTTAATTCATTACTTTGAAAACTCAACATGTCTAGGCGTTGTGCCCAAGCCTGTTCATCTGCTTGCCGCTTATGATATGCATCATTTAGTTGTTGATATTTTTTAAAAGCGCTTTGATAGGCTGATCGCACTGGTTGCAATTTTTTTTGTGCAAATTCATCTAACAAACCTAAATGTTGCTCTGGTTGCATTAATGCCTGGTGTTCATTTTGACCATGTATATCTACTAAATGTCGCCCTAACGATTTTAAAGCAGTTGCGTTAACCAATACATTATTAACACGAATCACATTCCGACCATTTCGATGTAACTCACGATGAATTAATAATTGATTGTCTTCGAGTAGAATGCCTAATGATTCAAGCACCTGCTGTAAAGCATCATTTGGTTCAACATCAATCAACCCTTGTAAAATTGCTTTATCAGCACCCTGACGGATGTAGTCTTGTGAACCACGACCACCTGTTAGTAATCCCACAGCATCAATAATAATCGATTTCCCAGCACCTGTTTCTCCAGTTAATACAGTCATGCCTGGTTCAAAACTAATATTTAATTTTGGAATAATTGCAAAATTTTGAATGGATAATTCTTGTAGCATGCCGCCTCCTATCCCATAAACAACTTATTGGAATTTTTGTGTCACAAATTTTTGGGCTTGTAATTCCTTTTTTAAAATCATTAAAACATCAGCATCATCACCCAGTATCCCAAATAATTCGTCAAAATCTGCTTCTTGTAAAGCTAATTTCAAAGCTGGACCCGTTCCAGGTGCTACTGAAATCATCACAAAGTTATCTTGTGTACGAATTGTTGTTGTCGGTTCCTGAATAATACGTTTAATATGTGCTAACGCATCAGCTTGTGCCACAACTGCATAAGCAAAACCGCCTACTTCTAAAGGTACTTTAACCAACTGCATTTCAGCAATATCACGCGAAATTGTTGCCTGGGTAACATCCCATCCCATTTTATTAAGTGCGTTGACAACGTCTTCTTGTCGCTGAATAGTCTGGTTTGCTATGAGATTACGAATCGCAAATTGGCGTTCTTTTTTAGTTTTTCTCATCTACTTTACCATCACGATGAGCATTTAGCTGTTCATGCGCCATTGTCACCACGGCTTCACGTTCGGCTAAAGTCATTGTACTGTCACCACCGTCTAATACCAAGTGAGCTAAAAATTCAATATTCCCTGAACCACCCTTAATTGGTGAATAGTCCAAACCAACAATACTAAATCCAGCCTCGTGGGCATAATCAGCTACTTTATTAATCACTTGACTATGTGTGGCTGCATCTTTGACAATACCATGCTTACCCACGGCTTCACGTCCTGCCTCAAATTGCGGCTTAATCAGTGTTGCAACTGAACCACCTGACGTTAGTATTTTTGATAATGGTGGCAAAATCAAATTCAATGAAATAAACGAAACATCGATTGTGGCAACTTGTGGTTGTCCATCTTTAAAATCTTCTGGCTCTGCATAACGAAAATTCGTATTCTCCATCACAATCACGCGTTCATCTGAACGTAATGACCACACTAATTGATTAGTTCCTACATCAAGAGCATAAACTCGTTTAGCACCATTTTGCAAAGAAACATCTGTAAAACCACCTGTTGATGAACCAATATCTAAAGCTGTTTTATCTTGTACATCAATGTTAAACACCTGTAAGGCTTTCTCTAGTTTAAAGCCTCCTCGCGACACATATGGCATCGGTGCCCCTTTTAAATGTAATTCAGTTGTAACGGGTATTTTTTCACCTGCTTTATCCATCCGTTGTTCATTTACGCCTAAAATTTCACCAGCCATAATTGCCCGTTTTGCTTGTTCTCGTGATGTAAATAACCCTTGTTGAACAGCCAAAACATCAACACATTCTTTTTCTACTGCCATACTTACTCCGTTATATCTTTAAAATAATCCAAAAATGAGGCTAATAATTGTATATCTAATTGTGTTAACTTGTTGAATGTATTCAACGATTCTTTTGCAATGTCGATTTGTTTTTGCAACATTTCTTTAGTAGTTGCGACACCAAGAATCGTTGGATATCCCTGAGGTTCAATTTTACCCGCATTATAATCATCTAAATCATCTTTAATTTGAAAAGCTAACCCATATGCCATCCCAAAATCGTATAAACTATTTTGTACTGCTTGAGTAGCGTTAGCTATAATTGCCCCTGCTTGTAAAGCGTATGCAATTATAGCCCCTGTTTTATGATAATGAATTGTTTGAGTTTCATTTAGCGTAACACCTTCACGATGCATCCCTGCAATATCAAGTACTTGACCAGCTACCATTCCTGAGGCACCGGCAGCTTTTGCTAGTGCCGTTACTAGCTGAACTTTTTGCTCAGATGAAATAGCAAGATTACCATTTGTTAGCCATTCAAAAGCCAATGGTTGCAAGGCATCTCCAGCTAAAATAGCCATATCTTCACCAAATGCACGATGCGTTGTCGGCTTACCGCGACGTAAATCATCATCATCCATTGCAGGTAAATCGTCATGAATTAGACTGTATGTGTGAATTAATTCCAAGGCACTAGCAGCTTTAAGAAAGTGATTAGTTGGTAACTGGTACGTTGTTAAAACAGCCAAAGTCAACATTGGACGCAATCGCTTACCGCCTGCCATTACGGCATACGTCATCGCATCACGTAATTGTGGTACAAACGAACTATTTGCTAGTTCATCAGCCAAAGTTTGTTCAATTTTGGGCACCATTACTTTTGAAAATTCTTCCCAATGCATCTATTTTATTCCCCTTTATTAAAATCACTCATACTACCATCAGCATTAACAATCTTAGCGAGACTTGTTTCTGCATTTTGTAACGTCTTTTGTAAATCTTGACTGATTTTAATACCTGTTTCAAATTGTTTTAGCGCCTCTTCTAGTGGCACATCACCTTTTTCTAGTCGGCTAACAATGGTTTCTAATGTTGCCAAGTTCTCTTCAAATGTTTTATCTGCCATGTTATTTTTCTTTCTTTTCTGTCACCTGAGCAACAATCTCGCCATCAGATAATTGCACCGTAATTTCATCTTTAACTGCTACCTGATTTAACTGATGAATGACTGTTGCATCTTTTCTAGTCACGCTATACCCACGGCTTAAAATTGCTAAGGGGCTAACTAGCTGTAAACTAGCTATCACATGCTTAAAATGTTGCTCAGCTTGCGTCATTTCATAATTCATACTTTGATTTAAACGCGGTACTAAATTTTGCAGTTGCTGATTTGGACGTTCAATTTTTAATGTCATTGCCCGTACTAATTTATCCTGCGCCATATCTAATCGTTGTAAATAGCCTTCGTATAAGCGTTCTGGATTCGTTAACACGTAGCTTTTTTGTAACCGAGCCAAATAGTTTTCCCGTTGCGTAATCTCTCGTTGTAAAATCGTCACTAATTGTTGTTGAGCCTGTTGTATCGATAACCAAAGATCTGCTAAGGGAACTGGCGTTGCGAGTTCTGCAGCTGCAGTCGGTGTTGCAGCACGCTTATCAGCAATAAAATCAGCAATCGTGGTATCCGTTTCATGACCGACTGAACTAATGATTGGTATATTAACAGTCAACAATCGGCGTACCAAGGATTCATCGTTGAAAGCCCATAAATCTTCAATTGAGCCACCACCACGCCCAATAATCAACACATCATAATCATTGGCCTGATTAACCGCATCAATTTGTTTGCTTAAAGATGGCACCGCACCACTTCCCTGCACAACTGCTGGATATAAAACGAGTTGGGCAATTGGGTAACGACGATTAACGGTAGTCATAATATCTCGAATAACAGCCCCACTTGGTGAAGTAATAACTGCAATTTTTTTAGGAAAACGTGAAACAGGCGCTTGTCGTGTATTAAATAAGCCTTCTTGTTCTAACTTGTTTTTTAATTGTTCGTAGGCTTGATACAACGCCCCAACGCCATCAGGTTCCAATGAATCAATAATTAAACTATACGAGCCGTTTGGTGCATATAAATCAATATGTCCAACAATGTTGACTTTCATACCAGGTTCTAAACGGAATTTTAGTCGATTAAATGCTGTTTTAAACATCGTTACTGAAAGGACAGCTTGCTCATCCTTTATTTTAAAATATTGATGACCTGATCGTTGCCGAAAGTTAGAAATTTCACCTGTTACATAGACTTTTTTTAAATATGGATCGGCAACAAATTTATGCTTTAAATAGGCAGTTAGTGCTGAAACTGTTAAATATTCTGCCATCCGTGCTCCAATTCTATATGATGATGATGTGCTGCTAATTCCACTGTTGTTTCTAACAACGTGGCAATTGTCATTGGCCCAACACCACCTGGAACTGGTGTAATCGCACCAGCAACTTTTTGGGCTGTATCAAAATTAACATCACCAACTAATTTATTGTTTGGTAAACGATTCATCCCCACATCGATTACCGTAGCGCCAGGTTTCAAATCAGCCCCCATAATCAAATCAGGGACACCAGTGGCAACGACTACAATATCAGCTGTTGCCAAAAGTTGTCGTCGTAAGTCAGCTGGCGTATAGCGATGTAAGAGTGTCACACTAACATTGGCTTTTTGCAATAAAGCGAACATGGGACGACCAACTAAAATTGAACGTCCAAGGACAACTGCATGTTTGCCGTCCAAGTCAATTGCTTCATGATGCAACATTGTCATCACACCACGCGGCGTATTAGCAACGGGATAATTACCTGTTTGACCTGCAAACAAGCGGCCACTATTTTCAGGATGGAACCCATCAACATCTTTTGCTGGTAAAATAGCTTCTTGAATTGTTTGTTCATTAATTTGTGATGGTACTGGACTTTGGACAAGAATAGCATCGACTGTTTCATCTTGATTCAATGCATTAATTTGCGTTAAAATTTCTTCCTCTGTTGCATCATTAGGGTATTTAAATGTTTTCGCATCAACACCCACTTTAGCTGCAGCACGTTCTTTACTACGTACATAAATTTCACTAGCTGGATCGTCACCCACCAAAATAACCGCTAATCCTGGTGTAATTGCTTGTTCCTTTAATACTGCCGCTTGCTTTGCTACAACTGCTCGTAATTTTTTAGCAATCGCCTTACCATCAATAATTTTAGCCATCTCACCCTCACCTTTTATTCATTGTTGTTGCATAAATTCTATCACAAAACGCTATTTTTAACCACGTCATTTATCCACAAAAAAAGCGAGCAAATCGCTTTAATATAGCGGTTTGCTCGTTCAAAAAACAGCATTTGATCTGTTAAAGCTATTGCATAAACATTATAGCTATTCAACAAAATAATGTTGATAAATCTTTAATAGTCCTGTACCGACGATTGCAATTGTCAAAAAATTAACAACAACCAATATTAATCCCTCTTTGAACGCAACCCCCAACGATAAATTGTAAACCCAATAATCACCCAAAGGCGCTACGATTAACCAAACGACAAGATTAGCAACTAGTTGCCAAATATTGAATAACACTAATTTTCTTGTCGTCAATTTACCAATTAAAACACCCAAACGTTTCGTTATCAGTCCAATAAATAAACCAAACAATCCATCTGCAATGACCCAAGTCCACCACGCCGTTCCATTATTAGTCAACGCATCACTCGTTGCATGACCGATAAACGCCGTTACAGCACCAACAACTGGTCCAAATATTGCGGTAATTAATGACAACCACGCATGCGCTAATGTCACATTGTCTGATGTATCACCGATTTGAACTGCTAAATATTTAAACAACACAATAAAAATAATAATGCCAACAATCGTCCCAATCACTTTATGCGCTGCGATAATATTATGTTTCATTATCTCACCCCTTTATAACAACAATTATTGATTTTTGGTTTCTGCTACCGGCTCATTTTCAGCTTGTTCTGCTTCTAGTTGTTCTGCTTGCTTAGCAGCCTCTTTATTAGCATTGATTTGTTCGATTTGTTCATTGAAAAAAATGGTTATTTTTTCAGCGACTGACGTTGGATCGTCTAAAAACGATTGCACTGAGGCGGCCTTTTTAATAAACAAATGTGATTTAGTCACTAATGGATGCTCTACAACCATATATAATGAAATTTCTTTTGCTTCATCATTGACGACAATTTTACGAATAGCATTCGTATAACGAATTGGTAAATTAATTAAATTCGTCTCAATTCGTAGAATAATTGGCTCTTCTTCATTGATGACTAAGGTATCACTGAAAATTTTACCAGCTGCCATTGCTTTTGTAACATCTGAAAACAATTCATCTAAATTAATGGTTGCTTGATCAGCTGCTTCAAAAGTCTTTGTAGTATAGGTTTCATTGGTTAAAATCTCAATGAAATCATTTCCTGTCATGTCCATGGGTTATCCCCTCTTCTTTAACTTTACATATAAGTTTAGCACACCAACCATATTTTACACTAGGCAACATCGTTAATAAGCTATCGTATGCTATTAAAAGCTCCCATAAATAATAATAAAAAAGCAAATTACCTAAAATAGGAAATTTGCTTTTTCATTATAGTCTGTCTTTATCTTTAGGCAATTGTTGTGATAAGATCACGATTTTTAATTTTTGAGGCTGCTTGTTCATCAATAATAACAGTAACATCATCGTGATTTTGCAAAACACTAGCAGGTACATCAGTTGTGACTGGACCTTCAACCATATCTGCAACTGCTTGCGCTTTGTTTTCACCATAAGCAACCAACAAAATCTTTTTTGACTTCATAATACTACCAATCCCCATTGAAAAGGCTTTACGGGGCACTTCATCTTCACTAGCAAAAAAACGAGCATTTGCTGCAATGGTTGATGGAGTTAAATCAACTAAACGAGTTTGCACATCAAATGGTGTACCAGGTTCATTAAAGCCAATGTGCCCATTTTGTCCTAATCCAAGCAATTGTAAATCAAGGGGATGTTCAGCAATCAGCGTATCATAGTATGCCGTTTGGGCCTCACTATCTTCATCTAAACCATTAGGAACGTATGATTCTTTAAATGGCTTTTGATTAAATAAGTGCTCTGCCATAAAATGACGATAACTTTGTTCATGGGTACCAGGTAAACCTTGATATTCATCCAGATTAATTGAAATTTTGTCTGAAAAGTCCAGGTCACTAGCAGTTAATTCCTTATAAATTGTAATTGGTGTTGAGCCCGTTGCCAGACCAAATACTTGCGCATTATCCGCCAAAGCCTCTTTAAAAATTTCAAAACCTACTTTTCCACCTGCTTGTTCATCTTTTAATTCAATAATCTTCATCATGATATCCCCTTTATCCGTTTTGGTATAGACCAATTATATACCACCATTTTATTTTTTGCAATAAAAAAGAAGTTGAGACAAAAGATAATGTCCCAACTTCTTAGTAAAACATGTATTAATGATGCGCCTAAAGTTTTGTAGCATAACCGCGTTTCAAGCGTCTGAAACCTCAATGTAACACGATTTAACTATTCACCTTTAACGGCTTTTTCTAGTGTATCCAAGGCACGTGAATGACTGGCAATATCAGCTAGTAAATCCTTTTCAAATTGGTCAACTGACTTAGCTGCTGTATCACGTGAACCGAAACGACGAATTGTAACAGTATCATTTGATACTTCTTCATCCCCGATTACCAACGTATATGGAATCTTCAAAGATTGCGCATTACGGATTAAGTAACCTAACTTTTCGTTACGGCCATCGTATTCAACCCGAACACCTTGCTTAACCAAACGATCTGCTAGAGATTGGGCAAATTCACCGTGAGCTTCCCGGTTGACTGGAATAATACGTACTTGATGTGGTGCCAACCATGTTGGGAAAGCCCCCTTGTACATTTCAGTTAGGTAAGCTGTAAAGCGTTCCATAGTCGAAATAATACCACGGTGAATCATAACAGGGCGGTGTAGTTCACCATCAGAACCAACATAGTTTACATCAAAGCGTTCTGGCAACAAGAAGTCCAATTGGATGGTTGATAGTGTTTCTTCACCACCCAAGGCTGTCTTGATTTGCACATCAAGCTTTGGACCATAAAAGGCTGCCTCACCTTCGGCCTCAAAGTACTCCAACCCCATGTCATCCATAGCTGTCTTCAACATTCTTTGGGCCTTTTCCCACATTTCATCATCATCAAAGTACTTTTCAGTATTTTGTGGATCACGATATGACAAACGGAAACGGTAATCAGTAATATCAAAGTCTTTATAAACATCGACCATTAATTGCAAAATTTTCTTGAACTCATCTTCAATTTGATCAAGCATAACGAACGTGTGACCATCATTTAATGTCATTTCACGTACACGTGACAAACCTGTTAAGGCACCTGACTTTTCGTAACGGTGCATCATACCTAGTTCCGCAATACGGAATGGTAAATCACGGTATGAACGTTGATGGTGCTTAAAGACCATAATATGTGAAGGACAGTTCATTGGACGCAATTCTAGGAATTCACCATCTCCCATGTCCATTGGTGGGAACATGTCATCACGATAATGATCCCAGTGACCAGATTGCTTATATAAGTTTAAGTTTGACAAAACGGGTGTATAAACGTGTTGGTAACCATCTTGTACTTCACGATCAACAATGTAGCGTTCTAACGTACGACGAATTGCAGCACCATTTGGCATCCAAACTGCTAATCCGGCCCCAACTTCTTGTGATGTAAAGAATAGATCTTGGTCGGCACCAATCTTACGGTGATCACGTTCTTTTGCTTCGGCACGGCGCGTCATTTCAGCATCCAAGTCTTCTGCATTCCAAAATGCTGTTCCGTAAATACGTTGCAACATGGGATTAGATGACTTACCACGCCAATATGCACCAGCAACTGAAGTCAACTTAAAGTGCTTAATCCAGCCGGTTGCTGGTACCAAACCACCACGGTCCAATTCAATATGCTCACCTTGAACAGCAATTGAAATATGCTCATCAGCAGGTAAATCATTAATCAACTCAATTTTGTAAGGATCCGCTTTGAACATTTCCAAAGCTTCATCACGCGTAATTTCACGTGAGACAATTGGTAAATTTTCCTTAGCAATACGCTTCATCATTTTTTCAATTTCTGGGAATTGATCAACTGAAATTTGATTACCTTCAACTTTATCCGTATCGTAATAGAAACCATTATCGATAGCTGGACCAACACCATAATGAATTTGATCAGGATACAAACGGTTCAAGGCTTGCGCCAATAAATGTGATACAGAATGACGTAGTAAGCGTAACCCTTCTTCTTCATCTTTCATAATTAACTCAAATTGACCACTTTGCTCAATAGCATCTTTCATACCAACATATTGACCATTTAATTTTCCTGAAACAGCCTTTTTTGCTAATGAAGTTGCGATACCTTTCGCAACTTCCATTGGTGTTGTACCCATTGGGTAAGTCTTTTGGGCACCATCTGGTAATGTTAGTTGTACGTCTGACATAATTATTACTCCTTTTCTTTCGTTGCCTGTTAATACATCATAAAATAAAAAGCGCCCCGTTATCGATTTTTAGCCGATAACGGGGCGCTTACACGCGGTACCACCCGAATTTATAACATATTTGTTACACTCAAAATCCCTTAACGCGGGAAACGTTGCTACTTAAATCGTAACACACTCCGAAATAGTACCGTTTATTTTATGTTGTCAACTTCCACCCCCGTTGACTCTCTGTAAACATAATTTATTAAACGACGTGTTTTCTTCAACGTTTTTATATTCGTTTATTATTATACCTGAAAATTTAAAAATTAAAAACTTTTTATTTGACTTGATCTTGTGCCGTTTTAATCAATGATTCTGTAAAATCTCGTAATGCTTTCGTTGCAGCTTGATCAGGACTTAAATTAACTTTGACCCCAGGTGCTCCTTTAATGGCACCCGTTTTTTCAAATTGCTGTTCAAATTTATCAATCGCAACAGCAAAATCATCACCGTAAAAATCATCACCAGATCCTGATACACCATACACCATACCACTCAAATCAGTATCTGCTAAATCCTCATAAAAATCTAGTGCCTCGTCTGGTAATGAACCATTATCAAATGTATATGGTACAACAACAACAATATCGGTTTCATCTGTATTAATGTCTTGTGGATCAATCAACTGAATATCTTCTTTATTAACAGCGACATTAGCTGATTTAAATGCAGCCACGATAACATCAGCTACATCTTCATTATTACCAGTAATTGTCGCAAAAAATACTCTGGCTTGCATACTCTTATTTCCCCTTATTTATTAAAATGGATGATTATCATACTCAACCCATGACTCATGCGAATCCTGAATTCGTTTAAATATTTTTTCCATATCTGTATTAGTAAATGAAACCAACACTGGTCGGCCATGCGGACAATTATAAGGATTTGCTGCTTGCGCTAACTGTGTTAATAAGCCTCGCGCCTCATAATCATTTAATGACCAATTCGCTTTAATTGAGCGTTTACATGACATCATGATAGCTGTTTTTTCACGAAATGCTTTTGTTGTAATACTCCCATCACGCAATAGCCAATCAATCATCTCACGAATGGTTGACTCTTCTTGTCCTTTTTCAAACCAAGCCGGATGCTCACGTACAATTAACGCATCATCACCAAAAGATTCTAAACGTAAGCCAACCGCTTGTAATTCATCTTCGTGTGCTTGAATTTTTAAAATATCAACTTTCGGGTATGTTAAGACAATTGGCACCAATAGCCGTTGACTATCTAAGCCAAGTTTACCAATTTCTTCTCGAAAATATTCATATTTAATTCGTTCTTGCGCAGCATGCTGATCAATAATATAAAATCCGGCTTCAGCTTGAGCAAATAAAAATGTCCCATGCATTTGACCAATGTATTCTAGTGTTGGAAAACCATTCTGGACAGGTGTGTTTTCGGTCGTTGATTCATCAATCCAATCTAATTGCATTTCATTGGCTGCCACTGGCGTCGATACTTCCGTAAAAGGCTGTACAGCATCTTCAAGGCGGTACTTAGTCACAAACTCTTGGACACGTGTCGTCTCCAAATCAGTCACATTGGTAATCATAATAGGGTTAATACTTGTTTGCTCCTGATTTGGTTGCTTTATTTCATCTCGAATTTGTGAGTGGTGTGATGTTTCATCAATAGATAGCGCCAATTTATCATCATTTGGATCTTGCTTTGAATTAACACGATCGATACTCGTTCCTGAAATTTTTTGTAATTGAGCCATAAATTGCTCATTATCAGTTTCCGGAATTACCTCATCATTTATTTTATCGTGCATATAATTATCATACGCATCCGGAATCAAATTTTGATTAGTAAAACATTTAACAATCATTTCTTCAATCAAAGCCATTAATTGTGTCTCTTTGGACAGACGTACTTCATGTTTTTGCGGATGAACATTAACATCAACCAATAATGGATCCATACTAATTTGTAAGACAGCAATTGGAAAACGACCAACCATCAATTTTGAACCATAACCTTTAACAATGGCTTTACTTAAATTATAGTTTTTTACAAATCGGCCATTAATTAAAATGGAAATATATGATCGATTTGACCGTGTTAACTCTGGTAATGACACATAACCCGCAATTGCAAAATCATTATCACTTATATTCACTGCTATCATTTTTTTGGCTTGTGATAAACCATAAACACTAGCCATGACTTGCTGTAAATTACCATTACCTGCCGTTTGTAGTAACTCTTTTCCATTATGGACCAGATGAAAAGCGACTTTCGTATAACTCATGGCCAAACGATTAATAACATCGACGATTTGAGATAATTCCGTTGCTTGTGATTTTAAATATTTTAACCGTGCTGGTGTGTTATAGAATAAATCTGTGACCAAAATATCCGTTCCTTGCCGTGCGTTCGTCCCCGTTTGCAACAATAATTCACCGCCACGATAATGTATCTTTGTACCTTCTTTGGCATCCATTACTGCCGTTTGTAGCACAACATCAGCTACTGAGGCAATTGAAGGCAATGCTTCTCCACGAAAGCCGAGCGAATGTACGCGAAACAAATCTTGCCGAGAACTAATTTTTGACGTTGCGTGACGTAAAAAAGCCCGTTGTACTTGGTCGTTAGTAATACCTGCGCCATCATCAATAACCCGAATTGATTTAATGCCAGCATCTTCTACTAAAATGTCGATTTGCGTTGCTTGCGCGTCCAAGGCATTTTCAACTAATTCCTTAACAACAGAACCAGGACGTTCAATCACTTCGCCAGCAGCAATCTGGTTTGCTAAAATATCAGATAATTCATGGATTTCAGTCATCTACACACCTCTCTTACTGCATGCTTTGCTGCCATTCGTTTAACTTCATTAATGCTTCTAATGGTGTCATGGTAGCAACATTCAGTTGTTTCATTTCTTCAAGAATTTGTTGCGTTTGTGGATCAATGCTTTCCGATAGTGCAAACAAGTCCAATTGTCCCTCATCACCCGTGGCTGGTTTTACGACAGGTGCCATTGCTGGTTGCGTTATCTCGTCAACTGATAAATCAACTGATTCATCAGCTAAAGCCGTTTTAATCATGGGCGCCGTCTTTAATGACACATCTTGTTCTTCCAAATGACTTAAAATATCAGCCGCCCGTGTAATTAGGGAACTTGGTAATCCTGCTAACTTCGCAACATTAATACCATAACTTTGGTCAGCCGGTCCTGATAATACCTTATGTGAAAAAATAAGTTCACCGTCTTGTTCATTGGCACCAACGTGAACATTTTGTAATTCAGGTAGTTCATCGGCCAAAGCTGTTAATTCATGGTAATGCGTTGAAAATAATGTCTTAGCATGCGTATGTTCGTGAACATACTCAATAATTGCTTGTGCCAATGCCATTCCATCATAAGTCGCAGTACCACGACCTAATTCATCAAATAAAATTAATGAATGTTTCGTTGCATTCTGCAAAGCTGTGTTTGCTTCAGCCATTTCCACCATAAATGTTGAATTACCAGAAATCAAATCATCAGCTGCTCCAATACGCGTAAAAATTTGATCAAAAATCGGCAGTGTTGCTGCTGTTGCTGGTACAAATGAACCTATTTGGGCCATAACCACAATTAGTGCTAATTGGCGCATGTATGTCGACTTACCAGACATATTTGGTCCAGTTATTAACAAAATTGTGTCGTCAGCTTGCATTTCCACATTATTAGCGACATACTCTTGATGACCCAGTACTTTTTCAACAACCGGATGACGCCCCGACTGAATATCAATCACATCTTCATCAGTTAGTATTGGCCGCACAAAATGATATCGTTCAGCAACTGTTGCCAATGCTTGTAAAACATCTAACTGTGCTAAATGAGCAGCTAATGTTTGAATCCGTTGAATATTCTCTTTGATAGTTTGTCGAACGCTTGTGAATAACTGATATTCTAGCTCGCTTGACTTACTTTCTGCCTCTAGAATCATTTGCTCACGTTCTTTTAATTCAGGCGTAATAAACCGCTCGGCATTTACCAAGGTCTGTTTGCGAGTATAACGATCGGCATCTAACTTAGCAATATTGGCTTTCGTCACTTCAATGTAGTAGCCAAATACTTTATTAAATCCAATTTTTAGGGAATTAATCCCTGTTGCTTGCCGTTCATGTGCTTCTAACTCTGCTAACCAGGTTTTACCATTTGTCATTACATCACGATATTTATCTAACTGTTCATGGTACCCCGTACGAATAACACCGCCATCAGTCACTGAAATCGGTGGCTCATCTGTAATGGCCTCACCAATTAATACTTCAATATCTGAAACCGGATCTAAATTGATTCTTAACTCACCAAAAATAGCTGGATCAAGATCATCTAAAATACTTAAAATCTCAGGAACTTGTTGTAGTGACCGTCGTAGTTGTAATAAATCACGGCCATTAGCTGTACCATATGCAATGCGACCAGCGAGCCTCTCCAAATCGTAAACAGATTGCAGGGCTTCTTGTAATGCTGAACGCCCAAAGAATTCTTTCACTAACTCACCAATTTTATCATAGCGCTGATTTAAAATATTAGCGTCTAAGAGTGGTTGTTCTAGCCATTGTTTTAGCGTTCGTCCACCCATTGCCGTTTTAGTTTCATCTAATAACCAAAGCAAGGTTCCCGATCGTTGTTGCGTCCGTAAGTTAACTGTTAACTCTAAATTAGCTCGTGAATGTCGATCCATCTTCAAATATTGTGCCACTTCATAAGCTGTTGCCTGTTGAAGATGATCTAGCGAACGCTTTTGCGTATCAAATAAGTATTGCAATAAAGTATTAGCAGCAGCCTTAGGGGTTGTTTGTTGTAACTGTTGCGTCAAATAGGCAATTTCAGCATGCGTTTCATCTTGTGATTTTGTTTTTGAAACTAAAATACCTAATGTGGTTAAACTAGCTTGTAAGTCATTAGGTAACTCATCACTCGTCACAACTTCTTTTGTTTCCAAGCGACTAATTTCGTTCAAAACACTATTTAAGCCTTGCAAACTGGTTACTTTTATTTCACCGGTAGATAAATCTGTATAGGCTAAGCCATAACAATCAAGTGGTGCAACGGATAATCCAACCAGATAATTATTTTCTTTAGCTGCATCAGCTGACGTTTTCATACGTGTTCCAGGTGTTACTAACTGAACAACTTCACGTTTCACCATTCCCTCAGCTTCAGCAGGATTTTCTACCTGCTCAACTACGGCAACTTTATAGCCCTTATCTACCAATATATCGATATAGTTTTGCGCAGCATGGTGCGGAACACCCGCCATTGGAATTGGATCGGCTGAATTTTTATTTCGCTGTGTTAACGTCAACTCTAGTAGTTGTGATCCCACCACAGCATCATCATTAAACAATTCATAAAAATCACCCAGACGATAAAATAAAAATGCATCAGGATACTGCGCTTTAATCTCGTTATATTGCGCCATCATAGGCGTTATTTTGGGTTTAGCCATCATTATTCCTTTCTCTAATAAACAAGACCAGAACTTGATTTGCTCTGGTCTCGTTTCTATCAATATGCTTACCAACAAATCTTGGTTAACCTAATTACTTTAATCTTTTAATAAATCAGCTAGGTTAGCTAATGGTGTATTTTGGTGCTCTGTCTCTTTTTTTAGATTTGCATAAGATTCCTCTGAAATAACAGACCAATCCTTACCTGTAGGCATTGTGTCATTGGCTGCTTCTTCATCAGTTAATACTTGCAAAGGAATTGACAAAACGATGTATTCTAACAAGGCTTCATCAAAATTAATGATACCATCTTCAATCAAAATAACTGATTGTTCATCACTATACCGTTCTTCATGTTGCTTGTCTTTAATATAGATTTCATCGATATCAAAATCAATTGGTAATGTAACTGGCTGTAATGATCTTGTTGAAGGTGTTATTAATTCACCAGTCACATGCGCATGTACTAATACATCATCAGCTTCTGTTTGTGCAAATCCAACCACTTTGACAGGCTTAATTTCTTGAATAACATCACTAAACTGGTCCACTAGCTTACTATCAAGTGTTAATGTTTCGCTAAATTGTAATGGTTCATCTTTATACGTTTGTAATTGTGAAAATTGCCACTTCATAATTAATCCTTCCTTACTCATAAAAAACTGGTATACGCCCTGTATCCATTGCCTGTTGTAACGGTTGCTTGGCCATCAATTCATATAGTTTACCGGCACGATAATCCAACTGTAAAATATCATTTATCATCTCATGTGTCACGTGATTAATAACAGGTAATTGGATTTGATCACGCTTTTTTTTAATAAAAAACCGACCTTGCTTCGTTGCGCCAAGTACTCGTAAATAGGGACGCTGAAGCGCTTGCATCATTTCATCATGGCTTATATTTAATAGTGTGTATAACATTGTCCGTTGGAGACGTGACCATGTATACCGCTTACTTTTAAACATTGTCATAAATGTTTGATAGTCAACCCGTGTATACCGTGTCATTTGTTCTTTTAAGCGATACGCAAGCCCATCAGTTAATTGATAAATCTGTTCTAATTGACAAATTGGTGTTGTTAACACTTTATATTGTAAAAATGGGTACCACGCTTCTGACCAATTTTTAGATTGCTCACCACCCGCCAATAACTGTGCAGCTGGTTTTGATACATAATCCACAAATTCATTAACTGTTTGTTCTTGCAACATTAATTCACGTAATGCTGTTGCACTCGCAATCCGAGTATCGGTAATACCCGTTTGATGATAATCCGCTCCTTGACGTTGAATAGGCACTAAGTTCACTTTATCTGCATACCCTAAATCCAATAGCGCCATTGCATAAGCAAAGCCTAATAAATCATTGGGCTGCGATAAACGTTGCCCAGTAGCATCAGCTAAGACATCATTAAAAACAGTTGCATAGGTTTGCGTATAATCATTTTTAAATGCATCATTTTCACCTAATTTTTGGCGAGCAATTTTTGCCAAAGCCAAAAAATCAAGTTGTGCATGTTCTGCACCAAAGGCGATACAAGTCACCCCCGCTGCAACCAACACATTAACCGCCCCACGAGCAAATAAGTGGGCTGGTTGTACAGCAAAGGCAAACGGTAGTTCATAGACCACATCAGCACCGCCTATTAATGCTAATTCTGCGCGTTGCCATTTATCAAAAACAGCTGGTAAGCCTCGTTGCACAAAATTGCCCGACATCACAACAACCGTTGTATCAGCACCAGTTATTTGCTTTGCTTTTGCTAATTGATATGCATGTCCATTATGAAATGGATTATATTCGGCAACGATCCCAACTGCTTTCATAACTATTTTTCCTTCTAAGCTTTAGTAGCGCTAAAGAACCAACGATCTGTTTCTGCCGTAACATCTTGACGACCATAATCAGCAGACACCTTAATATCTTTAAAGCCAGCCTTTTTCAACAAACGCATAAAGGTCTCTAAATCATAAGTTCGTTCAGTGTGTATTTCTTGTAACTGCTGGTACCCATCAATTTCTTCGTTATACACAAAAAATGTTAATTCGTGCTCAACAGTATGTGACATACCCTCAACACCGTATGATGACCACATAAAAGCAGTCTCATCATCATGCCAATTAAACATGTAACCTGGATAGTAAACATCCGTCTGCCATGGTGAAATAACGTCGAATAAAAATTGCCCATCGTCTTCCAAGTGCTTAGCAACTTGTTTAAAAGCATCTAACATTTCTTTCGTGTTTGCTAGATAGTTAAAAGAATCGGCAAACGATGTTATTGTTGCATATTTTTGCTTCAAGTCAGACCATTCACGCATATCACCTTCAATTAACGGTAATTCAAGTTCCGCTTCTTGCGCATGTTGTGCGGCTAAAGTTAGCATTTCTGGTGACAAATCAAAAACTGTCACATCTTTAAAGCCGTTTTGTTTAAGTAAAATGGCTAAGCGACCTGCACCACCCGCTAGCTCTAATAATTTACCATCTTTAGCGGTTATATTCTTTTGTGCATAAGATAACCAGTCTTGGTAGGCATCCTCATCAAATAAATCATCATATAACTTTGCAAATGTTTGGTAATTCATTAAAAATCTTCCTTAATGATCCATTGATCAATTGCTACTTCTGGAGCAGCCTGCCAGTTTTTTTCAAGTCGATAAAAATCGCGTGTTTCTGTCTTAAATACGTGTACAATTAAATCACCAAAGTCCAATAAGGCCCATTGCCCCTCACTGCGTCCTTCTTGACGAATTAATTCGAATCCGGCCTCTGCCATTTGATCAATAATTTCATCAGCAATCGCAATCACTTGACGCTCAGTTGGTGCGCTCAAAATCAAGTAATTATCTGTGATAATACTCATTTCATGAATATCCAAAGATACTAAATCTTCAGCTCGCTTACCATCAGCAGCCTTCACTGCTACTTCCAACATATCATTAACATTAGTCATTATTTATCAACACTCCATGTATTATAAGTTAATAGCGTTCCCGGGTAGATACTAACCTTTTTAGTTAGCAAAAAGGTTAGTGTATGCGCCGTTTGCCAACCAACACTAGCTGCCAAATCGTCAAACGCCAACGCACGAACATCTTCTACCCCAGGAAAATCACGCCCTGTTTCAATATAATCAGCCATATACAATATCTGGCTGAGCTTAGTCATCACTGTAGCACCTGTGGTATGTTGCCGAATGGCATTTAAGATGTCTTCATGCGCAATGCCTAATTCATCTTTTACCATTTCAGCGCCAACAACGCCATGCCAAACATTATTACCCCAATTAGTCAAATCACGGTCCAATTGTTTTTTTTCAATCTCACGCAAAAAATCTTCATCAGAACGTTCTTTAGCATAGTCATGTGTTAAAGCTGCAATTGATGCTAATTCTGCATCAACATGCCATTTTTCAGCTAGTTGTAATGCCATCTCTTCTACACGCAAAACGTGCTCGAAACGTTTTGTTGATAACGCTTGCGAAACCTTATCAATTAGTAGTTCACGCGAACCACTAAAAATTTTTTGTGTATAAATTAGTTTATCTGTCATTTAAATATAACCCGTTTTCTACAATATAAGCTGCTACCAGATCAGGAACTAAATAACGGACACTTTGATGATGACTAATTCGTTGTCGAATATCAGTTGAGTTAATCATCAAATCAGGGACATCAACCCATAGTACGGGGTATGCTGATTCTTTTACTTGACCGGGGCGGTTAACCCCGACAAATTTAACTAGCTTTAGTAAATCATCAATCCGATACCATGTCTTAAGATAAGCAACCTCATCCCCACCAATTATAAAATAATATTCATAGTTAGGATGTTCAAGTTTCAATTGCAACATCGTATTATAAGTATAGCTTTTACCACCACGTTGCACTTCTAACGGTTCAATATCAAAACGACTGTTACCGATAATTGCTGCCTGAACCATCCGCGCACGATCAATTGGATTGATAGCTGCTTTATAATCCACATGTGGTGGCTTGGCATTGGGCATAAAATATACCTTATCCAGGCCTAATTTATCGGCAACTTGTTCAGCGATGATGAGATGACCAATATGTGGTGGGTTAAAGGTGCCCCCAAGAATCCCTATTTTTTGCTTATTTTTTGCAACCTCTGGTTCAAGTTGAAGTTGCGTAACAAATTGTTGAAATGTCGCTACCATAAGCCATCTCCCATTGCCTATTATTTATTAAATCTTTTGTACTGTTACTGAATAATGTCGGTTTTCTTTTTCATCAGATTCACCAAACAATACTAAAGTATGTCCGATTGTTTGCACAACTTGAATATCTGAATTTTCTTCAATAAACGTCTTTAATTCAGTCGTGTCAACTTCTGAATTAGCTAAAATGTTTACTTTAAACAACTCACGTTTATTAATTGCATCTTCTAATTGATCTAGCCAATTTTTTGTTAGACCTTGCTTACCAACACTAAATAGTGGTCGCATGTCGTGTGCTGATGCTCGTAAGTAACGTTTTTGTTTTCCGCGTAGTGATATCATGTTTTAAATCATTGCCCTTCTTGTTAATACTGAAACACCCTGTGGTGCCCAGCCTGCGACAACAGTATTTGCTGGTACGGTTAGCCATCCTAATCCGTCAATCACAATATCTGTTTTTTCTGTTGTTTTAAATTCATAGCGTTGCAGTGGTGGTAACATGGCCAAATTTTCGGTTGCTGGTGGTGCTAAAAGGTCACCGGCATGTTTTTCATAAAACGCATCTGCATTAGCTAGTTTTGTTCGGTGGATCAACAAATTATTTTCAAAATATGCTGTGATGCTAGTTCGCTGCCCTTGGATGTAATCAAAACGTGCCAAAGCACCCATAAATAAAGTCTGTCCTTCATTTAATTGGAACGTCTTAGGTTTGATTTCTTTTTGTGGTGACACGTATTTCAAATCCTTAGCACTTAAATAATGTGCCATTTGATCTTGATGAATAATACCAGGGGTATCAATAATATTGCTGTCATCATCTAGCGGAATTTCAATCCGATCCAATGTTGTCCCTGGGAATCGTGATGTTGTGATAACGTCATGCCGATCACCTGTTACTGATTTAATAACTTGATTGATTAAGGTTGACTTACCAACGTTAGTAACACCCACCACGTAAACAGAACGGTTTTTACGATACTTTGAAATTAAATCAAGCATTTTCTCAATATCTTCACCGTTTTTTCCTGATGTCAAAGCAACATCAATTGGACGGAGACCAGCAATATTAGCTTGTTGACGCATCCAATCTTTAATTTTACTGCGCTTCAATGAGCGTGGTAACACATCGACCTTATTACCAACTAGTAAAACGTCATTGTTTCCAACGAAACGGTGCAAGCCAGGAATTAATGAACCTGAAAAGTCAAAGACATCCATAACATAAACAACCAATGAATTTGTATCTGCAATTTGTTCTAACAAATGACGAAAATCATCATCAGTTAAATTAACTGGCTGGATTTCATTATAGTGACGCAAACGGAAACACCGTTGACAAAAGACTTCATCATTTTCAAAGCTCTTTTTAAGCGCTGACATTGGTGTATACCCAATGTCATTTTTATTATCGGTTTGAATTAACGCACCACAGCCAATACAGCGTAATCCTTCATCTATATATTGACGTATTGTCTCTTCACTAATCAAGTTGCTTCCTCCATTGTAATTGTGGATTGTTCTTTAACATATCCTTTTTGACACCTTTTTCAAAGAAACGATTAATTTTGGTATTCCATTGATCTGTTTCAATTAAAGGTTTTACTAAAATGCTACGCATACCAGCATTATTTGCAGCCCAAACATCCGTTAGTAATTGATCACCGACCATCACCATTTGGCTTGGATCAAGTTGTAAGGTTTTAGCAGCTTCCTTTAACCCACGCGTCATTGGCTTTAGAGCTCGTGCGACAAAGTCTAATTGCAAGGGGTCAGCCACTCGTGCAATCCGATCAGAAGAATTGTTAGAAACAATCAAGACGGGGATTTGCGCCTGCTTCATTTGCAATAACCAATCATGTAGTTCACGCGTACCATCAGGATTATTCCAGGCTACTAACGTATTATCTAAATCTGTCAAAACAGCTTTAATATTGTGCTGTTGTAATTGTTTTGGGGTAACGCAATAAATTGCGTCAATCATCCACGTTGGGGTAAATGAGTTCGTCATTTTTTATCCTTTTCCACTGTTAATCTTATTATAAAGTATACGCTAAATTTGTTATTTTATAAAGAACTCTGCCACGCACTTGCACGTTTTAAAATTTAAAATTAAGACAACAAATAAACCACATCTCTATTAGAGACGTGGCTTATTATACTTTATTATTATTTTGCTACTTCAGCATTGTATTGCTTTTCACCCATACGCTCTTCGCCAAGTGAAACGAAATCGTATGATAATTTATTTTGGCGTTCGAATTCAGCCATACCATATTGAATTAATTCATCAATCAGATTGGTATAACTAATTCCTGAAACTTCCCACATTTGTGGATACAATGAAATATTAGTAAATCCAGGTAATGTGTTGGGCTCACCCAAGTAAGGAACACCATTATTATCAATCATGAAGTCCATACGTGTTAGGCCAACAAGTCCTAATGCCTTGTATGCACGCAAAGCCATATCAGTAATTTCTTCAGCTAATGTATCATCCATCTTGGCGGGTAATTCAAATACCATACCAGACGCATCAACGAATTTGTTATTGTAATCATACCAAACATCATCTTCTGGCAAGACAATTCCACCTAAACGTGAAGCACGTGGGTTTTCATTTCCTAAGATTGAGATAAAGACTTCGCGTGGCTTATCCAAACCACCCTCAACCAAAACTTTATAATCATATTGGAATGAATCTTTCAACGCAACAGCATACTCTTCAGCATTAGTTACACGCGAAACCCCCACTGATGACCCTTGACTAGCAGCTTTAACAAACAAAACATCTGAGTTTAGTTTAGCTGTCAATTCATCAAAAGTGTAGTCCTTATAATTTTGGTCAGTTACCAAAACGTAATCAGTGTTACGAACACCTGCTTGATTTAGAATACGCTTCGTCAAATCCTTATCAAATGACATCGCTGATGCGGCAATTCCCGGCCCCAAATATGGCTTCTTTAGCAAACGGAACAATGCTTGCAACGTACCATCTTCACCCAAGTTTCCGTGAACAACTGGGTAGAAGAAATCAATGTTGGCCATCTCACTCAATGCAGCAATTGGTGTCAATGGGTTAGTCATATCCATCTTTTCCTTCGCTGCAGCAACAATTGCATCTTCATCTTCCCCTTCAAAGACACGCCATGAATCTTTTGAGTTCATCATAATACCGTCTTTTGAAATCAAAAAGACAGTGACATCGTACTTTTCTTTATCCATAGCATCATAAATGTTATGTGCTGACCGTTTTGAAACATCGTGCTCAGATGAATTTCCACCAAACAACATTGCAATATTTAATTTTTCTGACATATTGGTTCTCCCCTTGACTGTCAAACTGATTTAATATAGAAACCTAAGTATAACACATAAATCCGATTTATGGGATTATTACATCAAAAGATCCCTGGACTCGTTCAAATAATCAAAAATTTCTTTAGGCAAATTATCGCGCATCATGAGACCTTGTAAAAATCTTTGCTGATTATATAAACAATGCCATGCCCCCTCAGATTCTGGTTGCATTTGCCGTGTCATCTCTTGACGCCACTGTTTTAATTGTTGTAAAAAGTACTTTGCATATAATTCATTTGTATTAACTAAATCTGTAATCAGACCAATCAAACGACGATTTTCACCCATAATAAGCGGCATATCCAACCGTTTTAATTTTTCAATTAAAATGGTCAACAAAAATATTTTATCCGCCCGTTGCACCTTATCGTCATGCATAAATTCTGACATCAAATTACCAATGTGCATAAAAGCATGGGCCCAGCCTTTATCACCAACAAAGCCACGCGTATCACGTTCTAAGGCAATATACGTTGCAAGGTTAATGAATAACGTTTGTTCTGCTTCATCACTAATAAATTTATTACTGCCTTTACGATTGGCATGCCGTAACATTGACAAGACAAATATCGCAAACGAGCGATAAAATACGCCATCATTATCTAGTTCATCGATATGACTAAACAACACATTATCTTGAACAAGACAACGTACTATCAAAAATAATTGATTAGTTTCAAACACACCATTTTGTAATCCATCACTGATAAAAAAGAAAGCGCCTTTATCCCGCAATGTCGGATCAGTTTGACGTAGGCTACTTAATAAATCTAAAACGTCTTGATTGCTAATTTTAACAGATTGACCAGCATACATCATTTGCTGCCATTCTAAAATACGTTGTTTAATATCTTCTGCTTGTTCATCTGCTAATTGCACAACTTGGCT
Organism: Weissella hellenica; assembly: GCF_005405545.1. Lineage (GTDB taxonomy): Bacteria > Bacillota > Bacilli > Lactobacillales > Lactobacillaceae > Weissella > Weissella hellenica. The sequence goes on from NZ_BJEG01000003.1 coordinate 28,168, forward strand.
AGGTTCATCATAATCAATTTGATCAAGTAAATGACCAACTTGACTACCTAGTGAATTTAATAATTTACCTGCATAGACTTGTTCGTGAAGCAACTTTAATTCATCACGAACGTCGTCAATCGTATATTCCATTCTTTGACGCCTTTCCTTGTTATTATTTGTCTCATTTAGATTACCACAACCATTTAAAATAAAAAACACACTAATGGTAACAAATATAAACTTGTACACTAAATTAATTTCCTAAAGTCGCTTACTCATGACATTTTGTTAGCATAACAAAAACGTCCACTAGCTTAATGCCATCCATATACTATAAGTTAAACTAATTCGTTAACTCTTTACCGGATGTCTCATCGTAGTAGACGCTTTTATTTTTATGATATTAATGGCTATTTAAAGGTTACTCTTTCAAATGGAAATAATAAGTTGAAACAGTAACATCACGCGATGCCAATGCTGCTCTTAATTTATTACTATTTTGATTATGCAAGGCATTCTGCCAACCATGGCGTGGCACAAATTGTGGTATTAAAATTGTCAAAGAATGATTGCGAGCTGTCGTTGCTTTGGCAATTTCATCAACAAATCGCATTGCTGGTTTTGTAATGGAGCGATATGAAGAATGAATATCAACATAGCGTACATCTGGAAATTCGCGCTTAAATTCAACGCCCAAACGATGTTCTTTTTGGGGATTTGAATCAAACGACACATGCATAGCCAATACCTTATCACCAACTGACTTTGCATAGTCAACAGCATCAGCCGTGGCCCGCGTTAAATTAGATACAAGGATAATAACCGTTGCACCATCATAACGACTCCGTCGGATGGGTTCTTGGGACAAAATTTTTAATTGTTTAGCCACTAAACGATAATGACGATTAATCACCAAGAAAATGCGTAGGACAATTGGCATGATTAGCAAATATGGCCACACTGAAGCAAAATGTAAAGTAAACAATATAATAACTAAGAGCGCTGATAATAAGGCACCAACTAGGTTAATAATTGATTTACCTAACCAGAACCCATCACGTTCACGCCACCAGTGAATAATCATCCCCGACTGAGATAAAGTAAACGGGACAAACACACAGACTGCGTATAACGGAATTAAAGCTGCTGTCGATCCTTGGAATATGGCCAATAGGATAATCGCACCAAAAGCTAGCGAAACAATGCCCTTTGAATAGCCTAAGCGATCTCCGCGATCCATGTAACTATGTGGCATAAACTTATCTTTCGCTAAGTTAAAAGCCAACTGTGGAAATGCAGAAAATCCTGTATTAGCCGCAACCGCCAAAATAGCTGCTGTTGCAATTTGTAAGACATAGAATAAAACACCATGTCCAAATACTTGTTCACCAATTTGTGCCAAAACGGTGAGATTTTTTGCTGGCTTAATCCCATAAGCAAACGACAAACCTGTTACACCAACAAGAAAAAAGGTTAAAATAAGTGCCATAATTGACAATGTTGCTGCTGCATTTTTTGCCTTAGGATTCTTAAAATTAGGTACTGCATTGGAAATTGCTTCCACCCCTGTTAATGAAGATGAACCACTAGAAAAGGCTTTTAAGAACAACAATAATGACACACTACCTGTTGCAATATTTCCGGTAGTTGTCGGTTGATAATGCACATTACCCGTCAAAATATTCACGAATCCCCAAATAATCATGACAACCATTATCAAAATAAATAGATAAACCGGTAGCATCAAAACACCTGCTGATTCACGCATACCACGCAAGTTAATACCTGTTAGCGCTAAAATGATAATGACACCAATGGCCACATTGTACGAATGTAACGCCGGAATGGCTGAAACAATCGCTTCCGTTCCTGAAGCTACCGATACTGCAACCGTTAGCATGTAGTCAACCAATAACGAACCACCTGCAACCAAACCAGCATTACGGCCCCAGTTGGTAGAAGTAACAAGATAAGCACCCCCACCAGCAGGATACTCATGAATAATTTGTCGGTATGACAGCGTAATCGCTGCCAACAAAATTAAAACCACCCCAACAATTGGTAACTGTAACCACAATGTTGCCGCACCACCTGCAACCATTAACACTGTGATAATTTGCTCTGTTCCATATGCAACGGATGACAAAGCATCTGATGATAATAACGCCAACGCCTTTGTTCGACTAAGGTGTCTTGCATCTTCATCTAAAGTTTTTAATGGTTTCCCAATTAAAAACCGCTTCAATAAAGGCCACATCTTCTTGCTCCTCAATAAATAATTAATTGTATACAACATGATTATCTTACCAACAGTTTATACAAGGACTCATTGTAGTTCTCAAATTATTAATTGTCTATCTTTTTATTCCTTTTTTATTTTTCTTTTTCGTGACATTATTACAGGCTTACGCACAAAAAAATGGTGATAACTTTTGTACAGTCACCACCATTTTTAATTACTATTTTACATCATACCTGGCATGCCACCTTGAGCAGGCATTTGCGCATCTGAATCATCAGTTTTATTAGCGATCACGGCTTCAGTTGTCAATAATAAGGCTGAAACAGAAGCTGCATTTTGCAAAGCTGAACGAGTTACCTTAGTTGGATCCACAATACCAGCTTGAATCATATCGGTCCACTCACCAGTTGCTGCATTGTAGCCAACACCAACTTCTTCATGCTTCAATTGGTTAACAATAACAGATCCTTCAACACCTGCATTTTCTGCAATTTGACGAACTGGCTCTTCTAAGGCACGTTTTACAATGTTGATACCAGTTTGAACATCCCCAGATTCAGTCAAATCTGCAACAGCTGGAATAACATTAACCAATGCAGTTCCACCACCTGAAACAAAACCTTCTTCAACAGCAGCACGCGTTGCATTTAAAGCATCCTCAATACGGTACTTACGTTCTTTTAGTTCCGTTTCAGTGGCTGCTCCAACGTTAACGACAGCGACACCACCGGCTAACTTTGCTAAACGTTCTTGCAATTTCTCACGGTCAAAATCAGAGGTTGTTTCTGTAATTTGACCCTTAATCAATTCAACACGTTCCTTAATCGTTGCTGAATTCCCATTACCTTCAACAATCGTCGTATTATCCTTGGTAACTGTAACTTTAGCAGCTTGACCAAGTTGTTCGATCGTCATATCTTTCAAATTCAAGCCCAATTCATCAGTAATGACGGTTCCACCAGTTAAGATGGCGATATCTTCTAGTTGTGCCTTACGACGATCACCAAATCCTGGCGCCTTAACAGCTACAACATTAAACGTACCACGCATCTTATTTAGAACAAGCGTTGGCAAAGCTTCACCAGTAATATCATCAGCAATAATTAGCAAAGCACGTCCTTGTTCAACAACACTTTGCAAAACAGGTAGAATATCTTGAATATTACCAATCTTCTTGTCCGTAATTAAGATATAAGGATTATCCAACGATGCTTCCATCTTGTCATTATCCGTTACCATGTATTGTGACATGTAACCACGATCAAATTGCATTCCTTCAACAACATCTAAGGTGGTTTCAATTCCCTTTGATTCCTCGATAGTTATGACACCATCGTTACCCACTTTTTCCATCGCTTCAGCAATCAATTGACCAACTTCTGGGTTAGCTGCTGAAATTGAAGCGATTTGTGTGATCTCTTCTCTAGTAGAAACCGTTTTTGACATATCATGCAAAGCCTTTACAGCTGCTGCTGTCGCTAATTCAATTCCACGACGCACACCAACTGGGTTAGCACCAGCTGTAACATTCTTCATACCTTCGTTGATAATAGATTGTGCTAGTACTGTCGCTGTTGTGGTACCATCACCAGCAATATCATTAGTCTTTGAAGCAACTTCAGCAACTAACTTAGCCCCCATATCTTCAAAATGGTCTTCTAATTCAACAGCCTTTGCAATTGTCACACCATCGTTTGTAATTGTTGGTGCTCCAAAACTTTGTTCAATCACAACATTTCGTCCCTTAGGACCAATCGTTGTTTTTACTGTATCGGCAAGCTTATCAACACCCGCTTGCATTTTTGCACGTGCATCCTCTGAAAATTCAATATCTTTTGCCATAATTTATTACCCTCTATCGTTTTATTAAGTATTAAGTATTTAAATTACAAAACTGCCACGATGTCTTTTTCGTGAACAACTAAATAGTCAACCCCATCAATACTAATTTCTGCACCTGCATATTTATCAAAGATGACTTGATCACCCTCTTTAACTGCAACAGGTGCTGTTAAATCGCCAACTGTCTGCGTCGAAACAGCAACAACTTTTCCTGTAACTGACTTTTCTTGTGCATTAGAAGCTAATAAAATCCCCCCAACTGATTGCTCAGGTGCTTCTGATACTTGCAATACAACACGATCTCCTAATGGTTTCAACATGTTATCTGACCTCCACAGGTTATATTTTCTTTATTTTAGCACTCTTTACGTTTAAGTGCTAATCAACACTATTAATAATACCATACTCTTCTTTTTTTGCAAACCTTTCCTATCGGATATTTCGCTACAAAAAAACGTTAAGATTCCCCTTCCAAATAGGTTACCTTAACGCCTTATTTTAACTTCAGTAAAGATGCAATATTTCAAAATCAAACTTTTTCAGCATGTCGTTAATCTTCAGTCAAAAATTGTTCTAAAGCGACACTAGCCTCCGTCCATTGATCTTCAATATCTTGTAATTGACTATCTAATTCTGCAATTTTTTCTGATAATTCATTTAGTTTTTGTAAATCAGTACCATTTTGAGGGTCATTTAATGCTTCATTAGCAACCTCATGATCATCAGAAAGAACCGTCATTTTATTTTCTAATGCGGTTACTGCACGCTCCAAACGGCGTTGTTCTCGTTGTCTTTCTTTCTGTTCAGCCCTTGATAATGTTTTAGCACTAACTGTTTCTGGTATATCATCAGTGGTAGCCGTTTTTGATTCATCTACTTCAATAGCTGTTTTTTCCAGATAATAGTCATAGTCACCATCAAAAAAGCGCGTGCCATTAGGCGATAGTTCAACGACTTCAGTTGCCACTTCATTAATAAAGTAACGATCATGTGATACAAAGAAAATTGTCCCATTGTATTCATTTAAAGCAGTTTCCAAAACCTCACGTGAATCAATATCCAAATGATTAGTCGGCTCATCCAAAATCAAGAAATTAGCATGTTCTAATGCTAGCTTTGTTAATAATAGTCGTGCTCGTTCACCACCTGATAAAGCTGAGACTAATTTTTCGACAGCTTCACCTGAAAACATAAATGAACCCAAAATTGATCGAACATCCTTTTCAGGCATTGTTGGATGCTCATCCCAAATCGTATCAATCACAGAACGCTTGTTGTCCAATGTCTGCTGTTCTTGATCATAATAACCAACCGTTACATTCGCACCTAGTTTTATTTGACCAGCCAATAGTGGCAACTTACCCAAAACGGTTTTGATAAACGTTGATTTCCCAATTCCATTTGGCCCTACAAGGGCAACTGCATGTTGTTTATCAACATCAATATTAACGTTTTCAGCCAATACGTGGGTCATATCATAACCCAACTTAACATCATTTACACGTAATACTTCATTACCAGAATCTTCATCTGCTTTAAACTGAATTCTAGCAACGCCTGATTCGTTTTTAGGCGCCTCAATTCGCGTCATGCGTTCCAATTGTTTCCGTCTTGATTGGGCACGTTTAGTCGTTGACGCACGCACAATATTTCTTTTAACGAAATCTTCTAGTTTCGCAATTTCTTCTTGTTGTTTGTCATACGCTTTTTGTTCTTGTAACACGTTAGCAGCTTTTTGTTTCATAAAATCACTATAATTTCCTTTATAATGATCTAACTGACCCGAATGCATATCATATACTTCTGTTACGACACGATCCAAGAAATAACGGTCGTGGGAAACAATTAATAAGGCACCTTGATAATTTTTAAGGTATTGTTCTAACCAAGCTAGCGTTTGCATGTCTAAATGGTTAGTTGGCTCATCTAAAATAAGTAAATCAGGGGTCTCCAACAACTGTTTTGCAATTGCCAACCGTGTTCGTTGCCCACCAGATAATGCGACAATTTTTTGATCATAAAACGATTCATCAAAATCAAATCCATGTAATACTGATCGAATTGTTGCATCATAACCATAACCATTCTTTTCATCAAAATCATGTTGCGCCTGGTCGTAAGCTGCCAACAAATCTGTATAAGCATCACTAGTATAATCTGTTGTCGTTGCAATTTGGTTTTCCATCTGACGCAACCGCTTTTCCAGCGCAATAACGTCAGCAAATGCCGTTAGCATTTCATTATAGACTGACAAGTCAGAATCCAAACCTGAATTTTGGGCCAAATAAGCCATTCGAATCCCTTTTTTCATTGAAACTTCACCTTCATCTGGCATTGTTTCACCAATCAACATTTTTAACAACGTTGATTTTCCTGCACCATTACGGCCAACCAACCCAACCCGGGCCTTGCTTTGAATTTGCATTGAAATATTATCAAAAAATGTCACACCGTTAAAGCGACGTGCAACATTGCTTGCTTGCAAAATAATCATTTTTTATTACTCCATTTTAACTAAATTATGCCATTATTTAGTTAATATTATTTTTCTATAATCTATTAAGTACGCCTCACACCTATGTTTAATCTAACACTGATAAATTCTGTCTTACTTCAGAAACAAAGTACAATGAACCTGTAAACAAAATCAAATCATCCTTTTGCATTTGTGATGTCACAGCTGCAAAACCGCTTTGCCAACTTTCATGGACCGTCACCGTTTGATTTTTTATCTGTTGGACAGCTGTATTGGGGTTGACGGGTTGCCGATTATTCGGTCCCATAAATCCCACAACATGCAAATCAACATTAGGTAAGTCTGCTAATAATTGTAACATTTTTGCATAATTTTTATCCTGCAAAGCGCCAAAGAGCAGATGGACTGTTTGTTGACTAAAACGATCAGTAATGGTTTTAACCAAAGCTTGCACACCAGGTTCATTATGTGCCCCATCCAAAACAATCGCTGGTTGACTACTAATTTCTTCAAAACGTACAGGCCATGTAACCGTCCGCAAAGCAGCCGAAACATGTTCCCTAGTTAAAATTATCCCAAAACAGTCGCAAACTAATGCTGCTGTTTGTAAGGCAACTGCTGCATTATCAATTTGATAACGCCCGATTAAATCAACAAAAACGTCTTCATAATTAACCGTCCCTGTTACCGTGAAGGTTTCACCCCAAGCTTGTGTCGGTTGTTGATTTTTAGTTTTAAAATGTTCACCTAGCCGATAAACTGGCGCACCCAGTGCACTAGCGACTGTATCAATGACGTCATCTGCTTCCGCTGGTAAACGACCAACAACGACTGGGCGCTGTTTTTGAATAATGCCAGCCTTTTGTGTCGCAATTTCTGTTAAGGTATTCCCCAGTACATGCATATGATCAAGTCCGACAGTGGTCACAACCGAAACAATTTTATCCGGTATGATTGTTGTTGAATCCCAGGTACCACCCACACCAACTTCCAAAATAACAACATCAACCGCATGCTTAGCAAAATACATAAACATTAGTACCGTCAATGTTTCAAATTCAGTTAACCCACTAGGTAACGTTTTATCTAATTCCTCTATAATTGGTGCTAATTCTTGCATTAAGGCTAATAAATCAGCATCTCGGATACTACCATTATCATCTTGAATCCGTTCGTTAAATTTTAAAATATAGGGTGACGTGAACAAACCAACACGTAATCCGCTTTTTCTAAGTAATTGTGCAACCATTTTACTGGTTGAGCCTTTACCATTTGTCCCTGTAATGTGCACGTACTTTGATTGTCGTTCAGGATGACCTAACAAATCTAAAATTTTATTCAAACGCTCAAAGCTGGGTGTTTTAGTCCATTTATGGCGGCTATGAATATAGTCAATCGCTTGAGCAACTGTCGTTATTTTTATCATATATCCCTCAATTTTATCCCATCAAAAACAAAAGCGCCCTCTACCAAGTAGACGGCGCTCATGTTTGTGTAATTTACTGCATTGTAACGACGAACAGCTTAAATTCGTGATTCACAATACAATGAATTATACACGTAAATCATCATGTTAGCAAGTATATTTTCTTACACTTGCGCATCTTGCAACTGTGCTAAACGATTGTGAGTTGCTTCTACTTTGGTTTCCCAATCCGCCAACTTTTCACGTTCTGCAGCGACAACAGCCTCTGGTGCGTTATTGACAAACTTTTCATTACCTAATTTACCATTAGCTCGTTTTACTTCACCTTGGAACTTTTTGATTTCATCTTGCAATCGGGCAATTTCATCATTCAAATCAATTAATTCAGCCAATGGCACGTAAATTTCCGCACCAGAAATAATTTGGGTCATAGCCAAATCAGGTGCTTTAATATCAGCAGCAATTTGTAAATCCTTTGGCTTCACAAAGCGGTTAATATAATTAACATTTTCCTTAAAGATACGTTGAAGGTTATCATCACTTGTCTTAATTAAGATATCAATTGTCGTTGACATGGGTGCATTTGCTTCTGTACGAATAGTACGAACTGCTTTAATCAAGTCAGTCAAACTGTTAAAGTCTATTTCAGCTTGGTCATCATCCAAATCTTGCTTAACAGTTGGGTAAGCAGCTGCAACAATTGTTTCCCCATCATGTGGCATTTCTTGCCAAATAGCTTCGGTAACAAATGGCATAATCGGGTGTAATAGACGTAACGTATTATCTAATACATAAGCCAAAATTGCTTGCACCGTTTTTTGTGCTTCTTGGTCATCACCATTCAAAGTTTCCTTCGTCATTTCAATGTACCAATCAGCAAAATCATTCCAAATAAAGTTGTAAAGAGCTCGGCCAGCTTCACCAAATTCAAACTTATCAAAATTCTTGGTTACAACGGCAATTGTCTTATTCAAGCGTGACAAAATCCACTTATCGGCTAATGAGAAATCAGCCGTATTTGTTGGTAATTCTGCTTGAGTATCATCAGATAGGTTCATCAAAACATATCGTGATGCATTCCAAATTTTATTAATGAAGTTCCATGCTGAATCCATTTTTGTGTATGAAAAACGCACATCTTGCCCTGGTGTTGAACCAGTTGCCAAGAACCAACGCAAAGCATCCGCACCATACTTTTCAATCACATCCATTGGGTCAATCCCATTACCCAATGACTTTGACATTTTACGGCCTTGTTCATCACGAATCAATCCATGAATCAAAACATTTTTAAAAGGACGTCGCCCTGTAAATTCTTTAGACTGGAACATCATACGTGCAACCCAGAAGAAGATAATATCATAGCCAGTTACCAACGTATTCGTTGGGAAATAACGCTTAAAGTCTTCTGCATCCGTATCAGGCCAACCCATTGTTGAAAATGGCCACAAAGCTGATGAGAACCATGTATCTAGCACATCTGAATCCTGTGTCCAATTTTCACTATCTTTAGGTGCTTCCATACCAACATACATCTCACCAGTCTCTTTGTGATACCATGCTGGAATTTGGTGTCCCCACCATAGTTGACGTGAAATAACCCAATCATGAATATCGTCCATCCAACGTGTAAAAGTTCCTTCAAAACGTGGTGGATAGAAGTCAACCCGATCTTCTGATTTTTGCATATCTAATGCTTGTTCAGCTAATGGTTGCATCTTAACAAACCATTGTGTTGATAAACGTGACTCAACTTGCACACCAGTACGTTCTGAATGTCCGACTGCGTGTACAATTGGTTCAACTGATAACATCCAGTCACCCGCTTGCAGATCAGCGACAATCGCTTTACGAGCCTCAAAACGATCCATACCAACATACTTACCAGCACGTTCGTTCATTGATGCATCTTCATTCATAGTATTGATTCGTTCCAAATCATGGCGATTACCCACGCCAAAGTCATTTGGATCATGTGCTGGTGTAATTTTAACCATACCAGAACCAAATTCAGGATCAACATATTCATCAGCAATAATTGGTACTTCGCGATTCACCAATGGTACTAATACTTTTTTACCGACCAATGCTTTGTAGCGCTCATCTGAAGGGTGCACAGCTACGGCCACATCCCCAAACATTGTTTCAGGACGTGTCGTTGCAATTTCAACATAATGCTTACCCTCAAAAGTTGTATCCTCATCCACAAATGGATATTGCACATGATAGAAGGCCCCTTCATCATCTTGGTGAATAACCTCAATATCAGATAAAGCTGTTCGTGCCTTAGGATCCCAGTTGATGATGTATTCACCGCGATAAATCAATCCTTTTTCATATAACGTCACAAAGACCTTACGAACTGCTTCAGACAGACCATCATCTAAAGTAAAACGCTCACGATCATAATCTAGCGAAAGACCTAACTTACCCCATTGTGATTTTATTGTTGCAGCATATTCATTCTTCCAATCCCAAACTTGGTCAACAAACTTTTCACGTCCTAAGTCATAACGTGAAATATTTGATTCTGCTAAACGTTGTTCAACCTTAGCTTGCGTTGCGATACCTGCATGATCCATACCAGGCAACCATAACGTATCGAATCCTTGCATCCGCTTTTGACGAATCAACATATCTTGCAAAGTTGTATCCCATGCATGACCTAAATGCAGCTTACCCGTTACATTTGGTGGTGGAATAACGATTGAATAAGGACGAGCCTTTTTATTTTCGGATGGCTTAAAACGCTTTTCTTGCACCCACTTATCATAACGGCCTGCTTCAACAGCGGTCGGGTTGTACTTACCAGGCATATCAATTTCTCGCATAACCTTAACTCCTTATTTTTGCTCCTCTTAATCCAGTCTTTAGGCAATAAAAAAGCCCCAACCATACAACTATCTGTATGATCAGGGCGACATTATCGCGGTACCACCTGAATTAGAGTTTAATTCTCTATCTCATTTCGACTTAACGCGTCGTCACGTTATCAACTACTCATTTCACTGATAAAGCCCACTAGTTACCTTCCAAGTATATTAATCAAAATCTTCCACCAAAATGATTTTGTCGCTGGTAATAATTTTACTTGTACTCTCTAGTACATTGCTATGAAAGCAATTTTACAATGTTAAATGTAAAAAATCAAGTTTTAGTTCGTACTTATAGCGATATTAGATTAATTCAATAATGGCTTGAATTAAGAGATAAGCACCGTATACCAACACAATAATCCCAGATAAAATATTAACCCATACCAAAACCTTTTTCGGTAAACGTTCTTTTAAAATATTCATCACAATAGTAATTGTATTAAACCAAATAAAGGTAGCCATAATCACACCAATAATAAATGGCCAAACTTGATTTTTATCTAAAGTTCCCCGTAATGCACCCAATAATAGGCTACCATCGATTAGTGCTTGTGGATTTGCCCAAGATACAATGAACGCTGTGATAAGAGCTTGTTTAACTGGTAATTTATTCCCTGTCGTATTTAACTGTACTGTATTAGCACTTCGCAAAATCCCCCAACCAATCCAAATCACTAGCCCACCACCAATCAACATGACAAGCAATCTTAACCAGGTCACTGAACTAATAATGGCACCCATACCAAAAAAGGCAGCCAATGAGAATAATGAATCGGCCGTCCAAACAAATAATACATACACTAATGATCGTTTAAACGAATTAGTTAATGCATTATTAAAGACGTATAAATTTTGCATGCCAATCGGCGCAACAAAAGCAAACCCGATCATCATCCCTTTTATCAACGTTGCTAAAACCATAACTCCTCCTTTGTTTCAAAAAACTAAATTATCTGGTTTACAAAACTAGTTTAATTGGTTATTATAATCATAATATATGTAATCAAACATTCAGGCCACTATTATAGGAGATACCTATGCCTACACTAACTAAAGAAAATCGTCGTTACCTTATTACCTACGAAACTTTAAACGCTATCACTCATGGACTTGGTGTCATTGCTGCCATTGTTGGGGCTACCTTATTAATCGTGAACAGCATCCAACACGACTTTTCTACGTTCACTATTGTTGCGCTTGCTATATATGCACTCTCAATGATTAGTTTTTTACTCGCCTCAACACTTTTCCATGCTTTAATTTTTACCAAGGCAGGCAAAATTTTTCAATTTTTAGATCATTCAGGTATTTATCTCGTTATTTTAGGTAGTTATACCCCCTATACGTGGCTATTCTTAGATCCCAAAATTGGTTGGCCAATTTGGATAACTATTCTAAGTTGCACGATTTTAGGACTGATTTATGATACCTTCTTCGTTGGTCGTTGGCCCTTTGTTTCGGTGATTATTTATGTCCTAATGGGCTGGTTCATCATTCTAGCTTTACCAGCACTTTATGGAACACTATCATCCTTAGCATTTTATCTATTATTAGCCGGAGGCATCACCTATACTGCAGGTTCATTGCTGTACCTTATGCCAAAAATCCCCTTAAATCATGTCTATTGGCATTTATTTGTCCTTGTTGGGGCTACCTTAATGTATTTATCAATCTATGACACTCTGTTTCATTAAGTTATGCAATATTCTTAATCAAAAAATATCATTCTAAAAAGTAGCAAATCGCCAATAGCTTGGTAATTTGCTACTTTTTTAAATTAGTCTTTAACAATACCAGCTTGTACCCACTTGTCAAACTGATCATCAGCAACTTGACTTTGCCCACCATGTTGTTGATTTTTGTAATCATTTTTTTGACGTTGTGTCAAAGCGTCCCAAGCTGCGCCACCAATAGCATACTGATCAGCATTGCGTAAAACATCCTGAATTGTGGCACCATCAGATAGCTTAGCAGTATTTGCAAGTTGTTCTTGATCCCACTTACCAGCAACTGCATATTCCATGCCATCCTCTAGCTTAACTTGACGAGCAGTCGTAACAGATTGATTGCCATTCTTAACCGCTGCCTTAATCACAGCAATTGTTGCTTTAGCGTAAGCTGCCATAAATTCATCAAGCGTTTTAGTCCCATCATCTTCAAAAACAACCGTCACCTTTTCATCTGCCTGTTTCACAGAAGCAATTTTTGGTGCATCAATTTGACCCTGTAATAACGCTTTAATATCTAACGTTTGGGTTGTTTTTGAAGTACCTGTTTCTTGATGTTTACTTGTTGTGGAATTGGCAGCTTTTTTATTAACTACCTTTCGAGTAGTTGTGCTCGTTTTATCTGTTTTAGTAACGTCCTTCTTATGACTTGATGAAGAGGCTGCTACTGCAGCTTCTTCCGCCTGATGTGAAGAACTGTTAAAAACAATCGCAAAAATCGCAACTACTGCTGCAACTACCATAATTCCTATGATCATTGTAACTTGTCGTTTGTGCATTATGATTTACCTTTCTATTCCTTAAACCATAATATTCTATCACAAATAATGTTCGCTTTTTTGACACTGTGTCACAGTTAGATTAATAAATGCTACCATTTCATTAAATTAAAAGCTGTTTTTTGTAACATTAACGTTTCTTACCAAATAATCGCGCAAAAAAGCCACGAATACCACCACGTTTACGACGATTTATGCGAGATTCTGCCACCCCTTGTTCATGTTCAACCGGCACTTTCGCTCCATCTGTCTTATGATTAACATTAGTATCGGCTACTGATTGTGTCTCACTAGATTTTTCATCTGCTGACTTTGCAGTATCGGCTTTAATCGGTCCATTACTTATTTGAATAGTGTCCGTCAGTTTCGTTTCTGTTACGCCAGAATGAGTTGGTTGTGGTGTTTGTTTAACTTCTGCATTGCGCATATATTCAGCAATCATTTCATCTGTTAGTGCTGGTATAGCCAAAGTTTTTGACGTAACACCCAAACTAACAATTGTCCGTCCGGTTTTACCTGTTTCATTGCTTGTCGCATGTACTTCGATTTGACTCGGCACAACATCATCTGGCAAAACTAATTCAAACTCAAGATGCTCATCAACTGGTAATGAAATAACGTGTTCATCCCCAATAAAATGTACTGAAACAGCAACATCAGCTTGATTAACTTGCCCTTCTAGCAAACGCTGGCCGTTTTGAGTTGAAATAACTGCTGTAATAACAGGTGCTGGTTGTTCAATAACCAATGTTAAGATTTCTTTACTAGTTTGCGCTGGTAACTGTGCCTCGATTGTAACATTATCGCCACTACTTGCTGGCACTTTGGTCAGAAAACTCCCCGATTCATCAGAGGTTATTGTTTCAAACTGTCCATTTGCATACTTCATGGTGATCACAACACCAGCTGTTGCCACGTGACCAATTACAGTTGTCCCCAAACTATTTGTTAATGTCGATGCTACCAAATTTAGTTTTGACTCACTCATATTGCGATCTCCATCCTTTAACTGTCGATAATAAGATAATTGTAACAGATATTACAGACAACTTAAAATAATTGCTTACGTCCTAACTCGATTAGGGTCAATTAATTAACTGATGCGTTATCTATGTAAAACAGATAAAAAAATAGCAAGTTGTTAATGAAATGACAACTTGCTACTTTTGAGGCCAAGATACTAATTTGTAATCGCAACCTTTTTTGTATTCAGATTCGCTTTAATTATGAGCGAACAATTAAAGTATCAACCTTAGAAACGCGTGTCACAAATTCTGTTACAGAACCAATCAACAAACGCTCAATTGCATTCAATCCAGTTGCACCAATCATAATTAAGTCACTACCATACTTGCTTGGTGCTTGTTGGGCAATCACACTCTTGGGTGAACCATACTCGATGGCGTATGCAACATTTTCCAAGCCAGCAGACTTAGCTTGTTCTAAGTATGTTTCCAAAGTCTTCTTAGCTGTATCAGCAACTTGCTCAACCATAGTTGCTCTAAAATCAGTTACACTTTGGAACGAACGCGTGTCAATAACATGTAGAATTTGTAACTTTGCATCGGGGCCATTTTGAAGTGTCACCTTAATAGCACGTTCTAACGCTGCCTCAGCTTCTTTCGATCCATCAACAGGTACTAAAATATTCTTATAATTTACTTTTACATCAGTCATAACAGTTCCCCCTGTATATCCAACTTTATTTGCAACTTTACTACACCTTTATTATAACGTATTTCACACATTTTTCCACAGAAACACATACGAAAATTTTAGAATAATATATATTATATTTATTTAAATAAAAGACGAACAACTACAACAGCCAATACGGTTGTCATTAAAGTCCCTAAAATGACAAATAAACCACCTGGTAATGCAGCATCCTTTGTGATAAAAGTACTAATGACCAATAATAATGCATCAATACTAAATATCCAGCCAAACCAACGAGCAGGTTGCTTAGCCGCCTGCGAATTAATACCTAAAAAGCCCTTTTGATGTAATAGTAAATAGATGCCTAACCCACCAATAATGACAGCAAATAATAGATACAAACTGAAAATCATAATTAAAATCCTTTTCTCTTATTGATTAAAAAAGCCGCCCACCTCCGATATTATTATCGAATATGGACGGCATTAATAATTATCAATTTGATAATTATTAATTATGGACACTTGCTTGGCGCCGTTAGTAAATTCAACTGAGTTGGCTCCGATTAAAGGTAAGTGGGTGAATAAGTCCGCTTTTACAACTACTGAGTGAAACAGCATGTTATAGCGGCATCCCGACATCCCCGAGCTAATTGGTTGTAAAGCAACTACAGAATGTAGAATTACGCGTACGCCCAAGGAATCCATCTATAATTTCATTATACTAATAAATTGGTAAAATGAAAGTCTTGACAATTCATAATAGGTTATCCTATTTTTTTAATCCGTTTTGTTGCGCCTGTCGTAATTTAGCGTATTGCGCTTTATATGCTTGTTCAACCTTTGAATTTCCAGCTGGATTAAAATATGCTGATCCTATTAATTTATCGGGCAGATACTGTTGTGGTACCCAGTCACCTGGATGGCCATGAGGATACACATAATCAACACCGTGTCCTAATTTTTTGGCACCTGCATAATGAGCATCTTTTAAATGGTCTGGCACATCGCCGGTCCCCCCTTTTTGCACACGTGCAATAGCTTCATCAACCGCTGTCATTGCTGAATTTGATTTTGGTGATAATGCTAACTCAATGACTGCATTAGCTAATGGAATGCGTGCTTCCGGAAAGCCTAACTGCAAGGCCGTTTGGACAGCTGTTACAGCTCTTTGAACCACAGCTGGATTGGCTAGCCCAATATCTTCGTACGCAATTACTTGTAATCGACGGGCAATGATTGGTAAATCACCTGCTTCAATCAAACGTGCTAAATAGTGTAATGCCGCATCTGTATCACTACCACGAATTGACTTTTGTAAAGCTGAAATCACATTATAGTGACCATCCCCATCTTTATCGGCAGTAATTGCCTTACGCTGGACTGTTTCTTCAATAATAGCCAATGTAATCTTGATATTACCGTCATCATCTGGCTGTGTTGATCGAACTGCCAGTTCAAGACCATTTAAAGCCGATCGTAAATCACCATTGGTCGCATAGACAAGTTGTTTTTGTGCATCGTTATCTAAAACAACTTTAAAATCACCCAAACCCCGTTCTTTATCCATTAGTGCGTGATCAATAGCCAATTTCATATCATCTTCTGATAAAGGTTTAACCTCAAAAATCTGCGTTCGAGATCGAATAGCTGGCAATATTGATAAATAAGGATTTTCCGTCGTTGCCCCAATCAAAATAATTTTCCCACTTTCCAAATGCGGTAACAAAAAATCTTGTTTGGTTTTATCTAAACGATGAATTTCGTCTAGTAGTAAAATAACGGTCCCCGAAATTTTGGCTTCATCAGCAACCATCTGCAAGTCTTTTTTACTGTCAGTGGCTGCATTTAAGATTCGAAAAGCATATTTAGTTGAGCCAGCAATAGCACTGGCAATACTTGTTTTACCAGTTCCTGGTGGCCCATATAAAATCATAGATGATAGCATTTTAGCTGTCACCATACGATTAATAATCTTACCCTCACCAACCAGATGCTGTTGCCCTACTACCTCTCTAATCGAACGTGGACGCATGCGATAAGCTAATGGTTGCTGCATTTCGCAAGACCTCCCTTCAGTCACTTAAAACAACTTTTTATACCATGGACTTTTTGGCTTTGATTCTGGTTCTTGTATTGACTGATTTTGTTCGTCCGTTGCCACAACAATATCAACAATCTCTTGATGCACTGCCGTTTTAGCAGCTAGTACAACCATAACATTCGACCGATCATAAACATCATCTGTTTTAAGCGTGAAACGCATTTTGTAATGTGATGCTAATTTCATAAATTTATCTAAAATAGTGCGATCTAGATGCCCATTTAAATATAGTGTTGCATCAGGATATTTTGCCATCTGACGTTCCCAAGCTTGCATATACTGGGTTTCACCAATATGTTCACGCGTTTGTATTACATATACACGTTCACGAAAATTCCCCAAATAATGATTTTGTTCATCGGGATTGATTTGGGGTGTCCCATATAGTCCTGCTTGGACATGTGGATCCATTGATTGTTTATCCATCAAAAAACACTCCTTTTTAATAATTAGGTTAATTTTAACATAATCAAATCACAGCGACAATTTACCAGTCAACAGTTAAAAGCGATAAAAAAAGACTCACGATTTTAAACCAAGCTAACAAATGGTTATATCATAAGTGTTTTTATTTTTAACCCATTAATAATGTATGCACACCAGTAATGATGACATAAACTAAATATACACCAAATAACCAATGCCATGCATTAAATAGTTTTGGATATCGTCGTAAAGCTGTATGACCTGAAAAATAAATAATTGTTGGCAACAACAAGACAACACTAAAAGCAAGCACGCCCATTAACCAATTAGTGGGGATAATAGGCAATGTTAAGCTCACAGCTTGGCCTCCAATTTTACATCGGGGTATTTATTAGCAAACCAACGCTCAGCGAACTGGTTTTCAAACAAAAAGACCGGATTTTCGTGACGATCACGAACCAATAAGTTACGTGATGATGCCATTCTAGGATCTAACTGCTCAGCATCAATCCAACGGGCGATCTTTGATCCCATTGGTTCTAATGTTACTTCGGTATTATATTCGTTTTCCATTCTAAATTGGAAAACTTCAAACTGCAAAGCACCGACAGCACCGATAATATAATCACCAGAATCCCAGGCCGTATACATTTGAATAGTACCTTCTTGCACCAACTGGGTAACACCCTTGTGGAATGATTTTTGCTTCAAAACATTCTTAGCATGCACACGCATAAACAATTCTGGCGTAAATGTTGGTAACTCTTCGAACGTTATTTCATGTTTACCAGCGTAAATTGTATCCCCAATTTGGAAGTTACCGGTATCATAAATACCAATAATATCACCAGGATACGCCTTCTCAACGTTTTCACGCGTATCAGCCATAAACTGGGTCACATTTGACAAACGAATTTTCTTTTTAGTACGTTGCAAAGTTACATCCATGCCGCGCTCAAACTCACCAGACACAATACGTAAAAAGGCGATTCGGTCACGATGATTAGGATTCATATTAGCTTGAATTTTAAAGACAAACCCACTAAACTGTTCGTCATTTGGCTTAATCTTATCTCCTGCAACGGTATTCTTTGGCGCTGGTGCTGGTGCAAACTGCATATACGTTTGCAAAAATGTTTCGATACCAAACCCTTGTAAAGCAGACCCAAAGAATACTGGTGTCAACTCACCGCGCATAACTGCTGATTCATCAAAAGTATTACCTGCGTCTTGCAACATTTCAATTTCATCTCGGGTTTCATCCCATAGTGAATCTTCTTGGATAGGATTAGGAGCCATTAAATCAACCCCTGCCTCATTAAGTGCTAAAAAGCGTTCTGCTGAATTAGTTGGTCGGTAAACTTCAACATTATTGTGATACCGGTCAAATAAGCCAGCTAAAATTTGTCCTGATCCAATTGGCCAGTTCATTGGATAGGCATTGATACCAAGTGTACTCTCTAGTTCGTCTACCAAATCCAATGGGTCACGCCCATCACGATCTAACTTGTTAAAAAACGTAAAAATTGGAATATGACGTTCACTAACAATTTCAAATAACTTTTTAGTTTGTGGCTCGATACCTTTAGCTGAATCCACGACCATAATAACTGAATCAACCGCCATCAAAGTACGATACGTATCTTCAGAAAAATCCTCGTGTCCAGGAGTATCTAAAATATTGATGCGTTTATCATCAAAATCAAATTGCAATACTGATGATGTCACTGAAATACCACGTTTTTGTTCAATTTCCATCCAGTCAGACTTTGCAAAATTACCTTTGCGCCCTTTAACGGTACCAGCCTCACGGACAACGCCCCCAAGCTTTAGTAGTTGCTCTGTAATGGTCGTTTTACCAGCATCCGGATGAGAAATAATAGCAAATGTACGCCGTGTTTGCGTTTCTTCTTGTAGTGAAGCCATGATTTATCGTCCTTTTATTTTATTTATTATTTTTAATTTATTTTAAAAAACTTAACAATTTAGTATAACTAATATTATCAATTGTTTCAATAGAATCAAGCGATGGTTTAATCATCCCAATAACAAAAAAAGATTACTTATCCAGTAATCTTTTTTGCTTATTTTATGACGACTATTGCTGACTATTGCGACGTTTTATTTCTAAATAACGCCGGTACCACAAGTCAATATAGGCATCGGAAAATGGCCCTTTTTGATTGTCAATCCAATCAACGAGAATTTTAACATGTTCACGCACAATATAATCAATATCTGCCGGATAACGCCAGTGCGCTTTATGGAGTTCATATTCGTCTGTATCCAACAAACGTTTCTCACCATTTGGGAACACTTTCACATCCAAATCGTAATCAATATATTTTAACGCTTCTTTGTCTAATACAAATGGTGATGCTAAATTACAATAATACGAAACACCATTGTCTCTAATCATCGCAACAATATTAAACCAATATTTACGATGGAAATAGACAATAGCTGGTTCACGTGTTACCCAACGTCGGCCATCGTCTTCAGTAACCAATGTATGATCATTTAGCCCAATAATTGCATTTTCGCTCGTTTTGAGCACCATTGTATCCCGCCAAGTCCGATGTAAACTGCCATCATGCTTGTAGCTCTTAATCGTTACAAAGTCGCCCTCACGGGGTAATCGACTATCTTTCATTATCTTGAGCTTTCCGTATTTTCTACCAAATTTTTTTCTATTTCATTGTATCACGCAAATCGGTAAAAAACACGACCAACTTAATGATATTGTCGTAACCATTTATCGACCAAATTCAAATCATAGCCTTTTCGATACAACGTTGCTTTAACTTTTTGTTTAAATTCCCAACCCGTATAATCTGCATAACGATTAGCTACAATGTTGGCGTCACGATCTAAATTATCCCATTCTAATGTTTCATCAGGTGTTTCATTTAAACGATAATTTTGAATCGCTTGCTTAATTAAATTTAAATCAAAGCCTTGTTGTAACAATTTTTGCTGTGTTTTTTGCTCAGCCATAAATTTGGCGTAACGACTATTTTTTTCTAATAAGTTAGCCACTCGTGCTGTTAAAGCAGTAATTTGATCATCTACATCATAGGCAACTAGTGCATCCTCAATCACAAATTTATCAATACCGGCTTGCTGTAATTTAAATTGCACCCCTCTGGGACCTAACTTTCCTGCAGATATGGCCTGATCAACATAAGTTTGTGCATATATTTCATCGTTAATTACATGATCACTGATTAAGCGTTTTACAACTTCTTGAATCACACGTGGTTCATAACCTCGTTCACGCAATTTATGACTAACTTGCTGACTAGTACGCATTTGACCTGTTGCATAAACTAAAGCCTGTGTATAGGCCTTTTGCTTAAATTCAGCTACCTTAATTATCTCAATATCTGCTTCATCTAAATTAGCACCCTTGAATAAGTTATATGTAATTAATACTTTTTCATCAACAGCAAATGCATATTCGTCATCTAAATAAATATTGTAACGCCCTGCGCGTCGTTGCTGTGTTACTTTCGTTACTGTTGGCATATCTTCCTCCCTTCATTCTTATTTTAACTGAACTAACAAAGAACAGCGAACCACAATTATGCGGTACGCTGTTAATAAAACATTTTAAATAAATGAAGATGTTCCAGGGTTTAATTCAACAATCTTACCCGTACGCTTATAGATAATCCATTCGGCAATATCTGTTACATAATCTGAAGTACGCTTTAGATAACCTGCAACGACTAAATAATCAGTCGCAGCCGCCACTTGTTCAGGATCAGCTTTCATCGCTTCAATTGACATCTCACGAATATCACGCGTTACATCTGAGATACCTGCTGCTACCTCTGAAATTGTTTCAGCTGCAATTGCATCATCATTAACGTAATAATCTAACACTTGTGATACCATTTTGGCAACGTTTGAGCCAGTCTCACCAATCGTTTTTTCAATAGCGGCAACACGCTTACTTCCTTTAACGTGGATGGTTGAAATTGCAATGTTACGCGCATTATCACCAATTCGTTCTAGGACTGACACTGCTTTTAAAACTGTCATAATTTCGCGCAAGTCAGTCGTGACAGGTTGATACAATGCAATCATTTCAAAACTTTTCTTTTCAATCGCAATTTCACGTTGATTAATCGCATTATCACGATCAATAATTTCTTGAGCAAGTGTACGATTATGATCTAAAAATGCTTGTACCGCCTCATCTAAGGTTTCCGATACCAATAGTCCCATTTCTTTAAAGGATGTATCCAAATCTGATAATTCATCATCAAAATATTGTCGCATTTCAATATTTCCTTTCTATTTCTTTATCTTACCCTAAATTAACTTCTAACCAAAACGTCCAGAGATATAATCTTGGGTCTCTTGTCTGGTTGGATCCAAAAACACTTTTTTTGTATTATCGAATTCAATTAAATTACCATCCATAAAAAAAGCCGTTTTATCTGAAATACGTGATGCTTGTGCCATTGAATGGGTTACGATAATCATAGTTAGCTGATTTCGTAATTGCATCATCGTATCTTCCACTTTACTTGCTGACATCGGATCCAAGGCAGCAGTTGGTTCATCTAATAGCATAATGTCGGGGCCGGTCGCCAAAGCACGGGCAATTGACACACGCTGCTGTTGTCCACCTGACAATGACAAAGCCGATTTGTGTAGGGTATCTTTCACTTCATCCCAAATAGCTGCTTGCTTTAAAGATTTTTCAACAGTTTCGTCTAAGAAGCCCTTATCTTTATGTCCTGCTGTTCGTAATCCGAAAGCAACGTTATCATAAATCGAAAATGGAAACGGATTAGGCTGTTGAAACACCATCCCAATTTTTTGTCGCAAACTAACCGTATCAGTATTTGGTGCATAAATGTCTTGACCATTGAACATGAAAGTCCCATTAACTGTAACGTTATCTGCTAAGTCATGCATACGATTTAATGCTCGCAGGTAGGTTGACTTCCCTGATCCTGAGGGGCCAATCAAAGCAGTTATATCATTTTTTTTAAATGAAAGATCAATGCCATGAAGGGCTTCCTTTTTGCCGTAGTAAAGATGAACATTTTCGGTTACTAAAATTTTCTCTGTCATCTGCTAATCCCCTTCTAGCCGAAGTTTCCATTCACGTAATCAATCGTTAATTGTACTTTTGGTCGTGTGAATATCTTTCTTGTTAAGTCATATTCAATTACTTCACCCGCATGGAAAAAGGCAGTGTAATCCGAGATACGACTAGCTTGTTGCATATTATGCGTCACAATAATGATTGTATAATGCTTTTTTAATTCCATCAAAGTATCTTCAATCTTAGATGATGAAATCGGATCTAAAGCTGAAGCCGGCTCATCTAATAACAATATATCTGGCTTCATTGCAATCGCACGTGCAATCACTAACCGTTGTTGTTGACCACCTGATAATGATAGTGCTGACTTTTTCAAATCATCTTTCACTTCATCCCATAGAGCCGCTTGCTTCAGCGACGTTTCTACAATTTCAGCTAATTTTTTCTTATCATGCATACCATGTTGTTTTAGCGCAAACGTTATATTATCACTAATTGATTTCGCAAATGGATTCGGCCGTTGAAACACCATCCCAATATGTTTACGCATTTCATAAACATCAATATCATGTGAATTAATATCTAAACCACGATACATAATTTGGCCACCAACTGTTGCGACATCATCGTTCATACGATTTAATGAACGTAAAAATGTTGACTTACCAGAACCAGATGCCCCAATTAGTGATGTTATTTTAAACCTTTCAAATGATAAATCCGCATTCTGTAATGCCACATTATTACCATATGCTACTTGTAAATCTGTGGTAGACAATGCAATTTCATGCTTGTCCTTATCCATTTGATAAATATGACGATCAGGTTGTGAACCCGTTAAATTTAAAGACCCTTGTAAATTAGCCGTCATCACGACCCTCCTCTATTCTATTTTGTTGCTGTCAGATGCTTATACAAAACGCTACTCAAGAAGCGTGCTAAGAAATTAAACAACAAAACAGCGATAATTAAGACTGCCGAAGCACCTGCTGAAACGGCTGCTGCATCAGGCATAATACCTTCTGAATTAACTTTCCAAATATGCACGGCTAAAGTTTCAGCGGGACGCATAATATTGAGCGGACTAGCTGTATTAAATGGATTCCAGTCACCAAAATCCAATGCTGGTGCTGATTGTCCAGCTGTATAAATCAAAGCGGCTGCTTCACCAAAGACACGCCCTGCTGATAGCACAACACCAGTTACAATTGACGGCACAGCAGCTGGTAAGATGATATGTCCAACTGTTTCCCAACGTGACAAACCTAAAGCAGCACCTGCTTCACGTTGTAAATTCGGAATACTACGTAGTGAATCCTCAACGGAACGTGTCAACAATGGTAAGTTAAAGAACGTTAGCGCAATTGCTCCTGATAGAATAGAGAATCCCAATTTAAACTGGACGACAAATAGTAAGAAACCAAATAACCCAACAACCACTGAAGGTAATGACGACAAAATTTCAATTGCTGTACGCGTTAGACGAATAAATTGGTTTTTCTGATTTGCATATTCATGTAAATAAATACCTGCTCCCAATGCAATAGGAAACGAAATAATCATCGTCATAATTAGTAGGTAAAAGGAGTTAAATAACTGAACACCAATTCCACCACCTGCTGTAAATGCTGATGAAGGGGATGTTAAAAAGTGCCATGATAAGTGTGGTACACCCTGGACTAAAATATAGCCCACTAAGGCAGCTAATACTAATATGACAAACCCAGCAATGGTGTATAACATAACACTCGCTAGCTTATCACTTTGTTTTGGGTTTAACATCTTAAATCGCTCCCTTCTTTGCAATTGCTCTAATAATGATATTAAAGACAAGTGACATCAACAATAAGATCAAAGCCAAACTCCATAGAACATTGTTTTCTAATGAGCCCATAACGGTATTTCCAATACCTTGTGTCAAAATTGATGTCAAGGTTGAAGCCGGTGATGTTAAGTCTTTTGGCATTAATGAGGCATTTCCAATTACCATTTGTACAGCCAAGGCTTCACCGAATGCACGTGCCATCCCAAAAACGACAGCGGTTAAAATACCAGGTGTCGCTGACCTTAGGATAACCTTATAAATGGTCTGCCATCTTGTTGCGCCTAATGCCAAAGCTGATTCACGATAATGACGTGGTACTGATTTTAATGTATCAACCGTCATGGATGTCACTGTTGGTAAAATCATCACGAATAGAACCATGGCACCTGCTAAGATACCAAATCCAGAGCCACCAAATAAGTAACGTAGTGTTGGTACAATTACTGATAGACCAATAAATCCATAAACAACCGATGGAATACCAACTAACAATTCTGTAACTGGCCCTAATATCTTAGCACCTCGTTTTGGTGAAATTTCAGTCATAAAGACTGCTGTTCCAATTGCAAATGGTGTTGCAATCAAAGCAGCCATTAATGTCACCAAAAATGACCCTGTAATCATTGGTAGCGCACCCGTTAATGGTGTACCGCTTGCATCTGTTTGACCAGGCGCCCAATTTTTACCTGATAGAAAATCCCAAAGATTTACTTTATTACTAAAAAATGTTGCCAGTCCTTTTGAAGCGACAAACCAGAAAATCGAAACAACAACCAAAACTATCAATAATAGTGCCGAAAAAGTAATCACACGGCCAAATTGATCTTTTTTGCTTGCCTTTGATTTTTTTAATAATGATTCACGAATTAAATCCATGGCCTAAACTCCTTAGTCTGCTCTACTTAAATTGCCTGCTTCATCACGTTCAACGCGCATATCATGAATTGATATATACCCTAGTTGCGGAACCAAAGTTTGCTGAATACGTTTTGAGTCGATATATGACAAAAATTCTTTTACTTTGCCTATTGGCTGACCATTTGTATAAATATGTTCATACGACCAAATTGGCCAGTCACCATTAATAACGTTCTTATTAGTTGCTGCAACACCATCAAGTGTAGCTGCGATCACCGAGTCATCTAAATAAGCAAATGAGGCATATGATATTGCCCCTGGTGTGCTACTAACAATTGATCGCACCATCCCCGAAGAGTCTTGTTCTTGTGCTGATGCGGATTTTGCACCCTGCAATCCCCATTTTTCAAAGGTTGCACGAGTTCCTGAACCGGCAGCACGATTAACTAAAACAATTGGCATATCAACACCACCAACTTCGCGCCAGTTTGTAATTTTCTTCGTAAAGATATCAATTAACTGTTTTTGTGTTAACTGTTTGACATGAGCTTGTTTGTTAATCATTGGTGCAATACCAACAACACTCACACGATGGTCAACTAATTTTTTAGGGTTGATTCCCTCTTTTTCACCAGCAAACATGTCTGAATTACCTAAATCAACTGCGCCCGTTTGTACCTGTGCTAGTCCTGTACCGGTACCACCACCTTGAACATTGACATGAGCGCCTAAATTATTGTTCGCAAATTCTTCTCCCGCTGCTTCAACAAGTGGCTGCAATGCTGTTGACCCGACTGCAGTGATGTTAACATCACTATTTTTTTGTCGTGTTGCGTAACCAAACGTTAACAGGCCGCCAGCAACAAGAATAATCACTGCGCTTATTAACCAATTGCGTTTCATTCGTGAACGCCTCCTAAACTTCTTTTCCGTTACTATTGTTTTATTATGCCGAATGTTTGTAAATGTGAAACCTTTTTTATGTAAATTTTTTCTTTACATTAATCATTTTGCCAAACAATTGTCCAACATTGACGTTGACAAATCATCTTTTTCCCTTGGCTCACAACCTTTAATGGTTTGCTGGGTTGCACTGCCATCCCCGCATGACTTAACCTAATCTTGATTGATTGATTTAATAAGAAAATTGTTAATCGCCGTTGTCCGGTGAGTGGTAATTGTGGTTGTGTCATAATTAATAACTGCTGTGCAACTATTTTGCCCCCAATCAACCAAGCTAACAGCCCGGTTAAAACAGGCCGCCAATCACACTGCCATATTAGACAACTAAAATCTCCCGTTACCGGGACTGGATCTGCCCACATTAATGTTTGTATACCCGCCAATGATTGCTCTAAATATATTTGATACATTAAACGATGATAAACGTGTTTCCAAAGATAATCCGCTTCCCAAGTTAAATCAAATAGTTGCCAAAAATCCTTCCACTTTTGTTTTTGTTTTTGAAACAACACCTTAAAATCTTGTGTTTCTAACCATAGTTTATCATATGCTTTATATTCTATATGCTTATTTATTTCTCTTTTTTTCCCATTGCTGTTTATATCATACCCATTAGGTACAATCGCTGTCAGCAAGGTAGCTCCCTGCGCCTCTAAAACAATACGATAACCCAACCACTGCTTAGTTTCAGTAGCCCGTAATTCAATTATCAACATTTGAATTGTTGCTGACCAGACAAACTTCCTGACGCGACATCCTAAGCGATACATTTCTACACTAGTCCAAAATAAAATCGCTTGCATTTCAAGCAATTGATTCGCTGTTGATAATTTCATCATCGCCACTGGCATATGTACCGGTTGCTGATAAACATCACGTTCAAACCATTGCGCATCTTGATTAATCGTTATGTTTTTTGGGCAGCCGTCAAGTTGTAATTTAATTAGCCAATTTTTGGACCATTCGTATACCCAAAATTGCGTTAATAAATACCACGTTATTTTAGCCTGTTTACTAAACCCTTCATCACTAATTTTTATGGTCCCACCTGTGACGACTTGTTGTATGTGCTTAAATAATTTTTGATACAATTGTACATCTGTCTGATCAGTCCAACACCCTAAATTAACACGGTTAGCAAAAATATGTGTTGCTTTTAAGTGGAGGGTTAATACTTTCATTCGTTCATCCTCTATATTATTTTCTTAATTTTGATTATATAGAGAATGAATATAAAATAAAACGCCAGGCACAGCTAATTTTTTACTAACCATCCTGACGATTCGTTTTTATTATTTCGCAATTGTCCAATCATCCAAGGAATCTACCTCGTACGTTGGCTGTTTGGTTTCTTTTGCGACCACTGCTTTTTTAGAAACACCCGAATACACTAATAACGTATCAACATCTGCATGAAAACCCGCTTTGATATCCGTATTATAATTATCACCAACCATTAATGCTTGATCATGAGTAAGGCTTAACTTTTCCAGTGCCCCATTCATAATAATATTTTCTGGTTTACCAATAACAACTGGAGCTGGTTCGACAGCCGTCGCCAAAAATGCAACAACAGATCCAGCACCTGGTACCATGCCACGTTCGGTTGGTAAATTGGTGTCCGGATTTGTTGCAACAAATTTAGCCCCCTGTTGAATGGCTAATGTACCTTGTAAAATCTTTTCATATGTGACATCACGATCTAAACCAATCGCCACAGCATCTGCAGGTGCCTGCGATACAAGCTCAAAACCTTTATCTAATAGCGCTGTTTTTAGGCCTTCTTCACCAATCATTAAAACTCGGTGAACATCATCAGACTTGGCTAAATAATCAGCCAAGGCCATGCCTGACGTATATACTTGATCGGCAGTGGTTGGGATTTGATGATTCTGGGTTAAATTTTGGGCAACCGCTTCTGGTGTTTTAGTAGAATTATTTGTCACAAACAAATATTTAACTTGCTTATCCATCAATCGTTGCACAAAGCGTTGGCCACTCGGCATTTTCTTTGTGCCTTTATAAATGGTACCATCCAAATCAATTAAGTAACCGTCATAACATTTTGCCATGATTTCTCCTTATTCTTTTTCTGTATTTTTTGACCGCTCACGAACCTGAAAGTGCCGATGCTTTTTTGATCCAGATGTGGCAACAGAATTTGAACGTTTACCAACATGTTTTTCTGGTTGATGAGCTGTATTCACCTTTTCTTTAATCACTGGTGTTTTTTTACGCTTTTTATTATCACGATGATTTTGTGATTTATTATTACTGTTGTTAGCTTTATTATTAGATTGTTTAGCCTTATTAACCCCATTTTTATGCTGACGACGACGTCTCTTAGGCTTTGAAGCAGCCTTTTCTTCAACTTCGACAACTTCATGAGGTGCCAAATTTTCTAACACAAAAAATGGTGCACCAAAATTAGCTTGCTCGTACAAAAAGTCTTGGAGTGCCGCAATTTGTTGACTACGGGCAATCCCTTTGGTCCCATCTTTATAAAATCCTTGTAATCGCAATTGATCAGCAGCAATATCACCAACCAAATAGTCATATTTTTCTAAAAAATCACTAAAGCGAGCCGCCAATTTTTGTTGATCATACGCTTCGCGATAATTTTTTACTAAACGATAAGGCCGTTCATTAATAAAAATATCAGCTGCTGTTTCTCCTGTTGTAATAGCTGTACTAGCTTGACGTTCAATAAATTGGGCATCGGCTAGTTCTTTCATTCGTTCTCGATTCATTAATTTTTTCTCTCTATCACATTATGGTGCGAATTTCTTATGCAAGTAACTTGCAAAGTCTTCTCGTAAAACGGTGTCATATGACATTGTATTTTGTCCCATAATTTCCAAAGTTGGAAAATATGGGATAAACAAATAATGATCTAATGAGCCAATTGTGTAGTATGCGTTATAATCAATCGGCTTATGATGTACTAAAATTTCACCTGCTTTTGTGATAACAATGCCAGACCAAACAACGGTTCCCCATAGATTACCACGAAATCCCATACCTTTTACACGGGCATTCTGTAAAAAGCGTTTATTCTTTTTTGCCTCTTGAACTAAACGCCATAAATCGGCACCTTTTAAGATTGACCGCATTGGATGCACTGCATGTGGTAACAGCGCATGTAGATCATTTGCAGTAACTGTGCCTGCTGGTAAATCATGTAAAAACAAGCCAGTTGATAACATCGCAATATCGGTATGAGTACGCGCTTTAAGTGCATCTAATCCTAAATCAATCAAACGATTATCGTACTCTAAATCCACATGATAATCGTTTGGTAAGGAGGCAATCACATTTTTTGATAACTGCTCTGCACCACTTTCTTGATACGCTCTGATCTCCACATCATCATGATGCACTGCTGGTAAATCATCTGTTGTAATTGTTCGTGCTTGGATATTAATTAATTTACCATCTTGCATCTCAAAATCAATTCGACCAATATGGTCACCATAGCGACCAGCTGCAGCCAATAATGAATTGGCATGTTTTTCACCATAGGCAAGTAAGTGATGCGTATGTGCACCAATAATAATTTGTAATTCACTATACCGTTCTGCTAAATACCGATCTGTTGGTAATCCAAGATGAGACAATAAAATATTAACATCTGTTTTTCCCGCTAATTGTGATAATACTTTAGCTAACGCCTGGTCGACATCTTCTGGTTGCCATCCCAATAATGGATACGTTAACTCAAATGGTGCTGTAAGTCCCAAAACACCAATTCTAGTTCCTTTTGGTGTCGTAATAATTTTATACGGCACTGCCCAATCAGGCTTTTTTTGAGTTTGCTTATCCGTCATGTTTCCTAAAATAATGGAAAAATTGGCATTATCATATAACTGATTTAGCTGTTCATGATTTAGACCGAGGCCTTCATTATTACCGATGGTAACCCCATCGTAGCCAATTTCATTCATCAAATTAACATTGGCTTGACCACTTGTTGCTTCCGTTAGCGGATGTTGTCGGTCAATAAAGTCACCAATATCAAATGTTAGCACACTCCGCTT
This sequence comes from Weissella hellenica, assembly GCF_005405545.1. Lineage (GTDB taxonomy): Bacteria > Bacillota > Bacilli > Lactobacillales > Lactobacillaceae > Weissella > Weissella hellenica. The sequence goes on from NZ_BJEG01000003.1 coordinate 58,454, forward strand.
ATCACGAGTCAGCTGACGTTTACGCGTCAGTAAATATCGGCGGATTTTAGGCCAACGTTCCAAATGCGAATGCAAATCATTGGTATGTAAAATTGATATTTTATCTGACATCTTTACCTCCGTTTTGCAAAATCATCGTGTTTACGTTGCATAATGGTTTCGATTTCTGTAAAAGTTATTGGGCTACCCCAGGTAGGTCGTTCTACTGATGTTAAATATTCTAAATCAGCGCTATCAATACCCACATTTATATTTTCAGGAATAGCTACCATTGTATGATGAATATGGCCATGCAAATTAATACTATTCTGAGTCTTCCCAAAAATTAACGGATAATGCGTTAAGAAAAATTGATGGTGATTTGCTTTAACGATACAGCCCACATCCTCGAAAGCATACTTGGTATGGCCATCGCTTAAAATTGGATTATGATTACTTAAATATTTAAACAATGATCGCGTGTCATGATTTCCCTTAATCAAGGTGATGTGACCATTAAGCTGCATCAAAATCCGTGCGACTAATTCATTTGCATGCTTTTCAGGTCGTACGTGATTCATCATCGCCACATCTCCTAAATGATAAACTCGATCATGTTCAGTTACACGTGCATTCCATGCGGTTATTAACCCCTTATGTTCATCATGAATGTTCTCATACGGCCGTGGTGAAAAATGTTGACTAGTGAGTAAGTCTTCATGGTAAAAATGCGTATCTGCCGTAAAAAAAATCATCATCAACCTCGTTTCTTAACGTAATTTACCTTGAGCGTAACTATTTAACCACTGTACCAATTGACTAAAATTATCAGGAAAATCATTGTATCCTACAATTGTTCGCTGGTCTTCATCTGCCATTTTGATGGTTAGCCCCCACTCTTGTACAATACCTGGCTGTTTTTTAGCATAATCATCGCCCCAATCAGCTGTTAACGCTTCTAATTGTCGTTCAACGCTAGGCCATTGAAAAGTAATATTTTGCCAAACATCGGCAAAAGGCCGTAAATTTTTATCGATTGTAATTTGCAATCGATTTTTTTGAGAAAAATCAAAATTTTCATCAGTTATATCCATGATGTCTAAATCTAACGCAGCTGGTGCATTGACATAAAAGGCATGATCAGCTGTCTTTTTAGCATAAATATAATCAAATCCCGTTTCTAAATTACCTTGATAAAAAGTTAAATATTCTAATACCATATTATTTATCAATCACAATCAAATCAGTTGTGATCCCCTCAGTTAAGTTTTCAAAACCATCTGCCGTGACAACAACATCATCTTCAATACGAACACCACCAATATTTGTCAAATAAATACCGGGCTCAATCGTTAAAATCATTCCCGTTTTAATTTGATCTTCTGCAGGTGCATTGACTGATAAAATAGGACCTTCATGGATATCAAGACCCACACCATGCCCTGTTGAATGCGTGTATTGGTCACCGTAGCCGGCACTAGTAATAATATCACGTGCTATCTTATCAACTTGACTAACTGCAACACCATCTTTAATTGCTGCAATCGTTGCTTTTTGCGCTTCTAAAGTCACATCATAAATTTCTTGTAGTTGATCATCAAGTGAACCGAATGCAATTGTGCGCGTAATATCAGATGTATAGCCAGCCACATAATAACCAAAATCAATCGTCACTAATTCGCCATTTTCAATTGGCTTGTCCGAATATGTGCCGTGTGGCAAAGCACCGCGATAACCTGAAGCAACAATCGTGTCAAACGATGGCTTATCTGCCCCATGTTGCTTCATTTTGTAATCTAATAGATTAGCAATCTCACGTTCAGTCATCCCCACATGTAGTTCTAATAACATGTCATTAAAGCCAGCCACAGCAACTTGAGCTGAATGACGAAGCTTCTCTAATTCTTGTTCATCTTTTACTTCACGTAACGCTTCTATCAAATTCGGAACCGGGGCAATGTCAGTACCAACAAAATTTTCATCAATATAATCAAAATCGCGAAATGGCAATGAATCTTCAAAGCCTAACTTATCAATTTTAAAACGACGAGCAGCGGCCATTGCAACACCCCAGTAATTACGTGTTACTAATAATTCAACACCTTCTGGTAATTGATCACGGTAGGCATCTTCATAACGTGAATCAGTAATCAAGGCAACTTGATCACCACCAACCAAGACAAGGCCATCACCGGTACCACCAGTAAAACCAGTTAAATATGCCATATTCATGCCATCAGCAATTAATAAACCATCAATTTTTAAAAGTGTAAACACTTGTCGTACATTTTCAATTCTTGTTGTCATCTTCGCCCTCATTTCTATACTAACTGTATTATAACAAATTGTATCACTTGCTTATTGATAAACTATTGGCTCGCTTATTAAACATTGACCAATAATCTGCCAATTTAAAGTGACACCAATCCCAACATTTACCGGAACAGGTAGATATCCGTTTTTCACATAGGGTAAATCATCCACTATATCAGCCTCATAATAATGATCAAACTGAGAACTATCTGTCGGAATCGTATTAGCCCCCGGCAGACTAGCCAAAATTAAATCAACTGTGCGTCCTAATCCAGTACCTAACATACCACCAATCCATGGCGTAACCTGTGATTGATTGGCCAATTGAATGGCTTTTTTTGTTTGCATAATGCCACCCAATTTCCCCTGTTTGAGCGTTAAAGCTGCCGTGGTATGCTGGTCAATCGCTCTTTTGACATCAGTAAGGTCGTTTAACGACTCATCTAAACTCAATTTCAATTGCGCTAATCTGGCCTGTGTTTGTCGATGTTTTTCCCATGCTGTTGTTGCATATGGTTGCTCAATAATCGCTAAGCCAGCTTGATCTAACCGTTGTAAATCTGCTAACCTATCAGCCGTCCAAGCAGCATTTGCATCCAATGAAAACATCTGATTAGGGAATGCTTTCACCAAATCGGCAACCAGCTGCAAATTCGTTGCCTGGTTAATTTTGATTTTGATTCGTTGGTAGCCTTGTGCAATGGCCTCGATAACTAGCTGTTGGGTCGATTGCCAGTCTTCTTGCATGCCAATTGCCTGGCTTACCGCAACTCGTTTGCTTTGACCACCTAACAAAGTTGTCAAAGATTGGTGGGTTTGCTTCCCATACGCATCCCAAATTGCCATTTCAATAGCTGCTTTAGCAAATGACAACGTTGTCTTGGCCGCTAGCCATTCGGCAGCATCTTCTGGTCTGATAAATGTTTGCCCGATTAATAGCTTACTAAGTTTTTGCACCATTAATGCTGATTGGTGATGTGTCTCATTAACATATTGACTATCAGCAAATGATTGAATTTCACCATATCCCACAATACCCGTTGTCAACTGCACCGCAACCAGTGTAATTGGACGTTGACTTGTCGTACCATGAGCCGTTTTAAAAGGCGTTTTTAACGTTAACACCAATGGATAAAGCTTGATTTTTTTAATTTTCATCAGAATCACCTTCTAACATCGTTGTTAATCAGTCGCAAAATTATTTAAAATATCTGTCACGGTTCCCGTTTGTTCAAAATGTACGTTATGCCCGACATGTGATATTTGATGCCAAGTGACTTGTGGTAATTGCTGACTCATACGCTGATTAATCATGGTAAACTTCTGATCATGTACCCCCGTTATTAGTGTAACTGGTACGTGAAGGAATGACAATTGTCCCCAAAAATTAGGCATCGCACCTGTCCCAAAAAAGTATAATGAATTCGCAACATTTTCAGAGTGCTGATTAACCCGTTGGTCATGCATAAATTTTTGTTTTACTAGTGGCAAAAGACGTTGACTATTAAATAGTGGCAATTGTTCCCATTCAGAAATAAATTGCTGCATACCTAATTTAACAACATCTGCTGCTTTTTTAGTATCAGCAATAATACGTTGTTGGCGTAACCTTTGTGTTGCTAAACCAGCTGTGCCACTTTCTAACACAAGTTTAGAAATTCTGTTAGGAAACACAGTCGCATAAGCTAATGCTAACCTAGCACCCATTGAATAACCAACTAAATTAACTTTTTTAATGTCCAATTGATTCAATAACTCATTCAGATCATTAACCTGTTCACGCCATTGAAATCTTTGTGCTGGCTTAACTACCTGCGCACTAGGTCCGAATCCTAACAAATTTAAATAGATTCGTGTACCCTTAGGCTGAACATCTTGATATTCAGCCATGCTTCCCATAAAGCCATGCATAAATAACCAAGCTGGTTGACCTGTTCCTATAATCATAGCTTCATATTCATAATTATTTATGACAACTTTTTTGTTCACGATAGCGCCTCTTTAATAGCTTGCGTTAGTTTTTGATGTGCAACCACATTTTGTTCACGATTACTCTTAACTTCAATTATCCGTAAACGCGTTGCCGGCTTATGAACTAGTTCATACAACAGATTTAAATCATCGACCGACTTGTATTCCGCATCGTAAAGGCGCGCAATACGCTCAATCACAATTGGTAACGGGGTCCCAAACATTGGTTCAAAGTAGGCTTTTGCTGCTGCTTGTGGCAAAAAAGAAAAAATACCGCCACCTTGATTATTAACTACCACAATTGTCAATGGCACATGGGCCTGATGACTCAACATCAAACCATTCATATCGTGGAATAAGGTCAAATCTCCGGTTAGTAACGTTGTGGGTTTGCCTGTCATCGCCATACCAAAAGCTGATGAAATCGTACCATCAATCCCGTTAGCACCACGATTAGCGGCTATTTTAATCGAATGGTTTGGCACATAATAATTATCCATATCACGAATTGGCATTGAATTAGCGATAAATAATTGCCCATTTTCTGGTAAATCTGCTAAAGCGGCTGGAATTTGATATTCTGCACCTTGCTCATCCGTTTTCATCGTAAGTGATAATAACGTTGCCGAAACTTTTTGCCATTGTTCTAAGAAAGTTGCCTTTCTCACCCCTGGTTCAGCAAGCAAATCTGCTACTACTGCATCCGTATCCGCAATAACTGTTGTTTGTGCATGCCGTGCATGATCATGACCCGCATGTTCTTGACCAATTTGCACCACCGTAATTTTAGCATCTCGTAACCAAGCCGTTACTTTAGCTGAAACCGGAGTGCCACCAAAACGTATCACGACTTCTGGTTTTAAATCATCCTTTATGACATCAGCTGCCAATAGACTATCGATACCACTAATTGCATATTCACTAGGTCTAAAATTACTTAATACATCTGCCAGAACGGGCAATTGATAATGTGCTGCTAATTGTTTTAATTTTGCAATATTCCAACCGACTTCATCTGGTCCTAACAACATCATTGCTTTAGGTTTACGTAACAATGCAGCTAAAGCTTGCACATTCTGCCAACCCATTTGTTGTTGACCTACTAAAATTTGTTGCGTTGCGACTGTTGGCCATGTTTCACCTAAAATTGGCATCAATGGCTTACGTAATGGTAAATTAATTTGAATGGGCCCAGCTGGCTTAGTCATTGCCAGACCGACTAGTTCTTGCACACGATAATCAATATAGTCTGTCACATCCTCATTATTATCTTGTACAGTGATGGCAGTAAAAGATTTTGTATGGTCACCATATAAATTTGCTTGATGTACTGTTTGTGGTGCCCCCACTTCCTGTAACTCTTGTGGACGATCAGTCGTTAGTGCAATCAAAGGAATATGTGAGATGCTTGCTTCCATAATTGCCGGCAAATAGTTACCAGTTGCCGTACCAGAAGTCGCTAATAAAGCAACTGGTTGATGTGTTGTTTTAGCAATCCCTAAGGAAAAAAATGCTGCTGAACGTTCATCCACATCTACTGTAACGCGAACATCATCACGTAATTTTTGCATTTCAGCCAGAAGCAAAGCAATCGGCGTTGTTCTTGAACCAGGTGAGACAACAAAATCGTGAACTCCTTGTAAAACAAGGGCGGTTAGTAAATGTTTAATATTAGTTGTTAAAGTATCAGTCATGTAATATTTGCTCCTTTAATACATTCATCATCGGCAATAATTTTAGACCCGTTTCTTGATATTCCATGGCAGCATCAGAATCAGCTAAAATACCAGCACCGGCAAATAAATTAGCCATCTTCTCGCGATACCACATTGCCCGAATACCAACAATAAATTCACCATCCGCATCTGGGGTTATCACACCAATCGGACCACTAAATAAACCACGTGGATATTTCTCGATTGCCGCAATCTTATCCAAAGCCCATGTTCTTGGTTTACCACCTAAAGCAGGGGTCGGATGCAATTGTTTCACAATTCCTAACAAATTATTATCAGCTGGTAGTTCACCCGTAATTGGCGTATACAAATGCTGTACTTGCGGATTCTTTAAAATTTGAGGCGCAGTTGGCATTTGCAAATCTATAATATTGGCAGCTTGCAAATTTGCTTTGATTGTTTCGACGACTGTTTGATGTTCAATCCGGTTTTTTTGATCATGCCATAATTCATCAGCTAATGTTTCATCGTTAACCTGATTTTCACCACGTTTAATCGTACCAGCTACTGCGGCAGTCGCTACTTTACCACCATCAACTTTAACCAATCGTTCTGGCGTTGCCGAAACAAATAATTCATCACAATGTTTTAAAACAAAATGATAACTAGTTGGTTGTGTTTTCTGTAGACTCTTAATTAACTGGCTTTCATTTAAGGCTGACGACAAATTAATTTGGCGTTGACGTCCCAAAACAACTTTTTCATGCACTGAATTTTGTCGCATATCATCGATAGCCGCTTGAATTCTTGCAGACCAATCAGTCTCATCTTCTGTTGTCACAATTTCAGCACCGCTCGGCTGTGTTTGACGAACTAGATCAATATTTTGACCAATTATTTCTTGTTTGACGACATCATAAACAATAGCAGGTTGAAAAAAGTAACCATTCATCAATTCAGAATCATTAATTTCTTGGTCATCAAAAGCAAAACCACCAAAAACTGGTTGGGGATTGGCTTGTTGTACTTTAGCTAACCAATCTTGCACCTGTTCAAATGAGCCCCCAATTAGCTCAACATTTTTTCCAAATCCATAATATTTAGTTTGTCCATCTGATGACGCAAAATAAACGGCATCACTTGCTAATTCAAATGACCACTGTAATTCTTCTTCAGTCGCAAACGTCACAGTGCTACCTCCCTTATATTTAATGTTTTATGTTTTCTAATTATTTATAATGTCTTTTTTTACAAATTTTTTTATATTTATAGTATACAATACGGCTTAAATATACACCTGTTTTTGCCAATAAATTTAACGTGAATCATAAACAAAAAAGACTTACTAATTAAATTAGTAAGTCTTTTTAACAGCTAATTACTTAGCAATAATTTCTTTGTATTCTTCACGAGTTCTTTATCGGTGCTTATTAATTCAATGAAAACGTTGATAGCAAGCGACATACGAGCGACAAGTATCCTTTTCCAAGTGCCATTAAGCGCCTTTTTTGAAGTCAATTTTGAGCAGTCTTGACATCAATCAAGGATAGTTCTTTTACACAGATGCAGCCAAATTTATCGAAATTTTAGTAAAGGTATTAGCTGTAGTTAATTTAAACTACTAAATCATTAAATTGGAATAAGCAAAAAATCATTTCTCAAGATCAATACACTTTATCTGAATCTCCTTGTTATTCCCATTTCGATTATCATTCCACACATTTTCTATTCTATTAATCAATTTGTTCTTATTTTTACCTGCATGTTCATATTGATATTTATCCAAAAACAAAGTTACATCCGATGTACTACCCGCTAATTTAGTAAAGTATCCCTTGTCAACTTCAGATACACTGTGTCCGATAATATACACCTTATCAACCTTTTCAAATTGATGATTTGCTATGAATCTTTTTAAAACATCTTGACCCTTTTCAGTATTTTTAATCAATAAATCATAAATTTTTTTCTGATATTCTGATGCTGAAAAATATTTGTTGTCAAATACTTTTCCCTCTTTTAAGTGTCCTAAAACAATGTCATCATTATCAATGGTGCCATGAATATGTAGGACATTGTTCTCATTTAATTTCTCACCATATAATTTTTCTACTGTATTGGTGTAGTTAAAATTTATTATTAATGTTTCTGGTGATATTAATTTATCTATCGTACTTTTTTTAATATCATCCAACTTATTTTTTTCGAATTTACTTGATTCAATTTCTTTAGATTCCAACCATTCTTTAAAAAGTGGAATTAAATGGTATTTAAATGCCAAGTATGGACACTCATATACTGAGATAGCATTTTCATCACTTGCAGAATAGTTTTCATCTAGTTCTCCCGTCCAACGGTCCTTTTGAAAGAAGGGTTGAACCTGATTATCTAAATATTCATAGTTTATTGATCCAAGCATTTTCTCAAATTCAGCCCAATCCTCATTAGTATTATTCAATAATTCAAAAAGAATAGTTGCTGCATCATCTTCCTCAAGATAGATATCACCATCCGGACTTTTTTTTACACTATCAAAATCTGAACAAGACTTTTTTTTTAATCTCCAAATAGTCCTTAAAAGAATCATATCCGGTTTGTAATCCATGTTTCATATCAAAGCCGTTACCAATAATCAACAAATTGCTCATATCTATTGCTCCATTTACATTTTTACATTATATTAACATATTTTTCGCAATTTACTACATATAAATAGGCTCATTTTTCAACAGCAGAGAGTTAGGCTAGTATGAAACATCATCCCAACTACCCCGACATCCCCAATACAAAAGCACGAAGCTATTCACTCCGTGCTTTACTAGATCATTTACGCTATATCATTCAATTGCTCAATCATGTTAGAGACTTCTGCATTACTGGTTTCCGGCATTACCTTGCGATAGAATTCATTGACCACTGTAATAGTGTCTCCCAATATTTGGCTAACCACCTCCACACTCATGTTACCAAAGTCTTTGGAAAGCATGACCGAGGCAAACGTCCTTCGCAATCCATGTGGTGCAATACAATCACTAGGATCCATTTCCAAAACGTCTTGTTGTATCTGTCGAAAGTGGTAATTAAGTGCGGCAGAATCAGGTACACAACCATTAGCATTTCTAATGAGTAAGTGGTTATCATCATGAGTCTGATTATGAATATTATCCCAAGTCACTAACTTATTAAGTAGTGATTGTGGTATCTTGATTGTCCGATATGAATGCCGTGTCTTGGGCTCCTTTATCGAGTGGCTTGCCCGAGACCACGCTTGCTTAACAGTCAATGTTTGATTTTCCATATCCAAACAATCAGTCGTTAAGGCCTGTGCTTCCTGCGTACGTAGCCCCGTAGACAACATGACTAAAATCAGCATTTGCCAACAATCAAGTTTTGATACCTCTTTTTGATTAAGATAACTCACTAAACGCCTATATTGCGTAATTGATAGCACACTCATCTCTTTTGGCGGCCTATTTTTAGCAGCGCTTCGACAATCAACTAAGGCAACATAGTTTTTCAATAAGACACCATGTTGGACAAGCATGCTCAAAGCTGCGCTGATATTGCTCTTATGTTTCCGCAAACTACGATTTGATAGTCCAGATTTTCCTAATCTATTGAATAATTTAAGCATCATATCATGATTCAAATTACCCAACTTCAGATCCGGTACTTGTCTGGATAGCATTCGCAATGTACTCTCATACGACTTATACGTCGCTGCTGATACCACAGGTCGCTTATACTTTAAGATAAATATTTCAAACGCTGAACAAAATGACACATTAGCATAGTTTATTGTGCGCGTTGTACTACGTAATAGCTGCATCTTACCTTCCCATGCTAACGCCTCCCTTTTAGTTGCAAAAGTCCGACTCTTTCTGACACGATTAGTACCACTACCTGAAGAAATGACAACCTTGTATTTGCCACTACTAATTTTTTGCATATCACCTATCCTTCCTATAATAAATCATCAAGTGATAAGAACTCTCGATAGTTAGTTGCAACATAGTCTACCTTATCCAACAGACCTTGCTTTGGAAATCTAATAGCCCGACCTACCTTAATTCGTGGGAAATCATACATGTCAGATAATTGTTTGAACGTTGCCCGTGATATTCCCAACATCTTGGCGGCTTGCGAAGCACTAATTAGTGTCATGCTATCATCAGCTTCACCCATCTCATCAAATTGCTTCATCGTCTGTATCTCCTGTAATTATCAAGTTTAAGAATTTAGGTGACGTATGCGAATTATTTTCAACGACTTCGATACCATTATTTTTCAAAACTCGTCGAAGTTCAGGAAAAAAGCGTCTGGGACTATCAAAACCAATTTTAGGTATATCTCTTTTTACACAATAAGCAACAAATGCATCCAAGAGCTCAATACGCGTAACACTCTCGTCATTCTTTTGCTGTAATCTCTCTGTTGCAAATGATGCCACTGGTGAATTATCCTGTGTCATGCTAGCAAACCATGCTTTCTTATCAGCCAACATCTTATGGCTCTCTTTTGGAACCATATCGTCGCGTCCCTTCATTTCCTTTAACGTTTGAATTAGTAACCCACCCAACTGTGGTAACTCGCCAATCATTCTTTGACCAAGACCCTCGTCCATTTCTTCCTTAGAAAATGATTTTTCAAACCTCAGCAAGCAAACTTTACGTTGTACTGCATACGTTGTTTCAACATTGTTGGTCTGCACATTCAATGAATTCATAGCAAATGTACATTGCACATTCATAGGCAATAACAAGCTGCTAGTATTCTTGCGGTCAACATTCATCACAGCATTAATATCTGCCAGACGCTTTGTCTTCGACCAATCGATCCCGATCCCCTTGTCAATGCCGTTTTCGTCGACCAAGTTGGCCCTAACTACTGTTTGACGGTCGCCTTGAAGTAAATACTCCAAGCCAAACTGTCGATCCAGTTGATCCGTTGGCACACTCGCCGTCAACTGTGGCGAAAGCATAGCTCTGATTGCATCGAGCAGAAGTGTCTTGCCAGATCCCCCTGGTGAATAAAGAAAGAGCACTTTTCCCGGATTTTGCAAAAGCAAATGTGTTGCTAACCATTCCAGAATAAACGTAACGGTCTCTTCATCATTTTCCCATTGTCCATCCAAATACTTCTGCCAAGCAGGCGGTATCACTTGAGCATCTAAATTCGGTGCTAAATTCAGTTGATAGGAAGTCATATGACTGGCATCAAATGGTTCTAGTTCAAACGTACTTAGATTAAGATCACCGGTTAATAGCGTCGTATAAGCATTATTCAGCTTTGAAAAATGGAACCTATCCGCCATCTTAGCTAATGCAAGCAAAGTTTCAGATTCAGATTGACTGGTAGCCTTTATACCCAGTATCCGCGTTAATAGTGTTAACCAAAAACTGCCAAATGTGACTTGCATCGATTGATAATAATGAAGAATATCATTATAAACTCGAATAGATGTAGCATCTACGGCTGATTCAGTTGCTGAAGTCACAACATTCATTATCGAACGTAATCCAATGGCGGCTTTACCAGCATCAATAGGCGTTTGATGGCCATCTCTGTTACGTGGCAATCCTAAATGTGCAAATAGGGCCTCCTTCAACAACTCGTTCAATAATTGAACCGCGGTATTGTCTGCCTGTTCAATATGTCCATCACGATAATCCAATTTTTTGCCCAGAGTACCTAAGTAAACATTTAGAAAACTAATTAGTTTCTCGCCATAAATAGTGACTAGCTTAGCTCCAGCGTCATTAATCATACTTGGTGTCGCTTGCTCAAGCTGTTCCTTAAGAGTGTCATTTATAGTTATCGATTTTAACTCAGTTAACCGTATAATTTTATCTTGAGATAACAAAGGTGTAATAAACGTTTCAACATCCTCCGCTAAAGTAGTTCTATGTTTGATATTACTATTCATGCTCATCCTCCAAAAAGCCTAGGCCACGCCCATTATTATTGTTATCTTCCAATGCAGGCATTGAATTTATTTTAATTAAATTAATATAAGGCAAGTGACCTGCTTTACTGTAAGTAACTTCCACTACAAATGTTGACCCAATTAAGTCAGTAATATCGTATTCTTCCTTACCATATTGCTCTGCGGCAAAGTCATTAAAGCGTTCTATCATAGCCAAAAATCGATCATCGATTTTTTCGAAGCTGGCGTCAGTTTTATCTACCAGATACATTCGGGTTTTAAAAGGACGTATGGTTGTGTTTTCAGGAACCAGCTCAAGAATGTACGCCCGCCAGGCAACCTCGCCAAATGAATTCATTTGTGTATAAGGATCTAAACTTACTAATTTAACTGCTAGAGGTTCCTTATCATTAACCAATCGTGGTGTAACATTCTTACCAATTTTCATTATTCTGTTCTCCTAATCTTTTAATTGTCATTACATGCTCATCAATAGGGAACTGAAATTTACAATCGTCAATTGCTTGTTTCAATGCCATAATGCCTTGACTAAGCATTGTTTCATCAGTTTCTGATTCAGGTATACTTAACCACAAAGCATCCCTTGGTATTTCATGTATCCATATTTCTGGGTTCAATTCAATAAGCCTAGTTGACCAACGTTTTACCAGGGCTGCTATAATACTTGAAGCCAAGTAAGATCGTCGTTGATTAGGTCGTTTGTCTAAAACATTAATCGTAGAGGGACTCCCTTGTAGATAGGCAACAGGCATCTTACTAACTTGCTCCAACAGAGATGTAGATTTTGGAAATAACCCCTGAAGTTCATAAAAAATATGATGAGCGTACCCAGTATCCAGCGAGATTTCTGCCAAAGTAGCAGCCACGCCAGTTAGAGATTGTCCGTACAGGAAGCCCATGAATAGCCGTTTAACGATTTTACGTGGTATTATAATTCCCGTATGCTCCAGTAAAGAGTTACCCACTGATTCGTACAACCCTTCAGAGATTGCCATTCGTAATTTTTCATCATCAGCAACACCAGCTAACGCACGCGGCTCAGCTGAGCCAATATCTAAAGCAACAAATCGTCTTCCAGTAGGTGCAACTAAATAATTTCGGCACCATTTTGGGATAGCTTGTGTGTTGGGGGCACTAGTACTTATCTGCATGGGAATATTAGCATATGCCTCATGTCTACCAACAACATGTACGACTCCAGCAGTCTCGTCAATTACTCGACCTTGCATATTTAATAATCCAGTAGACCATCTTCGAAATTCAAACGTATCATCTATTATTAACTTGTCACTGAGATAATCCTGAATGATTTGATAATAACTAATGGTAAAACCCTTTGAATTAAGTTGTGGTAAAATGTACTTATCAAATTGATCATCTTTACCATAAATTTTTTCTTTCAACTTTACATCCTCCGTTACTAATTAATTCACTCCTTGAATAAACATGCAGGCCTGCGTCAAGGAATATAACCATTGTAGTTTGAAATGCTTTAAGTCTTTAGGCCACTCCGAATATTCAAAGTGGCTTTTTTCAAAAGGAAAATATTTATGCACAAATTTACTGAAGAAGAATGCAAGCGATTAGCTTTTGCTATTTCACTCATTGTTACTTTGGAAACCCAAAGTAATTCGACAAGTACATATAAAATTCAAATCAGGTTAGACCAAAAGGATAATCCATTTGTACTAATTACGAATGGAAATGAAATTGATGAAGATGTTCTTTCAACAAATACAAAAATATTTAATAACTTTGATAAATATTTAATAGAAGATCCTAAGCATAAATATCGCTTTACTGAAGAAAAACGTTCACGTACATTTCGAAAGGGAGCAAATATTTATTTTGAGCTATTTCATATCAACTATGATGAAACCTTATCAATTTCTGACTTGCTAATTTTTTTGCTGCTTGATTTACCATCAGATTTACTTGATAAGATTCTTCGAATAACATATAGCCATTGGGAAACCAATCGGCTGGATATTAAATCTGCCCGAACACTTTTGCATACTCTATTTAAAGAAAATAAGTCTCTAACGAACAACCAAAAGCAAGACATTATTGAATTATTCTCAGGCTTTTCAAATGTAATATTAGACAAAATACTAGAAATTCATCTGGATGAACAAACAAATTCAAGAATAAGTAAAATTAACTTGATCAAAATAAGCGCTTTGCTCAAACTTAGTCGATCATTAGAGTATGATTTTTCTAACCATCTATCCAAAACGTCCATGAAAAGTTACCCATTTGCTCATTATAAAGAATTCCCCTACATTGCTAGTGCGATGACAATTTATAATGATTGGATTAATATTTCAGTAAGGGACATACAAAGTTTTGGAATCGTCATTCATGCATTAAATCAAGTTATTGAAGAGCATGATAATTTAGACGACCTATTCAATCCTCTTGCTGACAGCAAATTTAACCCAAATAATTGGGTACCTATTTTCGAATTTTTATACGACGGTATCAAAGAACGATGCCATCAAGAATTACTCCAATCACAAAAAAATGAAGACATTACAAGTACATACATTCATATGGAATGGAGCTTTCCCAGTGAGATATTTACACCATTTGTTTCAACCCTCACGTTTTCATCAATTGATCAAGTGACTTCCTTATTTGAATTTTTACGCAATAATCAACTTCTGAATGGAATGGCAGATTATGCAATCCAATTTATGGTTGATAAACAAATAGAAAAAAAGAGCCTCTAAGCTCTTAGATAACTTCCAAAGCATCACGAACCACATTGGCTTGTGATGCTTTTTCTTCTGGCATCAAGTGTGCATACACTTCTTGTACCATTGCTTGGGTATCACCTAATACATTGGCGACATACTGTAACGACTGATTACCACCTTCACGTGATAATAAGTAGCTCGCATAAGTATGTCGAAGTGAATGTGTTGAAGTTGTTTGCCCCACTGGTATCTGACAGATTGTATGTTCTAGTTTTTGTACATAGTAATTTACACTACTTGCATCGGGTACATTACCAAATTTGGTGATGAATAAATGCTGCTCGTGATTTCGATGACCATTCAGCATTAACAAGCGATTCTGTTCAAACCGCCATTCTCTTAAACGTTGCAATAAAAATCTAGGTATCGGTATGGTCCGATATGAATTTTTGGTCTTAGGTGCTTTACTATCGTGCACCGTTCGTGAATAACTTGAGTCAACGCGTAACGTCAGTTTGATTTCGTCAAGATCATCCTGCCGTAAGTCAATGGCCTCACTTACTCGCATACCGGTACACAAAATAACCAGTATAACCATCGTGTAGGGTGTCATCTGTGATATTGGTCGTTGCTTTAGTGTTTGCAACAACTGCTTGTACTGACCGATACTAATAAATTTTTGATTAGCATCCTTACCTAAGCGAGCCCCTCGAATGTCTATTTCTTGCATTGGGTTTCGTTTGATAACCCCTTCCGTAACCAAACTGCGACAATACTTTCCGACATGTACCTTGATTTTCTTAATTGTATTTTTGGTATAGTTATCAGCGATTAATTGATTGAACAACTTTTGGCAATGTCGACGATCTAGTGTTTTCACTAACCAACCTTCACAATATTTTGCAAGGATCTTTCCCGTAAAATAATAGCCTTTTTCAGTTGCTGGACTGACCTTACTAGTCACAAAAGTAGCCACCCATTCATTATAAGCATCCGTAATTTTGGCATCATCGCCAACATAGGTTGTCCCTGAATGCATATCCGCATTCATTTCCAGTAACCATACTTTAGCATCACTCACCGTCGTAAAACTTTTTGATTTACGCTTACGCGTGTTACCTGACCCAATGCTAGCGGTTGCCTTATATTTGCCACTTGGCATTAAATCAATTCCCTTAGGTAATTTCATCCTTATGACCTCCTTCTACAAAGGATAAAAAAATAAAGCATCCTCATTTTCAGGATGCTTTATCTAACCAATTTTTACGTTGTTGTATGAAAATATAGCTAATTCACTTAACGTAAATTAGCACTTACTTCAATTAACGCTTTGCCAACTGCAATCATCATTTCTTTCACAATAATTGAGATAATGTCTACTGCCATGTGCTTTCACCCACTTTCTTTTCAAAGGCAACATCGCCATGATACAAAGCTGCTTTACCGATATAATTGCCAGCCAAATCATAATAAACGACTATCAACAATTCCTCTTTTTGGTTGATCGTCCCAGCTAACATAAAACAATTGACTGTCTGCTTGGATAATAAAAAAGATGGCACCATAGTCGGTTCCATCTCATCAATATCCAAGCGGACATTATCCAGTCCTGAAAAATCTATTCGTTGCACATTTTGAATGTCTAACAAACTCACGGCCAAATATACGATATCTAATTCTATTTCTGGCACTATACGTGTAACATCCATATCTTCCTCCTATACAAAAAAGAACCAACCTCATCTGGCTAGTTCTCATTACTTATACATCATTGTTATACAATGTCAAAATATGTGTCTATAAAATTTAGTGTCCGCATACTAATCACAGATTTGTCGACCATTTTCTAATAATTAGCTTTTTTTGTACTTCTTGTGCTTGTTCAGCTGTTAGTCCGCTTGTATGCCCCACATCATCTGTACCTAACACAACTAACCCTGTTCCTACCTGCGGTAACAAAGCCATCCCAAAATATTCTTGCCCAAATTCCACACGATAGGCACTTGCAATACCGGTTGCTAAAGCATCATCACGAACCCAAGCATCATATCCTATTTTGTCATCTGTCGCTAGACGTAATGCGATGACATCAACTGCTCCTTCAAATGTTTTATTTAGTTGGTCATTGGTTACATCACCTGCCCATTTTGTAATTGTTGGCACAACAAACTGGCCAACCATATCATATACCACTGCATATTCCATTGTCTGTTTCTCCAATACAAATTTTTTTAACAGGTTATCCTGTCACAATTAAAATATGTATTTGACACTTCAATTCATTGCGACCCTTAAGTATTATTTTGTTACTTTTAGTAAAGGTACTCTTGATGATTAAATTACCTGACTTAAATTAGTCAGGTAATATTCTAGGAGATGACTATTATGTCACAAAAAACATTGGTCTTTAATGTTACTACCCAATTAAGAATCGTTGCTGATCCTTTAATGCTAAATTATTTTTGTATTTTGGAAGTTAGCACACCTTTTAAATACCTTGTAACAGCTTCGATTTGTGTTTTTTGAAAACATAGTAAAACCCCGTAAGTTTTGGAAATTACTTCAACTTACGGGTTACACCTCATCGTTAATGGGGGTTATTTTATATTCTGGCCCCTATAAAATGATTGTTTAATGGAAATTACATATAAATTATAATGACCAGACTATTCTATAATGCGTTTTACATCTTCCAAGAAATCATCCTCAATCATAGGTAGCAACAAATCACCATCAATTGCTGACAACATCATTTGTTCTTTCTGCTTTAGTCGTTCATATACACGTTTATCAATGAAACCGTCACGTGCTATTTCGCCATCCAGCTGCAAATAATAGTAGTGAGTATAGTCATCAGGTTTTAATCCTAATCGGTGAATACGATCGCGAGATTGCAGCATAAATGTCAGATTGAAATTATACTCAAAGTAAACCGCATCATGTACTTCTTTATGTAAAGAAATTGATTCTCCTAACGTTGCCGGGTTGGAAATCATGACATCGATGCCACTCCTCTTATTTCTAAAAGAATTGATAAGGCCAACTCGATCTTCTTTCGGTGTGCCACCATAGACCAAATTGGCCATAATTCCTGCATCTTGCAAAGCAACCTGTATCTTCTTCGTTGTGTCGACAAACATTCCCCAAACAATGACTTTTTTACCTTCTCGAACCAATTGAGTGATTAATGCAATACCAGCAGTAAATTTGGGTGAAACCAGCCTATCTACACCAATCTGTCGATAGTAATCTTGCCGAGCCTGTTTAGCTTCGGCTTTGTCTAATGCCTCTGAGGCACTAATTTGATCAACTTCTTCAGAGATAAATCCTAACTCATGATAATCTACTTCATCAATATTTTTTAATAGCATAGCAGGATTAGTTGAAGCTTGAAGTAAGCGTATGTAAATCGCCAATATACCTGGCTCATTATTCCAAATATACGAAGCTAATTCTGCCATAGTGCTGTTTGGTTGTACTTCAATTAATTGATCTGGTTCAGCTAACGGCACATTCAAATCTTGCTTGTTTGTTCGCCAAAAAAAAGGTTGCAACTTATCATTGACTACTTCAGAATCGATTGCTTCCAAGTCACTTACTTCCCAACCAAAATATGAATCATACTCATTTTGATAAAGAAGATGTAAGAGATTATAAATATCCTTATAAGAGTTGGGTATAGGAGTTCCCGTTAATACATAGTGAAAACTAGCTTGTGGTCCCAACTCTAAGGCTTTAGCAGCACGCTGACCGGTAGGATTTTTCACGCGATGTACTTCATCAAAAACAATCATAGTTTTGCTATCAATAAGTTGATTTAACAATCGAACTTTTCCGATTAGGGCTTCGTAATTCACCACAATCACATCTGCAATTCCCCAATCTAATCGAATGTTTCTGTCATCACTATAACGCTTTTCTTTGAGATTCATGAACATCAATGATCGTTTATCACCAAAGACTTCCATATACTCGGTACGCCAGGCTTCAAAAGCGCTCAATGGCGAGACGACTAACAATTTGTTTACTCTGTTTACTACTGGTGCACTTAGGTACGCAAATGTGCCATACATCATAGCTGTTTTTCCGGCACCAGGTACAGAAAAATTAGCGGCTCGTTTCATTTTGGCCAAATAAAAACTTGCTTGCAATTGTTGCCTCTTTAACGGACGCGTAATTTCTTGCAATAAAACATTTTCAAATTGAACTAACTCTGATCGCCAACGAGCGTCGTATCCCTTAATGGTCATGCCAGCAATTCGATGTTCCTGAATAGCATAAGCACTCTCATTCAAGAAAGATTGAACTTCATCTGATAATATCAATGGTTCACTATCAATTTTGATCAGAGTCTTATTAACTGACTCAATAAAATTTTCAAGTTTAATATAATTAATGCCTTCAAAAAACATCAAATTGGCCATATCAAAATCCCGACGATAACGATCAAAAATCCGTTGCAAACGTCGATTTGATAGTAATGTTTCATCCATCTCCAAAACAAAAGCACCATCTCTTATTATAATTTTAGAGCTCACCATTATATATATCCACCAATACCTCAGCGTCTTTACCAATTTGAGCCATATAATCTCTGATTGTACGAATTTCTGTACTGTCAAATTGATTCCAGCGTAACTTACCGGTTAATCCATGACCCACATTCAAATCAGCAAGCGTTTTATTAATTTGACGCAATGATTCGATAAATTCTAACGTATCTTTTGATCGCTTCGTTGAATTGATTGTATCATTTTTTATTTTTTGGATTTTACGAAATTGTGGTGTTAATTCTTCTAAAGTTTTACGGTAATCAGCTGCAGAAGATATGTTCGTATTGTCAAAAGTGTCCTGTAATTCTTCAACATAGTCATCAACTTCATCCTTAAAGTCATTGTACTTTTCTGCATCTACGACACCTTCAAAATAATCACGCATATAACGTACACGGTCACCACCCGTCAAAATCATTGAGTGTAATTGCGTGAATGCTAATTGTTTACTATATTCCATATCAGGACCTGATTTTGGATAACGCTTCTTCAATTTTTTACCAATTTCTTCCAATAGATTATAGATTTTCAAGTCTTTAATAAGTTGAAAGTTTTGTTTGTCTGCATTTATATGATCCAAAAAGTCTTGCATTAGGTAAACGACGTTTAAACTTGATTCGACTGCTTTAACCGTTTTCCCTGCGTTTTTAGCATAATCACCCAAAAGCATAATTTGATCAATCTCAACCGTTTGCCATATATCAACAGCAGCATCAACCGCATCGTAATCCACCTTATTTTCGATACCCATTTGGAGAGCTAGTTCAAGTCGCTTAATTAATTCACGATTGGCTTTGTTCTTGAACGTTACCGGCAAAATAACAGCCTCAAAGTACTGTTTCTGGGATGTTTCACGTTGTAACTGACGTAGCGCCGTAAATCGACGATTCCCATCAATTACTCGACCATCATCCAATACATATCCAAAGATAAGTTGCCCTTTGTCATGAATATCCTTCTTAGTATTTCTTAGCTTCACACTATCACTATTTTCGATCAATCGTTCAACAATAGCGTTATACTCATCGCCATCATCAATAGAACGTGACACATTTTCAACTTGAACATGTTCCGAACGAATACGACCATTCGCATCATTATAGTACAACATATCCAACGGAATACGATAAACATTTAAGTTCTCTGAATCTAATCCATCTAATTGTAAAGGTAACTTGGGCTTTGCACCGGTTGGCTTAATATCGCCATTATCTACTCTATCAAGTAATGAAAATTCATCAATCATTCAATTTCTCCAATACTTTTAACACATCGTTAATTTTGTGTGCTTCTTTATAGATCACTTTATCCTGCATAACTTGCTTGAAAAATTTGGATTGTATATCCACAATCTGATCATCAGTATGCCGCTTATTATCGGCCTTCGTTTCCACTAACAAATACAAATCACCATTAACACTGTAAACAAAATCTGGTGTTGTGGTCCCACCTGTATATTTTGGAATCTTAATTGCACTTTTGGGTAACTTGCCAAAACTGGTCACTTGAGGCTTATATTTTTGTTTTAATAAATCTAATTCAGGCACTTCACTATCAAATCGAACTGATGGCCCCTCATACAAAGTAACTGTTTCATCAATCAGAACTTCATGACTCTCATTTTGACCAATAAGGTTCGCATCTACTTCATCTTTGAACTCTTGCTTAGACTTATCCCATATTGATGTACTTGCATCAAATGCTAATGCTTGATAGCGATATAGTGTAGCGAACTTATTATCAAATCGTTTTTTGAATTCACTCACGAAGCTTGACACTGATGACTCATTAAAGTAATCACTTAATTGTCGTCCGCTTTCCATCTTATTTTGAACAAATTCGGGTAAAAATTCTGAAAAGGCTTGATGAACAATTTGAATTGATAAGTTGGTTCGCATGGCTATTCGTTTAATAAACTCACCGTATGTTAATTTACCAATAGATGTTTCAAGATATTCCTCATTGGTTGCTTGCAAAGTTAACACGCCGGATAAATCATCGTTTTTAGTTAACCTTTGCCGAGTCTGTTCTGAATGTTGCACTTGAAGAATATCATTTTGTAAGATGTCTGAAAGCAGAAGTAGCCATCCCATTGTGGTCAAATCTTCATATTTGACCATGTATCGCTTGGATAGTGTAAGCCACAAATTCTTTATTTTATCCCAATTTTTCTTATTTA
The DNA here is from genome assembly GCF_005405545.1 of Weissella hellenica. GTDB lineage: Bacteria > Bacillota > Bacilli > Lactobacillales > Lactobacillaceae > Weissella > Weissella hellenica. Next base: position 79,771 of record NZ_BJEG01000003.1, read on the forward strand.
ATTTAATCTTGTTCTTCTGTTTTACACCATTTGGGCGTTTTTTAATTTTTTCACCGTTTACCTTTGGCAACAGTTGACGTAATCCTTCAACATTAATAACGTTAAAGTCATCATCCAAAATGCCATCATCCGCCAGTGTATTTTGAACTGCGCGCTTTGTTTTGCCATGCGTACCAAGATCAATTAACTTTTGAATAATCGCATCAGAAATTGGTTCGCCTAATACCATATCATCTGTAATACTTTGATTAATTTCACCTTGAAGCGTGTCAGCAAAATTACTTTCATCATAACCAACGATATAGCTCAGATAAAACTCTTGATTACTGATACGATTTCCCTTCACATCAACTGGTAATCGTAATCCACGACCCACTTCTTGTATTTTTGAGTTATCAGAACCACTTGATCGCAACTTAGCAATGACAAAAACATTAGGATTATCCCAGCCTTCACGTAACGTCCATTTTGAGAAGAAAAATCGGCGTAAGTTCCACTCCCCTTTTTCATTTTTGAATGGTAATGTACGTTCTTTATGCAAGATATCATCACGTTCAGATGCCACCGCACTATCGTCTGGTTCTCCCCAATCCTTAGCAAAGTAACCACCATGAACAGTTTGAATATCACTGTTCAAGCTAGTCTTAGTCGTACGTAAAAAGTCCAAATAACTTTGGCTAAGTTCATCGGTCTTTACCTGATAATCTCGAATTAAATCATCTAGCTTGTTGTTTAACAGACGTTCAAAGGCTTGCTTTAACCAACCGTTTTGATCACGATAAGATGGAATATGATCAATAAACACTAAACTAAGAGTCTTTACTTGATACCCTTCACGAAAAAAGTTCTCTTGTTCTTTGTCAAAATGCTCATCGATCAATATCTTTAACATTAATTCTTGGTAGGAATTATCAAATGTACCTGAAATCAATGTTTGATGTTCATGCAGTTCCAAATCATTGGATAATTTTTTACTCCCTTCATAGATAATGTCGCCATCAAAATTATTATCATTAAATACTGACGCTAAACTATCACCAATATTTACTTCATACTCTCGGTTCCTTGACTTAAAAGTAACTGACTTAGCCGACAACTTGGTAATTTTATATTGGGCGCTATCTGGATTGGTTAGCGTTGGATAAATGGCTTCAACTCCCTTTACCAAGGATTGATTAAACGCGCGCACAGCATCCAAATCATATACCGGACCTGATGAACGATAGTAATCGATTTCATGGTTTTTTGTCTTTGGCTTTTCGGGGAATGTTGCCCCAAAACGTACGATCATCTCTGGTTTAAATCGCTTCAGAAGATTTGAATACGATTTACCGTCACGCTTTAAGCGATGTGGTTCGTCAATAATTACAACCGGCCGTGTCATCATAATAGCTTCCGCTGGAGTTCGTGCCGATGTTATCAGGCTCACATCGTAGTGATCTTTGAACAAGGCTGAAGATGCCTTATCCAAAAAACCCTTATCACTCATTAATAATACGTGAATCGTATTTTTATCATTCGTCATCGCACTGGTAAACTGTTCTAAATCAGCACTCATCTGATAACGTCCGTTTTTCTTAGCAAAATCACCCGCTAAAATCTGATATACCCGTAATTGTTTATTTGGAAAGAATTGAGAAAAATGTTGGCGAGCATAAGCACTCGTTAAAAAATTCTTAGCGCCTTCTTTAATGGCCAGACTTGGAACAACCACGACGAATTTTGACAAACCACGCTCAACATTCAGTTCATACATCATTCGTGTATAGACATATGTCTTTCCTGTACCTGTCTCCATTTTGACATCTAAAAAGGCACTTTCTTGCCCCGCATACTGGATTAGTGGGTTAGCATAGATTGACGTGGCAGAAATACCATTTTTATCCTGAGAATTCACGTCGTCAAGTAATGGGAAATTATGGATAATATTATCCAGTGCTTCACGTTGGTGCTGTAATTCTTCTAGGTTAATTCTCATCAATAACGCACCTCAACTCTCACACCGTCAAGGGCTGTTTTAACATTGTTCTTCAAACTAGTCATGGTTGCAAAATCAAACGAGTAACCAAAAACAATAATTGTTTTTACGTTTAATTGGTGTGTGCCAATTATATTCAATAGCGCTTCCACGTCTTCTTGTGTAAATTGATCAATGATATATATCATTGATCCATCTTCCACATAGTGTACATTATTATGTACTAATTCAATAGTTTTAACTAGTACATCTAACTTATAACCATCATTGATTAACCATGTTTGTAGAATTGTATTTTCTCCCGTTGCTCCGGTATCAACAACCTTGGCAAATTTTGGATTTACCTTATCTTTGTCAGATTTTTCATAGTATTTACCTAATTTCACTGCATTTCCTGAAAATTCAGAAACGACGTCATCTGTTAACAGCTGGATATTATTAGGATCAAAATCCACAATTTTGTCAATTGTACTGGCATTCATTTCCTTAATGTAGTAATGTTTAAATCCTGAATCAAAATGTACGCCTAAGTCTGGATGTTCTTTTTTTATTTTTTTTCCTGATCGCTTAATACGTTCACGTGCAATTTCATCAATGGTTAGGTAGCCTGCCTTGCTAGCGTTACTATCATCAGGTGTCTTTTCGTCGAGAGTGTTTAGTATCCACTTACGATTACCACCATCTTCTGCATTAAGTTGCATCACTGCATCGGCAGTTGTTGCTGAACCAGCAAAAAAATCTAGAATTAGACTATCCTGATTTGTTGAATATTTTACAAGATTTTTTATAAGTTCAACTGGCTTGGGACTTGAAAAGTAATCATTTCCATCAAATAGTTCATCTCGTAAATACTTTGTTGCCGCTTGATTCATAAATCTATTATCAGTTCCGAATAAAGAGTTAACTGTGTTGAATTCATTTTTAAGCTCATATAAGTACTTTTTAACAAAAAAACCGCGCTGTCCTTCTTTAACTTCGTCCTTAAATACTACTTTTCCTTGTTCTACCCATTTATCAAAAGTAGAACGAGAAAATGCCCAATACCTACCTGCAGGGGGAGTATCAACATGACCGTTTTTGGGATTAACAATTTGAAATGAACTGTTTGGCCCGCCACTTCTGGCGCTTGGATCAGTGATAACCCAAGCGCCAGAAGGATCATTATCAGGATTCTTGTACTTAGAGTTATCCTTAATTTCACCATGTATATGACTTAATCGAGCATTTTTCCCATAGATAAAAACATATTCATGTTGCTGGTTGAATCCATTAGAAGTGTCATTTGCGCTCGAACGAGTTTTGCGAATTACATCTCCCAAATAAGAATTTTCTCCAAAAACATGGTCTAGTAAAAGCTTCAAATTTGCATATTCATGTTCATCAATTGAGACAAAAATAATGCCACTATCTTTCAATAACTGTTGTGCAATTTTTAATCGAGGATACATGAAAGTTAACCAAGCTGAGTGGCTTGATCTCCCGTTTAATAGATGAATTTTGTTAATTTCATCTTCACTCATGTTCAAAATGTTTCGCAAATCTTCATCCGATAAATCAAAATTGTCATTATAAACAAATCCGTCTGAACCTGTATTGTAAGGTGGATCAAGATAAATCATATCAATGCTGTTCGTGTAAGCTTGTTGGAGGTGTTTAAGCACGTTCAAATTATCACCCGTCAAAAAGATATTCTCTGACTGCGCATTTTTTGGTTCATTATTATGATTCATATCGGGAATAATAACACTCGCCGTCGGTTTTCCTACTTGTAGCTCTGCATATTTTTTCCCAACAAAATTCAATGTATATCCATCTACAATTTCATTGACATTATGATTAGACAAGCTAGTCTGAAATTTTTGGATATCAAATCCGCCTGCTTCAACAACAACCTCTTTCCCATTTTTATCAATACCATATTTATCTTGAGTAAAAAATTCAGGCAACTTACTACGTAATTGCTTTAAAAATTCAGTGTTCGGCTCTGTATTATCCTCTGTTAGTATTTGTTTAAAATCAACCATGGCAAGACCACCTTTCAAGTTATATCACTCATTTTTCATTTATTAAAATAATAATATTACATTTGAATTGAAATTCACTTCATCAATCATTTTTTAACCTTGTTTGCTAAATAGTCACCATTTGTTGTTCTTATTTTTTTGCTGAAGTTTATTTGTGAATAGCGCCGTCTTTTTCACCATTTTGAATTAGTATATTTAGAAACTTTAAATCCTTAATTTCTAACTTGTATTCTGCGCTAGCAATTGTTTATCAGTGTACAACTACCGTTTATTATACCAAACATTCAATTCAGGGTCATTGGGATGATTGGGGTGGTATTTTTTATTGGTCAGACAAACATCATTACTAATGATATTCCATTTTCTGAGTAAATATAGCGACAAGTAAGTGACAACTGGTGACACTTTTGACGTCAACTATTGTCAATTTTGAACAAACTTACACTAACAATAATTACCCTTATTCAATACAAATAATACTCATTAATACCCACAAACCCTATTATAACAACAAAAAATGACCCTACTAGCCAAAGTTAGTAAGGTCATTTTATTAGCTAATTACTTAGCAATGATTTCTTTGTATTCTTCACGAGATACAACTGATACTTGGCGCTTGTCACGGCCCATACGACCGAACTTTACAACACCATCAGTCAAAGCAAACAATGTATCATCGTTACCGCGTCCAACGTTCACACCTGGGTAGATATGAGTACCACGTTGACGGTAAATGATTGATCCAGCTTTGATGTCTTGTCCGTCGGCACGCTTTGTACCTAGACGACGACCAGCTGAGTCACGACCGTTGGCTGATGAACCACCACCTTTGTGGTGAGCAAGCATCGTCAAGTTATTCAAATTTAATTGCATGATTTAAATCCTCCTATCCGATGGCTTAGGCAATTGAGTCAATGACAACCTTAGTATAAGGTTGGCGGTGACCTTGCTTAGCATGTGAGTGCTTCTTTGGCTTGTACTTGAAAGTAACAACTTTCTTTTCCTTACCTTGCTTCTCAACAGTTCCTGAAACAGTAACACCTTCAACATAAGGTGCACCTAATTTGCCATCAGCGAAGACAACTTTGTCAAAGACAACCTTGTCACCTTCGGCGGCGTCCATCTTTTCGACGTAAATTACGTCACCGGCAGAAACTTTGTATTGCTTTCCACCGTTCTCAATGATTGCATATGATGCCATGAGTCTGTAGACCTCCATAAAAAATTTTTGTAAAAACTTAGACTCACCAATACCCGCGGATTAAATTAATCACTTAATACAGATAATGAGTGGTTGCAGTTTGTGAGATACCACAAACACAACATAAAATATTATAACCCAATGCATAATGAAATTCAATCATAAGATACTTATTCACGTCATTCATGTAACTAATAGGCTACAACAAATACATTAATCGTGCGTACTTTTGTTTTACCTAAACCATGCTTAAAGTGGTTAACCGTATCATAAAATACCAATTGGTGCTATAAAATTACAGGGTATGCAAACCAATAACGAACTCACTTTGCACTATGAGTCATCTAAATTAGGAAAGTTAGTTAATTTAATTTCAAATTTATAAAGTGCTACAAATCAAAAAAATAGTCTTACAAACATTGATTTAACAACATTTGTAAGACTACATCTATGCAACTGGTGGGAGTCGAACCCACAACCTCTCGGGTAGAAACCGAGTGCACTATCCAGTTGTGCTACAGTTGCATATACAATAGATGTTACGAATATGCATCCGCCTCATCTATTGTACGTTTATTTTCATAATGAATCAAGCTTACTTCTTATTAAAATATTTTTGAATTGTCTCGTCCAATGATTTCTGTGTCAGATTTAATTCAACCAGTCCTAACTTCAAGAATGAACGCCATGCATGAGCAAAGTCAGCTTGTCGTTTTTGATGATAGCTATTTAATAACATGGTCTTGATGCCCATATATTGATGCGCTAAACGAGGCTGCGGAAACTTTTTAAACTGGTCAATATCCTCATCTGTCATAACCATCAAATGCGTCCATTGCTGTTTTAGACTAATCGTCAAAAACTGAATTAACGCCTGCGTATAAAAATCAAGGATTTTTTCTTCAGCCACTGGGTCCATCTCACCTGGCACATTAATCATCACTGTCTGTGTCGCCATCATTAGTTTACTTAGCGTGACGTCTAAATTTAAATAGTCATTTAACAAGATTTGTTTAGGCCCAATTGGCACTGTCCACTGATTGCTAATCACATGTGACATGTCTTTAGTACGGCGCAAATATTGTGCAATATCCAATTTTGGCATCTATGCTAACTCCTCAATAGATTTTGGCATCAACACCTCTGGTTTAATAACGGGCTCATGGATACCACTTGTTTCAGGCTCATTTACCGCTATATTTTCAAACACGAGCGATTCACTTTCGATTGCCAAATAACGTCGTTCTACAAGATACCATGCACCAATAAAATCATAATCCAGCAAAACATCTAGCCATGAGATAGCGTCCTGGCCATCTATCACTTGAAAATGCCAGCGTTGCGCATTTGATACAGTTGCATCATTCACATAAAATAGACGCACTTCTACACCGCGATCTAATACTAACCCGGCACCATTTGGAATTGCTTGTAAAAAATAATTTGAATCGGCTGACAACACAAATAATCGATCCAACATACCGGCAGGTAATTCTTTTTGTTTCATTGGATACAAAAAATCATCTTGCGTTTCTAAAATATTATAGTCAACTTGATAATCAAATTCTTTTTCCATATAGCGACCAAATATCGTCAATAAGTTAGCGATTGGTCGAATTCGCCCCGCTGTTGTTTTTTTACGGAAATTTTCTACCAACAAATCAGTAATTGCATCAGCATTAAAATAAATTTGCCGACGGGTTAGCGACCAATAAAACAAGCGCTTTTGTGTGCCTAATTCAGTAAAATAAGCGCCACCATTATCATCATGGTTAACCTCAAATTCAAAAGTTGCCGGCTCATCTAAACCAGGAAATACTAACGTTAATTCTTCTCGTTCTGCTGGTGTCAAAATGTCATATGTTGTCACTTTAGCAAATTGTAAGAATCGATCAAAAGCCAACAAATACCAATCGGCTTGCGAATATTGACGTGGTACGACAACCCATTCTGTATCTAAAGTTGCTGTCGTTAATTGTTGTGCCAATAAATGAACTTTCTTAGGATTATCAGTGCTAGCCAATTCGTTAACCTGTGCTAATAATTCTTGGATACGTCCAATATCATTTGCAAGTAAATTAACATAAGAATTAACACGTTGTTGTAGATGTTTGGTCATATTAAACACCTCCTTGCTCAGAAGTAGCCGTTAAATTTGACACATAACTTTCGTACAAATTAACAACTGCTTGTTGGAAATTATCGAATGTTCCAAATGCATCTACAATTGCGCGTTGTTCATAAATTAAAATTGTATCTTCCTTTGAATAACTCAAAATTTGTGCATTATTCTCTGCAATTAGCACCGGCACTTTCTGGGCTTTAGCATCAGCTGCATCTAGATGTTTCAAGCGTTCTTTTAGTACTTCACGTTGCTCAGACTGACCACGATTACCAAATAGGCCACTGCGTTCTTCAGTGGTAGATAATTGTGCTAATAATTGCGTTCGTTCTGCATCACGTTGATTTTGAGCGTCAACGATTTTTTGCAATGTTTCATTGGCGCGAGTTGTATCTTCGATTACCTGTGCATTATAACGCTGGCCACGTTCAGCTAAACTAACAGCCTTATCAAGCTTTTCGTATTCATTGTCATCAAAAATAAAATTAACTGCCAATGGATCTAAAATACCAAAATGACGACGGTCCCACCAATTACCAAAATATAATTGAAAAACACCTAATTGTGTTTCTTCATAATAAAAAAATGGAAATGTTTGTGATAGGTAACTAATTAATTTTTTACCTAAATGATGACTTAATTCATCACGAATATCGTCCACTAAGGTTGCTAATGGTCGATTCGATTCTGTTTCTGATTGATGTCGTACTTTTAAATCATACTTTTGATTGTCCAGTAGTTCATAAATTTTGCGATCATCCCCCGATACAACCGCAGTTTGAATATCTGCTAAATAGTCTAACTTTGTTTGTAACTTTTGTTGTAATCCGGATTGATCTGACGGTAAATTTGTCTGAATATATGGCGTACTTTCCATCTCAACCCCTCCTATTTCTATTGATAAGTTATATAAATACTGACAAATAAAATCTGCCTATTACTATCATACAACGATAATGCAAAAAACAACGCTACTTAAGATTAAGTTAGCGTTGTTTTTATAATTTTTTTAGAAATTTTAGTATTGCTCTAGATAATTATCAATTTCCCATTGTGAAACTTCACGACGGTAAGCTTGATATTCAAGACGCTTAGCATCCACAAAAGTACGTGCCATGTGCTTTCCGATAGCTGCTTGGATAACTTCATCTTCCTGCAATTTGCTTACAGCTTCAAGAAGTGTATCTGGCAAATCAGTGATACCAGCACGACGACGCTCACCTTCATCCATTAAGTAGATGTTACGGTCAACAGCATGCGTTGGCTCCAACTTGTGCTCAATACCATCTAGACCTGCCTTCAAAATAGCCGCAAACGTCAAATAAGGGTTAGCAGTTGGATCAACAGAACGTAATTCTAAACGAGTTGAATTTCCACGAGAAGCTGGTACACGAACCATCGGTGAACGGTTTGATCCTGACCAAGCAACATATACTGGTGCTTCATAACCAGGTGTCAAACGCTTATATGAGTTAACTGTTGGATTTGTAATGGCCGTAAAATTAGCAGCGTGTTCTAAGACACCACCCAAGAAATGGTAGGCTGTTTGTGATAACTGTAGCTCTCCCTCTTCATCATAAAAGACATTACCTTCATCATTAAACAACGACATATTAACGTGCATACCGTTACCATTGATTCCTGAAATAGGCTTAGGCAAGAATGTTGCATATAAACCATGCTTACGTGCAATTGTTTTTACAATAAGCTTAAACGTTTGAATGTTGTCAGCAGCATCTAAGGCATCTGCATACTTAAAATCAACTTCGTGTTGACCAGGAGCGACTTCGTGATGCGCAGCTTCTACTTCAAAGCCCATCTTTTCCATCTCAAGAACGATTTCACGACGGGTATTTTCCCCCATATCTAATGGGGCCAAATCAAAATAGCCACCCTTATCATTTAAGTTCATTGTTGGGTTACCCTTTTCGTCCAGTTTAAGAAGGAAGAATTCAGGTTCAGTACCCAGATTAAACTTAGAAAAGCCATCGGCAGTCATCTGCTTAAGTACACGCTTCAAATTACTACGTGGATCACCTGCAAACGGTTCACGATCTACTGTATAAATATCAGCAATTAGACGGGCCACTTTTCCACCGTGTTCATCTGTTGCCCATGGAAAAATCATGAAAGTTGCTAAATCAGGGTATAGGTACATGTCTGATTCTTCGATGCGTACAAATCCCTCAATTGATGAACCATCAAACATCAAATTATTTGATAGTACTTTTTCTAGTTGTGAAACAGGTACCTCAACGTTTTTGATATTGCCAAAAACATCTGAGAATTGCAATCGCAAAAACTCAACATTTTCATCTACAATTTTCTGTCGGATATCATCTTTTGTGTATGCTCTACGTACCATTAAACTCACGTCTCCTTTATACTGTATACAACTTTTAAAATTTCTGCTGACCATTAAAACGTCCAATATTTAATAACTCATCTGCTAACATATGGCGTAAGCTTTCCTCGGAAGGTGCTGTATTATTTTGCTTTCGAAGCTTCTTTTCATCGACTTCACGAATTTCTGCTACAGTGTAGCCCGCATCTAAATACTCAGCAATTTGAAGTAGACGATCAACATCTTCTAAAGAAAAACGTCGCTGTTTACCTGCACCCCTTTGTGGTTCAACCAAACCTTGTTGATCATAATATCGTACCTGACGATCAGTTAACCCCGTTAATTCTCGTCCACTCATATTACCGACCTCCCTATGCTTAGCATAATACCACGCTCTAAGACACAGATGTGCTTTGATGTTAGCTATTCTAACATAAATTCATTTAATTGGTCTAAGATTTGGTCTAGCTGGTCAGGTGATTGTACGATATCGTACCAATGAATGTCAGTAAATTGATTATTGAACCAAGTCATTTGTCTTTTCGCATACCGTCGGGAATTTTGTTTAAGTTTAGCCACGGCATCTTTATAACTACTAACTCCCGCTAAATAATCAAATAATTCTTTATAGCCAATTGCCCGTTGTGCCGTACTATCAGCCGGTAGTGTTTGCACAAATTTTGCTTCATCTAAAATCCCCGTCGTCATCATTAAATCCACGCGTTGATTAATGCGATCATACAAAATTGACCGCTCTGTTGTTAACCCAATAATTGATGCATCATAACGTCGCTTAGACTCTGGTTGCAAAGATGAAAAAGGGTGCCCTGTATGCGTACTAACTAGCAAAGCACGTATTAATCGACGTATTTGTCCAGGTAAAATACGAGCCTCACTGATTGGATCAACCGCTTTTAGCGCTGACCGCACCGTTTCTTCTCCTTCTTCATGTGCTATTTGTGTCCAATGAGCAACAAACTCTGGATCTAAAACATCAGGCACAACAGCTAACGGGCGATCTCCTAACAACGCTTGGACATAAAAACCTGTCCCACCAACTAAAATTGGTAATTTGCCGCGTGATGCAATCTCATCAATTGCCTTTTGGGCAGCTTGGACAAATTTTGCAGCCGAATAATTTTCAGTTGGATCAGCAATATCGATTAAATGATGTGGTGCTTGGCCTTGTTCTACTGATGTTGCTTTAGCGGTCCCAATATCTAATCCACGATAAATTTGCATCGAATCACCTGAAACAATTTCACCATTAAATTGTTTCGCTATTTTTATTGACAAGGCTGTTTTTCCGACAGCCGTTGGCCCCACAATGACAACCAATTTTTGCATAATTAATTCCTTTTTTTATATTTAACCGCTTGCACAACATTATCCGTAATAACTCCTGCTACTGGCAAATGCATCAATAGCCAAGTGACGGTCGGGCGATTAATTGTCCACCAATAAGTTGGTATTTGCCATGGTATAAAAATACGCAAAGGCAAATAACGATAATCCAAATTAACTTGTTGAATGATGTTTTCTTTAGCTAGTTGCCAACATTTTCGGTTAGGGTAATGACGTAAATAACCAATGGCGACTTGCTTATCTAAAGCGCGCCATTCACGCAAAGGTTGCTCCCAAAAGGATTGTAACATCACGGTATTTGATAGTTGGCGCGCCATTAGTTCTTGGTATAATTGTTGCGCACCTTGGGGACCTTTTAATTCGATTAGTAGTAATCCTTGATAATCCGCTTGCTGTACTAATGTCAAAAAATCACTAAATGTTGGTAAATCTGCAGTTGTCTCTTCATTAATATCGTGTTTTAGTACTAACCGATGATTACTTAACTGTACGTCGATTTCTAAACCATCTGCTTCGCTATTCATTGCGCGTTCGAACGCCAATAATGAATTTTCAAGTGTACCTTGATCATGCACGCCGCGATGCGCAATGACGGATTTTTTTAGTAATTGCATTGTAATACCTCTATTTATTAAATGGTTATAAATATGTTAAAATAATTTTAACAAATATTTGGAGGAACATAACATGAAAAAATTTGGGGCGGGCCTTCTAACAGGCGTTATCGGTACAATTGCAGCTACAGCAGCTACAGCTTTCACATTTCACAAGGTGGCAGTTGAGCCAATTGAGGAAGAAGAAGCAAAGTTTGAAGAAACAGAGCGTAAATCTGCTCGTAAAGCTGCGCAATCACACGGTAACCGCTTTTAATCACTATTACCATAATATCAAAAACCAGCTAGATGGGTTAAGCAATTTTGCTTAACTTATCTAGCTGATTTTCATTTATTATTGGTTTGACTTTACCTTACCCTTGTAAGTATTAAAGCCACCCTTCAATACGTTTACTTGGTTGTAACCATCTTTATGCAAAACTTTAGCAATCCGAGCAACAAACTGGCCATTTTCATCATAAAGAAAGACTGGCTTATCTTTACGTAATGCGGCATGGTTTTCCTTTAATAACATATATTGAATGTTTCGGGCACCAAAGATGTGCTTTGCTTTGAATTTGGCTGGTTCTCGAATATCAACAATATCATGGCCATGACTTTGGACTTCAAAATCTTCACTTGATAATACTGTTGCCGACTGCTTAAGTAATCTGTTAGTCCAGATACGACTGCCGACCATCCACAATAACCAAATCAAAATAATTACAAATAACGTTATCCACATACTTCAATTCCCCATTTCTTAATACAATGCTTCTAATATCATACCAAAATTTATATCATAAATCTTTGAAAAAATAAGAATTCATGCTTATTTATTTAAAATTAAAAAAATCAGAGGTTATGACATGATGTCATAATCTCTGAAAATGTCTTTTTAGCTATTAATTAGTGAATAAACGTCAAACCAGAAGCTGAGATTGTACGAGTATGGTATGCCATACCAGCATAATTACCTTCTGAAATTGAAACTGAGTTACCATTCACTGCATCAACAACAGCAACGTGACCCAATGCACCGGCTCCCATTTCACCTGGGGCAAATACAACAACAGAACCTACTGCAGGTTGTCCATTAACAACACGACCTGCGGCAGCAGCAGATGAAGCCCATCCAGAGGCATTTCCCCAGTTGTTACCAACCCATGATAGTGCATTCTTTACAAACCATGTACATTGACCAGCTGGGTAAGAGTTACCTGCTGTATTATATGTTGGTGCTGCCACTTTTTGTGGTGCTGCAGCTTGCGTCGTTGCTACTGTTTGTGCTGCAACTGGCTGTGTTGCTTGTGGTGCTTCTACAGCTTGTGTTTCAGGTGTAGCCTGAGCTGCTGGCTTTTGAACTTCAGATGATTGTAATGTCGTGGCTTTATCAGCACCATCAACGTCCAACTTTAAAACTTCACCAACACTGATCATGTGAATATCTGACACACCATTGGCAGCAGCAATATCATCAACTGATTCACCAGTTGCTTCTGAAATTGTTGATAGTGTATCACCTGATTGTACTTGATATTCTTTACCAGCTGTTAACAAAACTGACTTAACATCTTCAACAGTCTTAGCACGCCAAGAATTGTGGGTATCACCATTATCTTTTGTGTCATCTGCTGATACAGTTGATGTTTGTGTCATTGGTAAAATAGCTGCGGCAGCTACAGTAGCAGCTGCTACCAGCCAGTTTTTGTTTGAACGTTGTGCATTTAAAGTCATTGTTTATTCCCCTTGAATGTGATTACTCTCTAAAAGATACAAGAATTATATCAATTTGATTTAACATACAAGTTACATTGGTATAACAATTTTTAATAAAAACTTAGGATTTATGATTCATTTTCTTAATTAGTCTCTTTAAAATATATTGTAGCGCTTATTATTCATTTAATTTACCCAATGTTCATAAGCGCAAAAAGGAGCGAGATAAAAGTCGTTTTGAAACCGGTGCGAAAATTGCATTATATTGCGGGAGCAAATTTTTGGAATGCATGTATGTTATAAAAATTCCGGACTCATCATTAATACATTTTTAACTAAATAAGTTGGGACAACCAAAGTTGTCCCAACTTATTTTATCTTTAAATCTGTGCTTGTAACGCTAATGAAGCGGCACCATATGCCCCTGCATCATTCCCCAACTCAGCCAACTTTACTTCAGTAACGTCACGTGTCATTTTGAAAGCAAAGTCTTGGAAGTTCTTTTTAACCTTGTTCAACAAAAAATCACCTGCTGCTGAAACACCACCACCAATAACAATTGCTGAAGGATTCAAGATATTAGCAATATTAGCAGTTGCTAATCCTAAGTAAAATGAAACTTTATCAACAACTTCATTAGCTAAGTAATCACCTGTTTGTGCTAAATCAAAGACAATTTTTGATGTAATCTCATCACCATTGGCAACCATTGACTTTAGCTTTGAGTCACCTGCATATGCATCAGCATAATCATGTGCCAAACGGACAATTCCAGTTGCTGATGTATATTGCTCTAAACAACCATAGTTACCACAAGTACATAGGTAACCACCTGGTTCCACAATCATGTGACCAATTTCACCTGCAGCACCCTTAGCACCATGAACTAACTTACCATAATTAACGATGCCGCCACCAACACCAGTACCTAAGGTCACAAAGACAACTTCCGGTTGGTTATTACCAGCACCACGCCATTGTTCACCTAAAGCAGCTGCATTGGCATCATTATCAATTGCAACATTAAATCCTAATCCTGCCTCTAAATCAGCTTTAACATGTTGTGGTTCTTTCCAATTTAAATTAAAAGCGCCCTGTACTGTACCTGTTTTTTCATCGACAGTTCCCGGCGTTCCCATCCCCACACCAATGATGCGTTCTTTGTCTAGTTGGTAAAGATCTAAATGGTAATTAATTGAAGTAATAATATCAGGGACAATATGGCTACCTTCATCCATAATATTTGTCTTGATAGACCATTTTTGTTGGATATCACCTGTAGCCGTCATAATTGCAAACTTAATGGTTGTACCACCTAAATCAATTCCGATTAATTTATCTTTAGCCATAACTTAAAACCTCTTTTTAAAATATTGTGAAATAATCAACGCTCTCGTGACCATTATACCGACAAATAACTAATTACACAACATGATTTGAAACCGTTTACAGACTATTTTGTTGTTTTTTTTCCTCGTTTTCATGCTCATGACCTAATACTAATTTAATCTGAGCATATCGTTTGTTATCTAACAAACCAGCTTTATATAAATTATCAACTTCAATTGCTGCTAATTCAATATCCCATAAACGATTCCCTAGATGTATATAAATATCATATTTTTTTAAAAGCTGTAAAACGTCTAAAAAAGTTTTCATTTTATCACTCTCTCTTTGACTAACGATTAAAAATTCTCATTAATAATATCACGATATACAAAAGCCAAACAATCAAACCGATTAAGCCCTGTTTATTAGTTGCATGCCCCTTTAGAAAAATAGGCGTCAACAAAAATCCTGAAACTAAACCACCTATATGGGCAGTTATGGCAATGTTCCCGCCAAAAAGCACCGGTAATAACGATAAAAGCACAAAAATACTTAAAGTCTTAGCTTGATATAGCCAATAATCACCATCGTCCAACAGACCGAGTAGAAAAATCATACCAAATAACCCAAAAATAGCCCCTGATGCACCAGCTGAAATTGTATTGGCTGATCCAAAAGCCAAACTAGTCAAACTACCAGTTAATAGCGCTAGTAGGTAGCTGAGCATAAATTTAATGCTACCAAAATATTGTTCCAGTAAACGACCCAAATAGTAAAGTGTAATCATGTTTAACACTAAATGCATAAGTGTCACATGCAAAAATCCTGCTGTTAATAACCGCCACCATTCTCCAAATAAAATAACTGCCGGTGTAAATAAGGCCCCCATTTTATATAACGCTGGTGCCATGACATTGATTTGTTGACTAATTATGATTTCAATAACAAAGATAACCACCATGATACCAACTAAACTCACTGTCACCGGAGCTTGACGCCAAGCATATTTAACATTATTCATTATCTATTTCCTCATCTAATACAATAACTTGGTCAATTATTTGATCAGTTGTTTCAATTGGCCAAGTTGGTTGACTAAATACATTTGCTGTAATGGAGACGGCAATTTTTGGTGCAGCAACTTGTGGTAGCCATCGATCATAATACCCACCACCAAAGCCAATTCTTTGCCCGTCTGTTGTAAAGGCAAGACCAGGTACTAAAACAAAATCAATTTCAGAGGGCGTCACAACACGTCCACCAACCGGTTCTAACATACCAAACTTATGTTTTTCATAGCTTGTATCTTGCGTAATTGTCATAAAAACCATTTGCTTTTTTGGTAATACCCGTGGCAAAACCACTGTCTTATGTTGTAATAATGCTGTTTGTATCAATAAATCTGTTGGAAGCTCCTTTTCCTGCGATAAGGTCAGGGCAATCACTTGCGCCGCTTGCCAAGCTGGTAATGCCGTTATTTTTGCAACGGTTTGTTGCATAAATTGTGCCCGTTGTTTATCTGAAAAATCAGCTAAATTAGCTAAAGCTTGTTCTCGTACGATTTGTTTTGTTGTCATGATTCCTCCATAAAATAAAAGCACTAAATATCATCTCCATTTTATTGGGTGAATCTAGTGCTTTCATTATAAACTATTTATCAGCTGAATTTGCGTGTTCAACGTCTTTCCAATAAGCTGCATAAATGGCTTTAGCAATTTTTTGGTTAACATTTTCAGTTGCTTGATCAACACCTGGCACAACAATAGCCAAAGCAACATTAGAATTAGGCACGAATGAAATCAGAGAACTCGTTAAGGTCGCCTGTCCATTTGTAAAGGTTTCGGCAGTACCCGTTTTAGCGGACACGGCTGGTTTGATATCCTTTAATCCTGCACCTGTTGCGTAACTAGAACTACTGTGTACAACTTCGTTCATACCATCCCAAATTAATTGACGTTGGTCTGCATTCCAATTAACAGTTCCCATAACTTCAGTCGGAATCGTGGTTGTCGTTTTCTGATTTTTAGCATTATGGTTCGTTATTGACTGCACGATATGTGGGCGAACACGATACCCACCATTCGCAATGGTTGCAACATATTGCGCTAATTGCATTGTTGTGTACGTATCATATTGACCAAAGGATTCATCCAACGCCTTACCAATATCTTCACGTGTTGTTTTACCACGTAATCCTGTGATTTCACCAGGCAAATCAATTCCTGTTTTAACACCTAATCCAAAACGTGAAAAGCCATCACGCATGGTTTGGAAGACACTGGTTGGTAATGAAGCTAATGACATACCATCGTAATAGTTTAAACCACCTAGTTTCAACATTACCTGCATCACATACGTGTTAGATGACATCATTAGCGCCTTATCGGCTGTTAACGGCATGTTACCACTACCATTTTGATTCCACCATGATGTTTTGGGTGATGTACCAGCCACTTTGATTGGTTGATCAGTCAAAACATTATTTTGTGGTGTAATGACATTATTCATAAATCCAGTTGTGATGGTTGCCGGCTTAACAACTGACCCAACAACGTTAGCCTGATTAACCGTTGATAGTGCATCTGATGTCAAAGCACCCGTTGAGGCATCTCGATTAACACCAGAACTTGCATAAACACCACCGGTTTTAGGATTTAATACAACTGCATAAGCACCCGTTGTATTGCCACCAGGGATATTATCACGCAGAATTTTTTCAACATCCTCTTGGAATTTGTTATTAATAGTTAAGTTTAAATCACCACCAGCTTGACCAGCATAAATCTTGTCTTCTGTTGTTTGGCCATCCTTACTTGTCGTGACTTTAACACGCCCTTTTGAACCCTTCAAAGTATCTTCATATTGCTTTTCTAGGTAAGACGTTCCAACAATATCATCACGCGCATAACCCTTCGTTAATAATTCATTGACAGAATCTGAAGGCAACCCACTCTTAGAAGTTGACGTTGCGCCAATTAACGATTTAATATCTTGCCCACCAGGATAATCACGGGTGTAATAAATACCGACACGCACACCCGGCATCTTTGATTGACGTTCTCCAATATTAGCTATTTCTTCTTGAGAAACATCATTTTCCTTCAAATAGACCGTTGAAAGTGAATACGCATTAGCCATTTTTTGGAAAATTTTCACTTTATTAAGTTGGACATCATTCAATGTAAATTCTGATTTATGATTCGCAATATAATCTGTTAAGTCGTCAACGTATTGATCAGTCCCGGGTGCTGATGTTGTGCCAGAAGCCTCAACAACTTTTGCCGCCCGTTTGGGTGACTGGATATAATACATTGCAAAGTTTGCTGTAGATACTTGTTGATCATCATTTATCTTTAAATATGAACCAACTTGATTAGCAATATCATACATTCCTTTATTTGTAATCGTTCGCGGTTTTGTATAGGTAATCGCCTGTGAACCTTTATTTGTAACGAGCACTTTACCTGTACTGTCATAAATTAAACCACGTTGTACATTTATTTTTTCGATACTAGATTCAGAACTGGTAACCTCTGTTTTATATTTAGCACTATCTGTGATTTGTAAATTCACCAATCGCCAACCTAATGCCACTAGCATCAAAATCACGATACCCATCAGAACATTCAATCGAACTGGTATTCGTGACATCGAGCCTTTTTTAATCTTTAGCCGGCCACTACGGCGTTTAGGAGATCGCATAATCTAAACCCTTTCCTTCATACTCTAATCTACTTATTGTAGCATAAAAAAAGACAATCATACCTTAACCAAATATGGAGATAATAAATTTTTCTCACGCCATTATTATAAATCGTAGTCGAGCCGTTGTCATTTTTATGTTTTAATAGAGGTAATTGAAATTATTTTGGAGAACAATATCATGTCTAAAACCTTTAATCCCCTTAAATGGCGATCTTCAACCAAAGCTTTATGGATTAGTTTCCTATTACCTGCACTAATCATGTTAATTTACTTTGCCTGTCGCCACATGGCGCCATTTGGTCCAAGTTCTATTTTAACTGTTGATTTGGGACAACAGTATATTGATTTTTATGCAGGCTTTCGTCAAACAATCCTTCACGATCCTTTACGGATTTTCTATGATTTTGCGAAAGGGCTTGGTGGTGAAACATATGGTGATTGGGCTTATTACTTGTTAAGCCCCACCAATTTCTTGTTATTACCTTTTTCAAATGTGTATCTACCAGCAGCCATTTTATTCTTAACTGTTTTAAAATATGGCTTAGCTGGTTGGAGTTTTGCGTTTGCTTTACGCAAAGCACATTGGCAAACCAGTTGGCGTTTACCTTGGTTTGCCGTTACCTATGCGATGATGGGGTGGTTTGTTGCGAATGACTTAAACATTCTCTGGTTAGATGCTGCTATTTTGCTTCCCTTAATCGTTGTTGGATTAGAATACTATCTCACACACCAGAAAGCTTGGCCCTTTATAGTGTCATTAACTGCCGTTATTATGGTTAATTATTATATGGCTTATATGATTGGTATTTTCCTAATCCTATATTTCATTTGGCGCTTAACTTGGCAAGCATATCCAATTAGGGAACGCCTTGTCATGATCCGTCGTTTTATTATTGGCGGTCTCACTAGTATTGGATTAGCAACAATTGTTTGGTTACCCACTGCCTTTACGTTGATGAATAGTAAAGGGCAACATATGCTTGATAATCTAAATTGGAAGTTTGATTATCAGCCGGCTGACATCCTTGGCAAACTGTTTTTAGGGACTTTCAATTTTGATCAAATGCCGACTGGCTTATCAAATATTTTTATTGGTAGTCTCCCAATTATTATCTTGTGGTTTTTCTTTACTCATAAGTATATTTGCTGGCAAACTCGACTTACTGCATTCGTGATTACTGGCATCTTAGTTGTTTCTATGATGTATGCACCCTTAAATTTATTGTGGCACGGCTTTCAATTTCCAGTTTGGTACCCTTATCGTTTTTCATACGTCTTTAGCTTCTGGATTTTATGGTTAGTTGGTTCAATATGGTCGCCTGCATTACGGCTTTCTTGGCGCCAATTTTTCTCACTCCTTATTTGTGCCGGTGGTGTCATCTTATACTTAACTACCCGTTTAGATGCGTTAAATTTTTTGAGTGATACCCAGCTGTATATTGGCAGCGGATTCTTTTTAGCCTTATTATTATTACACCTGACATCTATGAAAACACGATTATGGTTGCCTCTCGTCACTGTACTTGTCATTGGTGAAATGACATTGAGTACTGTTATGACACTTAATAATTTTAGCTACTTAACGAATACCGAATACCAAACTTATATCCGTAGTTTAAATCAAATCACAAAGAACCTACCCAAAAACGATCATGACTTTTACCGTGTTGCTCAGTCATTCCAACGGACCAAAGGTGACCCACTTCAAGGTGGTTATAACGGTGCTTCCACTTTTAGTTCAGCATTGGAACACCAACAAAGTGATATCATGGCCGCACTTGGTCAACCTGAAGGTGATAATTACATTGCCTACACAAGTGGGACCTTATTATCTGACTCATTATTGGGGATGCGTTATCTCTTGCAGCCAACTGGTAATGAACCCAACGTCAGTGGTACCCCCACAAATATGCAAACTTATTCACGTTCAGATACCAACGGGTATTATAAATTAATTAAACAAACTAATCAGGCTATTTTATCGCATAATGCGAACGCCTTACCTTTAGGTTTTGCTGCAAGCTCTAATGTACGCAATATCACTTTTAAAGAAAATGATCCACTTCGCAATCAAAACGTCCTTTGGGAAGGTTTAAACGGTTACAAACAGCAGCCTATTTTTGAGAGTGTAAACTTTTCTAAATCAAGTGCTGATAACGTCATTGCACCGACAACGATCACAGGCGCGTTTTTGAAAAAACAAAACACTAATGCCAGTGCTAGCTTGTCCTTAACTTATACACCAACGTCAAATAATCCTTATTATCTAACATTGGGTAATGCCGTTACGAGTGATAATGTCGATATTCAATTAAATGGCCAGTCATTGCCGGTCATTCCAAGTCATCGTCATACAATCATCTTGCCTTTGCCTGCTTATACGAAAGGACAACCGCAAGAATTAACGTTCTCACTTAAGAAAAAAGACGTTTGGTTGCAAAACGTTTCCTTATATCAAGGACATGCTACGCGCCTCACACAACAAGCAAAACAATTACAACAACACCCTTATGAAATCACAAAACAATCACCAACTAAAATTACTGGTGATATCACGATTCCAAATAAAGATGATCTCATGATGACAACAATTCCAGCTTCAACTGGTTGGGAAGTCATTGTTGATGGTAAAGTCGTTAAAACCATTACGATTGGTAATTTCTTTATTGGGGTACCCTTAACGACTGGTCATCATGAAGTAACCTTTAAATTTAAAACACCCTTTTTCAAAATTAGCGCCATTATTTCATTAGGTATGATACTATTGATTACTGGAATAGCATGGTCAGAAAATAAGAAAAGAAAGCATTCTTTGTATTAAAACACCTCAAATTACTTTACACTCGCTATTCTGCGTGGTAATGTAAATCTTGAAACTTTGGGGATAACCATTAGTCTAAATAAAAATTCATTATATTTACAGGAGAACATGTCATGGCTGAAGAAAAAACATTTCCAATGACTCTCGAAGGAAAAGCCAAAATCGAAGAGGAATTAAACAAACTTATTACAGAAACTCGTGCCGAAATCACTGGTCGTATTCAATTAGCTCGTAGTTTTGGTGATTTATCAGAAAATTCTGAATATGCATCAGCAAAGGACGAACAAGCCTTCGTTGAAGGACGTATCAAAACTTTGCAAAATATGTTGGACAATGCCGAAATCATTGATTCATCAGAAATTGCTGTTGATGAAGTTGCCGTCGGTAAAAAGGTCACTTTTAAGGAACTACCTGATGAAGAGCCTGAAACTTACAGTATCGTTGGTGCTGTCGAAGCTAACCCTACAGAAGGTAAAATCTCAAATGAATCACCAATTGCGGCTGCCCTAATCGGTCATAAAGTTGGTGAACGCGTTAGTGTTACTTTGCCAAATGGTTTTGAAATGGAAGTTGAAATTATTTCAGTTGAAGTTGCTTAATCAATACTAACTTAAACAATCTAAAATTAGTTCTGAAAGAAATTTGAAACAAATCTCTTTCAGAACTTTTTTAGTTAAATGGTATTAATTATGAACTTACAATTTTTATAACAAAAACACGAGACAAAAGTTTGAAGCCGCAATGTAACGCAATTTACGTTACATTGCGGCTTCAAAAAAATTTGTCTCGCTTTTTTATATTACTTAACTTTTGCTATAACTTGCAAAACTTCTTGCCCATATTTATCAGCTTTGGCTTGCCCGATTCCAGATACGTTCAACAAGTCTGCCATTGTTGTGGGTTTTTGACGTGCCAACGCAACCAAAGTACGATCGTTAAAAATGATAAAAGATGGCACTTCAGTCTTTTTCGACAAAGCTAAACGCCACTCACGTAATCGCTTAAACAGCTGTTGTTCACTTTCATTTAAGTCTTCTTGCGTCAATGGTGATCCAGCAGTTATCCGGTCATCTATAGCTAGTGTTGCTTCTCGCTGCAACACTTTAATATCACCATGCAAAACTTGTAAACCTGTCTTCGAAACTGTTAATCCTCGAAATTCACCCGTTACTTGTAAGTAACCAGATGCTAGCAAAAAATCAATTAAGGCAGCAATTCGCACTTGTGGTATACCTTGCATCAGTCCAAACGTTGGTAGCTTGTCAAAATGCGCCCAGTTAAACTTATTTGGTACCCGTCCTCTCAGCGTTTCGGCCGTTATCATTTTACCAAAAGCATCTTTATTTTGACGGGAGTTGCGCATCCGTACCACATGACTTAACACCTTTTGAGCATTGGTGGTAATATCCGTTACTGCACGTGTATCTAAACAATTGGTGCAATGGCCACAAGGTAGCGTTTCTTCACCAAAATATCGTGTAATATACTGCTGTAAGCAAACTGTGGTTGCCCCATAATTTGCCATTTCTTGTAACTTTTTCTTTTGTAAGCGTTGATATTCATCAGTTTGATTGTCACTATTTTCAATAAAAAATCGTTGCGTTTGTAAATCCGCTGCCGAATATAATAAAATAGCTTCGGATGGTAACCCATCACGACCGGCACGCCCAATTTCTTGATAATATGCTTCAATCGATCCCGGAATACTATAATGAATGACAAAACGAACATTTGATTTGTTAATCCCCATCCCAAAGGCATTGGTTGCAACAACAACGTTGGCACGATCAAACAAAAAATCATCTTGCGCCGTAACACGTTCCTCATCCGACATGCCTGCATGATAACCAACAACTGATAGTCCCTGTCGCACCAGGTCCTCTGTGATACTCGTCACCAGTTTACGTGTTGGCACATAAATAATGCCGGCATCTTCGCCATGTTTTTTCAAATAACGATACAAATAAGCATCTTTATCGCGTTTTTTCAAACCTGTTTCAAGGCGAATTGTTAAATTATCACGGACAACACTTGTTCGCACACTATGATCAATGGCCAACCTTGTCTCTAAATCATCTTGCACACGTTTTGTTGCCGTTGCAGTCAGCGCCATAACACGTGGTGCTGACTGCAAATTATTAATAAGATGAACTGCTTCTAAATAACTAGGTCGAAAGTCATGCCCCCACTGAGACAGCACATGCACCTCATCAATTACGACCAATGAAATATCTAATCGGTTTAATAATGCATAGGTACCTTCACTCTTCAAACGCTCAGGTGCTAAATATAATAATTTTGCCTGACCATTTAATAAATGATTCATTGCATGACGATATGCGTTATCATCTTGTGTTGAATTTAAGGTGACGGCATCAATGCCATTAGCAATTAATTCATCAACTTGATTCTTCATTAATGAAATCAAAGGTGATATCACAATCGTTATGCCTGGTAACATTAATGCTGGAATTTGATAGGTTAATGATTTACCACCACCTGTGGGCATAATACCCAAGGTGCGTTCGCCTGCCAACACAGCATCAATGATTTCTGCCTGACCTTCACGAAAGGCATCATACCCAAAAGTTTGTTGCAATGTTTCTAGTGCTGATTGCATATTTCCTCCCTATACCTATTTAGTAAAATGCGTTCAAAGGTCTTACCATCAATTCTACATTTTAAAAGCAGCAAGCTACCGATATCATAATTGGCATCTTGCTGCTTATTTTGACTTTGCCACTGACTGCTTGATTAGCCTCAATTACTTTAGTTATTGTTAGCATTACCAACGGCATCATTAGCATCTTGTACATCATCGGTCTTGCCCAAGTGCTCATCATAATTAGCAGAATAGTAAACTTTACCAGTCTTCAAATTAGCGACGAAGTATAGATACTGCTTATCACGATCACTCGGGTTCAAAACAGCATCAATAGCTTCCAGTGATGGGTTATTAAGTGGTCCTGGTCCAAATCCTGAGTAACGATACAAATTGTAAGGATTCTTACTTTGGACATCCTTATTAGTCAAGTTAGGCTTATTTGTCTTCATCGCATATTTTGTTGCGACATCGGACTGTAATGGCATCTTATCATCAATACGATTCAAAAAGACACCAGCAATTGTTTGACGACTTGTTTGGTCAACACCTTCACGTTCAACAAGGGAAGCAACAGTTAACATTTCATGAACTGTCAAACCAGAGTCTTTAATGCTCTTAAAGCGATCCTTTAACTGGATGTAAGATTGCGCAACCATTTGGTTAACTAACTCACGAACGTTATTAGCATCTTTCCAATTGTAAGTAGCCGGATATAGATATCCTTCTAGCCGATAACGAATGTCTTTAGCTTGTTCACTTGAGGTTTCTGAGTCTAATAAACCGGGATAAGCATCCTTCAAACGGTTAAAGAAGGCTTTATCATTAACCGCCTTTAAAAATTCAGCTTTCGTAAACTTCGTTTTGTTGTTTACTTCGGTTGCAATATCGTCAATCGTTTCACCCTCACGTACAGTAACGGTCTCTTGATTATTTAATGGTGATGAAGCACCTCCACTTTGCAAAGTTTTAACCATGTCTGCAACTGTGTCAGACGGTGCAAATAAGTAATAACCTGACTTTAAATTAGAAATATTATTAGCAGCCACATAATGCGTAAAAGCACTCTTTGATCGCAATAATTTGGCCTTGTCTAATTTATCTGCAATTTGGTCTGCATCCGCGCCGGCTTTAATTTTAATTTGCTTGCTCTTTTTATCCTGTGTATTTAATGCAGAATAATCACGACTATCCTGATAATGGATCACAAAACTCACGCCACCAACAATAATTGCCAATAGAATGATAATAATCACGATAGCTCGGTTAGTACCACGACGGCTACGCCTTTTACGTCCCCTGTGATTACCATTATTCATAATAATTTCTCCTAAATATATCTTTTTTAACAAAAACGACAACAGCAAAAATAGTCGCCATTACGATAATTATATCAGTAATAGCGACTATTTAAAAAGTGCTTAATTATATCTTAACGTATTTCAGCACCAAACTGCTCAGCTAACGCACTGGCAATATGGTCAACCTTTTGACTCGTTTCATCATCAAGCATTGTTTGCTCTGCATTCACGAAAGTCAACCCAACAGCAATTGACTTCATGTCACTTGGCACATTTTCACCAGTATAGACATCAAAAATGACAATATCATGCAAGTGCTTACCACCAGCTTGTTTAATCGCCAATTCAATTTGAGCTGCTGGTATATCACGATTAACTAAAATTGCCAAATCACGTGAAACTGCTGGGTAACGTGAAATAGCCTCGTAACGACCAGTGACCTTAGTCAATTCAATAATCGCTGTTAAATTTAATTCAAAGGCAAAAGTTTCATTAATCCGATACTCTTTTGCTGTCAATGGGTGAATTTGACCAACAAACCCAATCAATACATTGCCCACATAGATATCAGCTGTGCGCCCTGGATGCATATCCTCACGCACTGTATTAACAACAAAAGCCACATCATCAGCAAAGCCATAGTTCGTTAATAATTGTTCCACAATGCCCTTGATTGTATAGAAATCAGCTGCTTGTGCTTGTTCTGCCCAGGTACGTTCTGCTACATTCCCAGTAATAACACCTGCTAAATGTTCAATTTCTTGTGGCTGCTTTGTCAAATCACCATCTGAAACGAAAACGCGTCCCTGTTCATACAAAGCCACATCCGTTTGCTTACGAGCTTTATTATAAGCAACATCATCCAACAAGCTTGTCAGTAAGCTACTGCGTGTTTGCTGACGATCTTGTGACATTGGGTAATCCAATTGCACTGGCTGACCATCATGTAACGCAAAACGGTTGGCTTTTTCTGGTGTGGTCAAAACGTAAGAAATAGCTTGGTTAAGACCAAGACCTTCCAAAACGTGGCGACTAGCGCGTACCAAGCGTTGTTGTGCTGTTAACTTACCCGGTGTCGTATCACCAGTTGGTAGCGTCGTTGGTAAATTATCATACCCATACAAACGAGCGATTTCTTCAATCAAATCAGCTGCAATCGTGATATCCCAACGACGAGCAGGGACAGTCACTGAAAATACATCGTCATTAACTTCATATTCAAAGAACAAACGATCAAAGATGGCGGCAATTTCATCACTGGTAATTGTTGTCCCCAGCACATGGTTAACATATGCCACACTAACGCTAACAACTGGTGCCTCATAAGCAAAGTCTTGTGCAACAACACGTCCACTAGTTACTTGTCCACCAGCTAGTTCAGCAACTAGAACAGCAGCATGATCCAAAGCAGTAAAGGTATCTGCAACATTCACACCACGTTCAAAACGCATTGATGCTTCAGAATGTAGATTTTGATCACGCGCCGTGTGACGAATTGACTTAGGATCAAAAATAGCCCCTTCTAAAACAATGTCTGTCGTTTGTCCCGTTACTTCAGTAGATTCACCACCCATGACACCCGCAAACATCAAGGCTTCATCCCCTGATGCAATCACAATATCTTCAGCTGACGCTTCTCGTTCAACACCATCTAAAGTCTTAATCTGTTCTTTATCTGCTGCACGACGTACATGTACTTCTGCAGCTGGTAATGCATTTAAGTCAAAGGCATGCATTGGTTGACCATACATCAACAACATATAATTTGTAATATCAACAATATTTGAAATTGGGCGAATCCCCATGGTCCACAAACGACGTTGCAACCATAATGGTGAATCCTTAACCGTAACATTTTTAACAACGCGAACAGCGTATTTTGAAGCTAGTTCTGCTGGTGCCGTTGAACTAATGACATCACTAGTCTTTTCATCAACTTCGTTTAGTTCGAACGTTGGTAATACAGGTTCTTCAGATAGAATGGCAGCGACTTCCCATGCCGTACCATTCATTGAAAACAGATCTGCACGATTTGGTGTAATACCCGTTTCCAAAACATCATCATCAAGACCTAGAACCTTTAGAGCATCCTCGCCAGGCTTTAGGTCCGTTGCATCAACATCGTTAAATACCCAGATACCATCTTCAAAATCTTTAGGTGAAATTTTATCATCAAAGCCAATTTCTTGTAGTGCTGCTAACATCCCATTAGATGGTTCACCACGTAATTTACCTTTACGGATTTTCTTATTATCACCAATAACTGAACCATGCTTAGCTAAAACCACCGTTTGGCCTTCAGCAACATTTGGTGCCCCTGTTACAACTTGGATTGGCTCATCTTCACCAGCATCAAGTTGGGTAATAACCATATGATCTGAATCAGGATGAGGGACAACAGACAAGACCTTAGCAATCACAATTTTTTTCATGTTGCCTTTTGGTTGGTATAACCCTTCCACTTCTACTGCCGTACGAGAAATTTTTTCTGATAATTGCGCTGCTGGCAATTCAATTGGTAAATAATCGCGTAACCAATTTACTGAAACTTTCATTTTGTCTTATCCTTTCTGATCAAATTGTGTTAAGAAACGTACATCATTTAAGTAGAAGTTACGAATGTCCTCAACACCATATTTAAGCATTGCAAAACGATCAGGGCCCAAGCCAAAGGCAAAACCACCATAAACTTCAGGGTCAATACCTGACTTACGCAACACATTTGGATGTACCATACCCGCTCCTAACACTTCAATCCATTCAATGTCTTCAGAATTCATATCAGGTGTAACGGCATTCCATGAAATATCAACCTCAACAGATGGTTCCGTAAATGGGAAGTATGAAGGCCGTAGTCGAATATCATGTGCTTCACCAAACAAGTTATGGGCAACGGCTAATAAAGTACCCTTTAAATCACCCATTGTAATATGCTTATCAATCACTAATCCTTCCATTTGGTGGAATTGGTGTGAATGCGTCGCATCATCAGTGTCACGACGGTATACACGACCTGGTGACACCATCTTTAACGGTCCTTTACTAAAATCATGCGCTTCCATTGTCCGGGCTTGAACTGGTGATGTTTGCGTACGCATCAAAATATCAGGCGTGATATAGAACGTATCTTGCATATCACGGGCAGGATGGTCCTTTGGCAAATTCATACGCTCAAAGTTATATTGGTCCTCTTCAACTTCAGGTCCTTCAATAACTTGGAATCCCATCCCCATGAATTGATCTTCAAGATTTTCAATTATTTGTTGCAACACATGTGGTTGTCCTTGCTTAACAGCACGACCTGGTAGTGTGACATCGATAGCCTCAGCTGCCAATTGTGCATCCAAAGCAATTGCTTCCAAATGAGTTTGGCGATTAGCAATTGCCGTCGTTAATACATCACGGACCTCATTAGCTAATGCACCAACAACTGGGCGCTCTTCAGGCGTTAGATTTTTCATGCCACGCAACACTTCAGTTAGTGGCCCTTTTTTCCCTAACCAGTGCACACGAACTTGATTTAATATCTTAACATCTGCCGAATCATTAATTTGGCCTAATGCTTCATCACGTAGTGTCGTGAGCTCATCTTGTAAACTCATATTCATTCTCCTTATACTTATATAACTATTATAAATAAAAAGTCCCTTCGATATTACTATCGAAGGGACGCTCATTAACGTGGTACCACCCAATTTTAGTAGTCAAAAGACTACCCTCGGTTATCTATTAACGGTGATAAACCGCATCAATGTTTAACTGATGAACTCCTGACTGAAATTCTATGATTCCAAAGGCAGGCTTTCACCATCTCCTGCTCGCTAATTCATTGAAAAACACATACTAGGTCATTCATTGCTTCTTGCTCTATTGTACAAACTTTAACTTACATTTTCAAGTTTCTATTTATTAATTGTTTGCCACTTATCTGACCATTCATGAATTGCGGCCATCATGTCACGCATTGACTCACCACGTGGTGTCAACGCATATTCAATCAGTGCTGAATCAGCATATGTGCGACGTTCAATAATTCCAGCGGCTTCTAACTCTTTTAGACGTTCAACCAAAACACGATCTGAGCATTTCGAAACAGATTCTGCTAAATCTTTAAAACGTCGTGGACCATTGACCAATAACGTTTCAATAATCATGCCGTTCCATTTGCGCCCTAAAATCTCAAAAGTTGCGACAAACTTATCACACAATTTATTCTCAGACATATCACCAGCTATTTTTTCAGTTGCTTCTGTCATATGTTTTTCTCCTTCATCAACTAAATTTCTTTTATCGTATAACCATTTTATGCTTTACTTACAAAAAATGCACGAAATAACTTTTAATACATTATTTCTATTATAACGTTATACGCAGTACAGCGAAAGTTAAAGTTGACATTAGGTGTATAATTATCTAAGAAATTTTTTTAGGAAAGACAGGTATCAGCCTACGTTAACACAAAATTCCAGTCGTATTTTAAATGCGACTTTTATTCAATTATTTATTATTCAAATTCTTAGTATGATGACTTTTTATAGTCTCTTTGTCATTATCGGGCCTTATGCTGTCAACACATATCATGTTAGTACAACGATGGCCGGTTTAATTACAGGTATGACGATTATTGGGACGATGGTTGCTCGTTTTGGAGCTGGTATCATGACTGCTAAATTCAGCGCAAAAAGCTTAACCATTATCAGCATGATTATCTTAGTGCCCACTTTATTAGCCTATCAATATCATGGTGGGATTGCTGTTTTGTTACTTATACGGTTTATTCAAGGGCTTGCTGTTGGATTAACTGGAACTGTCACAAATACGGCTGTTGTGAATGTCATCCCCACTACTCGTCGCGCTGAGGGAATTGCTTATTTCTCATTAGCAACAATCCTAGGTACCGCTTTTGGTCCGTTCTTTGCTTTACTAATTGAGCAACATGCTTCATACACGGTACTATTTTGGATAGAATTTTTCATTGGTATCATTGCTTTAATTGCCTCATTACTAATTGATCCAAACAGGGTCGTTATTAAAGCAACGCCAACAACCAAAAAATTTAGCTGGCAAACTTTAATTGAACCTAAAGTATTAGGCATTTCTTTAACTCTTGGTTTTGTAACTTTCGGTTATGCTGCGATTCAATCCGAACTTGATTTTTATGCAAGTGATTTGAACCTAACGACATTTGCCTCATATTTCTTTTTGGTTTACGCCTTTGCTGTTTTGATTTCACGACCAGTCGTTGGACGTTTAATGGATAGTAAAAACGAAAATTATGTTGTTTATCCAGCTTTGATCATTTTAGCAATCGGTTTAGTATTACTAGCTTTGATGTCAAATGGTTGGACGATGCTACTTGCTGCAATTTTTATTGGCTTTGGATTTGGTAACTTCCAATCAGCTGTTCAGTCAACGACCACCCAAATGGTCCCAGCTGATCGGCTAACCCAAACAACAGCTACTTATTTTATTTGTTATGAATTTTCATTAGGGTTCGGTCCCTCAATCATTGGCTTTATTCAACCAATATTAGGCTATCAAAATCTATTTATCATGATGGCAATTATTGCCGTTATTGGTATTGTACTTTACTACCTTATTCATGGACGCAAAGTCTCTGCATAATAATTTTATATAATAAAATACCAGAACTTATTGATGTAAACCAATAAATTCTGGTATTTATTTTTATCTTAAATTAAAGTTCTGCTAACTTAGAAATCAAAATAGCACCAATAACAACCATAATGGCACCAACAACAATGAATCCCATTTGATGCTTGGTCTTCTTCTCTTTCAAGATGAAGATGGCCCCAAACGTTCCAACAATAATACCTGTTTGTGACAATGTCGTTGCTGTTGCTTGACCAACATCAGGATTACCAGTTGAGATGAACATGAACACATTTCCAAGTGCCCAAACCAAACCAGTAATAACTTGACGCCAAGTACCTGATTTGAACATATCACCTGTCTCCTTAAAGAAGAAGATAACAATTAGGATAGCCCCTAAGATTTGTCCAAGTGACTGTGGTGCCACAATAGCAGTCATGTAATCCAAACCATTGTTTTGGTTATGAACGGCATCTGAGATGTAACCCCATTTGTTCAACAAGTTAGGAATAACAAAGTAGGCCATGAATCCAAGCGTTGAAATAATTACGGCAGTAATCCCACCCTTGAAATCACGCTCCGGATTCAAATCTTTTGGTGCGTTTTTATCGCTAACCGTTGTAAATAAAGCACCAACAGTTACCAATGCAATTGACAAAATTCCAAAGAACCACATCCGACCAGTGTGCCATTCACCAAGAACGGCTGCTGCCATCAAGGCATTACCAACAATTTGACCAGAAGTTGAAAGTGGATTACCAATTGATACCCCTAACTTCTTAAAACCAATTAATTGACCGACTTGACCAATAGCCCAAACCAATCCTGATATGAATCCAACAACCCAAATCCTTGAGTTAAAAGCATAGTCTGCACCAGCATTGGGAATAACAAATGCAAATAAAGTACCGAATCCTAAAATAAGGGCACCAATGGTCATTCCCATAATACCTTGAGCTGCAGTTCCACCAGCTTTGGTGGTTACAATACCAACTGACCCCCAGGCTAGAGCAGGAACTAAAGCGATTAAAATCGACATTTTTCTTTCCTCCACAATCAAAAAAATATATAAATCAACATGATTGAGAATACACTATTGTAACCGATTACACAAGCATAAATATTAGCTTTCAACGTAATATATCACCATAAAAGCACTGTAAATCAAGCCTTACCAGTAGCGTAAGTATTTAAGATCTATTTTTTATCACCGTTATTTAATCTAATTGTTAATTTTATATTTTATAATCAAAAAAACGAATTGCATCTCAAAATAAGTGCAATTCGTTTTTCAATTTTTGTTAGTTTGTATGAAATAGTCGCTTCATACGTGCTGAAGCTGGTGAGAAAAATTCAGCTATTGCTAAGTAATCATCAACCAAATCGACTAATAAACTCTCACGATAATGTGGTAATTCACTAGTAGCGCCCCACATATGTTTCAAAATGATATCCTTCTCCATTGGTGATAGATGCGTAATTTTTTCTGCATTACGCAATGCTACTCGTGGATGGATAAATGCATGTGACCCCAGCTCAAACTTGGTTTCACGCCAATCATAGAAAAACAAATCATGTAAGACACCTGCACGAGCAACCGCTGTCGCATTAAGTCCAAAGCGCAATGCTAGTTTATAACTAACATAAGACACCGTAATACAATGAGTTAATCGATCCGAATGGTGATGCTGCGTATAGTTAGCCATTTCTTGTACTTGTGGATGTGATAACAAATCTTTTACGATATCTTTATATACTTTATCTTTTTCCCAGTCTAATACCATAGCGTTCCCCCTCGCATAAGTATAGATTACCTAATCAAACTTTAACGAGCCTTTAATGAGAACATTACTACTCCGGCAGCAACGGCAACATTCAAAGATTCTGCTTGACCAGTAATTGGAATATACAAGTTTTGCGTGGTCATACCAGCTAGTGCTGACTGCATCCCCTGTCCTTCATTCCCCATAATCAACGCAAATTGCGTTTCCGCAGGTATCGTAAAGACATCTGCAGCTTGTGGGTCTAACTGTGTACCATAAACGTTCATACCGTTTTGGGTAAATGACGCCGTCCACTTTGCCAAATCTCCTGTAGTTGTGACCAAGTGGAATTGTGACCCTTGCATAGCTCGTAGCGCTTTAGGCGAATAAGGATCAACAGAGCCTTGGCCAAAAACAACACCAGAGAATCCTGCTGCATCAGCTGTTCGAACCATTGTTCCAACGTTACCGGGGTCTTGAATACCATCTAAGAATAACCAAGCACCATCATGAATAAACTGTGGTTCACGCGTTGCTTTCGGCAATGAGACTTCCGCAAAAATACCTTGCGGCGTAACCAAGTCAGATAGCTTCTTAGCAATTTCATCGGTAATTTCAAATACAGGTACTCCTAATGGCAATTCCTCCTGATGTTCTGCCAATTGTTCAGTCGTACCCATAAGTGCATGTAACTTACCCTCATGGTTAATTGCTTCTTGTACTAAATGCCAACCATCAAGCAAGTATGTTTGACTAGCTTGACGGCCTTTTTTCGTTTGTAGCTTTTGCCATGTTTTAACACGGTCATTTTTTACTGATTTTATAATTTCCATAACTCTATTATACGCTAAAACGAAGGTGATTGCTTATGATATAATCTATTATGGGATTTAAATCACATTTTGTTGCTAAAGAAAGAAGGATAACATGCCAGTTTTAGATTTAAATGACACGGCTGCTGTCAAAAAATATGAATCATTTGTACAAAGTTCACCATATGGACAGGTTAATCAAGACCTTGGTTGGGCACAAGTTAAAAATAATTGGGAACCTCGTTATGCTTACGTGACTGATGAAACCGGTCAGATTATTGCTGCCATTTCGATGTTATTAACGCAAACAAAATTAGGTAAAAAATTTGCCTATGCAGCCAAAGGGCCAGTTATGGATATTGCTAACTTAGACTTATTAGATCAGTTAATGGTTGAAGCTAAAAAAGCGCTTGATGGTGACGATGCTTACGTCCTACGCATGGACCCAGAAGTCGCCTATTCAGAAGAATTAGATGATGCACTGCAAGCACGTGGTTTTCAAACACGTAATCGCAATGTTGCTGATGAAGGAATGCATGCGACAATTCAACCCCGTTTAAATATGGTGTTAGATTTAACGACGAATCCTGACGCAAAAGAAACCTTTGACTTATATCCTTCAAAAACAAAATCTAAACTAAAGCGCCCAATGCGTGATGGTGTAACCGTTCGTTATGGTAGTGATGCTGCTTCACTAGATGCTTTTTATGAGACCTATGTAAACATGGCTAATCGTCACGGCATTACATATCGACCAAAAGATTATTTCGAACGTATGTTAACTACCTTTGGTGGTGAAAATGGTATAATGCGTGTCTACATGGCCGAGCGTGAAGGTGAACTTCTGTCAACTGGTATTGGTTTTAAATACGGTCGTAAGATTTGGTATATGTATGCCGGATCAAATGATGGTCCTACTTATTACGCACCCTATGCCGTGCAAACAGCCATGATTCAATGGGCATTGGACGCCGGTGTTGACTTGTATGACATGGGTGGGATTGCCTCACAGTCAACTGACGATGGACTTTATGTTTTTAAGCACACTTTTATTAAAGCGGATCCACGTGAATACATTGGCGAAATTGATTTAGTATTGGATGAAAACGCCTATACAACATTAGTTCATAAGTAAATCATCGGATAAAATAAATTCTTTAAACTAAAAAATAGCACATCACCAAATTTTGTGGTGATGTGCTATTTTTAACGTGTTTTTTTAAAATATAATACTTAATATCAGTACTATACTGACTCTTTTATTCAGGATTTTGTTCAGCTAAACGCCAACGTAAATAGGCATTCATAAAGGGGTCTAAATCGCCATCCATCACACCTTGTGGATTTCCTGATTCAAAGTTATTGCGATGATCTTTAACCATTCGATATGGTTGGAAAACATATGAACGAATTTGTGATCCCCAACCATTTTCTAATTGATCTCCGGCAATGGCCGCCCGTTCTTGTTCTTTTTTATCCATCTCTAACTGATATAATTTAGCCCGCAACATACCATATGCAGTATCCTTATTTTGAAACTGCGAACGTTGTTGTTGTGATGCAACAACGATACCTGTTGGTATATGTGTTAGGCGCACTGCTGAAGATGTTTTATTAATATGCTGACCACCTGCTCCGGAAGCACGATAAACATCCATTTTAACATCTGCCGGGTTAATATCAATTTCAACCGAATCATCTAATTCTGGCATCACATCAATTGAGACGAATGACGTATGACGACGTCCAGCAGAATCAAATGGTGAAATACGTACAAAACGATGTACCCCACGTTCTGAACGCAAATATCCATAAGCATTATGTCCCGTAATTTTCAATGTTGCCGAATCAATACCAGCAACATCCCCAGGATGATAATCCATAATATCAACTTTAAAGCCATGGCGTTCTGCCCAACGTGTATACATTCGTTGCAAATTAGCCCCCCAGTCGGCTGACTCAGTACCACCGGAACCAGGATGAATCTCTAAGATAGCATTATTTTTATCATACGGTTCATTTAATAGCTGTGCTAATCGATAAGCCAATAAATCTTCGTTCAACTGATTCAAATCGGTAACCATTTCTTGGGCCATATCTTCATCAAAAGTTTCATTCAACAATTCTATTGCCGTTTCAACAGTTTCAACACTATCTGTTAATTTTAAATAATCATCTCGACGTCCTTTTAAGACATTGTTTTCATCAATTACTTTTTGTGCTGCAATATTATCTTGCCAAAAATCTGGTGCAATCATTTTAGCTTCATTAGCAGCAATTTCATCATTCAAAGCATCTAAATCTAATGATTCACCAAATTTTTCAATTTCTGCGCTCATTTCTGCTACTTTATGTCGTGCTTCAGAAATTTCCATGCCTACTCCTCCAATCATATTTAAAAATTGAGGTTGAGATAAGCATCCCAACCTCAATCAATACATTATTAAATAATATAATTATTTACCGAACATTTTGACGGATTTCCGATTTCATAAATAGGCGTGTTACATCATATTCAACGCCTGAAATCATATCACCAAACATTCTAAAACCTTCGTTTTGATATTCAATCAATGGATTCAATTGTCCATAACCACGTAATTGAATTGAATCACGTAATTGGTTCATGGCTTCCATATGATCAGTCCACTGAGCATCAACGACACGTAGAATCACAACACGTGTAAATTGCAATAAGCGCTCTTCATCATCCCCAAGATCATGTAATTTTTGATCGTACATTAACTTAGCACGTCGATAAATTTCATCTGAAATTGCTTGGGGCGTCTTCTTATCTGCCAAATCGTCAACCGTGATTGAATCCACTGGTACAATCGTTGATTGTGCAAAATCAACTAATGCTGCTAAGTCCCAATCTTTTTGCTTACCCTGCGTTTGATTTTGAACAACGCGATTAATTGTTCGTTCAACCATTGGCAACAATACATCACGTAATGATTTTTCTTCATCAATAACATGGTTACGATCCTTATAAAAGGCATTACGTTGTTGAGACATGACATCATCATATTGCAAGACATGCTTACGTGAATCATAATTATTACCTTCAACACGTTTTTGCGCTGATTCTACTGATCGTGTGATTAATCCATTACGAATAACAGCATCTTCATCGCCCATATTCATACTTTCCATCAATGTCTTAATGCGTTCGCCACCAAAACGAATCATCAAATCATCTTCTAATGATAAGAAGAATTGTGAATAACCTTCATCTCCTTGTCGACCTGAACGACCACGTAATTGATTATCAATTCGACGTGACTCATGACGTTCTGTACCAATAACGGCTAGCCCACCAAGATCAGTAACCCCAGGGCCAAGTTTAATGTCAGTTCCACGACCAGCCATGTTCGTTGCAATAGTTACAGCGCCACGTTGACCAGCATTCGCAATAATTTCAGCTTCTCTAGCGTGGTTTTTAGCATTCAACACACTATGAGGAATACCTGCATTATCTAACAATTGTGCTAGCAATTCAGATGTTTCAACCGCAACAGTACCAATCAAGATTGGTTGTCCTTTTGTGTGTAACTCAGTCACCAGTTGCAATACGGCATTAAACTTTGAATTTAAGTTTGGATACAACAAATCAGGCTCGTCAATACGTTGAATTGGCTTGTTAGTTGGGATGGTCGTGATTTCCATATTATAAATTTCACGGAATTCATCAGCCTCAGTTTTAGCAGTACCCGTCATTCCAGACAATTTGTTATATTGACGGAACAAGTTTTGATACGTAATTGATGCCATTGCCCGATTATCTTCTTGAATTTGCACTTGCTCTTTTGCTTCAAGTGCTTGGTGAAGTCCATCAGAAAAACGACGACCTTCTTGGATACGACCTGAAAAAGCGTCAACCAATACAACTTCACCATCACGGACAACATAATCTTTATTATTAAACATGGTGTAATTAGCACGCAATGCTTGATCAATGTGGTGAGTCAAAGCAGAATTCCCTGGTCCATAAAGATTATCCAGGTTAAAGTACTTTTCACCTTTGGCGATTCCCTTATCATTTAACAAAACAGACTTTGATTCATGATCAACCTTAAAATCTGTATCTTCAATTAATGATTTAGCAAAGCGATCAGCACGGATGTACAATTGTGTACTAGTCTGTGCGGGTGCCCCAGAAATAATCAATGGTGTACGTGCCTCATCAATTAGAATTGAATCAGTTTCATCAACTAGCGCAAAATTCAAGCCACGTTGGACACGATCTTCCTTGCGGGCAACCATGTTATCACGTAAATAATCAAATCCAATTTCTGAATTAGTTGTGTATGTAATATCGTCCAAATATGCTTGGCGTTTTTCGTCAGGTGACAATTCCGTCAAATTAATACCAACAGTTAAGCCTAACCATTTATATAATCGACCCATTTCTTCACCATCTCGTTGTGAAAGGTACTCATTAACCGTCACAACATGAACACCTTTTTGAGGCAAAGCATTTAAATAAACGGCCATTGTTGCCGTCAAAGTTTTACCTTCACCAGTTTTCATCTCAGCAATATTACCACCATGCAAAACTGTTGATCCCATAATTTGTACCCGGAATGGATATAAACCTAAGACACGTTTTGCTCCTTCACGTACCACTGCAAAGGCCTCTGGTAAAATATCATCCAAGGTGTGACCCTTTTTTAATAATTCACGAAAATATGGTGTTTTTGCTTGTAATTCTTCATCAGATAAAGCTGACATTTCGTCGGCATATGCTTCTACTTTATCGGCCACATGACCCAAACGACGTAATGTTCCTTTATCACTTTCAATAATTTTACGTAATGGATTAGCCATTTATATCTTCCCTCTCATCGGTCATTATTAGCTTTTTACGCTAATTATACTAAGTATCATTCTAACATACTGGTAGGCATATGTAACAGGTATAGTCACATAAAATAAAAGGCTCTATACTTTCTAGCGTGAAACTAAACATTTCACGCTTTTTATTTTGTCTTTTTCACATAAAAAAAGACACCAG
>NZ_BJEG01000004.1:0-4935 GCF_005405545.1 Weissella hellenica
AGTGGACAAGCAGGGGCTCGAACCCTGGACCCACGGATTAAGAGTCCGTTGCTCTACCAACTGAGCTACTTGTCCAAAATTTAATAGTTGTTTTTTAACAACGTTTAATAATATATTACGTACGTATAATTAATGCGAGGAAAAGCTTTTTCAGAATGCTTTTATTATAGAAAAGAAAGTGAGTTTTTATCCATTGTTCAGTAACTGTGATTCTTGGTTATAAGCTAATTTGTATTACAAATTAGTGACCTATGTCAGAAGTAAATCGATGTTTCGTAAAGAAAGAGATGTGGAACGGATTTTATTAGACATTTTGTATGATTTAATTGATGCTCAAAATAATGGTTAAACCGCCGAAAATTATTTTGGCAAGCAACCAAAGATATTCGCAGATGAAATTATTCGAACGTTGCCGAATTCTTTCATTGAAGCAGTTAAATTGGCTGTTTATATCTTGTTTGTATATATACTATTCTTTACAATTCCGGGTATGCTAATACCGTCAGCAAATTTTGATCTTGGTAATTTGGTTATACTTGGGGTTCTTATCTTCATATTCTCAATTGGAAGTTTATGGTTAATTGGACAAGCAACCTATGCGACAAATAAACTACAAAAAAATCTTATTTATATAGTTTGTATAGTGATTTTTATAATTCTAGTTGCTGTCACTACTTTCCTAATATAATTACTTAAGGCTATGAAATGCCCACTTGTTTTGTTATATTTATGATAAATTACTTTGGCGTAATGAAATATCATAATTTAATCAAAGAAGTGTGGTTGACACGGCTACATTATTTGTGAAGTTTTATTTTGGTAAAATTGTCTCGCATGCTATAATGAATTTCAGAGACCCGCCATTGGGAGGAATGATAATGAGTAAAATATTGGTTGTAGATGATGAAAAACCGATTTCAGATATTATAAAATTTAATTTGACTAAAGAAGGGTACGACGTTGCAGTTGCAATGGATGGCCGTGAAGCTTTGGACTTGTTTGAAAGTGAAGAGCCAGATTTGGTATTATTGGACCAAATGTTACCTGAAGTTGAAGGGACGGAAGTCTTACGGCAAATTCGTACAACTTCTCAGACACCAGTTATTATGGTGACTGCCAAAGATTCAGAAATAGATAAAGTTTTAGGTTTGGAAATGGGTGCAGATGATTATGTAACCAAGCCATTTTCAAATCGTGAATTATTAGCGCGCATTAAAGCTAATTTGCGCCGTAAGTCATCTGTGACAGGTCAAGGCCAAATTGATGACAGTGGTGATATTAAAATTGGCGCTTTGACGATTCATCCGGATGCTTACATGGTGTCTAAGAATGGTCAAGACATTGAATTGACGCATCGTGAGTTTGAATTGTTGCATCATTTATCAAAGCACATTGGTCAAGTTATGACACGTGATGACTTGTTGCAAACAGTTTGGGGTTATGATTATTTTGGTGATGTCCGGACAGTTGACGTCACAGTGCGTCGAATCCGTGAAAAGATTGAAGAAACACCTAGTCATCCACAAATTTTGATGACACGTCGTGGTGTGGGTTACTACCTAAAAGCTTCAGAAGAATAAAGTATTTAGATACAAAGGCTAGTGCCTTGCCGGAAGGCATGGGACTAGCCTTTTTTCAATTAAGAAAGGTAGTATATAAAAGATATGGAAAGTGGTCATAAGCGACGCCGCTTTTTTGCGTCGATTCATTTTAAAATTGCTTTGGTCTTTACATTGACACTGATCGTGACTTTGGAATTAGTTGGTGCTTTTTTCGTGCGCCAGTTAGAACAGCAAAGTCTATCGACGTTCCGCAATCAAATTACACTCCCTGCCTATGTTGACGATTCGTTAACGCAACAGTTAGCTAGTAGTAATCAGAGTAATGTGAACCAAAATATTCATACAATTCTAAACTCTACTAATAATGCAGCTATTTCTGAAATTCAAATTTTTGACACCGTGGGTATTTTACGAGGAACAAGTGATGTTAATAATCAAGATAAAATTGGTAAAAAAACGACTGCCACCAACGTCAAGGCCGCAATTACGGGGGGGAAGTATAAAAAGAATGTCATTGTGACGCAAAATGGTTTACGTTATCAATTGGGTATCAAAACTTTAACAAACACGGTTGACGGTGAAAGTAATGTGGTTGGTGTGGTTGTCGTACGTGCTAGTGTAGAAGCGGTTTATGATAATTTATCTAAAATTTCGTTTATTTATTTTGCATCAATGGTATTTGCGATTGTGCTGGGTATTATCATGGCGATATTTATTTCACGTAGTATTACACGCCCAATTGCACAAATTAGTGCACGAACTAATAAAATTGCCCAAGGTGATTATTCCGGGGGAATTAATGTCCATACAGATGACGAAATTGGGCAGTTAGCACAAAATGTTAATATGTTAGCAGAACGGATAGAAGAAACGACTAATTCAATGGACTTTGAACGTCGTCGTTTGGATTCGGTTCTTGAATACATGACTGATGGGGTGATTGCAACTGATAGACGGGGTAATATTAATATCATTAATATTGCAGCCTTAAGAATGACAGGCCTTACGGATAATCAGGATGCGACCGGACGCTCAATTCTGGATATTTTACGTATTGCAGATCAATATAGTCTGCGTGACTTATTGGATAATCGTCATGAGCTGTTGTTAGATTTTAGTACCAATGAACATCAATTGATGATTCGTGCGTACTTTAGTTTAATCGAGCGGTCATCCGGATTTATTTCTGGATTAGTCATTGTGTTGCATGATGTTACTGAACAACAACGGACTGAACGGGAACGCCGTCAATTCGTATCAAATGTATCACATGAGTTAAGGACACCATTAACGTCAGTTAAATCATATGTTGATGCTTTGCAAGATGGCGCTTTAGAAGATCCCGAAGTGGCCCATAGTTTCTTAAGTGTTGCCCAAGATGAAACGACACGTATGATTCATATGATTAATGACTTATTAGAATTGTCACGCATGGATTCTGGCACTATGAAAATTGATAATGAATTTATCAATATTGCCGGTTTGTTTAATTATATTTTGGATCGTTTCGATATGATTATTGCAAATGATGACAAACCCGAAAAATATTATACTGTTAAACGAGTTATTCCAGACTTTCAAATTTGGGTTGATGTTGATACATCAAAGTTAACCCAGGTGCTTGATAATATTATGAATAATGCGATTAAGTACTCTCCTGATGGTGGTGTGATAACAGCACGCCTAGAAGACCATCAAACTGAGGTTGTTTTAAGTATTGCAGACCAAGGGTTAGGTATTCCAAATAAAGATGTGACACAAATATTTGATCGTTTCTTCCGTGTTGATAAAGCGCGTTCACGCGCACAAGGTGGTACAGGTCTTGGCTTGGCAATTTCTAAGGAAATTATCGAACGCTTCGGTGGCCGTGTTTGGGCTGAATCAACTGAGGGCAGTGGATCAACATTTTTTGTAGCGCTACCATATGAGGCATACAACGAAATAGATGATGATTGGGATGATGGTGATTGGGATGAAGAAAGATAGGCAATGGCGGATTCGCTTAAATTATTTTCGACAACGATATGGTCTAATCATATCCCTAATGATAGCCATTTTAATCAGTATATTTTTGTCAGTTCAATTATGGCAAACGCCAGGGCATGTCAGTCAAAAAAGGCAAATAACGAATACACAACAAGAAGAAGCCATTGGGAAAAATTTAGGGAATGTTTACAGCCTTTCAAAATTGACATTTAATGGTAAATCGCAAAATTTAAGTGTCTTAGATTATCAAACGGTTTCTTCAAAATTGATTTCGCGCGTTAAAGGTTGGCATCTTAAGTATAAAGGTGATCAGAAACTTTCTAAAAATGCTTATTTACAATCTTTGTCAAAGAACAATATGATTGTGATGAGTTTTTCAGATTCGGTGTCAGGAAGTGTTATTAAAAACGTGTTTGGTAAGGATATCAAAATTGCTAATAATGTGATGATTGATCACGTGCGATTGCCACAAGGTGGTACAAATGTTGTTTTGTATAATGATGCTCATCATAAGATTTATCATTATCAAGGGACAGATGTTGTACAAACTATTAAAAAGGTGAAAAGTAGTGAACGTGCTGTATCAGTAGATTATCGGTGGATTGGTGAACACGTTGTGACTGCCCCAATAGGACGGATTCAATTGCAGACGCATAGCTATTTATTGGATTCTGATGATACGATGTCACAATTGTTAAAAATTTTCCCCGATGGTGGTAAACGCACAGTTGCTAATGATCAAGAAATATTAACCTATACAAATGGTGATAATCAGCGTATGACTCGTAATATGACGACTGGTATTATTAATTATGACGCATATGGTATAAATGATCATGTTGATCAGGTTGGTCAAAGACAACGTCAAGGCTATCAATGGCTAGTTGACTTACATCAATTGACTGATGATTTATATTATTTTGAAGAAACGAATAATGCTAAGTCGTTAATGTATCGTTTGTTTGTAAATGGGTTACCAGTGTTCAACCAAACTGATAATGGTACGGTTCAGGTAAAACAAAAACCCAACCAGCATGAACAAATTATTTTGTCGCAATATTCATTGCGGGTGCCGTTACCAACTGATAACAAAAGTAAAGTGACGTTACCAACAATGGATGAAGAAATTAATAAATTAATGGCTGCTGGAGTTGATAAAACCGATATACAAAAAATATTATTGGGATATCGGTGGCGACTTAATCCTGAAAATCAAATTGTGACATTAGAACCAACATGGTATTTTGAGCAAGATAATGTATGGCGTTCGGTAGACAGCTGGCTAGCAGATAAAGGAGGGCAATAAATGGATTTTAAAAAAGTCTTAACTGCCTTCTTGATTGTCTTTGTGTCATTGGATATATTCTTAGGTACGCAATGGTTACGA
>NZ_BJEG01000004.1:4945-110548 GCF_005405545.1 Weissella hellenica
TCGTACAACAGAAGAACAAATTATAGATGAGATGCATGATGATGGGATTACTTATCGTACATTATCCAAGAATCGTACAACTGGATCATATATAGCTGGTAAAGATGGTAAGAATATTTTGTCAGCACATCAAACACAATTAAATCATAATTGGAAAAGTAAAATGGTGGGCGATACGTTGAAAGTAACGATGCCTACACCAGTTAAACTACATTACCCTAGTAAAAATGACGTCCATGCTTTGAATGATTTTATAAAGAAGGAAGATCAAGTTATTAATGGGACCCAATATAAATTGAGTACTAAATTGAGTGAAATTGCACAAAAAAATAATAAATCAGCCAATAAATTATATGTTTATGTAAAAAAAGTTGGCAATGAAAAAAGAACTTTTATTACAAAGCGTGCGCAAATTGTTTTTGAAGTAACGCCAAATCACGAAATTAAAGGATACGAACAAAGTTATATCAGTGATACGCAGTATCTGCGAGATGATGTCCAATTAATTTCTGAAGAGCAAGCTTTGATTTCGTTATACCAGTATAATGATTTATCAAATAACAGCCAGATTACCCTTTCACAATTAGGATATGACGAAATGACGACAGTAGGTAAAGATATTATTTTTGTACCAACATGGCAATTTCTAGTGTCAAATAATAAACAAAAGGCAACGATTGTTACAGTTAATGCAATAAATGGTGCAATTATGAAATAAAGATTTTACAACGTGTTAAAATATAACAAGTGGTGGAATCAGAAATAAAAAGCCGCTTGTTTTAGGATGACTAAAATAATCGGCTTTTTATTTGATAAGGAGTTAGGAATGTCAAATGATTTTAAAGTATCAATGTTAGCATCTGGTAGTAAAGGTAATGTGACATACATTGAAACTCCCAGACATAAGGTACTT
The DNA here is from genome assembly GCF_005405545.1 of Weissella hellenica. Classification (GTDB taxonomy): domain Bacteria; phylum Bacillota; class Bacilli; order Lactobacillales; family Lactobacillaceae; genus Weissella; species Weissella hellenica. The sequence continues at coordinate 5,859 of NZ_BJEG01000004.1, forward strand.
GTCGATGCGGGTTTATCCGGTAAAAAAATAACAGCGCTCATGTCACAAATCGGGCGTTCACTAAATGATGTTGATGCATTATTTGTGACACACGAGCACAGTGATCATATTGCTGGTGTAGGCGTTTTGGCCCGTAAGTATGGTATGGATGTTTATGCTAATCAAAAAACGTGGCAGGCGATGGCTGGTAAAATTGGTAAAATCAATACTGACCAAGTCCAGTTATTTGAACCAGGTCAAACCAAGCTGATGGACGATTTAGACATTGAAAGTTTTGGTGTTTCACATGATGCAGCTGATCCACAGTTTTATGCCTTTCATCATGATAATAAGACTTTTGCTATGTTGACGGACACGGGTTATGTAAATGATCGTATTGTGGGTACATTAAAAAATGCAGATGCAATTTTGATGGAGGCTAATCATGATTATGAAATGTTACGTATGGGCAGTTACGCCTGGCCACTAAAACAACGTATTTTGGGTGATCAAGGACATCTATCTAATGAAGATGGTGCGTTGGCGCTAACCCAAATACTAGGGAATCGTACAAAACAAGTTTATTTAGGTCACTTGAGTCAAGAAAACAATCAAAAACCGTTGGCTCATTTGACTGTACAATCAGTTTTGTCAGAACATGATTTTGGGGTAGATCATGATTTTAACTTGTTAGATACAGATCCAGATGTTGCGACGCGATTGATTCAAATATAAATAGGGGGTTAAGGCGATTTAAAGGGAATCAGCTTAAAGTAACAGATAATGTTAGTTGTGATAAATAAATGATTAAATGAATAAGATATGGGGCATAGATATGAAATTATCTTCGGGAACAAAAATTGTTGTCATGAGTGTTGTTGCTGGTCTAATTGGTGGCGGTGTTGCTGCAGGTGGCGTTGTTCACTTCACGCAAGGGGATCAGGCAGCAAACGTGACTACTGCAAAAAGTAATGCAGTTAAAGTTAGTGAAAATAATGTAAAGGGAAAGTCTAGCGCAACTAAAGCGTTTAAAAACGTTTCTGGTGCAGTTGTGTCTGTTATTAATTTGCAAAAGCAACAATCATTGCAATCTGATTTTTTTGGGGATCAAACACAAAATCGTGATAGTGATTCGTCAGATTTACAAACAGCTTCAGAAGGATCAGGAGTTGTTTATAAAAAGAGCAACAATACGGCATATATTGTGACAAATAATCACGTGGTGGCGGGCTCGAATGCGATTCAAGTGCTACTAAGTGATGGGACAAAATTAACTGCAAAATTAGTGGGAACTGACGAACAAACTGATTTGGCAGTTTTGAAGGTGAAAGCTGATAAAATTAGTGAAGTTGCTAATTTTTCTGATTCAAGTAAAGTTGAAGCAGGTCAATCAGTATTAGCTATTGGATCGCCATTAGGCTCGGATTATGCCACTTCTGTAACGGAAGGTATTATTTCAGCAACGAAGCGTCAAGTTGATGCAACTGATGAATCAGGGAATTCCCTTGGTAAAGCAAATGTTTTGCAAACCGATGCGGCTATTAATCCAGGTAATTCTGGTGGGCCGCTGGTTAATCTAGCTGGCCAAGTTGTTGGTATTAATTCCATGAAATTGGCATCATCTGAAGATGGTACATCAGTTGAAGGAATGGGATTTGCAATTCCTTCAAATACAGTGGTTTCCATTATTAATGGTTTGGAAAAGGATGGTAAAATTGAACGACCAGCCTTGGGTGTCTCGATGGTTGATTTGAGCAATGTATCAGCTAGCGACCAAAGAGAGGTGTTACGTTTACCAGATAGTGTTTCTGATGGTGTCATTATTGTTGAGGCGCAAGAGGATTCTCCAGCAGCAAAGGCTGGATTGGAACGGTATGATGTGATTACGAAAATTGCCGATACAAAGGTTAGCGATTCGGGTGAATTACGTGATGCGCTTTATAAACATAAGGTTGGCGATTCTGTTAAAATTACGTACTATCACAAGGGACAAGAAAAGACTGTCACAGTTAAATTAGATAAAACAACAAGTTCTTTAAATAATGCACAATAAAAATGACGAGAAAGTACACTTCGAGTATACTTTCTTTTTTGTTTTTAAAACGAAAGAATTATGAAACTTTTTTGTAACTTTGATTGTATATATTATATATATTCACTTTTGTTAGTGGAATTCATTACTCCCCAAAGTATATGAAATTACATAGTTCCCCAAACTATGTATCCCCCCCTTCGCTGGTTGCGATAGTAGCCGGCGGTGGACCATCGTTGCGTTCCCCCTCTTGCACGATGGTCTTTTTTTTATCTAAAAAACCGTTTACAAAAGAATTGACAAGTGTCAATCTATTTTTGTAAACGGTTTTTGTTTTATTATTTAGCTTTTGCTATTGCTAGATTTAAGGTATAAGTACCAATGATGCTATCATTATTAAGTAATGAATAAGTGATTGCTAGTTTACCGTAAGGGTGTTCAGCAGTGATTTGATTAACAAATGTATCGGTACGAACTGCTATTGGGATATTTCCCTGAGTAGTAACGTACTGCGTTTGAAAGGTTTTATTTGGTGCGAAATGCAGCTGCATGTCAGTGAAGTCATTGTGGCGATGTAATAAAATATCATCAATTTTTGATATTTTAAATGTAACAGGTGTCTCAAGATCTTGTTGTCGCTCTGTGTAACGAATATATAATGCGTTTTGAGTAAGTGTTAAAATACCTTCTTCTTCAAATGAGAATTCTTCACGACTGTTATCTTGGGTGATTTGTGTGGTGAGGGTGACGACTGTTGGCCAACTTTTTCGTGTTGTTTGCATGTTAAACTCCTTATAATTAAAGATTGCTTCAGTTTATTATACCGTGTTCAATAAGGTATAATATAGTGAAATAGGTATTATTCGTCAGAATTAGAAAGGATATCATGGCACAATTTATTAAAACAGGTTCGGAAAAAGTTTTTAGGGATCCTGTGTTAAATTCAATACGAGTAAAAGATCAAGTTATTCTCGATCTTATTGGAACGTCAGAATTTCAGCGGCTACGTCGTATTAAACAACTAGGTGTTGCTAGTGCAGTTTTTCATGGTGCTGAACATTCTAGATTTTCACACTCCTTGGGCGTCTATGAAATTGCACGTCGGTTTGCAAATCATTTGGCGCAATTTCATCCTTCGCAAGAGGCAGGGGATGGCCTATGGGATGTTAATGAACAGTTGGTATTATTATGTGCAGCGTTACTACATGATGTTGGTCACGGTCCGTATTCTCATACTTTCGAACATATTTTTAATACTGATCATGAAGCTTATACGCAATCAATTATTTTGTCACCCGATACTGAAATTCATCAGGTGTTGGTAAAAGTAAGTCCAGATTTCCCACAAAAAGTTGCGAGTGTTATTGCCAAAACATACCCAAATCCACAGGTTGTCCAGTTAATTTCTAGTCAAATTGATGCTGATCGCATGGATTATTTATTACGTGATGCTTATTATTCTGGTGCTACATATGGACAGTTTGATTTATCACGTATTATTCATATGATGCGCCCGTATGCAGGTGGGATTGCCTTTGATGATAAAGGATCGTATGCTATTGAGGACTATGTTGTGTCACGGTACCAAATGTATGTTCAAGTTTATTTCCACCCAGTATCACGTTCATTTGAAGTTGTATTGCAGCATTTACTAGAGCGAGCTAAGTTTATATATGATGAAAGTAAACGCGATTCTCGCGTTAATATCAACTTCATTTCGCCAACTTTACGCCCGCTTTTTGCGGGGAATTTAACCTTGCAACAGTATTTGATGCTAGATGATGCTGTGATGATAGCTGATATTAGCACTTGGCGGCATGCTGAAGATCCCATTTTAAGGGATTTAGCGACACGCTTTATTGATCGTAAACCATTAAAATCAATTGTGATTACAGATGAAACACGAGATTTATTGCCAACCATCAAACAGTTGATTGATTCAGCTGGATTTGATGCACGGTATTATACTGCTGAAAATGATAGCTTTGATTTGCCGTATGATGCTTACGATCCCAAAGTCAAAAAACCACGTACCCAAATTGAATTAATGCAGTTAGATGGTTCATTGATTGAATTATCAACGCAAAGTGCTTTGGTAGAAGCGATGACGGGGCGCGTATTTGGTAATGCTCGCTTTTTCTTTCCGCGTGAAATGTTGGTACAACATGCCGTGGATGATATTATGGCGCCGATTTATGCAGATTTTCAAAGGTATGTGCATAACGAAACGCTGGTTGCACCAAAATTATAGAGTAAATGAGTAGGGGATATTATTAAAATGGGAATTGAATTAATTACAATTGACATTGATGACACATTGGTGAATTCAAATAAAAAAATTACACCACGTGTAAAAAAAGCGTTACAGGATGCGACTGAGCAAGGGGCTAAAGTCGTGTTAGCAACGGGGCGCCCATTATCTGGTGTCAAAGATTATTTAGTAGAATTAGGATTGGATGATAAAACAGACCAATTTGCGATTACATACAATGGTAGTGTTGTACAAACGACAGCTGGCGAACAATTGGGTGGTCATGAATTATCATTAGTAGATTTCAAAAAATTTAAGGCTATTGCTGATGAATTCGGTGCGTATTTTCAAATTGAATCGTTAGATTATGCCATTACTGCCAATACGTTGATTAATCGTTATGCAAATGGTGAAAACGATATGGTACAAATGCCGTTACGAATTAAGGCAGTTAATGACATGTCGACTGATGAGCACTATGTCAAATTTATGTTTATTGATGAAACAGATATAATCGACAAATTAGTCGCTAATATGCCAAAAGAGTTGCAAGAAAATTATTATATTGTGCAATCGACACCTAATTTCTTAGAGGTAATGCACAAGGAATCAACAAAGGGTAATGGTTTAGCAATTTTGGCAGATAAATTAGGCATTGATTTATCAAAGACGATGGCTTTAGGTGATCAACATAATGATTTAACGATGATTCAACAAGCCGGTTTGGGTATTGCAATGGCAAATGCAGTTGATGAAATTAAAGAGAATGCTAAATATATAACAGCTTCGCAAAATGAAGATGGTGTTGGTTTGGCTGTAGAAAAGTGGGTTTTAGGTAAAAGTGTTCCTGAGTTAGAAAATTAAAGTGAAAAAGATTTGCTGAAAAGCTAGAAATATTGTAGTATTAGACATTGAGTAAGATTGCGAAAGGACGTGCAGTGATTTGGCATTAACACAATTTGACGGCCAAAATAAGGATGAGCTTTCAATGATTGAAGTTGCTCGTGCAATTTTGTCGGACCGTAATGAAACCATGGGATTTAATGATTTGCTGAATGAAGTACAATCATTCACAGGTAAGTCGGATGAAGAGATTCGTGCGCGCTTATCACAATTTTATACTGATTTGAATATTGACGGTTCATTTATTTCATTGGGTGATACGATGTGGGGATTGCGTTCGTGGTACCCAATTGATTCAATTGATGAGGCCGTTCATTTGGATCTAGAAGAAGAAGTTGAAGGCAAGCCAAAGAAGAAGAAGCGTAAGAAGATTAACGCCTTCTTGGCAGATGCTGACGATGATGATGACGTTATTGATTATAATAATGATGATCCTGAAGACGATGATTTTGATGTAGATGCGACTGATGATGAAGTGGCAGATGCAGCAGATGAAGACGATATCGATGAGGACGATACTGATGAAGACGACAGTTCAGATGATGATTTTGGTCATGATGAAGTTGCCGGCGGCATTGGTGATGAAATTAGCGGTATTAAGACGGATGTCGATGATGATTATGGTTCAGGAGATATTGAACATTAATTAATCGATTGAAGTTATCTTTGGTTAACCGCTTGACAGTTATGTAATTCTAATGTATAGTTAAATTCCGGGCTCTTGTATTAATATACAAGGCGTAATCAAAGTTGATTAATGCTCCCAACGCTACCTAAGCATTGGGAGCTTTTTTATTTTTTGCATTGACATAGAACTCGGAGGATATATTTATATGACGGCTAAATACATCTTTGTTACTGGTGGTGTGGTTTCATCATTAGGTAAAGGTATCGTTGCAGCTTCATTAGGACGCTTGTTAAAAAACCGCGGATTTAAAATTGCAGTACAAAAATTTGATCCATACATTAACATTGATCCTGGTACCATGTCACCATATCAACATGGTGAGACATTTGTTACCGAAGATGGTCTAGAAACTGATTTGGACCTTGGACATTACGAGCGTTTCATTGATATTAACTTAAATAAATATTCAAATGTGACATCAGGACGTGTCTATTCAGAGGTTCTTTCAAAAGAACGTCGTGGTGATTATGACGGTGCAACTGTTCAAGTGATCCCACATATTACAAATGCTCTAAAAGAAAAAATGATGCGTGCAGCGGAAACGACTGATGCAGATATCGTGATTACTGAAGTGGGTGGAACTGTTGGTGATATTGAATCGCTACCATTCATCGAGGCTTTACGTCAAATGAAGAGTGAGGTCGGAGCAGAAAATGTTGCTTACATCCACACATCATTGATTCCATATTTACGTGCTGCTGGTGAAATGAAAACTAAGCCAACACAACATTCTGTTGCTGAATTACGTTCACTAGGTATTCAACCTGATATGTTGGTTGTACGTACTGAGCAACCTATTAGTCAAGGTATGCGTGATAAGTTAGCTTTGTTTACCGATGTTAAACCAGAAGCTGTTATTGAATCATTAGACGTTGATATTTTGTATGAAGTTGTTTTGAATATGCAAAAGCAAAGTATGGATGATGTTGTTTTGAAACGTCTAGGTCTAACAGCACCTGCTGCTGATTTAACTGAATGGCGTGCAATGATTGATAAAATCCGCTATCTAAAAAAGGAAATTAATATCACTTTGGTTGGTAAGTATGCCGACTTGCAAGATGCATATATTTCAGTTAATGAAGCGTTACGTGCAGGTGGTTATGCTGTTGATGCTGACGTAAAGATTACTGCTATTAATTCCGAAAAGATTAATGCAGAAAATGTTGCCGAGATACTTGCTGATGCTGATGGTGTCATGGTACCAGGTGGATTTGGTTCTCGTGGTACTGAAGGGAAAATGGCGGCTATCCAATATGCACGTGAAAACAATGTGCCATTCTTGGGTGTTTGCTTGGGAATGCAATTGGCAACAGTTGAATTTGCACGTAATGTTTTGGGTCATGCTGATGCCAACTCAATTGAATTAGATGAGAATACAGATACACCAATTATTGCTTTGATGAACGATCAAAAGGAAATCACTAATCGTGGTGGAACAATGCGTTTGGGATTATATCCAGCTAAGTTAAAAGAAGGTAGTTTAACGAAAAAGTTGTATGGGGATAAAGCTGAAATTACAGCTCGTCACCGTCATCGTTATGAATTTAATACGACTTACCGTCAAGAACTAGAAGATGCGGGGATGATCTTTGTAGGAACTTCACCTGATGAAACATTAATGGAAATTATTGAAATTCCAGCAAATGATTTCTTTGTGGCTGCACAATACCACCCAGAATTTACATCACGTCCAAATCATCCAGAACCTTTGTATGCTGGATTTGTTAAGGCTGCTTTGGCTCATCATGAAAATTAATTAAATTATATAAAAAAAGGGTTGATAATTTGAAATTATCAACCCTTTTTTAGGTTATTATAGTGTTCAGTTGTTATAAAGAAATATATAGTTATTTTTCGAAAATTTTGTATTATTTTAAGGATGTTTAATAACGACATGTTGTTGTAATTTAAATGTAACTACTGTAAAATTGACTGAGTATATTATTCATGATGATATGGGATCATTATCGTTTGGCGATAGTCATGCGAAGTAAAATAACAAAAATTTTGAATGAATGGACCTTGATTAAGGATGATAGAGTTTTAACTCTAAAAGGATTAATAAAATGAAGAAGTTGATTATCCATGGTGGACGGCGGCTCAGTGGTGAAGTAACCATTGGGGGGGCTAAAAATTCGACTGTCGCGTTAATTCCAGCAGCTATTTTGGCTGAGACACCGGTGAAATTCGACAGTGTACCCGATATTTTAGATGTTTATAATTTGCAAGCTATTTTAAGTTCAATGAACGTTAATTCAACGTTTAAGGGTGGCGAGTTGATGATTGATCCAACAGCAATTGTTGAATCAGAATTACCATCAACAGCCATTAAGTCTTTGCGTGCATCTTATTATTTTATGGGATCTTTGTTGGGACGCTTTGGTCGCGCAACAGTGACTTTCCCAGGTGGAGATAATATTGGGCCACGTCCAATTGACCAACATATTAAAGGATTTGAAGCCTTAGGTGCAACTGTTTATGAAGAAAATGATACAGTTTATATTAATGCTGAAAACGGTTTGAAAGCTGCTCGTATCTTTTTGGATGTTGTTTCAGTAGGCGCCACAATGAATATTATTATGGCTGCTGTGCATGCTGAAGGCACGACAATTTTAGAAAACGCTGCCCGTGAACCAGAAATTATTGATTTAGCAACATTTTTGAACAATATGGGTGCCCAAATTCGGGGTGCAGGAACTGATGTTATCCGTATTACTGGTGTTTCACGTTTAGAATCTAAAAATACGCATACAATTATTCCTGATCGTATTGAAGCAGGAACGTATCTTGCTTTGGCTGCTGCGCAAGGAGATGGTGTTTTAGTTAAAAATGTGATTCCAGAGCATTTGGAATCATTTACAGCTAAGTTACTTGAAATGGGTGTCAAGTTAGATGTTCGCGAGGATAGTATTTACGTACCCAAGTCAGTTGACTTACAGCCTATTCAGATAAAAACGGCACCATTCCCTGGCTTTGCAACAGATTTGCAACAACCAGTGACGCCATTACTAACATTAGCAAATGGTGAAAGTGTTGTGCATGAAACAATCTATCCAGAGCGTACACGTCATGTACCAGAGTTACAAAAACTTGGGATGGTAGTTTCAAATCCCGAACACGGTAAAATGGTAGTCGCTCAGTGTAGTGATTTCCATGGCGCGCGTGTTTCAGCTGCTGAAATCCGTGCCGGTGCGGCACTGGTCTCAGCTGGATTGATGGCTGATGGTGTAACAGAAGTGATCAATGCAGAACACGTATTACGTGGTTATGATCGCATTGTTTATAAGTTAACAATGTTGAACGCTGATATTGAAATTGCTGAAGAATAATTATTAAAATGTAAAAGTCGAACAGTCATGAAAGCGGACTCATTTTGATTTTTACATTTTTTTTGAGTGATTAGGCAAAAAAAAGATGTAAATGGTTGCTAATTACTGATTATAAGGATAAACTAGATAAGTTACAAAAATTAGCGGACGATTACTAAAAACAGACGCAGTAGGGACGCCGGATTGTGTCTAGTCTGTTTTTATGTTGATAAGTTCAAGACAATTAGAGAACGTTTGTTGCGGCAATCGTTACTGGAGGAAAAATTTTGAAGTTTTCAGAGTTAGGTCTTACACAAGACCTTTTGACAGCCATTGAGAAGCATGGCTATGTAGAAGCTACGCCAATTCAGGAAAAGACAATTCCGTTGACAATGGCTGGTAAAGACGTTATTGGTCAAGCCCAAACAGGAACCGGTAAGACAGCTGCATTTGGTTTGCCAATCCTAGAAATGATTGACAATGATAATAAAGATGTTCAAGCCTTGGTTGTTTCACCAACCCGTGAACTAGCTATCCAAACCCAAGAAGAATTATTCAAGCTTGGTCGTGATAAGCATGTTCGTGTACAAGCTGTTTTCGGTGGTGCTGATATTCGTCGCCAAATTAATGGCTTGAACCATGGTGCCCACATTGTTGTTGGAACACCTGGTCGTTTAATTGACCATATTCGTCGTGGTACGATTAACCTATCACATGTTAAGACATTGGTATTAGATGAAGCCGATGAAATGTTGAACATGGGATTCTTAGAAGATATTGAATCAATCTTGAAGGCCGTCCCTGATGAGCGCCAAACATTGTTGTTCTCAGCAACAATGCCTGCAGCTATCAAACGTATTGGTGTTCAATTTATGACTAATCCTGAGCACATTCAAATTGCTGCTAAGGAATTGACAACAGACTTAGTTGATCAATATTATGTACGTGTACGTGATTTTGAAAAGTTTGATGTACTAACTCGTATTTTGGATGTACAACAACCACAACTAGCAATTATGTTCGGTCGTACAAAGCGTCGTGTCGATGAATTGACACGTGGTTTGGAACTACGTGGCTTTAATGCTGCTGGTATCCACGGTGATTTAACACAACAAAAGCGTTCACAAGTTTTGAAGCAATTCAAGAACGGTGAAATCCGCATTTTGGTTGCAACTGATGTTGCTGCTCGTGGACTAGATGTTTCTGGTGTTGATTACGTTTATAACTTTGATATTCCACAAGATTCAGAATCATATGTTCACCGTATTGGGCGTACAGGTCGTGCCGGTGCTCATGGTACTTCTGTAACATTTATTTCAAATGCTGAAATGGATTACTTGAAGGACATTGAAAAGCTAACTAAGAAGCGTATGCAACCATTAAAGCCATATACGCACGAAGAAGCACTTGCTGGTCGTATGAGTGTTGCGGCTGCATCCGTTGATGCAATTGTTAAGACAACTGCAAATGTTGCTGATTCAGATCTAGTTGACCAATTAGCTGAAAAGTATGATGCTCGTGAATTAGCAGCTGCCTTGTTAGGTTCTGCTGCTAACGTTGAAGAGATGGATGCTGAATTTAAGCTATCACACGAACGTCCATTACCACATAAGCATGGTGGTAACAGTGGTCGTCGCGGTGGTGGTAGCCGTGGTCGTCGCGATGGTGATCGTCGTCATGGTAATGGCGGTGGTGGTTACCGTGGTAACCGTGGTCAACGTGAGCGTCGTTCATATGATCGTGGTTCACGTACTGGTTCAGGTGATCGCTCACAACGTGGACATTCAGGTGCACCACGTCGTCAATCACGTAACTTTGTTATTAATAATAACGACTAATCATTAAATAAAAAATTATTAAAAGCATCACAAGAATTTATTCAAATTCTTGTGATGCTTTTGTATATGGTAGAATAAAAATTAAGCGAATATATTTGGGTATAGAGGGTATAATGAAATTAGTATTTTTTGGGAGGAAACAACATGATCGTGGGACATGGAATTGATGCACAAATGATTAGTCATGTTGCCGACGTTGCAAAACGACGGCCGAGCTTCATTGATGTTATTTTGACACCAGCTGAACGGGCAGTGTACAATGCTCGAAAAGGCAAGCATCAAAAAGAATTTTTAGCAGGTAGGTTCTCAATTAAAGAGGCATACAGTAAGGCAATTGGGACCGGTATTGGCACGCATGCTCGTTGGCAAGACATTGAGGTTTTACCAAATGAATCAGGTCAGCCGGTTATGGTTAAGCACCCTAAACAAGGGGAAGCTAACGTACATATTTCCATATCACACACAGGTGATATGGTTCATAGTTCTGTTATTTTAGAAATGGCTACACCACAAATAACTGAACCACATCAACTCGATGTCATTGATCAAGCTGTTATTAGTACTCGGCGTCCGGCTTGGGTTGAAGTTTCGGCAAGTGCCATTGCACATAATATAACGGCAATACGCCATTTAACTGGAACTAAACGATTTATTGCAATCGTGAAGGCCAATGCATATGGTCATGGGTTAACACAAGTTGTATTAGCTGCGCAAAAGGCAAATATTGATGGCTTTGGTGTCGCAACAATTGATGAAGCCATCTGGTTACGTGAATTTGGCATCGACTTACCAATTTTTATCCTCGGCGTAACACCAGCTTCATATGCAGTTGATCTTGCTAGATACCAATTAATACCAGTTGTATCTAGTGAAGCTTGGTTAGATGAGTTAATTAACAATATCCCTGCAGAAAAGCAATTAGTTGTATCAATTGGGGTCGATACGGGTATGGGACGGATTGGTATTCATCAAAAAGATGAATTGGCACGAGTGGTCGAAAAGATAACCACACATCAACAATTATCTCTAAAAGGAATTGGTATGCATTTTGCAACGGCTGATCAAAAAGATATAGCTTACTATCAAAAGCAACTTCAAAATTGGCATAACTTAGTTGATGATTTAGATTTGCCAGCAGATGTTTGGTATCACATGGCTAATTCAGCAACGACGCTATGGCACGACCAACCAACGTTAGACACAGTACGTGTTGGTGCCGCTATGTACGGCTTTAATCCGTCTGGTAATGAATTAGCAACTGATAAGTTAATCGCTGCTTTATCGTTAAAAGCAGCTTTAGTGCATGTTAAACAGGTAGCGGCAGGTACATCTGTATCCTATGGTGCAACCTATACAACGACTCAACCAGAATGGATTGGGACGTTGCCAATTGGTTATGCAGATGGTTATGCACGTCAATTACAAGGAATGTACGGTTTGCTAGCAGACGGTCGCCGTGTCGAAATTATTGGTCGCATTGCAATGGATCAATTAATGGTTCGTTTACCAGAAGCATTACCAGTGGGAACTGTGATAACGTTAATTGGTCAAGCTGGTCAAGAGACCATCACGCTAGAAATGTTAGCCGATCGCTTAGGTACAATTCCGTATGAAGTAGCAACCAGTTTAGCGCCCCGCTTACCACGAAAATTAGTGAAGTAAAGAGAGACGTATGGTAAATAAAAATGAAATTAAACGTGGTGATATCTTTTTTGCAGATTTATCACCCGTTATTGGTTCAGAACAAGGTGGTCAACGACCTGTTGTTATTATTCAAAATAATGTTGGTAATCAACACTCGCCAACTGTTATTATTGCTCCAATTACGGCGAAAATCGCAAAGCCCAAATTACCAACGCATGTTGGTTTACCGGCAGAAGCGACAGAGGCTGGCATTGGTCGGGATTCCGTTATTTTGTTAGAACAAATTAGAACCATTGATAAACGACGCTTGCAAGATCGTATCGGTATGATCCCGGGTGGTTTGTTAGTTAAGGTTGATCAAGCATTAGTCATTAGTTTGGGTCTAGTATAATTTAATGTTAGATAGGTGGATAAGGCGTTAATGCTTTAGCCGCCTGTTTTTATTAATAACATCTGTGAAAAGGAGGATAGCATGGCTGAAGAAAGAGAACTGGAACAACACAGATTAAACAATGTCGCGCAAGAAATTGATAAGCAATTACAAAAAGCCGAAACATTTTATGATAAAGCACATTCAGAAACGCGAGCAGTTGAGAGTAATTATATTGCTAATACTTCAATTAATACAGCTGAAGTAGATGATGCAATGGAAACAAATGCCGAAATTCAACAGCAACGAAATATTGTTGCGCGTGTTACTGAAACTGAAAATATCATGGCTAAGACAGTCACTACGCTTAAACTATTGCGGACAAGTCCTTATTTTGGCCGCGTAGATATTATTGAAGATAATTGGCCTGAAACCTTATATATTGGTTTAGCATCTTTACAAGATGAAACGGGTGATTTTTTGATTTATGATTGGCGGGCACCAATTAGCGGTATTTATTATAACGGAACATTGGGTAAAGTTAGTTATCCAACGCCAAGTGGTGAACAAACAGTTGATTTACAAAAAAAGCGACAATTTGTTATTCATGATGGTCAAATCACGAGTATGTTTGATACAAATGAAACTGTTGGGGATGAAATGTTGCAATATGCACTTGGACAACAAAATGATGATGTGATGCGTAATATTGTGGCTACTATTCAACAAGAACAGAATCAAATTATTCGTGATACGACTAGTGATTTGTTAGTCGTACAAGGTGTTGCTGGTTCCGGTAAAACATCGGCTATTTTGCAACGAATTGCTTTTTTGCTTTTCCATTCTAGAGAAGAGCTAAATTCTGATCAAATTGTATTATTTTCACCTAATCGTTTATTTTCAAGTTATATTGCGGATGTCTTACCATCACTTGGTGAACGAAATATGCGTCAGGTAACGTTAGCAGAGTTTTTTAGTGCTCGCTTACAAGGGTTAACCGTTCAGACGTTGTTTGATCGTTATGAGCAAGAGCAACATTTTATCGGTCATGCAAGTTACTCGGTACGCCAAGAATTGGAAAGTGAACAGATTGTATCAGTAATTGATGATTATATTGCACAATTATCTACTAATGATATCCATTTTTTTGATATTTACTACGAAGACAAGATTTTCTTTGGTGCGCAAGAATTTCAGACGTATCTGGCAACAATACCAACCAGTTATACAATACGTGAACGGATTAGTCAGCTTCAAAAACATTTTATGCAAGTATTAACTGATCGTATTGAAAGTTTGCAGGATGCTGATTGGGTACTAACAGAACTAGATAATCTAACGGACCAAGAATATCAAAATTTAATTGGCGATGATGACCTTGAAGAAACCTTGGTTTCTGAAAATGAAGACACTGTTATTTCACTAGTTGCTAAACGTTATTTAACAAAACAATGGCAAGTTATTGATGATGCTTTGTATAATAATTTTTATTTAGATATTTATCAACAATATCGTTCATTTTTGCAATATGTTACTGAACAAAAAATTGATGAACAATCTGAATGGTGGCAAGCTAAGCAACGCCGGTTTGATCTGCAGTTAGAATACCATCGCATTGATTTAGAAGATGCTGCACCCCTATTATTTTTACGAGACAGATTAACTGGCGGGGGCATTAATCAGGCGATGTCGTATGTCTTTATAGACGAAATGCAAGATTATGCAATGGCGCAGTTGCTATATTTGAAGCATGCTTTCCCAAAGGCTAAATTTACCGTGTTAGGAGATTCTGAACAAGCGTTATTCCGCCAAGTTGAGACACCGCAGACGCTGCTGAATAAATACGCACAAGGGTTTGATGCACAAAAACCGGCATTAATTAAATTAAACAGGGCTTATCGTTCAACGCATGAAATTATGAATTTTGCCAAAGCACTGTTACCCGATGGTAATGACATTATGACTTTTACCCGACATGGAGAAAAACCAATCTTACGACAAGCGTATCCAGATACTAGTGTGGCCGTTTTAAATGATGAAGTAGCCAAGCTACGCCAAAGTTTTCAAACTGTTGCTATTTTAACGAAAACAGCAGAACAAGCCGAATTAGTACTGGAAGCTTTACGCCGTTACCCAGAAAAAGTACAATTGCTACATGCAATGGATCGTACACGGACGGCAAATGTTTTAGTGATGCCAATTTATTTAGCCAAGGGGTTAGAATTTGACGCAGTTATTGGTTATGACGTATCACAAAATAATTATCCTGATGATAAAGCAATTGGTTTGTTATATACATTGGCATCTAGAGCAATGCATGCGTTGCATCTTGTAACAGTTGGACCGGTATCACCATTGATAATTCAAGTACAAAATACGTTGGCGTCATCATTATTAGAATAATATTGATTTAAGTGCTTGTTATCGTACGAAAAAACTTTTACAATTGGGTTTGACGAATTTAAATTTGTGGTTTAACTGCATAGAAAGAAGAAAAGATATGGATGAAAAGAAAGTTTTGTTAACTGGTGATCGCCCAACTGGCAAATTACACATTGGACATTATGTTGGTTCTTTAAAAACACGTGTTGCAATGCAAGATTCTGGTTTGTACGAGCCATATATTATGGTTGCTGATAAGCAAGCATTTACGGATAATGCACGAAATCCTGAAAAACTTCAAAACTCTCTTTTTGAAGTTGTTTTGGATTACTTAGCGGTTGGCATTGATCCTAAGAAAACAACAATTTTTGTGCAATCAGCAGTACCTGAATTATCTGAATTAACGGAATATTTTCTTAACTTAGTTTCAGTTGCACGTGTACAACGTAACCCAACTGTTAAAGCAGAGATTCAACAAAAAGGTTTTGGTGAAAGCATTCCAACGGGATTCTTTATTTATCCTGTATCCCAAGCAGCTGATATTGCATTGTTTAAAGGACAGGTCGTTCCGGTTGGGGATGATCAAAAGCCAATGTTGGAGCAGACGCGCGAATTAGTTCGTACGTTTAATCGTTATTACAATACAGATATTTTGGTTGAGCCAGAAGGTATCTTCCCACCAGAGGGTCAAGGACGTATTCCGGGATTAGATGGTAATGCTAAGATGTCAAAATCTTTGGATAATGCGATTTACTTGAGTGATGATGAAGAAACATTATGGGCAAAAGTTAAGTCAATGTATACAGATCCAACACATGTTCGTCTAACTGATCCAGGTCATATTGAAGGCAATATGGTCTTTACATATCTTGATATTTTTGATGAAGATAAAGCATATGTTGCTGATCTTAAAGCACAATATCAAGCAGGTGGCTTAGGTGACATGAAAATTAAAAAGTATTTGTTTGAAGTATTAAACAAGGAGTTAGCACCAATTCGTGAACGTCGTGCGCGATATGCAGGGGACCGTGATGCTGTTTTGCAAATCGTTAAAGAAGGTTCAGAAAAAGCGCGCTTAATCGGACAACAAACCATGGCTGAGGTTCGCCACGCTATGGGTGTTGATTATTGGGGTTGATGATTAATTAGTACCTTTAAGGAGTATTAAATGAGTTATTTAGCAGTCATTGACTTGGGTTCAAACTCAACTCGTATGGTAGTTGAAGAACTGCAAGCAGATGGAAATTTTATTGAATTACGTCGCCGTAAATTGGACACGCGTTTGGCAGAAGGTATGGCCGAAAATGATGGTGAATTGACAGACGCAGCTATGACACGTGTTGTTAATGCATTATTGGAATTTCAACAAGATTATATGATGTTTGATGATGTGACAGTTGTGGGAATTGCAACCGCAGCTGTGCGTGAGGCTGAGAATCAAGCTGTGTTCTTGGATAAAGTTTTCCGTGCAGTTGGTGTGGAAATTCGAGTACTAACAGGTGATCAAGAAGCTTATTATGATTATCTGGGTGCTGCATCAGCATTGGATATTACTGATGCGTGGTTGTTAGATACTGGTGGTGCGAGTGTTGAATTAGTTGGCATCGAAGATCGAATGGCGACCAACATGATGAGTTTGCCATTTGGTGCCGTTAATTTATCAGAAAAATTTAAATTGAATGTTGCAGGGGTTGTGTCACCTGATTCAATTGAAAAGGCGGCTAAATATGTTAATACACAGTATGCTAAGTTGCCTTGGCTAGATGATACAGTCACACTACCAATTATTTTGTTAGGTGGTGCTAACCGTTCACTGGCGCGATTGGATCGGGTAAAACATGGTTTACCTGCTGATTCCGATTTTCATGGCTATGAAATGTCAACATCGGCAGTTGTGGAAACTTATCATAAATTAACGACGATGACTAAGGATGAACGAGAAGAACTATTAGACTTAGAAGCTAATCGTGCTGATATTATTGTTAGTGGACTGTTACCTTTGATTGAATTAATCAAACGCACTGGTGCAAGTAAAGTGATTTTTTCTGCTTCAGGGGTTCGTGAAGGTTTGTTACAAGAATATCGGATGGAAAATTAATCTAAAAAAGCGTTTGGAGCGGTGTTCCAAACGCTTTTTTGTTTAATTATCCAAAACGGTAGTTGTATCCGCAGATTGGCAACGCTCTCCATAAACGCGCACCGACCAGCAACATTCCTTATATAAGCCCAATTTTGACCCAGTCGCTTGACAGCGTCGGGGCACAAAACAGGTCTTATACCGGAATGCTAACCGCAGATTGGCAACGCTCTTCATATAAAAAGCCGCCGGTTCGTTGACCCGCGGCTATTTTTGTTAGATATGATACTTCTAACAAGGGGTGCACTTTAATTTGCAACCCTGTATTCAATTGTAATGGCAACTACTAGAAGTTTAATCTGCAGATTTAAACGACTGTCGCTAGCAATTACCCAAACCAACTACATCTTGCTGCAACTACTACTGCATCCAAAATTATCCGTTTAAAAAGCGAATCGTGTCGGGAGCAGCCTCCAAATCAAGCTATATGCTTACGCCCTGATGAGGGTTATCATAGCTCGTTGAAGAAACTGATGCTAATGATAACAAGATAGTCAATTCATGACTTAATGTTTATCTTTAAAATTTGATACTTAAATTATCTTGTTTCATTACTGTAACACGCCCATATGGATTCGTGTAGAAGAAGTGATATTTGTGGTTAGATTAATATAATCTGTCAAATCACTACCTACCTTTCCTTTTGGTACACCTATATAGTAGCATTTAATGAAAGCGGTTACAAGAAACAACCCTTAATTTAATCATTAAAATTTACGATATGAGGGCTAGAAGCTGATGCACCAGCTTCTAGAATACTAATTGTTGTTACTAATTGTTCATTGGAAACAAGTTTATCTTGATGATTAACAAGAGTTTCATAGACGGCATCATATACACGCCCGTAGTCTCCATTAATAGTAGGAATTATTTTTTCGATACGATCGTTATTTTGGTTATAGTAAGTGACTTTACCATAATCTTGTGGTGCATCAGTACCAAATCCTGCATCACCAGGCATAATACCAGTTTTTAAATCATACTCTTGTTGATCAATGTTGTATTTAATGTATGAACCTTTAGTACCATGCAAAATCCACTTAGGATAGTGTACAGCTGTCATTTCGCTAGATTGAATAGTTGCTTTAAAGGCATCCTGATAAAATAGGTTGACTTCAAATTGGTCGGATAAACTGGCTGATAAATCACGGGCGATGCGTAAGTCGTATGCAACGTGTTGTGGTTTACCAAATAAAGAAACCATTTGATCTACTAAGTGCGCACCGTGATCAAACCAAGTTGTTTCCATAACGCCACCAGATTGTTTAGCGTCATTAGGGCGATAGTGATCCATGTGTAGCTCAAGTTCAATTGGACGACCAATATAACCAGCGTCTAACACATGTTGTAAAGTGATAAAGTCACTATCAAAACGCCGATTTTGGAATGGCATAAAGAAGGCGTCATGTTGTTTAGCTAAATCAATTAATTCAGTGATTTCTTTAACAGTTGCAACAACAGGCTTATCAATCAAAACATTTTTACCAGCAGCTAGTAATTGTTTAGCAACAGCAAAATGAGTTGGAGCAGGTGTGACAACAACGACTAAGTCTAGTGTGTTATCAGCAATGATATCTTGAATATCTGTTGAAAAGACGGTTCCGGTAGCTTCTAGCTTTGCACGATCATCCGGACGCTTATCAATATGGGGTGCGACAATACGACTGATGTGAAATTGTTCAAAACGTTCTTTAACGTAAGGAATATGGTAACGATTAGTACTTTTACCAAATCCAATATAAGCAATATTAAGCATACAAGTTCTCCTAAAATATTAATTACTATTATTGTTACTTAATTAATGTATTTGTGCAATAGATGATAGAATAGTAATATGAAATAAAAATATCGATTGATCTTATACCACTATCTGGACGCGGTATGATTGATATACTAGACAAATGGAGAGTGACCATGGCTATTAATGAATTAAAATCAGATATTTTACATGAAGTTATTTTAAGACGTCCTGACGATAGTCATAAAGGGGATTTTGGCCGTGTTCTGTTAATCGGGGGAAGCATGCAATATGGTGGTGCCATCTTAATGGCTGGTCAAGCTAGTGTTGGTGCTGGAGCAGGTTTGACAACGGTGGCAACGGATAAAGTTAATTTAACTGCTTTGCACACGCGAACACCGGAAGCCATGTTTTTGGATTGGCGAGATGACGACCAGTTACTGACTAATATTGAAAAAAGTGATGTTATTGTGATTGGTCCAGGATTGGGGGTTGATCAACAGGCATTACATCTGGTGAAATTAGTATTTAAAGCGGTAACTAATAAGCACATTTTGGTTGTTGATGGTTCTGCTTTGACGGTGATGGCTGACAATCACTTAACTTTTCCACGGTCAGCATTTACAATTGCGACACCGCATCAAATGGAATGGGCCCGTTTAAGCGGCATTCAATTAAATTATCAGACAGAGCATCAGTTAAATGAAGTGCAACGACAAATTTTAAATTTGGACGTCTTAGTATTAAAACAACATCATACGTTAATTTATGCTGAAAATGTGTTACATCAGCTGATGATTGGTGGTGCGTACCAAGCAACTGGTGGCATGGGTGATGTCTTGGCCGGTATTATTGGTGGTTTTGTTGGTCAGTTTAAGCAAAACCATCTTAAAGCAACAGAAGCAGCTGTCTATGCGCATTCGATTATTGCGCAAGAAATGGCGGTGCATAGTTATGTTGTTAAACCTTCATTTATAGCGGATGCCATATCAAATTATATGTCACGCATTCAATCTAATTTGTAGGTTAGCCTAAACTAAGGTGTGTAATAATATAAAGAAGTGTATAATTGAGAACAAATATGAATGACTCTTGGAGGGATTTACAAATGGTAAAACAATGGCATGCTGAAGCCTTAAAATATGAAGATGATTTATTAGCAGATTTAAAAGAAATGTTAGCAATCAAATCTGTTCGTGATGATGACGCAGCAACAACTGATGCACCTTTAGGGCCAGGTCCTGAGGAAGCTTTGTTGAAATTTGAAGCGTTTGCAAAGCGTGATGGTTTCCGTGTTGGTAACTACAAAAATTTGGTGGCCTATGCTGAATTAGGTCCAGAAGATGCTGAAGAGACAGTTGCCATTATTGGTCACTTGGATGTGATGCCTGAAGGGGATGGTTGGACTAAGGATCCTTGGACACCAGTTATCGAAGATGGTCGTTTGTATGCTCGTGGTTCATCTGATGATAAAGGGCCAACTTTTACGGCTTACTATGCTTTGAAGATGATCAAAGATTTGGGCTTGAAGCTAAATCGTAAACTAGTCTTAGTTGTTGGAATCGATGAGGAATCTGACTGGACTGGCATGGACGAATTCTTTGAAGCATATGGTGAACCAACAATGGGATTCTCTCCTGATGCAGAGTTCCCAATCATCAATGGTGAAAAAGGAAATGTTTCAGTTGTCACACGCTTTGCTGGTACACAAGGTGGTTCATTGAAGTTGATATCATTTACAGCCGGTGAACGTCCAAACATGGTGCCTGGTGTTGCCAAAGCTGTTGTTGAGACTGCTGATGCTGATGCATTAGTTGCTGCCATGAACGATTATCTAGCAGCTGAAACTCGTGTTAAGGGTGAAGCAGATGTTTCAGATAACCAAGTAACGTTTACCTTCTATGGTAAGCAAGTGCACGGTGCTTCTCCTGAAACTGGGGAAAATGCTGGAACTTACTTGGCTAATTTCCTTCAAGAGCAAGACTTTGGTGGTAATGCACAGGGATTCCTAACATTCTTAGGCACACAATTGCATGATGATACAGTTGCATCTAAGATTGGTGCTAAGACGCATGATGACTTGATGCATGATTTGTCAATGAACGTTGGTATTCAACGCTTTGCTGACGGTGAAGATGGTTTTGTTAATGCTAATTTCCGTTACCCACAAAATACGACAGCACAAGAAATTGAAGGCCATGTTGTCGCATCTTTGCCAGAAGGCTTTGATGCTACTGTTAAGGTGGAAGGCCATGCGCAAGTACCACACTACGTACCTGGTAATGACCCACTAGTCCAAACATTGTTGCAAGTTTACCGTGATCAAACAGGTTTGCCAGCAGCAGAACAAGTTATTGGTGGTGGAACATTTGGTCGTTTGTTGAAGCGTGGTGTTGCCTTTGGTGCAATGTTTGAAGGTGTTCCTGACACGATGCATCAAGCTGATGAATTCTACCCAGTTGCTGACTTAACACGTGCAATGGCTATTTTTGGTCAAGCAATGTATGAATTAGCAAACGTTTAATCAAATAAAAAATAGGGTCTAGCAACAATAAATCACCTATTCTAACGAAAGCAAATTGCCAACATTGTTGGTGATTTGCTTTTTTAAAAGACGTTTTTCAAATGCAAAAGCTTGCAATGATTTTTTCGTTTTCAATAAAAGTGTGTTACAATTATGTTACATGTAGATGAGTGATTGGTGCTTAAAGAACAAAGTGTTTTAAAATATAGGTCGTCACATAAAAGCATGTACAATCTTGTGCATGCTTTTATTGTGAGAAATTAATGTGTTAATTAAACTAAAAAGTAAAAATTAAAACAAAATGTTAGGGAACCTTAAGCATAACGCATTATACTGATAATAGTTAATTAAAGAGAGTAGAAAGAGTTATGAATCGAAAAATATTCGTTTTGACGGGCAATACTGGCACTGGGAAAACGACGGTTGCTAATTATTTAAATGAATTTTATGAAATGCCGCAAGTGATTACGCATACCACGCGGCCACCGCGTGAGGGAGAAATTGATCAAATTGATTATTATTTTGAATCAACTGACAGCTTTGCAGAAAATCATTATTTAGAAAGTGTTGCGTATGCTAATTTTCAGTATGGTTCATCATATGAAGGATTGGAGCGAGCATGGGAAAAGAGTCCCTTAATTACAATTGTTCTAGACACAGCGGGGGCTAAAACATACGCTGATAAACTAGGAGATGAAGCGGTGATTATTTTTTTGACCGTGACTAAAACAGATGAAATTTTAGGGCGGCTATCTAAACGTGGCGATAATCTAGAAGAAATGCGCCAACGTTTAACAAGTCAAGAGTATCAACGCGATATTCAATTACCAACGTCATTACAAGATACTGCTCATGTGGTGGTAAATGATGACTGGCAAAGTACTAAAATGGCAATTGATAATATTGTCAAACAAGCTGTGGTTGTTGAACCAGAGGAGGAATAACGTATGGTATACCGTACACCACCATTTATGACACCAGTGGCATTGGTGTCAATTATTTTAGCAGTTAGTGCTGGAAATGCGATTGTTAACGTGTCAACGAATTCATCAAACGGGGCACCTAAATCATCAGTAGTATCCACAAATACATCAACATCTGAGATTGACTCAACGAATAGTAATAAATCATCTAGTGAGTCAGAAAATTCCGATGCAACTAGTAGTCAATCTGCCGAAGATGACACGGATGTTTCTTCATCTAGCTCAGTATCATCAGTTAGCGATGCAAGTAGTAGCCAAGTAGACGAACAGCAATCATCAAGTGAAGACACAACCGATAATGCCGACCAGGCATCAAGTAGTAGCGATGCTAGTGTAGCGAATGATGTTACCCCTGATACAGATAATGCAACAAATGATGCCACGAATAATGCGACAGATAATGCATCTCAGGAAGGAGTAACTAATTAATGTTAACAATCTTAGATTTACTTAATCATTATTTGGGTATGTTCAATGTGAATGCTCGTTGGAAGGGTCAAGTATACTCGATTCTTGCAGGTGTTGGTAATTTTTATATTTTGTATTTAGCAATACGACATATTCAAAATGGCGCATATTTACGAGGCGCCGGCTTATTAATTGCCTTTTTGTTTATTTTGTATTGTGCCATTCTGAATATCCTTTATTATTACACTAAAAAAACTGTTAAATGGGATATTTCACCGTTACTTGAAAAAATGTTAGGTGGTTCACAAACAGCTAAAGCAGACAATGGCTCTGCTGCAATGCCTTATGTCCCAGCAAATGGTTTATATGATAAACAACAAGTGTTACCAGCCACGGCTGTATCTGATGGTGATATGGCAGCTGAACTAAGTAAAGTTGTGGATCAATTGCGTGAGAGTGGTATGTTTACTGATAATTATGGTGGTTTATCAGAAAAAGAACAAATGGCTTTTTTGGCTACAGGTCAGCCCCATATTTTTGCTAATCATCCGGGGACACCATTACCCTATTTCCGTTTAGAAGAAGAACGGGGGGGCTTGTCAGTTTATGGTGGTGTTAATGAAATGCTATCATCACGGTTAGCTCGCATCCAAACCATCGGCTTACAACCGGTAGACTTGGCTTTAAAATCATACAATTTATATATTACTTCGGTGGTGGTCTCTGGTGGTCCTGGTAAGGCCCGTGGACGTAGTTCCTTGGCCTCAGTTGAAAAACCTTACTTTTTATCAGTTGAATTAGCATATACCAAAAAACAATCAATTTAAATGAACTAATTTCACATGTCGTGTTAATAAACTTAACAAGATGTTTGACATTTTAGATAATTTCAGATTATTATTAGTTTAGCGACCCGTCACGAAAAAATCGCGACGGGTTATTTTATATACTAAGATAATCCATTAGGGGGATTATCTATAAGGAGGAACCGTTATGTCGATGATCGAGTTCAAAGATGTCAACAAATTCTATGGTGATTACCATGCATTGACGGACATTAATTTAAAGGTAGAGGCTGGTGAAACAGTTGTTTTAATCGGACCTTCTGGGTCAGGTAAATCAACATTGATTCGAACAATTAACGGTCTAGAACCGGTACAAGGCGGTCAGCTAATTGTTAATGGGCAAGACTTAGCTAATCCTAAAACGGATATGAATCGTACGCGTAAAAATGTGGGAATGGTTTTCCAACACTTTAACTTGTATGCAAATAAAACAGTTTTGGAAAATATTATGTTAGCACCACGCTTGGTGCTACATCGTGATGAAGATGAAAATAAGAAAACAGCAATGGCGTTGTTGGATCGGGTTGGCCTAGTTGACCAAGCTGAAAAAGTACCATCAGCATTATCTGGTGGTCAACAACAACGTATTGCGATTGCACGTTCACTAGCTATGAAGCCAAAAGCATTGTTGTTTGATGAGCCAACTTCAGCCTTGGATCCGGAAATGGTTAATGGTGTTTTGAAAATTATTAAAGACATTGTTAATGATTCATCAATGACAACATTAGTTGTAACGCACGAAATGGGATTTGCTAAACAAGTCGCTGACCGTGTTATTTTCATGGATCAAGGACAAATCTTGGAGGATTCACCAACTGATGAATTCTTCGCGCAACCAAAGGAACCTCGTGCACAAGAATTCCTATCGCAAATTATTCGTTAAGGAGGTGCAACATGAAAAGTAGATTTCAAGTTGTGGTGAAGTCAATGTTAGCGGCTTCAGCCTTTGCTTTGTTTACTGGGATATCGGCGACAAATAATGTCCATGCTGCTGATAATACTAAAAACGAAACATACAACCGTATTATGAAAAATGACCGCATGAATTGGGGTGTTAAAGGTGACACTAAATTAATGGGGTTGATGAACATTAAGACTGGTAAACTAGAAGGTTTCGATGTTGAGATGGCTAAAGAAATCACAAAGCGTGTTAATCCAGATGCTAAGGTTGTTTATACACAAATTACATCAGGAACGCGTGTACCAATGTTAATTAATGGGAACATTGACGCTATTATTGCAACAATGTCTGTTACCCCTGATCGTCAAAAAGTTGTTGATTTTTCACAACCTTATTTTAATGCGGGGCAATCCATTTTAGTAAAGAAATCAAGTAAGTACCATAATGTTAAAGAGCTTAACACGTCTAAAGCACGCGTTTTGGCAGTGCAAGGGTCAACATCAATTGATGAAATTAAGGAATTTGCACCTAAAGCAAAGGTTGTTGGTCTTCAAGACTATGCAACCGCTTTGACTGCCTTAAAAGCTGGTCAAGGGGATGCATTGACAACCGATAATGGTATTTTGTATGGTATGGCAGCAGGTTCTAAGTCATTAGAAGTTCGTGGTGGTACCTTTACAAAGGAACCATATGGTGTTGCGATGCAAAAGCAAAATCCAAAGTTAGTAAAAGCTGTTGATAAGGCCGTTGATGACATTAAAGCTGATGGTACTTACGAAAAGATGGCTAAAAAATGGTTTGGTAACGTAAAGGGTATGGACTGGAAGGAGTTGGCTGGAGAATGATATCATTATTTCAATCCCATGCCGGTGAATTTCTAACCGGTTTTGGTTGGACGATTTTGTCGTCTATCTTAGCATTAATTGGCTCAACTATTTTAGGAACAGCTTTTGCGCTTATGGAAGTCGTGCCTAATAGATTGGCCAATATTATCGGACGTATTTATATTGAAATTGTACGTAATATTCCTTTGTTGGTTATCACGATGTTCTTCTATGTTGTAATTGCTAATGTGATTAAAATTAGTGGTTTTGCAGCTGGAACATTTGGTTTGACATTATACACATCAGCTTTTATTGCTGAAACAGTTCGTGCTGGAATTAATGCCGTGCCCAAGGGGCAACTAGAAGGTGCGATGTCGAATGGTTTATCATGGTGGCAAGGAATGCGTTATGTGGTTTTGCCACAAGCCTTTAAACTTGTGATTCCACCTCTAGGTAACCAATTTATCAATTTGATTAAGAACTCATCTGTTTTGGCATTCGTTGCTGGATTAGATTTGATGTATCAGGCTAACCAAATTTCTCAGACAACTTTTGATACATTTGGCCCATTCATTATTGTTGGTATTTTCTATCTTATTTTGACGATGCCTTTGAGCTATTACATGCGTTATTTGGAGAATCGTCTTGAGAAGAAAGGAGGCCGAGCATGAGTGAATTCTTTTCAGCCTTTTCATGGGTTAATTTACGTTTCCTGATGTCTGGATTGGGTGTTACGGTCGAAGTAGCTGTCATTTCAGTTATTTTAAGCTTTGTTATTGGCTCGATTTTAGGTGTTATTAGATATGTAAAGATTCCATATTTTTCACAAATTGTTGGGTTTATTATTGATTTAATTCGTAATTTGCCGCTATTGTTGATTATTTTCTTCACGTACTTTGCTTTGCCTAAGGTTGGTATTCATTTTGGTGTCGTGACGTCAACTATTTTTGCCTTGACGATTTTTGAATCAGCGATGTTAGCTGAAATTATTCGTTCAGGTATTATGGCTGTGCCAAAGGGACAATTAGAAGGAGCACTATCGAACGGTTTGAACTTTAAGCAGGCATTATGGCATATTATTTTGCCACAAGCCTATAAGAAGATGATTCCACCGATTGTTTCACAATTCGTTTCATTGATTAAGGATACGTCGTTGGCAACTATTATTATGTTGCCTGAGGTGACTTATCGTGCACAAATTGTTTATGCACAAGAGCCAGGTGCAATCGTTTCAATGTTCTTTGCTTTGGCTGTCATTTACTTTATCCTAAATTTCATTATCTCAAAAATTGGTGATATGTTGGATCGTCGTATGGCTGCATAACCAAATTTTGAATATAAAAGAAAAACATATGCCAATTAAGTTTTGGTTATGTTTAAAAAGCGTCAATCTACCATGCTAAAATGGCTAGATTGACGCTTTTTTATTTTAATGAGAATTTCAATCATAATAAAATGAGTCTAAAATGAGAAACTTCATTTTAATGAAACGTTTTAATATGCTGGTTTATCAACGTTTTAAGGATAAAAAAGGGAGTTTATTAAAAATAATCTTAAATAAATTGTTGACTCCTACAATTGTTTATTATACTATTATGAAAAAGTTAGCACGTATTATGAATGCGGTTATAAGGAACGGGGAACGATTATGAATAAGACATTAAAGGTAAGTGCTCTGTTGTCTGGTGCAGTGATCTTAGGATCAGCGATTGTACCAGTTACAGCAAGTGCCGCAAAGTATAAGACAATTAACTGGACAGAAGGCGCTAATGTTGGAACGATGGATCCTTCAAAGACGACGGCTGCAATTGATTTTACATATCTACAATCAATTGGTGAAGGATTGTACCGTACGGATAAGTCAGGAAAACCAGCACTAGCTGGTGCAACGTCAGTTGATAAGTCTGAAGATGGTTTGACATTTACCTATCATTTGCGTGACGCAAAGTGGTCAAATGGTGATCCCGTTACAGCTAATGACTATGTATACGGCTGGCAACGTACTAACGACCCTAAGACTGCATCACAATATGCATATCTATTCTCAGGTATTAAAAATGCTGATGAAGTTCAAAATGGTGACAAGCCTGTAACTGACTTGGGTGTTAAAGCAATTGATGATAAGACACTTGAAGTAACGCTTGATCGCCCAATGCCACAACTAGAATCAGTTATGACAATGGCTACTTTTGAACCACAAAACAAGAAGTTTGTGGATAAGGTTGGTAAGAAATATGGTACTGCTTCAAAGTATACAATTTCTAACGGACCATTTGTTATGAAGGGCTGGACTGGTTCAAATAACAAGATTTCTTTGGTAAAGAACAAAGATTACTGGGATGCTAAGACCGTTAAGACACCAAAAATAAATATTCAAACTATTAAGGACCAAAACACTGGTTATAACTTATACAAGTCAAAGAAGGTTGATTATACAACCTTGTCACCTGATCAATATAAGGCTTCAAAGGACAAGAAGGACTTCACTGTTATTTCACAAGCTTCAACAGCCTTTATTGAATTCAATGAAAACAAGAAGCCATTAGATAACACAAATATCCGTAAGGCATTGTCAAAGTCAATTGACCGTAGCACAATGTCATCTAAGATTCTTGGTGGAGGAGGTAAGCCAGCTTACTCATTTACTGCCACAAAGTTAGCTAAGGATTCTAACTCAGGTAAGGACTTTGCTAAGGTAGCAGCTGATAAGGATGCCAGCGGTTACGATCTAAAGGAAGCCAAGAAGTTATGGAAGCAAGGCTTGAAGGAAACTGGTAAGAAGAAGGTTAACCTACAATACCTAACAGATGATACTGATGGTGCCAAGCGTTCAGCACAATTCGTCCAATCACAAATGGAGAAGTTGCCAGGCTTAAAGGTTACAATTAAGACGGTGCCATTTAAGCAACGTATCTCATTATCAGATGATAAGAAGTTCGATATGGTTAACACAATTTGGGGTGGTGACTATGCTGACCCATCAACATTCTTAGATTTGTATACATCTGATTCATCATTTAACAATGGTAGCTGGAAGAATGCCGACTACGATAAGTTGATGAGCGATGCTAAGACAACTGATGCCAATGATGAGAATAAGCGTTATGAAGACTATGCTAAGGCTGAAAAGTTGCTACAAGATGATGCAGCAATTGCGCCAATATACTACCAAGCAAAGCCATCACTATTGAACACATCAGTTAAGAGTGTTGTTTCAAATACAACTGGAGCACCATTTGACTGGAAGTGGGCTTATAAGAAGTAATTTAATATTTAGATTAAATGACTGATTAAAAAGGGGGGAGTGACGAATGCAGATTTGTCCTGCTCTCTTTTTTAGTCTCTAAAATAAGTGAAAAATTAGCATAGCTGTTGTTAATAAGGTTCGGATAATGCTTGATTTTATTAGGAAAACACGTATATAAATTAAATGATTATGTGAAAAATTATCACAAACTCTTTTATAAATAGTGAACGTCTGGTAAAATTAAAAACATCTAATTAATAACTATGAGATATGAGAGTATGGTTATTTCAAAAATGACTTTCTAGCATATTATGAATAGAAGTAAAAAATAGGGGAAGGCATAGCCATGTTCAAATATATAATTAAGCGGTTAGCAATTATTGTGTTAACTTTGGTCTTGATTATTTCAGCCACATTCTTTTTAATGAAGCTGATGCCAGGATCACCGTTGGCTAACGCAGAACGTTTATCTGCCAGTCAACAAAAGATGATTGAAGCACAGTATGGTTTAGATAAGCCGTTAGTCGTGCAATATGTTACTTACCTTTGGGATGCACTGCACTTTGATTTTGGTGTATCGTTCCAATTTGCTAACCAAGAAGTTTCAACTTTGGTGGCACAACGTCTTGGTCCATCTGCTCAACTTGGAATTCAAGCATTGATTTTTGGTCTAATCGCTGGAACAGGATTGGGAGCTGCGGCTGCTGTTCGACGTAACACAAAAACTGATACCTTCTTATCAATTTTGGCAGTGTTGGGTATTTCAATTCCATCATTCGTATTCGCCGCTTTGTTGCAATATTGGATTGGATTGAAATTAGATTGGTTACCAATTGCTGGTTGGAAAGGCTTTGCCGCAACTATTCTACCAACCATTGCGTTGGGGATGAGTCCATTGGCAACATCAGCACGTTTTATTCGTACCGAAATGGTTGATGTTTTAGGTTCTGACTATATTGAATTGGGACGTGCTAAGGGTCTTTCAAGCAATGAACTGATTTGGAAGCATGCGCTTCGTAATTCATTGATTCCATTGGTAACTTTGGTTGGTCCAATGGCAGTTAACTTGCTAACCGGATCAATTGTTGTGGAGAATATTTTTTCAATTCCTGGTATTGGTAGCCAATTCGTTGATTCGATTTTGACTAATGATTACCAAATAATTATGGGAACAACAATTGTTTATTCAATGATGTTAATGGTTATTTTGTTAATTACAGATATCCTTTACGGTGTTATTGATCCACGTATTCGATTGGCTAAATAAGGAAGGAGCCGCTCATGTCTGAAAAAGTAAATTTAACAGCAGATGATTTTAAATTGCTTCCCGCTGATCGTCATACTGATAATGAAGAGATTTTAAAGCCATCGGTCAGCTTTTTGAAAGATGCCTGGCGTCGTTTAAAGAAAAATAAAGGGGCATTCGTTTCACTTTGGATTTTAATTGCCGTTTTTATAGTGGCCTTTGCGTCATCACCAGTGGCTAATTCAAAAGCAACTTCACGTCAAGATGTGACGATTCAAAATTTGCCGGCACGTCTACCAGGTGTGCTAGGTGAGGTCCCTGGTTTTACAGGTGAGGCTAAATTAGATGGTACTAAAATTGATCAATATGAATCAGCTGGTGTGTCTGATAAGAAAAATTATTGGTTTGGAACTGATCAATTCGGTCGTGACATTTTCAAACGTGTCCTATATGGAACACGTATTTCATTAGAGGTTGCCTTAATCGCAACATTAATGGATTTGGTGATTGGTGTTATCTATGGTATTACGTCAGGTTGGCGTGGTGGTAAAGTTGATATCGTGATGCAACGAATTATTGAAATCGTTTCTTCAATTCCAAATTTGGTTGTCTTTGTCCTTTTGATTTTAATTATGAAGCCAGGTATGTTGTCAATTTCATTGGGAATTGCCTTAACTTCTTGGACTTCCATGGCCCGGCTGGTTAGAGCGCAGGTGCTAACAGCTAAAGAACAGGATTATATTCTAGCAGCACGTACTTTGGGTTCATCTACTTGGCGCATTGGGTTACGTCATTTAGTACCTAACCTAAGTTCAACGATTATCGTACAACTAATGTTCACCATTCCATCAGCAATCTTCTTCGAGGCATTGCTTTCATTTATTGGATTGGGAATTCCAGTGCCAATGGCTTCATTGGGTACGTTGTTAAATGATGGACAAAAAGCAATGCAATTCTATCCATATCAATTAGCAATTCCAGCTGTGATCTTGGGAATTATCATGATTGCGTTTAACTTATTAGGTGATGGATTACGTGATGCGTTTGATCCACGTACAAAGGATTAATGGAAGAGAGTGAAGAAATGGCAGAAAAAATTCTTGAGGTCGATGACCTTAAAATTAATTTCAATACCTATAATGGAAGTGTTCAGGCCATCCGCGATGTTTCATTTGACTTGTATAAGGGTGAAACATTGGCAATTGTTGGTGAGTCTGGATCAGGTAAGTCGGTAACGACACGTTCATTAATGGGATTGTTGGCAAAAAACGCCCGAGTGGAAAAAGGTTCAATTACTTTTAAAGGTGATGAAATTATTGGTAAAACAGAAAAGCAGATGCAAAAAGTCCGTGGTTCTGAAATTGCAATGATTTTCCAAGACCCAATGACATCTTTGGACCCAACAATGAAAATAGGACAACAAATTGCAGAACCGTTGATTAAACATCAAAAAATGAGTAAAAAGCAAGCATGGGAAAAAGCTTTGGAGATGATGAAACTTGTTGGTATTCCAAATGCTAAAGCCCATATTAACGATTATCCACACCAATTTTCTGGTGGGATGCGTCAACGTATCGTTATTGCAATCGCCTTGATTGATAATCCTGAAATTCTAATCGCCGACGAACCAACAACTGCGTTGGACGTTACAATTCAAGCACAAATTTTGTACCTGATGAAGGATATTCAAGCACAATCAGATACGTCAATTATCTTCATCACCCATGATTTGGGTGTTGTTGCTGGTATGGCTGATCGTGTTGCTGTGATGTATGCAGGTGAAATTATTGAAATTGGTAAAGTAGATGAGGTCTTTAATTTTCCGCAACACCCATATACTTGGGGATTGTTGAATTCAATGCCAACAACTGCAACCGAACGTGGAACACTAGAAGCAATTCCAGGTACGCCACCTGATTTGTTGAATCCACCCAAGGGTGATGCCTTTGCAGCACGTAATCGTTATGCAGTTGCTGCTGATGAAAAGGTTAAGCCACCGTTCTTTAAATTGTCACAAACGCACTATGCTGCAACTTGGTTATTGGATAAACGTGCACCAGAAGTTGTACCACCGGCAGAAGTTCAAAAACGCTGGACGCGTTTCCAAGCTGAGCACCCTGAAGCTGATCGGTCAAAGGCAGTTGCCGTTGAAAACTCAGCTGTCCTTGGTAATGGAGGTGGCAAATAATGGCTGATGAACGTAAAAAATTAGTTGAGCTAAAAGGTTTAGACATCACGTTTAATGCAGGTAAATCTAACGAAACTAAGGCTGTTCAAAATGCTTCATTTGATATTTATGAAGGTGAGACATTTGGTTTAGTTGGTGAATCTGGTTCTGGTAAAACAACCATTGGACGTGCAATTATGAAATTGTATGAACCAACTGGTGGTCAAATTTTGTTTGAAGGCGAAGATTTGGCAAAGCTTAAAAAGCGTAATAAGTTAAGTAAATTTCGCCAGGCAGTTCAAATGATTTTCCAAGATCCGCAAGCATCTTTAGATTTACGTATGAAAGTTAAAGATATCGTTGCCGAAGGAATTGATGTTAATCATTTGGCTAAAAATGATGCTGACCGTGCTAAGCAAGTGGAAGACTTATTGGAGATAGTTGGGTTGAATCGTGATCATTCGAGTCGTTATCCGCATGAGTTTTCTGGTGGACAACGACAACGTATTGGTATTGCCCGTGCACTAGCTGTTCAGCCAAAGTTTATCATTGCTGACGAACCAATTTCAGCGTTGGACGTTTCTATTCAAGCACAAGTTGTTAACTTGATGAAGGAGCTACAACAAAAGCAAGGCCTAACATACTTGTTTATTGCGCATGATTTGTCGATGGTTAAATATATTTCGGACCGTATTGGGGTTATGCATTGGGGAAAAATGGTTGAGATTGGACTTGCCGATGAGGTTTATAACCATCCCTTACA
Organism: Weissella hellenica; assembly: GCF_005405545.1. Lineage (GTDB taxonomy): Bacteria > Bacillota > Bacilli > Lactobacillales > Lactobacillaceae > Weissella > Weissella hellenica. Next base: position 39,037 of record NZ_BJEG01000004.1, read on the forward strand.
TGACTATACGCGTTCATTATTGAGTTCAATACCAGTACCTGATCCAACTGTTGAAGAGCAACGTGTCCCAATTGTCTATGATCCGACTGCTGAATTAGACGGTCGTGATCGTCAGATGATTGAAATTGCACCGCAACATTTTGTTTGGGCAGCTGAGGATGAAATTGCCATGTATCAAGAGCGTGCGCGTGAGTTTGGGTTGATTGACTAATAGCCTGACTACTTGTAGGAAATAGCGTAAAAATTTAATAAAATCAATTAAAAAAGTTTGTAAAGTTGACACTTTGTCAGCTTTGCAAACTTTTTAGTTATGTGTTTTATTTTGTAGTGAGACACCCAAGATTAGTCATTGATGCTTGTAAATTAATTGTGAGCGCTTGATTAGGAAGTGTTTGTAGGCTTTTTATGCAAATTTAGCAGTATTTTATTGCAAAGTTCCTTTATGTTATAATGATACGATACAAATAAAATAATAGGCTAGGTGAAACGGGTGAGAAAATTTACGGCGTTACCGACATTCTTTAAAAACCAACGCCTTGGTAGTATGGCAGCATTAGTGTCATTTATTGCCGTTGTAGGAGCAATTTTAGCATGGTTAGTTAATTGGGTTGTAGGAATCATTTGGGTAATACTAGTTGTTATTGCATTGATTGTTATTTTTAAAACTTTGCAAGATCTAAGTGAACAAACAACACATTATATTGAAAATTTGTCTTATCGTATTAATCGTGGTGAACAAGAATCAATTATTCAAATGCCACTAGGTGTTATGTTGTTTACTGATAATGGTGATATTGAATGGGTTAATCCCTATTTACAACAATTACTTGGTGAACAAACAATTGTTGGTCAGAACTTAAAAGATGTTTCAAATACATTAACTGAAATTGTTGAATTATGGTCAGATAATGAAAAACGCATGACTGAATGTGATTGGTTAGATCATTTTTTTCAAGTACAAGTTCAGCCAGAATTAAATGCGATTTATTTAATGGATATGACGGCATCAGCACAAGTTACAGCTGATTATGAGAATCATAAATTGTTTTTAGGGATTGTTTCTTTAGATAATTACGATGAAGTTACAGAGGGGATGAGTGACGCAGAGGCGTCAACATTACGAACTTATGTAACTAAAACACTATCCGATTGGATGACGGAACATGATATTTATGCACGACGTCTTTCTGTTGATCGTTACTTATTAGTTGGTTATCGTGAATCCTTGATAAAAGCAGAAAATGATAAATTCAATTTATTAAAGGTTATTCGTGAGTCAACATCAATGCAAAATACGCAAATTACATTAAGTATTGGTATTGCTTATAATGAAATGGCAATTGATGTGTTAGCAGAAAATGCGCAGTCTAACTTGGATCTGGCACTTGGTCGTGGTGGTGATCAAGTTGTTGTTAAATCTTCAACTGGCTCAGCACGCTTTTATGGTGGTAATACTAACCCAATGGCTAAGCGTACGCGTGTTCGTGCTCGCGTAATTTCACAAGCGTTAGCTGATTTATTTGATCAAGCTGATCAAGTATTTGTGATGGGACATAAACGCCCTGATATGGATTCATTTGGTGGGGCATTAGGTGTTCGACGGTTAGCAGAAATGTTAGGTAAACCAGCATGGGTTGTGTATGAAGAAACTGGTCAAGAACATTCTGATATTCGCTTATTATTAGATCAAATGGCAACGGATGCTTCTGATGAAAATGCTATTTTAGCACCAGATGACGTTATTGCTCAGATGACGGATCAAAGTTTATTAGTAATTGTCGATCACTCAAAACCATCATTATCAGAATCAAAGGATGTTTATGAGGCAATGAAAGACAGTGTCGTGATTATTGATCATCATCGTCGTGGCGAAGAGTTTCCTGATGAGGCTCAGTTGGTTTACGTTGAGTCGTATGCGTCATCAACTTCTGAATTGGTAACGGAATTATTTGAGTATCAACCACGTCGGGCACAAGGATTACGTCGTTTAGAAGCAACTGCGATGTTAGCGGGTATCCAAATTGATACCAAATCATTTACGTTACGTTCAGGTACCCGAACATTTGATGCAGCTAGTTACCTACGTGCAGTGGGTGCAGATGGTTCATTGCTACAGGATTTCATGAAGGAGTCAGTTGGTTCATATCGACAACGCGCTCATTTAATTGAACGAGCAAAAATCCATGATAGTGCTGCTATTGTTACAGGTGAAGATGATATTCAATATGATTCAGTAGTGGCTGCACAGGCAGCTGATTCATTGCTTCAAATGATTGGGGTTCAATCAGCATATGTTATTAGTCGTCGTGATAATAATACAGTTGCTGTATCAGCACGTTCGACTGGTAATGTCAGTGTCCAATTAGTAATGGAAGCTATGGGTGGCGGTGGCCATCTAAGTAATGCAGCAACACAAGTTAAGGACACAACGACAGATGATGTTTATGAATTACTGTTAACAAAACTTAATAAAGATAATGATCAAGAGAATGAATAGAAAAGAAGGTATAAATTAATGAAAGTTATTTTCTTAGAAGATGTTAAAGGTCGCGGTAAAAAAGGCGAAGTTAAAAATGTGCCTGATGGTTACGCAAATAATTTTTTAATCAAAAATAATAAGGCTAAACCAGCATCAAATGCCAATGTTTCAGCATTACGCGGACAAAAAAAAGCAGCTGATCGTGAAGCGGCTGAAGAAAAAGCAGCCGCCGTTGCATTGAAAGAGCAATTAGAAGATGATAAAACAGTTATTGAATTAAAGGCCAAAGCTGGTAAAGATGGTCGTTTATTTGGTGCTATCTCATCAAAGCAAGTTGTTGCTGGTTTGCTCGATCAATTTGGTATTAAAATTGATAAGCGTAAAATGGATATGAAGGAACCTATTCGTGCATTGGGTTACCGTAATGTAAAAGTTAAGTTACATCATGATGTTGAAGCAACTATTCGCATTCACACTGATGAGCTATAATTAATCAAATTTATGATAATAGGGTTGGTCCATGGTTTCATTAACCTAGGATCGGCCTATTTTATTTTTCCCATTCTGATTATTAATTTGGTACAATGTAATTTAGCGTTAACCCAAATCTCGTTGTGGTTTAATAACAACGAGGTTTGAGACTTATCTACAATGGAAAGGAGGTTGTGTTCACATGGCTGATCAAAATGATGGTGTGCCATTACAGGTACCGCAAGATGTTGAAGCTGAGCAAGCGGTTTTAGGATCAATTTTATTGGCAACCGATCCACAGGATTTGTTGGCTGATATTATGACAGTTTTAGCACCAGATGATTTTTATCGTACAGCTCATCGATTAATTTATACGGCCATCTTGGCTTTAGATGAGACACAAAGAGCAATTGATATTCTAACGATTACAGATGAGTTAGATAAAGATAATCAAGTTGAAAATGTGGGTGGCATGGCCTACCTAACAGAATTAGCGTCAAGTGTGCCAGTTGCTGGTAATGCAATGTATTATGCGCGGATTGTGCGGGAACGTTCTGTACGTCGTAATATGATTGACACCTTGCAAAATAGTTTGACACAAACTTATGAAGGTAGTGATTCTGTTGATGACGCTGTCGCTGATTTATCGACAAAATTAGACTTAATTAATAGCGGTGAAAAAAGTGCCGACTTTAAAAACATTGCCGATGTTGTTAATAAATCCTTTGAAGAAATTGAAGAAAATTCTCGTACTGAGGATACTGTTACTGGCTTAGCATCAGGTTTCCCGGCGTTAGATAATTTAACAACAGGTTTTCATGACGGTGAAATGATTATTATTGCTGCACGACCTGCAGTTGGAAAAACAGCTTTTGTTTTAAATATTGCACAAAAAGTCGCAGTAGCTGATCCGAAATTACCAGTGGTTATTTTTTCATTAGAAATGCCGGATACATCCCTTGTCAATCGTATGTTAGCAGCGGAAGGTAATATTAATTCGCAACACATGCGTACTGGTCAATTAGAATCAGAAGAATGGGATTCATTAGTTGTTGCAACGGATTCATTGGCACGAACGAATATCTATATTGACGATACTCCTGGTATTCGCGTAACAGATATTCGTTCAAAATTACGTCGTTTGTATAAACGTGAGGGACAATTAGGCTTAGTCATTATTGATTATTTGCAGTTGATTGAAGGAACACGTAGTGAAGGACGTCAGCAAGAAGTTTCAGCCATTTCACGTGCAATTAAAATGATGGCAATGGAAATGAATGTGCCAATTATTGCCTTATCACAGTTATCACGTAGTGTGGAACAACGACAAGATAAACGACCAATGTTATCAGATATTCGTGAATCTGGATCTATTGAGCAGGATGCGGACATTGTGGCGTTTTTATATCGTGATGATTATTATGAGAAGTCAAATGAAGATGATGACAATCAAAATGACCCACGTGATGAAGAACAACAAGATATTGGTGAAATCGAAGTTATCTTGGAAAAAAATCGTTCAGGGGCACGTGGAACAGCACGATTACTATTTGTAAAATCTTATAATAAGTTTTCAAATATTGATTATCATAATGAAGAATCGGGTAATTTTAATTAAACAGGCATAATAAAGAGACGGGGTTGATGATATTTATCATTGACCTCGCTCTATTTTATGTGGATGAAAAGAAAAGAGGGTTATGATGCAGCAGGTTAACAAGGGCATGTCATTACGTTGGCTATTAATAGCAAGTTTTATTAACAGTTTTGCGTTTGGCTTTATTTGGCCACTAACATCTGTTTATTTGTATAATGAGCTATATCAAACATTAGTAACGATTGGGTGGGTTATGATGGCCAATGCTGTAGGGCAAGCAATTGGTTCGTTAATTAGTGGTCGTTTATTTGATCGGTTTAAACCATATGTGTTGATTCAGTTTGGTGTGATTGCAATGATCATTCTCCAAATTACCTTTATTTTTTGGCATGGTTGGCCAGTTTACGCCATTATTTTAACATTAGTCGGCTTTTTTGGCGGTTGGATTACGGCGGCTGTTAATTCATATGGGACGCAAGTACGTTCTCATGATGGCCGTTTTGTGTTTAATATGTTGTACTTTACAAGTAACTTTGGCATGGTTTTTTCAACGGCATTAGTTGGTCCAATTTATCCTTTGGGTATTACGTGGTTATTTATTCTGGCGCTAATTTTATATCTTGTTTTATTTGTCATTGTACATGCCAAATTTAATTTCACACTAAAAAATCGATCAACTAGTCAAGCAATTACTAAAATTAAATTACCTAAATGGAATATGGCGTTGGTTTATGCGAGTGTCTTAGGATTGGTTGTACTATGGATTTCATATGCGCAATGGCAGGGAAACTTGTCAGTTTATATGAACAGTGTCTTAAAACTACCATTATGGCAGTATTCGATGTTGTGGACGATTAATGGTATTTTAATTGCTGTTATTCAGTTAGGAATGAATGCTTTGAACTTATCAAGTAACCATCGTTCAATGTTTATTCAGATTTTCTTAGGCATTATCATGTTTGGCTTATCATTTTTGATTTTGCCATTTAGTCATCATTTTTTTGGCTTTGCCGTCGCAATGATTATTACGACAATCGGCGAGGCAACAGCTTTTCCAATGATTCCAGCACTAGTTAATGAATTAACCCCAGTATCATTAAAAGGACGCTACCAAGGGTTGTCAGCAGCAGCCCCATCCGTTGGTCGCGCTGTGGGACCGTTAGCAGGGGGGTTAATCATTCAGCAACAAGGTTATGGCACTTTATTTTATGCAGCAGCAGCCTTAACATTTGTTGCATTCTTTGGCTTGTTATTTAGTATCCTTACGGGATATCGTCATACTATACGTTATGAAGAAAATTAAATAATGCAATAGTGAGCGTTGATCTAATGGTTTTTAGATTGACGCTTTTATTATGTGCAAAAAAGTCGTCAGAATGTAACGTGTGACAATTGGTTTCAAGTCATCTTTTGTTATACACTTTTTTGCGTATTATGAAAGAATAGATTAAGATTATTTTAGAATACTACGAGGAGTATAAGATGACAGATCAAGATAAAATAGCTTTATTAAGCGATTTGGTAGCTATTAATACGGTTGCTGATCATGAAAAAAAGATTGCTGTGTATTTACAAGACTATTTTGCACAACATGGTATTGATAGTAAATTGGTAGATGTTGCGCCAAATAGAGCCAATTTAATTGCTGAAATTGGTGATGGCAAAGGTCCGGTATTAGCTTTTGCTGGCCATCTAGATACGGTACACGAAGGTGATTTCAATACTTGGGATACCGACCCGTTTACGTTAAATATACAAAATGATAAATTATTTGGTCGTGGTGTTACAGACATGAAGGGCGGATTAGCCGCCTTTGTGATTGCTTTTATGGAATTACACGATCGTCATGAGCCACTGCATGGTACGTTACGTTTTATTGCAACAGCTGATGAAGAAAAAAATGAATTAGGTGCTGATAAATTAGCAGCAGAAGGGTATTTGACAGATATTGATGCGGTTATCATTGGGGAACCTACAGGTGTTGCTTTGAATGAAATTTCAGAGTATTTCACTAGTGGTGGTGCCGTTATTGACCCGTCAACCTTGAAAAAATTACAGCAGGCGGCGGTCACTTCGAAGGCGGCGGAACAGCATTTTATCTTTTTTGCTCATAAAGGTTTTTTGGCCTATGATGTTACAGCAACGGGTAAAGCAGCCCATAGTTCCATGCCTAAATTAGGGGTGGATGCGATTAATCATTTGGTGCAATACTATCAAGCAGAACAAACGCTTTATGATACTTTACCTGAAGAGAGTCCCATCTTAGCTAAAACGATGCGTGGCGCTAATATTATACAGGGAGGTGCTCAACAAAATTCAGTTTCTGATTTGGCAACATTAACTGAATTAACACGTACTATTCCAGAATTACCAGCCCAAACGTTGATTGAACGGTTACAAGCATTAATTGCTAATCTTAATCAAGGTGATGAGACAATGAATTTATCATTACACGTTAATGCATATGATGATGCGGTTGTGACACCACGAGATAGTCAATTGATTAAAATTGTGCAGGACATCATCCCTAATTATTTAATTGAACCCATGGTTGCACCAACAATAGCCGTTTCATTAGGCACAGATGCTGCTGCATTTGTTCATGCAAATCCAAATGTCCAACTAGCTATAATTGGACCAGGAAATACAACGGCGCATAAAGCCAATGAATATGTGTCACAACAGGCTTATTTTGCGATGGTTGATATTTATCGTGAGGTCGCAAAACAATATTTAAAGTAAAGTAAAAAACAATTGGTAGTGCGTAGACTAACCAATTGTTTTCGATACCTTATTTTTCGACAAACCACTTTGTGAGCCACCAACCACGATAGAAGCCTTCCATTGCTAAAATTTGGGATAGTGATGCGAGAATTAAAGTTATTTGTAACCAAAGCTTACCTGACATAAAGAATGGTATACACATGAAAGCAGCTGTCACAATATAAATAACAATGCGATTTTGCTGCGTCAATTGACGTTTATAAATACCATCATGGATATACCGTTGGTAATACTTATTATGCTCTAACCAATTCTGTAAACGTTTTGAAGAGCGACTCCAAAAGTAAGCGGTTAGTAGATAAAAAGGAGTTGTCGGAATACCCGGCACCCAAATAAAAACAGTACCGATACCAAAAGTAATTAGACCTAGAATAATGTAAATAAAACGCATAGCAACTCCTTAATAAATATATAAATGTAAGTATAGCAATAAAATGATGTTAGGCAAAGTTGAAATCTTTCGGGTGGTTATTTAACAATTTCGTTCAACTTGCTATAATTAACATAATGTTATGAAAGGATTAAGCCGCGATGGAAGTATTAGAGCAAGCGTACGCTAAGTTAAATATTAGCCTTGATACCCCATTTCTCCATGCTAATGGCGAACAAGAATGGGATATGTTAATGGTAGCTATCGATCTAGCTGATACAGTGACCATTCGTACGACTACTGACCATCAAGAAATTGTGGTTGAGTCGACAAGTGGTGTCCTGCCACTCAATGAAAAGAATTTAGCTTACCAGGCTGCCCGTTTAATGCGAGAAATTGCTGGTAAGACTGATGGTATTGAAATTCATATCATGAAACGAGTGCCAGTAGCAGCCGGGTTAGGCGGTGGCTCTTCAGATGCTGCAGCCGTCCTTCGGGGGCTAAATCGTATTTGGCAATTAAATTATACGGAAGAAAAATTAGCTGTGATTGGTTTGAAAATCGATGCCGATGTTCCTTTTTGTGTTTATTCACGGCCAGCACGTGTTCGGGGGCGTGGAGAAATAGTGGAACCGTTAAAGCAAGCGTTACCACCACTATGGGTAATTGTTGCTAAACCAGGTATTAGTGTTTCAACCCCTAAAATATTAAAAATGGTTAACTATAATACCATGCAACATGGTAATATGGCGGCTTTGATGACAGCTGTCAATCAAGCAGATTTTCAAACGGCTTATCGACAAATGTTTAATGTATTAGAATCCATAACCGGTGGTAAATATCCAGAAATATTGAAACTTAAACAAAAAATGTATGAGTTTGGTGCTGAAGCAGCACAGATGTCAGGAACTGGGCCAACGGTATTTGCAGTTACTGAAAAGGCATCACGTGCCAAACGTATTTACAATGCTGTGAGTGGTTTTGTGCCAGAATCTTATTTGGTACGCCTGGTTAATTCTGAAAAATGTAGATAATTAACGAAACGTTCGTGTTTTGACACTGTAACGTTTTTTTTGTGCTTTTTTTCAGGAAAATACTTTAATTTTGGAACATTATACATTATATTTAATGAGTAGTTCGTAATTATCGAACAATATAATTGGTTTTTTGATAAAAAGGAGTAAAAAATGGCTTCAAACGCAAAGATGTGGGTGGCAGGTGCCGCAGTTGTAATTATTGCAGGGGGTGCATATGCCGCTTGGTCTGGAAACAAGTCAGGTGATACTAAGGATGATAAAACCTCAGTTGCCTTGATAACTGATGGTGGTGGAATTGATGATAAGTCATTCAATCAATCAGCTTGGGAAGGTATGAAAGCTTGGGCAAAGGATAATGGTGTTAAAGAAGGAAAGGGTGGCTATGCTTACTATCCTTCAAAGACCAGTGCAGATTTTACCACTAATATAGATCAAGCACGTTCTGATGGTTTTAAGAACATTTATGGTATTGGTTTCCAATTGGTTTCAACAATTAACGAACAATCAAAGAAAAATCCAAATACTAACTATATGATTATTGATGATATTGCTAAAGCACGTAAGAATACGGTTTCGGTAACGTTTAAGTCTGAGCAATCATCATACTTGGCTGGTGTTGCGGCTGCTAAGACAACCAAAACAGACAAAGTTGGGTTTGTCGGTGGTATGAAGTCAGCGGTTGTGCAATCGTTTGAAAAGGGCTTTACTGCTGGCGCTAAGTCAGTTAACCCTGATATTGAGGTTGATGCACAGTATGTTGGTAGCTTTACTGATGCTGGTAAGGGTAAGACCATTGCCTCAACGATGTATCAAAGCGGTACTGATGTGGTCTTTACGGCCGCTGGTGGTTCTGGAGCCGGTGTATTTACAGAAGCTAAGGATCTAAACAAAGCTCAAAATGCAGCTGATAAAGTTTGGGTAATTGGTGTTGACCGTGATCAAAATTCTGACGGTGCCTATACAGCGAAGGACGGTAAATCTAACTTTACACTAACATCTTCTGTTAAAAGGGTTGGTAAGGCTGTGAGTGATGTGACTGAAAAGACTGCTAAGGGAAACTTCCCTGGTGGTAAGCACCTTGTGTATGGATTAGATGATAAGGGTGTTGCTTTGACACGTGGTCATATGTCTAAGGACACATGGGCAGCTGTACAAGATGCTCAGAAGAAGATTATCGATGGTGATGTTAAAGTTCAGTAAAATAAGTAAATAATAATTACAAACAAGTATCGTTTATCCGATGCTTGTTTTTTTTATTTCCGATAAATAGGGTAAACCAAAAAACTTGGTACTAATAACAGGGGTAAGCGGTTACAAATTTGACTTTACATTATTAGTGAATAATAATGAGAATTATATTCGTTGCGTTATTATCGGTAATGCAACAGTATAGGTTTAAATAAATAGGTTTAATGGAGAAGGTTTGTGGTAAATACAGAGAAGTTGTTTAATAAAGGGTTTATCAGTGTCACATTGATAAATTTTTTGGTTTATTTTGTTTATTATTTATTGATGGTTATTATTGCAGTGGTCGCCCAAGATAAATTAGGTGCAACACTGAGTCAGGCAGGTTTAGCATCAGGTATCTATGTTATTGGTACGTTAATTGCCCGTCTTTATATTGGTAAAAAGCTTGAGGTTATGGGGCGTAAACAGGTATTAAGAATCGGTATTGTATTATATTTAGTAACAACAATTATGTATTTATATATGCCATCACTGATTGTGTTATACGTCATCCGTTTATTAAATGGTTTCTTTTATGGTATGGTGTCTACGGCAACTAATGCAATCGTTACAGCGTATATTCCTCTTGAACGACGTGGGGAAGGGATTAATTATTATGGATTAAGTACGAGTTTAGCCGCAGCAATTGGTCCATTTTTAGGAATGTTATTATTACACACAACGAGTATTAATTTTATTGTTATCATGGCTAGTGTTATGTTAATCGTTACAACAATTGGTTGTTTTACAATCAAGGTTAACAATATGCACTTAACGACTGAACAGCGCCTTAGTGCTAATAGTTGGCAAATAAGTACCTTTATTGATACGAAAGTTATGTTTATTGCCGGGATTGCATTTCTGATGGGGCTGGCATATTCAAGTGTTTTGTCGTTTTTAGCGTCGTATGTTGTCACAATTAATCTTGTATCAATTAGTTCGTTATTTTTCGTTGTTTATGCACTAGTTATCACAATTACACGACCAATAGCAGGGCGAATTTTTGATCAATATGGTGAGAATTCGGTGATGTATCCAAGCTATATTTTCTTAGCAATCGGATTGTTAGTATTAAGTATGACAACGTCATCATGGTCATTATTATTATCAGGAGCTTTGATTGGATTAGGATATGGTACCTTTATGTCAAATGGGCAAGCAGTTGCTTTACATTTAGAAAAAGATATTAGTCGTATCGGGGTTGCATTATCGACTTATTTTGTGGGATTAGACTTAGGCATTGGTGTTGGACCTTACTTATTGGGTGCTTTGCGCCGATTTGTTGATTTTAAGCAAATGTATACCATGGTGGCAGTGTTACCAATTATATGCGCGGTGCTGTATCGTTTGTTTTATAAAGGGCTTCCTAAAAAGCAGCATAATTAGTAAATTTAGTAATTAAAAATTCGGTTACATATTAAAAAACAGATATTTCCTGCGTAATGTTCGTTATTAACGAACGCTGCGCAGGATTTTTATTTTTATTCAGAGTGTTAGGGCTTTAAAGACGAATTATTTGTTTACAATATCCATTTTTTGGGATATTATAAATATAATGCTTGAGGGGAAACGCAAGCGATATAAAATACATATAGGGATATGTGATAGTAGTTAAAAAGATGCTTACAAATATTGGGGTAATTACGCTTTAACTTATCATAATCTAAAAAAGGTTGGTAAATTTACCAACCTTTTTTAGTCTTGATATAAAATAGCGATGCCTGACAAAGATAATGATATCCGTTATACTTGTTAAAAAGAGATGAGAGAAGTAAGGAGAATAAGTGCGCATGGATAACCAAGATGAAGAATTACGCAATGATAAGCTACTAGATGCAATAGCAGTTTTTCGTGAAGAACAAAATGAGGTTACGGAACATAATTTTATTCAAGCATTGATTGATGCTGTTTTTATTGCACCCGTGAATTTTTCAGAGCCACCTATTATTAAAGAGGATGGGGATGGTATTGAAATTCCAGAAAATGCGCAGATGCAGTTGGTAACATTTGAATTAGAAAATGGTAATGGAGTCTTTCCAGTTTTCACTGATTTGGATGCCTATAATGCACACACGATTGAAGCAGATTTGCCTGTTTATCCTTGGGGAATGTCGTTGTCAGATTATCTACCTATTTTGCAGAATGATGACACTCAAAGTATTGAAGGTTTAGCGGTTAATCCATTTACTAATGGTATGCCAATTACCAGAGATAATATTATGTATATTGCACAGCAAGTTGCAGAATCTGTCCAAGAAGAAGATAATGCTGCTGAGAATGCTGGCGATAGTGATATGGAAATTTCATCTGCTGAAGAGATTATTCCAACGCCATTACGTTATGAGTTAATTGGTATTGCAGATGATGCAATGGGTGCAATCGAGAGTATGTATCTATTGTGGCTAACAAACAATGATGCACAAACATCAAATTATTTGTTAGTCGTGAGCGGGCCTGATCGTGAAGACGTGCAGGCCTTATATCAAAAAATTGCCACGACATTTGAAGAAAAGTCAGGTGAAGAAGGTAGTGCTGTAGATATTGTCTTTGCGGATGATTTCCAAGTTGATCTGTCTGAATTTGATAGTCTATATAATCGTACGTTAGATTAAATGTTATAAATAAGGATGTTTAGAAAGTGTGAAGTAATGAATGAAGACGTTGATTTAACAATTGTTGGAGCTGGTCCAGTTGGAATGTTTGCAGGCTTTTACGCAGGTTTACGTGAATTAAAAGTTGTCATTGTTGAAAGTTTAGCTGATTTGGGTGGTCAAGTTACGAATTTTTATCCTAAAAAAACCATTTTAGATATTCCAGGCTATGTGAATGTTTTGGGAAAAGACATCGTGGCTGATTTAACAAAGCAACTAGAACAATTTGAACAAAAAGTGTTACTTGGTACAACTGTGACAGATATCATTTCAAGTGGCGATGGTTTCCAAATTAAAACCGATCAACAAGATAGTTTTCATACAAAAGGTGTTTTATTAGCTACTGGTGCTGGTGCTTTTGAGCCACGCCGAATTGCGGCTGAAATTTTGGGTGATAATGTTAACCAAAATATTCATTATTCGATTCATGATCTAAATATTTTTGCGGGAAAACGTGTGTTAGTAGCTGGTGGTGGTGACTCAGCAGTCGAAATGGCATTAAAATTAGAAACAACCGCCAAAAACGTTAAATTAACACATCGCCGTGACAAGTTTCGTGCACTTGAACATAGTTTAACGAAGTTATCAAATTCATCAGTGACGTTAGAAACGCCCTATACAATTAAGCAAATTACCAGAGATACAACAGGTGCGTTATTAGTAACGCTACAATTGGCGCGATCAGAAGAGACCAAGGACGTTATTGTTGATGAAATAGTCATTAGTTATGGGTTTCAAACAGAAAATAAAATTATGGCTGGTTGGTCAATTCAACCAGAACATGATGCACAAAATAAAATTGTCGTTACCCAAAATATGGCAACGACAGTACCAAATGTTTATGCAATCGGGGATGTTGCTGTGTACGCTGGTAAGTATGATGTTATTGCAACCGGGTTTGGTGAAGCGCCAACGGCAATTAATGATCTCATGACACATATTTTATCTGATGTTAAGGGACCAGCACATTCAACTGCATTAACGGTGGAAGATGGTACAGTTAAACACTAATTAACATCAGTAACTACTAAAACTTCGTGAAATTTGTTACAATAGTAACGAAGAAAAATAAAAAAAGAGGTGTACCAATGGCAAAGTTAGTTTTAATTCGTCACGGTCAAAGTGAATGGAACGCATTAAACTTATTTAATGGATGGGTTGATACAAAGTTGAGCGATAAAGGTATCGCGCAAGCAAAGGAAGCTGGACAATTGTTGGCTGAAAAAGGCATTCAATTTGATCAAGCTTATACGTCAGTTTTGACACGTGCTATCACAACATTGCACTTGGCTTTGGAAGAAGCTGATCAATTGTGGGTACCTGAAGTTAAGTCATGGCGCTTGAACGAACGTCACTATGGTGCTTTGCAAGGTTTGAATAAGGCCGATGCTGCAACTAAGTGGGGTGATGAACAAGTTCACCAATGGCGTCGTTCATATGACGTTTTGCCTCCACTACTAGAGGAACAAAGTGAAACAATGACTATTGACGGCAAGTCATATCCTGCAATGGATCGTCGTTACCAAGATGTACCTGCTGGTGAATTACCAAAGGGTGAAAACTTGAAGGTTACTTTGGAACGTGTATTGCCATTCTGGGATTCAGACATTTCAAAGGCATTGAAGGACGGTAAGAACGTTGTTATCGGTGCTCACGGAAACTCATTGCGTGCCCTAGTAAAGCACATTGAGCAAATCTCTGATGAAGATATCATGGGTGTTGAAATCGCTAACGGTCAACCTTGGGTTTACGACCTAGATGAAAACTTGAATGTTGTTTCAAAAGACATTTTGACGCCTGAAGCTTAATTAGAATACAAATTGATGAGACTACTGACAGTGATGTTGGTAGTCTTTTTTTTTGTGCTATGGTGGTGGACATTCGTGATGCGTGAATCATTAAATATTCGATTAGTATTCTGAGATTAGTTTTTAATTTTTTAAGCAAAGGGCATTGCTATTAATTTACTAAATGGTGAACTAATGGTTTAAATATGCAATATAAAATGAATATTAACGAAAATAATGTATAAAAAGCAAAAAACGTTGCATTTTATGTATATTTATTCTATTATTTAAAAAACGGTCAAAGAGGGGAAACAATTATGAGCAAAAAGAAAGTGGTTTTAGCATATTCTGGTGGATTAGATACCTCAGTTGAAATTGCCTGGTTAAAAAATGCGGGGTATGACGTGATTGCATGTTGTATTGATGTTGGGGAAGAGAAGGATTTGGTTAAGATTCAGGAGAAGGGGAAGCAAGTTGGGGCTAGTGAATCTGTTGTTATTGATGCGCAACAGGAATTTGCAGAGGAATATGTATTAGTTGCGCTACAAGCGCATGCTTATTATGAAGGTGAGTATCCTTTGATTTCAGCGTTATCACGACCATTGATTGCAAAGAAACTTGTTGAAGTTGCTAACAAGTATGGGGCAACAGCAATTGCTCATGGTTGCACGGGTAAAGGTAATGATCAGGTACGTTTTGAAACAGAAATTCATGCATTAGCGCCAGAAATGAAGATTGAAGATCCTATCCGTGATCAACATATGTCACGTGAAATGGAAATTGCGTATGCAAAAGAGAATGGCATCCCTGTTCCAATTACAAAAGAAAGTCCTTATTCCATCGATGAAAATCTTTGGGGTCGTGCCAATGAATGTGGTTTATTGGAGGATCCATGGGCAACAGCACCCGAGGATGCTTATGAGCGGACAAATGCACTAGAAAATACGCCAGACACACCAGACTATGTAGAAATCACCTTTGATCAGGGAATCCCAGTGGCGCTTAATGGTCAAACATATGAATTGGCTGAGCTCATTAAAGAACTTAATCAAGTGGCTGGTAAGCATGGAATTGGGCGTATCGATCATGTAGAAAATCGTTTGATTGGTATCAAGTCACGTGAAATTTATGAAGCACCTGGTGCCGAAGTTTTGCTAAAAGCGCATAAAGATTTGGAAGATTTAACAACGACAAAAGATTTGGCACATTTTAAGCCAATTATTGAGAAACAAATTGCTGAGACCATTTATAATGCTTTACGGTATACACCATTATTTGATTCATTAAAGGCATTTATTCGTGAAAGTCAAAAAGAAGTGAACGGTGTTGTTCGTGTCAAAATGTTTAAAGGCAATGTGATTTGTGAAGGTCGCCAATCAGACAACTCTCTATATAGCCTGGATTTGGCTACGTATACTTCAGCAGATGCCTTTGATCAGGAATCAGCTGCGGGCTTTATTAAACTGTATAGTTTACCTTCAGTTGTTCATGCCCAAGTGCAGCAAAAATTAACAGCAGCTGAACAATTAGTTTTAAAGTAGAAAGTAGGCAAATTAATGGCAACAAATCAAATGTGGGGTGGTCGCTTTGAAAAGGGCAATCGATCAGATGTTGTGGCATTTAATGCATCGATTGCGTTCGACCAACGATTAGCAAAACATGATTTGATCGGTTCGATAGCTCACGCGAAGATGTTGACCCACACTAAGATACTTTCAAAATTAGAAGGAACGCAAATTGTTGCAGGACTCGAAAAATTACAACAAAAATTGATGGCAGGTGAATTAGGTTTTTCGGATACGTTTGAAGATATTCATATGAATATTGAACATCTCTTGCAGCAAGAAATTGGGGATGTAGCTGGTAAATTGCATACAGCTAGAAGTCGAAATGACCAAACGGCTACCGACATGCATCTTTTTATGAAGGATGAAATCGTGACGATCATGTCATTATTAGACGAGCTACTGGAAGTTGTGGTCACAAAAGCTGACATGAACATCAAGACGTTGATGGCAGGGTATACTCATTTACAACACGCACAGCCCATTTCATATGCCCATTATTTGATGGCTTATTATGAAATGTTTTCACGTGATCGTGAAAGATTTCAAACAGCCTATAATAGTGCAAATCAATCCCCATTAGGGGCTGCTGCCTTAGCGGGAACAACATTTCCGATTGACCGTGAGTACAGTGCACAAATGTTACATTTTGCAAAAAATTATCAAAATTCAATTGATGCAGTATCCGATCGTGATTATCTATTGGATTTTTTACATGCTTCAGCGACTTTAATGATGCATTTAAGTCGTTTCTGTGAAGAAATTATTCAATGGAATTCTTATGAATTTGGTTATATTGAAATCAGTGATGAATTTGCTACGGGTAGTTCGATCATGCCACAAAAGAAGAATCCAGATGTTGCCGAATTGATTCGAGGAAAAACTGGTCGCGTTTATGGTTCGTTATTTTCGTTACTAACCACACTAAAAGGGTTGCCGCTGGCTTACGATAAAGATTTGCAAGAAGATAAAGAGGGTGTTTTTGACACAATTGATACCTTGAAAGCGTGTGTTTCACTGTTTACTGACATGTTAGCGACACTTCAAGTTAAAGCAGATAAACTACAGGACTCATTGACAGATGATTTTTCAAATGCAACTGAGCTCGCAGATTACTTGGCTGATAAGGGATTACCATTTCGACAAGCGCATCAGGTCGTGGGTAAATTAGTTCATTACGGTATTGCGAATTGTGCCCCGCTGCAAGAAATGTCATTGACACAGTTGCAAGAATTTGAACCACTGATAACGGCCGATGTCTATGCTATCCTTGACCCAGAAAACGCAGTAGCGCGTCGGATTTCTTTAGGGTCCACTGGGTTTGATCAGGTAAAGTATCAAATTAATAAGGCCAAAGAAACGTTGATTGAAAAATAACACTAGTAAAAAACACATGCGTTAGATAATGTTGTCCAGCGAGACAAATCTAACGCATGTGTTTTTATTTTTTAATCCATTTATCGTTGTAGTAATATTTGATAGTAAATTTTAATTTTGAGCTTAGTATAATGGTTGTTTTTATAATACGTTGCTTTTAATTTTAGGTTACTAAAAACATTTCGTTTATAAAAACCATTGGTATAATAAGGTACAAGGTTGTTACGAAAGGGAAATGCTTATGTATCAAGAAAAAGTTGTTTTAAATGGTCAGCACTGGATTAGTGTGATTGATCCGAAAGATGAAGATATACAGCAATTAAAAGCAAAATTTCACCTAACAAGTAAATTTCAGTCTTATGTGCAGGATGCAAGAGAGCGTTCACGATTTGAATATAATGATCAGACTAAAACAGCAATGCTAATTTGGCAAGTGATTGTTAAACATGAATCAATGACCGAGTATCAAGTGATACCCGTTAGCTTTATTGTGACAGAAGATACTTTGATTTCAATTCATCCTAAAAATGCTAGTTTGGTTACTCAGGCATTACAAGCATTGTTTGAGCAGCAGGGGACGCCATTAACAAGTATGCTGAGGATTTTATTGCAACTGTTATGGCGATTAAATGATCACTATATGGATCAAATTGATGAGATTAATATACTACGTGAGGCGTTGACAAAGTTTCATAATAATCCAAGTAACCGACAAATTAAGAGATTGTCTTCATTGAGTAATCAGCTTGTTCATTTAACGACCGCAATCGACAATAATGTAATGGCGATTCAACAGATAAAAATAAATGGCAATGATGCGACAGATGAGCTTGTTCTAACTGATAAAGAACGAAATTTGATTGCAGATGTCGAGGTTGAAACGAAACAAAGTCAGCAAATGACGCAGGATACAGCTGAGTTAGTGGACCGCTTATCAAACACATATAATAATTTATTGAATAATACTTTAAACGATACAATGCGCTTCTTAACAATTTGGTCATTAATTTTAGCAGTACCACCAATTATTTCGGGCTTCTACGGAATGAATATGCATCTGCCATTGGCAAAAGGAAACTTCGCTTGGCTGGGGACAATAATGATGACAGCTATTTTAATTATTAGTATTGTGTATTTAGTTAAGAAAAGAAAATGAACGTAAAAATGCCCATAATTGTTGGCTTATACACCTAACAATTATGGGACATTTTTTTTAAGGATTAATTAGATTTCAATATCATCGATATTAACGCCAATTGCATCAGCAACCCGCTTACCGTAATCCATATCAGCACGAGCCATTTGTTGCACCATTAGTTGCTTGTTTTCAAGACTGTCAATGGTACCAAGATTGCTCTTAAATGTTTCTACTAAACGTTGCTTTTCGTCTTCAGGCATTAAGCTGTACAAACGACCAGCAGCAGAATAGTAATCCGTATCGTATGGTTCGTATGCACCAGTCATCCCTTGGAACATGTCGCTAGTAATTGACGCATGTGGATCTTCAACGGGACCATTTTGGCTATTAGGCTCATAATTAACACTGCCATCTTGACCTTGTGCCATAAAGCCATCGCGAGCATAGTTATGAACTTCATTGCGTGGACGGTTAGCCTTCAATTGTTCATAGTTAGCGCCCAAACGATAACGTTGTGCGTCCTTGTATGAGAACAAACGACCTTGTAGCAACTTATCCATTGAAAGTTCGATACCTGGTACTAAGTTAGCGGGTGAGAAAGCAATTTCTTCAACGTCTTCAAAATAGTTGTCAGGATTTGCATTCAAAGTCATGACACCAACCTCATGGAGTGGATAGTCTTTATGGGATACCGTCTTTGTTACATCAAAAATATCATACTTATAATCAAGACCTTCTTGATAAGGAATAATTTGCACTGAAAGGGTCCATGAAGGATAATCACCCTCTTCAATGGCGTTAAACATTTCATTCTGTAGGTAATCAGTGTCTTCACTAGCTAATTTAGCAGCTAGTTCATTAGACATGTTTGACACACCTTGGTCACTGATAAAGTGGTACTTGACCCAGAATTGTTCACCAGCAGCGTTGACCCACTTGTAAGTGTGGCTACCGTAACCATTCATCGTACGCAAACTAGTTGGATTACCACGATCTCCCATTAGGTAAGTGACTTGGTGAATTGATTCGGGTGAATGTGCCCAAAAGTCAAATTGCATATTCACATCACGCCGATGCGTACGAGGGTCACGCTTTTGCGAGTGGATAAAGTCTGGGAACTTCAAAGGATCATTGATAAAGAAAACAGGGGTGTTATTACCAACAATGTCGTAATTACCATCTTCTGTATAGAATTTAACTGAAAATCCGTGAACGTCACGGATTGTATCAGGGTAACCAGATTCACCAGCAACTGATGAGAAACGGACGGCGAGTGGTGTTTCTTTGTTCTCCCCATTGAACAAATTTGCCTTGGTAAATTGACTCATGTCGTGGGTCAATTTAAAGACACCCTTGGCACCAGCTCCCTTAGCATGAACTACTCGTTCGGGTATCCGTTCACGATCAAAGTGGGCTAGTTTTTCTAGTAATTGGTAGTCTTGCATCAAGACAGGGCCACGTGCACCAGCCGTTAAGCTATGTTGGTTATTAGCCCAAGGTTGTCCTGTTTGTGTTGTTAACTTATCGTTCATTTTATTCCCCCATTTATCTCTTGTGTTTACCAGATAGCATATAGATTTTGATAATCTATATAAGTCATTATACTGTTAATTGTTCATTATGCAAATTAATTCACTTTTATAATGCATATACTTTATATATAAAAATATGCTATAAAACTAGTTTGGATCATTGGTTGGATTACTTTTAATGTTTTAGGTGAAAAGAAAGGATTAGGGTTGTTGCAGCAGTTAAATGAATATAAAAAAATTGGGTCCAAAGAAGGTATCCCAATTTTTTAGTTAAAAATGTATTAATTTTGAGCCCACAATTTTAATAGCATAAAGCATTACAAAAGTATGAAATTATTGGATAAGTTAATGGGTGAAGTCAATTACCATACGGCCAATAATTTGATTATTTTTCATTTCATCAATGATATCGTTAATTTCAGATAATGAGCGTGTTTTAACAATTGGCTTGACATGATGTTCAGCACCAAATTGAAAAGCTTCGGCTAGGTCTTGACGAGTACCTACTAATGAACCAGCAACTTTAATACCATCCAAAACAGTTTTAGAGATATTTAATCCCATGTCTCCCTTAGGCAGAGCGATCGCAACTAAGGTACCATCAGGACGTAAGGCATTAACAGCTGTTGTAAATGATTCAGAATTAACGGCAGTAATCAGTGCACTATGAACACCACCAACTTGGTCTTGTAGAATTTTTGAGGCATCTTCCTTGTTTGAATTAATGGTTAAATCGGCACCTAATACTTTGGCAGTCATCAATTTTTTGTCATCAATGTCCACTGCTGCAACGTGGGCGCCAAACACATGATGTGCATATTGAACGGCTAAATTACCTAGGCCACCAGCACCAACGATTTCTACCCATTGACCAGGCTGCACATGACCAGTTTTTAATCCTTTGTAGACTGTTACGCCAGCACAAGTTAGTGAGGTTGCTTCAATTGGATCGAGACCTTCAGGCACTTTAATAGCATAATCAGCTGGTACAATACATTCTTCAGCCATGGCACCATTTACATTAAAGCCTGAGTTTTCAACATTACGGCATAAAGTTTCACGGCCAGTTGTACAATATTCGCAGTGACCACAACCACGATAGAACCAGGCGACTGAAACGCGGTCACCAATTGCAAGATTATCGGCACCGTCATCTAATTTGATGACTTTACCAACGCCTTCATGACCAATAATGCGACCAGGTACGTTACCAAAATCACCGGCCGCAACATGTAAATCTGTGTGACATAAGCCACAATATTCCATTTTAATAAGTGCTTCACCATATTTTAATTCACGTAATGTAACATCTTTTATGTCGACATATCCATCGCAAGTATCTCTGACAACTGCTGCTTTCATAATGTTTATCCCCCTGATAATGTTAGTTGTTAAAAACAATTAAAGTATAACAAAAACTCAATTATAGATAAAGTGAAAACATTCACAATATTTAAAGAGATATGAAATGAGTATCTATTTAAGTCAAAAATGGTACTATTATCTTAATTAATAAGGCAGTAGGGGATAAAAATGGCAAGTATTCAAGATATTGCAACATTAGCTGGTGTTTCAAAAGCAACGGTTTCCAGAATATTAAATCAAGATCCAAGTTTTTCAGTTTCAGATGTTACGCGCAATCGCGTTTGGCAAATAGCAAATCAATTACATTACAAATTAGCGAATGTTGCTAACCGCAATCATCAAGATAAATTACATTTAGCAATTGTGACGGCTTTAACAGCACAAGAAGAATTAACGGATCCTTATTTTCAAGAAATATTAGCTGGTATCAATGAACAAGCGACACTATGGGGCATGAAAATCGCAGATAGTATTAGACTGCCAGCAAACAACGATGTTGACTGGCAAAATTTGGCAGTTTACGGCGCAGTTATTATTGTGGGTATGCTGTCAAATGATGTGTTAGCAACAATTTATCAATATAATAAAAATGTTGTGATTATCGATGATAACCGCATTTTTGATAATTATGATGTCATTCAAAATGATTTTGGACGCCAAACAAAACGATTATTAGATTTGCTTTTTGCTAAAGGACATCGGCAAATCACTTTTATAGGTGGTGAAAAAAAGCTAGTTGGCGAGCAAAAAATTAAAAAAAGTGAATTGTTAGACGTACGCCATCAAGCCTATTTAGATTGGATGACGTTGCATCAACTAGAGGCGTACAAAGATACTCATATTACGAATTGGACATCTGAAGATGCGATGCAGGTGACCAAAAAAATCTTGCAACGAGCAAAACGCCCCACTGCAATTTTTGCAAGTAATGATTTACAAGCGATTGGCATTTATCGTGTCATCCAAGAAATGGCTTATAAAATACCAGATGATATTGCAGTTGTTAGTTTTGATGGGATTGAGATGTCTGAATATTTGTATCCTTCCTTAACAACGGTACGACCAGCCACGAAAGAAATGGGGAAAGAAGCCATTAACTTAGCTCGTGAAAAATTAGTTGGTGATCGTGAATCTGCAATTCAATTAACTATTAATTCAAAATTAATAATACGAGATAGTATATAAATAAAAAAGAATTTGTTTATCATTTTAAAAGCCTAAGATAGGATAATACCTGTCTTAGGCTTTTATTTGAAATAAGTTGATTTTTAAAAAGAAAGCGGTTACAATTTAATTATTGGATTGGTAAACAAGTAAACAAAGGGACGCTATTTACTTGTTTACAGACACTGTTTTAATAAATCTTAGGGGAAGTATTATGGAAAAAATGAACGATCAGGCTAGACAAAGTCCGATGCAAAAAGCAATTTCGCGGGTTTCGTATGCATTCGGTGCGTTTGGTAATGATGTTTTTTATGGCGCATTATCAACGTACTTTATCATGTTTGTGACAACCCACTTGTTTAACACAGGTGATAAGGCACAAAATGATCGCATGATTATGTATATCACGGCGATTATTACGATTTTACGTGTTGTGGAATTAATTATTGATCCATTTATTGGTAATTGGATTGATCGCACGAAAACGCGTTTTGGTCAATTTAAACCATGGGTTGTGATTGGTGGAACGATTACATCAATTATGTTGTTGTTACTATTCACTGATTTGGGGGGATTGAATCAAAGCCATCCTTATTTATATTTAGTAGTCTTTGCAATTTTATATATCATCATGGATATTTTTATGCCTTTAAAGACGTTGCATTTTGGTCAATGATTCCGGCATTGTCGTTTAATTCAAAAGAACGTGAACGGACATCATCATTTGCGCGTATTGGTTCAACTTTAGGTGGTGGCCTTGTTGGTGTTGTGGTAATGCCATTAGTATTGTTCCTTTCAGTTAACCAAGTAAATGGTACAGGTGATTCACGTGGTTGGTTTGCCTTTGGTTTAATCGTTGCTTTGGTTGGTATTGCAACTTCATGGGTTGTTGGTTTGGGAACCAAGGAAGTGCAGTCTGACTTACGTAAAAACGTTAAAGATACCGTTGGTTTCAAACAAATTTTTTCAACATTAGCTAAGAACGACCAATTGATGTGGATTGCTTTAACGTATGGTATTTATGCAATTGGTATTAACATTGAAAATTCGCTAGTTTTGTACTATTTTACATTTATCATGGGTAAGTCGACCCTGTTTTCAATTTTCCAAGGTGTCAATATTGTCATTAGTTTAATTTCTGTTTCAATCTTTCCCAAGTTAGTTGATCGCTTTAACCGACGCCGGGTCTTTGCAACATGTATTGGGATTATGTTGGCAGGACTATTGTTATTCTCATTAGCTGGTAAGTCATTTGCCATGGTTATTGTTGCCGCTGAAATGTTCCAAGTGCCACAGGCAGTTATCTTTTTGGTTGTTTTGATGATTATTTCAGACTCAGTTGAATATGGTCAGTTAAAATTAGGTCATCGTGATGAATCATTAACATTGTCAATTCGACCATTATTGGACAAATTAGGTGGTGCGCTTTCAAATGGTGTTGTTGGACAAGTAGCTGTTATTGCAGGAATGACAACGGGAGCAACAGCAGCGTCAATCACAGCTAGTGGTGCCTTTAGATTTAAATCGATGATGTTTGGTGTGCCAGCTGTATTGTTAGTTATTTCTTTCATTATCTTTTGGCGTAAGTCAACGTTAACTGAAGAACGACACGCAGAAATCGTTGATGAATTAGCTAAGACTTGGGGTAAAAATATTACTGTTGAACAGGAAGAGACACCAAATGCACAAAATATTGTTTTAACCACGCCTGTTGATGGTCAAATTAAACAATTAGCGTCAGTATCAGATCAGACGTTTGCGAGTGGTCAAGTGGGTAAAGGATTTGCAGTTGTACCAACTGATGGTAAAGTATACGCGCCATTTGATGCAACAGTTAAGCAGGTTTTCCCAACTCGTCATGCAGTGGGATTGGTTTCAGCAGATGGCGTTGCCCTACTAATTCACATTGGTTTTGGGACAGTTCATATGAATGGTACTGGTTTTGTCAGTTTGGTGACAGAAGGTCAAACTGTTAAAAAAGGTGATCAATTAATTGAATTCTGGGATCCGGCCATTAAAAAAGCGGGTTATGACGATACAGTAGCTGTTGTGGTAACAAATTGGCAAAACTTTAAAGACTTTAATGTCGTAACACCGATAGATAAACAAGTGACAGCAGTGAGCGAAGCAGTTTTTACTTTAAGCAAAGCGGCCAACGATAATAAAGGAGTAAGCAAATAATGACACCAGGTAATTTAATTGAATTTGATGAAAAGACGCAATCCTTCCATTTGCATAACGATGAAATTTCATATGTACTGGGTATTGAAGAAGATGGCGTTTTAGCGCACCTGTATTATGGACAAAGAATTAAGCAGTATCGTGGTCACCTCAAGAGTCCTAGACTTGATCGTGGCTTTTCGGGTAACTTACCAGGCTCATTAGACCGCACATACTCATTAGATGCAATTTTGCGTGAATATAGTTATGAGGGGGATGGGGATTATAGATCGCCAGCGCTGGTGATTCGTCAAGCAGATGGAAGCCGGTCAGCATTCTTCAAATACCAAGATCATACAATTTCGGATGGTAAACCTAAGTTAGTGGGGTTACCAGCGACATATGTTATGGATGATACTGAAGCACAGACATTGACCATTAATTTAGTTGATGAAGTGAGTCAATTAAATCTGGCGATGAATTATACGATTTATCGCCAACGACCAGTTATTACTCGTTCTGTCCAAATCATTAATAATGGTGATCAAGCGGTTCACGTAGAGAAAGTGGCCTCAATGATGATTGATTTACCGGCCGGCGCAAAGGACGTCATTTCCTTGCCAGGTGGACAAGTTAATGAACGTAATATTAACCGCGAACCAATTACGTTTGGTACGAAAGTATTCCAAAGTCGCCGTGGTACGACAAGTCATCATATGAATAATTTTATTGCAATTGCCGATACGCATGCTGATGAATTTCAAGGTGAAGTATTTGGATTAAGTTTTGTTTATTCGGGAAATCATAAAGAAGAAGTCAGCAAGGATCCATATGGTACGTATCGGATTGCTGTTGGTGTTAATGATGACCAATTTGA
Source organism: Weissella hellenica (assembly GCF_005405545.1). Classification (GTDB taxonomy): domain Bacteria; phylum Bacillota; class Bacilli; order Lactobacillales; family Lactobacillaceae; genus Weissella; species Weissella hellenica. The sequence goes on from NZ_BJEG01000004.1 coordinate 64,618, forward strand.
TTGGGAGCTTGCACCAAAAGATAGTTTCCAAACGCCCGAAGTGATTATGACGTATTCGCATACTGGTTTGAATGGCATGAGTCAGGCACTGCATGATGTCTTACGACAACGCATTGTTCGTAGTAAATATAAAAATACAGCACGACCAATTGTTGTGAATAATTGGGAAGCAACTTTTATGGACTTTGATGAAGCCAGATTACAACCAATTGTTGATGAAGCCAAAGAAATGGGCATTGAGATGTTTGTGCTTGATGATGGCTGGTTAGGTCATCGTGATGATGACAACACATCATTAGGCGATTGGCAGGTATTAGCAAAGAAATTCCCACAGGGATTGCAACATTTCGCAGATTATATTCATGAACGTGATTTACAATTTGGTATCTGGTTTGAACCAGAAATGATTTCGATTGATTCTGATTTGTATAAAAACCATCCAGAATATATGCTTAAGGTTCCAAACCGTAACCCCAGCCCATCACGTAATCAATATGTATTAGATATCGGGCGACCAGAAGTTCGTGAAAATATTCATGCCCAAATGAAGACCATTCTTGATAATGCGGACATTGATTATGTGAAGTGGGATATGAACCGTAATTTGACTGACATTTATGCAACTGATTTACCAGCAGATCGTCAGGGTGAAGTGATGCACCGTTATGTCTTGGGCTTGTATCAATTGCTAGAAGATTTGACGACTGAGTACCCAGATATTCTGTGGGAAGGTTGCTCGGGTGGTGGAGGCCGTATTGATGCTGGTTTCATGTATTACATGCCACAATCTTGGGCTAGTGATAACACCGATGCTGTTGCGCGCATGCAGATTCAATATGGGACATCAATTGCTTACCCAACTTCATCGTTTACTTCACACGTTTCAGAGGCACCAAATCAGCAAACGGGACGCTATACATCACTTCAGACACGTGGTGCAGTTGCAATGAGTAGTGTCTTTGGCTATGAGTTGGATCTTACTCAGATGGATGATGAAGAGAAACAAGCTGTTAAAGAGCAAGTCGCACAGTATAAGCAAATACGTCAATTAGTACAATATGGGCAATATAGTCGTTTACTGGATCCAAGTGAAGGTAATCGGGGAGCTTGGATGTTTGTTAGTGAAGATAAAAATGAAGCTTTAGTATTCTCGTTTAATATTTTGTCACAGGCCCAGCCAGAAAATAACACGCTTAAGTTAGTGGATTTGGATGCTGATAAAGTATATCAAAATGTTGTTACGGGTGATGAATTTGGTGGGGATGAATTAATGCATGCCGGCATTTATGAACCAGCTGTATTTTCAGATTTTAATGCAGTAATTTACCATTATAAGGCTAAGTAAGCTTAATTAGAACAAAGCTACATTTTTAAAATGCAATCAAGAGGATCATTTTTAGATTTTAAATCTAGAAGGGATGCTCTTTTTAGCGTTAATGGCCAATTATATTTTGCCATTAATTGTATATTTAGAGAAATATACAATAAAAACAAGTTATAATAGCGTCATGGAAGGGAGCATGACATGGTAAATAACAGACAAGTGACACAATATTGGGGAAATTTTTGTGCGTTAAAAGGGATATCACCAGCAACGCCTTATTCAGCTTGGGCATATGGGGATAGCCCAGAAATGGCAGATGAATTAGCTGAGCTAACACGGCGCGGCATCAAGACGGCGACAACATCTGCAGCTGATTTATACGAGTCAGACGAACCCCAACCTTATGTCGGTGAATATAATCTAATTTTAGATGGTCACCAACAACCAGTTTGTATTACAGTAACGAAAGTAGTCGAGGTAGTACCGTATGATGTCGTTTCAGCTGAACATGCGTATCATGAAGGGGAGGGCGACCGTTCGTTAGCTTATTGGCGACAGGTTCACCAAAAATTTTTTAAAGCAGAATATGCTAGTATAGGGCGGCAATTTAATGAGCAAATACCTTGTATTTGTGAAGTTTTTGAAGTGGTGTATGTTTTTTAAAATGAAGAGGGGTAAATAGACGATGACACAAGACACATTTCGTATGACACAATTTGATTTGACAGGAAAAGTTGCTATTGTTACAGGTGGTGCATCAGGATTAGGGCAATATTATACAAAGGCACTTAGTACAGCAGGTGCTGATGTTTTAATTATTTCTCGTTCACAAAAAGGCTGGGACGACATTAAGTCTCATGCGCAAATGACGGGTCATCGCGCTGAATTTTTGGCGATTGATATTACTGAAGATGACGCTGCTGATAAAATTGTGGCTTATGCGATGGCAACTTTTGGAAAAATTGATATTTTGGTTAATAATGCTGGTATGACAATTCGTCATGAATGGGATGAATTTCCAAAAGAGGATTGGGATAAAGTGATTAATTTGAATTTAAATGCGCTATATTATCTATCGCAGGCGGTTGCTAAAGTTATGGCAAAGCAAGAAAGCGGTAAGATTATTAACGTTGCTTCGATGCAATCATATCGAGCAGGAAAGTTTATCTATCCATACGCAGCCAGTAAGCATGGGGTTGTTGGTTTAACCAAAGCATATGCTGATGCATTAGCAGCTCATAATATTCAAGTTAATGCGATTGCACCCGGGTATGTGAATACTGATATGACAAAGCCGTTGCAAGAAGATCCTGTACGTGGTCCTGAAATTTTGAATCATATTCCAGCAGGCCACTGGGCGGATCCTTCAGAATTGATGGGTGTCGTCGTCTTTTTGGCGAGTGATGCTGCTAGTTATATAACCGGCGTTACGCTACCTGTTGATGGCGGGTATTTGTTACGTTAAGGTGAATAAATAAACTCTCATGAAAGCGATTAAAGAACATTAAATCAAGTATTTAATTATGGGGCAAAAATTAGATAAAATTAATGTGAAAAAGGGCTAGTCAAAACTTGTGAAAGCGATTACAATAAAATGTACCGTTTTAGATTGTGAACGGTATTGTTGATATTTTGTTGATATTTAAATTGCTATCTTAAGGAGAAATTATTATGCCATTATTTTGGGTTTTCGTGGGCATTGTTTTATTGATTTTATTAATTGTTAAATTCAAATTAAACACCTATGTCTCATTGTTAGTGACAGCTGTATTTTTAGCACTTGTGTTGGGGATTCCCGTCGATAAAATTGGTCCAGCCATTGAAACAGGAATTGGGGGTCAATTGGGCCACTTAGCGATTGTCTTTGGTCTTGGATCAATGATTGGAAAATTGGTTTCTGATACTGGTGGTGGATACAGAATTGCAAATACTTTGATTCAAAAGTTTGGTCGCAAGCAAATTCAAATTGCGATTATTCTAGCTTCATTCATTGTTGGAATTGCCCTATTCTTTGAAGTTGGTTTAGTTGTGTTGCTACCAATTTTGTTTGTGATTGCTAGTGAGCTTAAAATCCCACTACTATATCTTGGTATTCCAATGGCTGCTACGCTGAATACAGCGCATGCATTCTTACCACCTCATCCGGCACCAACGGCTGTTGCAGGGGTCTTTAATGCAAGTATTGGTCAAGTTTTGTTGCTAGGAATAATTGCCGCTATTCCAACAATTATTATCGCAGGGCCAATCTTCAATATCATTTTGAAAAAAGTGTATCCAAGTGTGTATCATAAGGAAACGCCAAACGTTTTTGGAGAATTCAAGACATTTAAAATTGAAGAAACACCCGGTTTTGGTATTAGTATCTTAACATCAATGATGCCTGTTATTTTGATTGGAATTGCGACAATTTTAGAACCATTCTTGTCTACTAAGTCAGTCATTGGTCAAACAATTACATTTATTGGTAGTCCAGATATTGCGATGTTGCTATCATTAATCTTTGCAGTATTCACAATGGGTGTGATGCGTCATGTTAAGATGACAGAAATTGGTAATACGCTGACAGAATCGATTAAGCAAATTGCCATGATGCTACTAATCATTGGTGGTGGTGGGGCCTTGAAAGAGGTTCTTATCGAAGGTGGTATTTCAGATTATGTATCAGCATTATTCGCTGATACTTCAATGTCACCGATTATTGCGGCTTGGTTAATAACGGCAGTTTTGCGTGTTAGCCTAGGTTCTTCAACTGTTGCCGGGATTACAGCCGCTGGTTTGATTGCGCCATTAGTTGCTTCATCAACGATTAACCCTGCCTTGATTGTTTTGGCAATTGGAGCTGGTTCAGTCTTTGCTGATCACGTTAATGATGCTGGTTTCTGGATGATCAAGGAGTACTTTGGTCTATCACTAAAGGAAACGCTACTATCATGGACAACTTTGACTAGTGTATTGGCAGTAGCTGGCCTAGGATCAGTGCTTGTTCTATCATTATTTGTTTAAGTAAAAAGATATAAGGCGTTCACGCTATAGAAATTGTAGACGCATGATGGATACAATATATTTTTAATTAAAAAAAGTTGGGACATCTTCTTTTGTCCCAACTTCCACAAAAGCTTAGGAATGACGAAATGTCAATCTTGAGCTTTTTGTTTTGAATTAATATCTTTTGGTTTACCAACAGGCGCATCTTGTACACCTAAGATACTTAAAATAAATGCCACAATTGGAATACCAATGATTAAGCCCCATGCACCTAATAAATGTTCCATGACAATAATTGTTGCAAAGGTCAAAAAGATTGGTAACTCAGTACGATTAGCCATCAAACGGGGATGTAAGAAGTATGATTCAAACAAATGAATGACAGCAACTAAGGCCCAAACTTCAAACATACCTGTCCAACTCAGGGCAGCAAATGAAATGATACTTAATGGAATCAATGAAAGAATGACACCAGCAATCGGGATTAGACCTAAAATAAAAATCAATAAAGCCATCACCATGATACTTGGGACTTTAATCAAACTCAAACCAATCACCATTAGGATTGTGTTGATAAAAGCAATAGTCAATTGAACCTCAATGACACTGCCTAAAATAAGAATAAAGGTACTACCTAAATCGTAAACATGTTTAAAAAAAACGGGGTAATCAGAGTTTAAAAACTTTGTGCCAAATTTTTGGAGCTTGGTCCATGAAATGGCACAGATAAAACTCAAGAAAATAGATAGGGCAATTTTTGACAGCAAACCACTAATTGCCGTAATAGTATCCAAACCACTTGCCAATAATGCTCGCCAATTTTTAGTGACTTCGGTTAACAAATCAAGATTTTGATATGTTTCGTCTAGATATTTTTTGACATCAGGAAAGTTTTGAATAAATTTCATCACTTCATCAGGAATAACAGCAAATTGTTCAATTAAGGTTGGCATGATAAAGGTAATCGCCATGCCTAAAACAACTAAACAGACGATAAAGAAAAGTAAAACAGACAAACCATAGGGGATTTTAGTCCAGTATTTGATTTTAGTAGCGCTTTTAATCGCTAAGTAACTAAAAATTATGGTTAAGAGGACAATACTAATTAAATCTTTGACAACATATAAAATAGCTAAAATAAAAATTAAAGCAATTAATTTTTGAACATCTACTCGTTTAAATAATGATTTTAAATCGGTCACGTATGTACTCCTTAAACTTTTAATAACTGTCTTTCATTATACGCATGTTTTCAGAAAATAACACGTGAGGAGGCAGCTGATGATTAGGCTTGTAAGAAAGATAATGAATCTAATTTGTCATCTAATTGTAAACAAAAAATTTAACGAATAGTTGCGTTAATAAAATGATACATCCATAAATTAAAACGTTTTATAACAAACGTTTTAATTTCTTAGATGCTTTTTATTCGTTTTTTAATCAATAAATAGCTTTAAAAATACGTAAAACGTTTTACCTTAAAGTGCAAAAAACTAATAATATCGATTGCGCATGACGGCGTTACAGGCTATACTAACCAAAGGAATTAACGATAAACATTTTGTTAACCAAATTGTTAACCAAACAAATGGATCAAATAGTGATGCACGAAAGTTGAGGAGAATGAAACATGGTTTCACGTCGTAATTTAGTAATTGGTGGAGTTGCTGTTGTTATTATCGCCGGTATTGGCGCAACGGTACTGGGTAATAAGGGCACAAGTACTGATAAAAAAGATTTTTCAGTTGCCATGGTAACTGATGTTGGCGGTGTGGATGATCGATCATTCAACCAATCTGCTTGGAAAGGTGTTACTGATTGGGGTAAGTCGCACGATTTGACTAAGGGTAAAGATGGTTATAATTATTTTGCTTCAAAAACAAATGCCGATTTTGCCCCCAACTTCCAACAAGCTGTTTCAGCAAATTACAATTTGATAATCGGTGTTGGTTATGCAACCAATGATGCTTTGGTCGACTCAGCATCAAAAAATAAAAAGACTAACTATGTGTTGATTGATGATGTTGCTAAGAAACCATTGAAAAATGTTGCGTCAATGATGTTTAAACAACACGAGGCGTCATACTTAGCAGGTGTTGCTGCAGCAACAAAAGCACAAGCATTAGGTGACAATAAGGTTGGTTTTATTGGTGGTATGAGTTCAGCAACGATTAAGGCATTCCAAGCAGGTTATGCTGCAGGTGTTAAATCTGTTGATCCAAATATGAAGGTTGATGCCCAATATATTGAATCATTTACGGACACGGCTAAATCAAAAACAATTGCTGATGCTATGTATACATCCGGTTCACATATTATTTTCCAAGCTGCTGGACCAGCTGGAAATTCAGTGTTTACAGCGGCTAAAGATATTGATACGAAACTAGCTGCCGATGATAAAAATAAAGCATGGGTAATTGGTGTGGATATGGATCAAAAAGATCAAGGTGCATACAAGGCTAAAAACGGTGATGCAGCTAACTTGACCATGGCCTCAGCTGTTAAGAAAATTCCTAGTTCAATTGTTAAAATTGCTGACCAAGCCATGAAGGGTGACTTCCCTGGTGGTAAGACAGTTACATTTGGTTTGAAGAATAATGGTGTCGGTCTAACAACTGCTAATTTGAACGATAAAGAAAAGCAAGCAGTTCAAAAAGCTGAAGATGCTGTAAAAGCTGATGATGTTAAGGTACCTAGCCAGGTAAATTAAGAACACTAGTGATAATAGGGGTGGCTATAAAAGCGGAACAAATCAATGTTCGGCTTTTTTGGCTGTTAATCAACAAATTATAAAAGTTATGTAACAAGAATATTAAAAGACGAATTATTTTGTGTTGAATACTAGTAAAACGACTTAAATATATGTAAAATGACTCTTATATATTGAGTTTATGATAGGTAAGTTAGAAATTTTTTCAGGGAGAAAGAAAATATGGCAGATGAGCCAATTGTGCTTGAAATGCACAATATCGTGAAACAATTCGGTGAGTTTCGTGCAAATAATGATATTAACTTGCAGGTAAGACACGGTCAAATTCATGCCTTACTTGGTGAAAACGGTGCAGGTAAGTCAACCTTAATGAATCAGTTATCTGGTTTATTACAGCCCACGTCAGGTGATATTTTAATTAATGGTCAAAAAACGGTTGTTGATAGTCCTACAAAAGCAGCCGAATTAGGTATAGGGATGGTTCACCAACATTTTATGTTGATTGATGCCTTTACAGTAGCTGAAAATATTGTATTGGGTTCGGAGCCAGTTAATGGGATGAACCTAAATATCAAAAAAGCGACTCAGGATATTAAAGATTTATCAGAACAATACGGATTAGATGTCGATCCACAAGCCTTAGCTGGCGATATTTCAGTGGGGATGCAACAGCGTGTTGAAATTTTAAAAACATTATATCGTGGTGCTGATATTTTGATTTTTGATGAACCCACAGCGGTATTAACACCGCAAGAAATCGATGAATTAATGAGCATTATGCGTCATTTAGCAGCTGAAGGTAAGTCAGTTATCTTAATTACACATAAGTTAGATGAAATTAAGGCGGTTGCGGATCAAGTGACAGTTATTCGTCGTGGTAAATCAATTGATTCATTCCCAGTTGCAGGGGTGTCATCACAAGAATTAGCTGACATCATGGTTGGTCGTTCCGTATCACTATATGATACGGAAAAGGTGCCAGCGAACCCTAAGGATACAGTGTTATCATTAGACCACTTAACTGTTAATGATAGTCGTGGTATCGCAGCCGTTAAAGATTTAAGCCTTGATTTTAAAGCTGGTGAAGTTTTGGGAATTGCAGGAATTGATGGTAATGGGCAATCTGAGCTGATTTCAGCTATTACGGGCTTGATGCCGGTTGCTTCCGGAAAAGTTATGCTACACGGGAAAAAAATTACAAATAAAAAGCCCCGTCAAATAACAGAAGCCGGCGTTGCCCATATTCCAGAAGATCGACACCGTTTCGGCTTGGAATTAGAAATGACTTTAGCTGAAAATATTGCCTTGCAAACATACTATAAACGACCACTTTCAAAAATGGGTGTGCTTGATTACAACGCTATTAATCAACATGCGCGTGACTTAATTGAAAAGTTTGATGTGCGTACGGTTAATGAATTAGTAACGGCTGGTTCATTATCAGGTGGTAATCAACAAAAAGCTATTATCGCTCGTGAATTAGATCGTGATGCAGATTTTGTGATAGCAGCGCAACCAACACGTGGGTTGGATGTTGGGGCCATTGAATATATTCATCAACAATTAATTAATCAACGTGATGCAGATAAAGCAGTCATGTTAATTAGTTTTGAATTAGATGAAATTTTGAATGTTGCCGATCGTATTGCTGTTATTTCACATGGTGAAATAACAGGTATTGTGAATGCAGATGAAACCTCAAAAAATGAGTTGGGATTGTTAATGGCTGGTATGTCATTAGATCAAGTCCGGGCACAATTAGCAGGAGAATAATCTCGTGAATAAAATTAATTCATATAGTACAGGGCTCATTGCCGGCTTAGCTGTCTTCTTTGGTTTGATAGTTGGTGCGGTGATTATGCTTATTTCAGGATTTAATCCAGTTACGGGTTATATTAGTCTCGTTCAGTCAGCTTTAGGGTCTTCATTAAATATTGGTGAAGTCTTACGAGCAATGACCCCCTTAATCTTAACAGCAGCTGGCTTTTTGGTTGCCCAATCAGCTGGATTCTTTAACATCGGACTTTCTGGTCAAGTTTGGGTAGGTTGGATTGCATCAACTTGGTTTGTATTAGCTAATCAAGGGATGAATCCTTGGATTCTGATTCCAGCAGCTGTCATTATTGGTGCAGCCGGTGGTGCCGTAATGGGCTTTATTCCAGGTTGGTTACGTGCGCAATTTGGGGCATCAGAAGTTATTACAACAATTATGTTAAATTATATTGTTTTGTATGGTGGTAATGCGGTTGTGCAAGGATTGCCACAAAAATTGATAGCCACAACAGATATGACTAAAACGTTATCAACAACGGATTCATTACGTTGGGATTTCCTATCTAACATAACAGGTGGTTCACGGTTTAACATTGGATTTATCATTGCGGTTGTCGCTTTGTTAGCCATTTGGTTTGTGATGAAACGGACAACTTTAGGATTTGAAATTCAAGCTGTTGGTTTGAATCCGGATGCAGCCCGCTATGCAGGTATGTCAGCTAAGCGTAATGCCATTATGGCAATGACTATTTCTGGTACATTAGCTGGTTTAGCCGGTGCTACTGAAGGATTGGGAACTTATCTAAATATTTTCTCACAGTCATCAGCACCACAAGTTGGTTATGATGGTATGGCCGTCGCACTATTAGCATCAGGTTCATTCCTGGGAATTTTGTTTGCTGCCTTTTTGTTCTCAGTTCTATCAGTTGGTGGACTGGGTATGCCATTAGCTACTGGTGTCCCCACTGAATTGGTTTCAGTTGTTACTGCAGCTATTATTTTCTTCATTGGTGCTAACTACTTAATTCGTTTAATTTTGGTTAAACTTGATGAAGATGATAGTAAATCAAAGAATAAAAAAGACAAAAAGAAAAAAGCAACCAAACTTAACAAAAAGGAGGCCAAGTAATCATGAGTGTGGAAACGATTTTACAATTAGTGATTTCAAGTACATTGGTTTACTCAGCGCCGTTAATCTTTACTGCGCTCGGTGGAACTTTCTCAGAACGTTCAGGTATCGTTAACGTGGGACTTGAAGGAACCATGATTATGGGAGCCTTTGCCGGAGTTGTCTTTAATCTTAGCTTTGCTGATCAATTTGGAAGTGCAACACCCTGGTTGGGGCTGATTGCTGGTGCCGTTGTCGGATTGGTGTTTTCATTAATTCATGCGGTAGCAACTATTACATTGCGAGCTGATCACATTGTGTCAGGTACTGTGATGAATTTGATGGCACCTGCTTTGGGAGTTTACATTATTAAGTTGATGTATGGTAAGGGCCAAACATCAATGATTGCAGAAAACTTTGGTTATTGGAATGTTCCTGGCCTAAGTAAAATTCCGTTCATTGGACCCGTGTTGTTTACAAAAACATCATCAACCGCTTGGGTAGCAATTGCAGTTGCTTTTGTTGCTTCATGGTTGTTGTTTAAAACCCGTTTTGGATTACGTTTGCGTTCAGTAGGTGAAAATCCACAAGCATCTGATACCTTAGGATTAAATGTTTATGCTTTACGTTACTCAGGTGTTTTAATTTCAGGTATCTTAGGTGGTATTGGTGGGGCCTTGTTTGCACAATCAATTGCCGGTAATTTTTCAGCATCAACAATTGTTGGTCAAGGTTACATGTCAATGGCTGCGATGATATTTGGCCGTTGGAATCCTATTGGGGCAATGGCGGCAGCTTTGTTTTTCGGTTTCTCACAATCGATGGCTATCGTTGGGGCACAACTACCAGTTATTAATCAAATTCCAGCTGTTTATCTACAAGTTGCACCATACGTATTCACGGTGTTGATTCTAGTTATCTTCTTTGCTAAGTCAAAGGCACCAGCTGCTGATGGGGTTAATTATATTAAGTCAGTTTAATGATTGATGGTTATTTTGAACTTGGCAAAATAAAACAAAAAATATTAACTTAAATAGTTAAATTTGAAAAAGTTGGGACACAAAAAAGATGTCCTAACTTTTTTAGTTACAAATGTATTAATTATGAGCTTGTAATTTTTGTAGTATAAACAACTTCTGTCTCACTCTCCTTTCGTGCAGAAAGTTTATTGTTATAATAGAGTTAGTAATAATACACAGTTAAGAGGGTGGAAATATGATAACAACCATTGCATTAGATTTAGATAATACCTTATTAAACGCTGATAAAGAAATTTCAAATGAAAATGAACGGGTTTTAAAGCAGTTGCATCGTGATGGGAAGCGCATTGTTTTATGTACTGGCCGTCCAATTCAAGGTATCCAAAAGTTATTAAAACAACTGGCATTATTTGAATCAGGGGATTATGCGATTACTTTTAATGGTGGTTTGGTACAACATAATCAAAGTCAAGCTATCTTAGATCAGACAACTTTAAACAAAGCAAACGTTGCTGCTCTATATGCTGATGCCCAAGTCAGAAATTACCCGCTTGATGTTATTGGTCCAGATCGTGTCTATTCATTGGCGGCCTTAGGAAAATCCGATTATGAAGATTTCATGGGTGCTGCGTTGCACTTTTCAGATATCACATTTGATGAATTACCAGATAATCAAAATTTTGGTAAAGTGGTCTGTTCAGCACCAGCAGATAAAATAAAGGAAGTGCGTGCAGGGTTGCCAGCTAATTTAACGGATATGTTGCATATTGTGTCATCACGTTCTGAATTATTAGAATTTCTACCTAAAAATGTTAACAAGGCACGTGGTTTATCACAGCTGATGGCGCATTTTGATGAGTCTCTTGAAAATGTAATGGCATTTGGGGATGAAGAAAATGATTTTGAGATGATTGAACAAGTTGGTGTCGGCGTTGCAATGGGTAATGCAATTCCTAAAATTAAGCAGGTTGCTAAAGCTGAAACATTAACTAATAATGAAGATGGTGTTGCTGCATATTTGAAGAAGTATTTTAATTTAGATTAAAAAAATAGTGGGACAATAGGTTAAATCCTTTTGTCTCACTATTTTCTATATATCAGTTATTGTAAGTTTAGTTAGCTTTCAACTGCTTAACAATGTTTTCAAGGTGTACGCCGTGTGATCCCTTCAACATAACCATGTCGTTAGCAGATAAATCATTTAATAAGTCTTTTAGTAGTGTTTCTTGATCCGCGATGGCATAACGCTTGACGCTGCCAGCTGGATAAATATCACGTAGCACATCCTCTAATGGTGCGATTTCTTCTCCAACGAGATAAACACGTTGGATTTTATCAGGATCTAAACTATCAGCGACACTAGCATGTAAAGCGGCTGAAGCTTCACCGAGTTGCAACATGTCCCCGATGACAGCGAAACGCTGACCAGTAGTTGGTACTTCAGCAAAGAAATTTAAGACCTCTTTAGCTGCAGTTGGATTAGAGTTATAAACGTCAGATAGGATTTTACCGCCGAAATTACCAACTAGCCATTCAGTGCGGTTTTCAGTGATGGGGGCATTTAATAAAGCAACTGCAATTTGCTCATCGGTGACATGTAATAGATGACCAACGCTAATAGCAGCTAAAGCATTGGCGACATTGTATTTACCAGTTAATGGAATTGTGAAACGTTGCGTGCTTTGATTAGTGATGAAACTAGCTTTTAATGGTGTCATCTCAATTTCGCTAGCAAATAAATCGTTGTTGTTTGTTAAACCGAATGAATCATGATTTATAGAGGCATGTTGGACAACACGTTCATTAAGTAAGGGCTCATCACCATTAAAAACCAAATGACCATTTTCCTTCAAGCCGTTAATGATTTCCATCTTACCGTCAGCAATATGCGCACGTGTTTTAAAAAATTCAATGTGGGCTTCACCAATCATCGTTAGCAGAGCGATATCGGGTTTAACCAGCTTTGATAGAAAGTCTAAATCACCAGGGTGATCCATACCAATTTCGATAACTAATAATTCGGTGTCATTAGGCATTGATAAAATTGTTTGTGGCACCCCAATTTCATTATTGAAATTAGCTGGTGTTTTAACAGTGCGATATTTTTTTTGACCAATTGCAGCGATAAAATCTTTGGTAGTTGTTTTACCATTTGAACCAGAAACGGCGACAACTTTAGGGTTAACCTGATTAAGATAGTGGCTGGCTAATTGTTGATAGGCTGCCAAAGTATCTGGAACTATAATGATAGGCATATCCGTTGGTACATCAAGGTGGTCCGCCTGCCATAGCGCGACACTAGCACCGTTTTCTTTAGCTGAGGCAATATAGTTATGACCGTCATTGTCAGCAACCAAGGGAACAAATAAACTGTTTTGTGTTGCTTGGCGTGAATCAAAGGTTGTGTTGGTGATAAAAACATCAGCCTCATTTTGAATGGGTGCATTTAAAATTGCAGCCATTTCTTTAATGTTTAATTTCATTTTTCTTAGTCCTTTGGAAGTTTTTGTTACTTATTATTTTACTATGTTCGCAAACTGCCGGCAATCAAAGTGAATGGATGCGGATTTTGCAAGATTTTTTTTTGCGTATGGTTTATACTATTAAAGATAGTATTTAGAAATTTGGACGAGCTTGCTCGATACAAAACAAGAGGTGAAATTCATGGCCAAAGAAATCGGCGTTGATTTAGGAACGGCAAATGTGCTGATTTATGTTGATGGAGAGGGAATCATTTTAAATGAACCATCCGTGGTGGCAATTGATACGAAAACAGAAAAAATTTTAGCAGTTGGAACGGAGGCCTATCAAATGGTAGGTCGTACGCCAGGAAATATTCGAGCCGTTCGTCCATTAAAAGATGGTGTTATTTCTGATTTTGATATGACTGAAGCGATGCTGTCGCGGTTTATGTCAAAATTAAATGTTAAGGGCATCATGGCACGACCAAATATCATGGTATGTGCGCCAACTAACATCACAAGTATTGAACGTAAAGCGATTATGGGTGCTGCCGAGAAATCTGGTGGTGGTAAAGTTTATTTAGAATATGAGCCCAAGGTTGCTGCAGTCGGTGCAGGCTTAGATATTTTTTCACCCATTGCATCGATGGTTATTGATATGGGTGGTGGTACAACAGATATTGCAGTTTTGTCACTTGGCGATATTGTCACATCAGAGTCAATTCGTGTTGCTGGTGACAAAATGAACACTGATATTACAATGATGGTTAAAAATGATCATGGTTTGCAGATTGGTGAACGTACTGCTGAACAAATTAAAATCCAAATTGGGACGGCTAATCCGTTAGATGAGCCGGAAGAAATGGAGGTTCGTGGTCGTGATGCCTTTACAGGAATGCCACGAACAATTACATTGGATGCCAATGAAGTTGAGCTGGCGATGCATGATACCTTGGCGTTAATTGTTGATGCTGCTCATCGAGTATTATCACGTACTCAACCCGAATTAGCATCTGATATCATTGATCGTGGTATCGTGTTAACGGGTGGTGGTGCCTTACTACGTGGTGTTGATAGCTTAATTGCCCAACACCTAGGGGTACCTGTAATGATTTCTGACAAACCATTGGATAATGTTGCTAAAGGAGCGGGTAAGCTTCTTGCACACATGCATGCAAAATAAGGAAGGTAAAATATGGCACGTAAAAATAAACCAGTTGCTGTTGAAATAAATGAACTTGATGATAGTGTTTCTCAAATCATCATTAATAAAGTAATCTTGGGAACTGTTGATGAAAAGGATGCACCGCTTGTGGTAACTTTTGCTGATGGTCACACACAAACGGCAGATAATTTTGATAATGCAGTTGCTAGTCTGCTTGCTGAATATAATTTACATCATTAATATAATGAACCAATAAAAAGGGGGAAACATGCTTAAACGTTTTTTCTCAAAAGATGGTGGGGAAATTGATTGGTCGATCATCTTTGTTGTCATGATGTTAGCGCTGATTGGCTTGGCTTCATTGTATGTCGCAGGAACACATGATGCAGGTGTTAATGTAATTAGGATGGTTGTTTTGCAATTAGCCTATTATATTGTTGGTATCATTGGCGTTGTTATTTTGATGCAATTTGATTCAGAACAATTATGGCGAATTGCGCCATATGCCTTTGGAATCGGTATGTTGTTGATGGTAGCAGTTTTGTTCTTTTATTCGAAAGCTTATTACGATAGTACTGGTGGTAAGTGGTTTGCAATTGGACCAGTAACGTTTCAGCCAGCTGAGATAATGAAACCAGCTTTCATTATTATGCTAGCGCGTGTTATTACTGATCATAATATTGCTAATCCGACACATACAATGAAATCAGACTGGCGTTTACTATTAAAAATCATGTTGTGGACAGTGCCTGTATTGATTGTTAATGGTAGCGATTTTGGAACTAATTTAGTGTTTATTGCTGTTGTTTTTGGTATGACTTTAGTGTCTGGTCTATCATGGTTAATTCTGGGGCCAATTATTGCTTTTGTTGGGGCATTAGGTTCGGTTGCTATTTTATTAGTGACGCAAACCTGGGGTCGCCATATGCTAGAAAATATTGGGTTTAAGGCTTATCAATTTACACGTATCGATGCCTGGTTAAATCCACAAAATGATACGTCAAATGGGGCTTACCAATTGTGGCAATCAATTAAGGCGATTGGATCAGGTGGTATTACTGGTACCGGCTTTAATGTGTCACACGTCGATGTACCAGTGCGTGAATCTGATATGATTTTTTCAGTTATTGGTGAAAACTTTGGCTTTGTTGGTGGTGTGTTGTTACTTATCTTATACTTCTTGTTGATATACCAAATTATTCAAGTTGTGTTTGATTCATCTAACCAATTTTATGCTTACATTGCAACTGGTGTTGTCATGATGCTACTGTTCCATATCTTTGAAAATATCGGTATGAACATTGGTTTAGTACCATTAACAGGAATTCCATTACCGTTTATCTCGCAAGGAGGTTCGGCATTAATTGGTAATATGATTGGTATTGGCTTGATTATGTCAATGCGCTATCATAATAAATCATTCTCATTGTCCGAACGTGAAGGTTTTTCATAATAATAAGTGAGTTAAAGTGGTTGCTAGTTAAACGCTTTGACTCACTTTTCTTTTGCAATGATAGGGGCTATGTTATGATAAAAAATAATGAAAGTAATAAAGGAGTATAGTATGCTTACAATTGGATTTATTGGTTCAGGTAATATGGCTCAAGCTATGATACAAGGATGGTCTGGCAATCCTGAAGTGCAATTAACTGTATATTCACCAAATTCTGGTAAAAGAGTTGCAAAAGAGTTGGGTATTACGGCTGAAGATTCTGCAATGGCAGTCTGGTTAAAGTCAGATTTAGTAGTTTTGGCAACACCAGCAGACCAATTAGCAGCTACAGCTAAAATGTTACAACCAGCTATTTTGATGAAACCTAGTGTGATTGTAGCATCTGTTTTAGGCGGTATTTCCTTAGCACAGTTACATCAAGCGTTAGGTGAACAGTTGATTATTACGCGTGCTTTACCGAATGTTAATGTTGGTGTTAAGTATGGATATACTGCATTAGCTTTCGATAAAGATACAAATCCTGATATCAAGGGTGCGGTGGCAGCACTCTTTTTGGAATTTGGACGAACAGATGAGTTAGCTGAAGAAAAATTTGGTGCTGCTAGTGCTGTTGCTGGCTCTGGCCCAGCATTTGTGGCTGCATTTACTGAAGCGCTTAAACAAGCGGCGTTAAAAAATGGTTTAACCGAAGAAATTGCTGCGCGCCTAGCTGAACAAACAGTTGCTGGAACGGCCCGTCATATGATTGAAGCAAAAAAGACCCCATTAACGCTTGCTAATGAAGTCATGACGCCTGGTGGGTCAACGGCGGCAGGTTATGATGTTTTACAAAAGGGTAATTTAAACCAACTTGTATTGGACACAATTACTGCTACAATGGCCAAAAATGCTGAATTTGAATAAAAAATAAAAAAACACTTGCAATACATTTTTAAAAATGGTATTATTATTTATGTCGTTGAGGCAACGTAATAATAATGGCTCATTGGTCAAGCGGTTAAGACTCCGGTTTTTCACACCGGCATCCAGGGTTCAACTCCCTGATGAGCTATCAGTTAAAAGGACTAACAATAATTGTTAGTCCTTTTTTTATGCATTAGAAAGACAATCCTGTCTAGTAAAGACTATGATAAAATAGGTCATATATGATTATTAGTCATAAACGATAGGGGGATAATAAATTTATGGTAGCAGGACAACGTTTGGTAGATATATTTCAACCAACACATTATGATATTTATTTAGATATTAATCGGGCAACAAAAGACATTGCTGGTACAGTAGCAATTAAAGGGGGTGCTAAGCAGACTGAGATTTTGTTGCACCAAAAATTTATGACAGTACAACAAGTTATGATTGATGATCAAGTTGTCAGCGCAGTAGTTGATGATGATAGTGAAACAATCGCGTTTACAGCACCACATACTGGTGAAATAACGATTGTCGTTGATTACACAGCACCGTTAACTGATACGATGATGGGAATTTATCCATCGTATTATCAAATCAATGGTGAAAAGAAACAATTAATTGGCACGCAATTTGAGACGACAGCTGCTCGGCAAGCATTTCCAAGTGTTGACGAACCAGCAGCTAAGGCGACTTTTTCACTAGCGATTAAGTATGATGAACAAGTTGGCGAAACGATTATTGCCAATATGCCAGAAGAAAAAGTGGTTGATGGTGTGCATTATTTCGCTGAAACAGTTAAGATGTCAACTTATTTGGTTGCTTTTGCCTTTGGTGATATGCAAAGTAAATTGACACAAACTAATAGTGGTGTCCAAGTGGGTGTCTTTTCAACGAAAGCGCATCAAGCATCTGAATTAAATTTTGCATTAGATATTGCGAAACGTGCAATTGAATTTTTTGAAGACTATTATCAAACACCATATCCATTGCCACACTCTTGGCAGTTAGCTTTGCCTGATTTTTCGGCAGGTGCAATGGAAAACTGGGGCTTAGTAACATATCGTGAGGCATATTTGGCACTTGATGAGAACAACGCATCATTAGAAATGAAGCAACGTGTCGCAACGGTTATTGCCCATGAATTAGCCCGCCAATGGTTTGGTGATTTGGTAACGATGCAATGGTGGGATGATCTATGGTTGAACGAGAGTTTTGCTAATATGATGGAATATGTCGCAATTGATGCATTGGAACCTGACTGGCATATTTGGGAATTATTCCAAACATCAGAAGCCGCAGCAGCGTTACAGCGTGATGCGACCGATGGTGTTCAATCTGTCCATGTCCAAGTTGAAGAGCCTGCAGAAATTGATGCCATTTTCGATGGCGCAATTGTGTATGCAAAAGGATCACGCATGTTGGTCATGGTTCGTGCTTTGATTGGGGATGATGCTTTACGTCGCGGCTTGAAAGCATATTTTGAAGCTCATCAATATGGTAATGCACGTGGTGCTGACTTATGGGCCGCACTTGGTCAAGCAGCTGGAATTGATTTGACTACAATGATGAACACTTGGCTAGAACAGCCAGGCTATCCAGTATTAACAGTTGAAGTGGTTGCTGGTCAATTGCAATTAAGTCAACAACAATTCTTTATTGGGGATGGTGTTGATCAAGATCGTCAATGGCAAATCCCTTTGAATAGTAACTATACAGATGTACAAGAATTAATGGTGACAAATAAGGTGGTGCTAGGTGATTACAAGACAATGCGCCAACAGGCAGGCGCACCATTCCGCTTGAATGTTGGTAATACTGCACATTTTATTGTTAATTATGCACCGGATTTATTGCAGGAAATTTTGGCTGACATTGATAATCTAGATGCGATTACACAGTTACAACTATTACAGGATTTGCGCTTGCTCGCTGAGGGATGTCAGATTTCATATGCGGTTATTGTACCGTTGTTACGCAGCTTTGCTAACAGCCATTCGGGTGTTGTGAATACAGCACTATACCAGGTTGTTAACAATTTGAAGAAGTTCGTCATGACGGGTACAGAAGCAGAAAATCAATTGCAACAATTAGTTAATCAGTTAAGTGCTGATCAATTTACACGCTTAGGATGGCAAGGTCAGTCTGATGAAACAGTCGCTGATCAAGTAAGTCGACCGGTTATTGTAGATGCAGCCTTATATGCCAAAAATGCAGTAGCGGTTAGTTCAGCTCATGAATTAGTCGTTACAAATCGTACAGCATTGGTTGCATTACCAGCTGATGTCCGTGCAGATATTTTGGCTAATGAAGTGAAACGTTATGGTGATCGTGCTTTGTTTGATCAATTATTATCAGATTATCAAACAACAGCTGATGGTGGCTATCAACGTGATATTATGGTGGCTTTGACAAAAACTAAGGATGTTACCTTTATCAAGGAAATTATCTCTTACTTCAAAAATAGTGACGTGATTAAGCCACAAGATTTGCGTGGCTGGTACAGAGGTATTCTAAGTAATGATCAAGGGCAACAATTAGCTTGGGACTGGTTACGCGATGAATGGACATGGCTTGAAAAGACAGTTGGTGGTGATATGGAGTTTACAACATATATTACCGTGACTGCAGCTGTATTCAAGACAGGGAAAAGACTAGCCGAATTTAAAGCTTTCTTTGAACCAAAGATAGACACCCCAGGGTTAGGGCGTGAAATCACAATGGATGTGAATGTTATTGCAGGTCGTGTGGATTTGATTACTGATGAAAAAACAGCTGTGCATCAGGCAATTAGTAAAGCACTATAACTAACAAGGAGAAGTTAATATGACGCGTTTATTTGTAAGTGATTTAGATCAAACATTTTTGGATGGCAAACGTCATTTCAATAAACCACGATTTGAGGCTCTTTTAGATGATTTAGCAGCAAACGGTGATCAATTTGCGATTGCCACTGGTCGTGATGAAAAGTGGGTTAAAAATAAATTTGGCAAGCTAGCGGATCGTGTTCACCTCGTAACTGGGAATGGTGCAACATGGCGAGTTAATGGTTCTGAAATATTGCATGAACGAAATATTGATATGGCAGTGTTACCAAAATTGGAGACATTGTTATTGCGACCAGAATTTTCAGCTATCCGTGTGATTGCTTTTTCAGCTAATAATATGTATCAATTATCTGGATTAGAGGATGATACAGATGGCATTAAAGCAGATGTTACCCAAACCTATCCAAATATTATTGTTGTTGATCATTTAGCAGATATTAACGAACCATTAGTCAGTGTTACTGGCGTATTTTCATCAGCGAATGCGCAAGCGGTTATTGACGTTGTAGATAATGATCACCTACCATTACATGTGACTACCTCAGGTTACGGTACTGTAGATATTTTGGCAGCTGGCGTTAATAAAGCAACCAGTTTGGCTAAGCTGATAAGACAAATCAATATTAAACCAGCGGATTTGCTGGTCTTTGGCGATGGTATGAACGACTTAGAAATGATGCAACTGGCAGGTCAAACTTATATTATGCCAAATTCTGATGAACGGTTATTTGGTCGAGGTTACCATGTGGTTGCAAATGATAATGATCACGATGGTGTGTTAGCTGAAATCGAAAAAATCATCGCATAATAAAAAGAAAGCGAGATAAAAGTCATTTGCAGCCAGTGTGTAACTTGCATGACATGGAGGCTGCAGACTTTTGAAACGCATTTATACTGTAAAAATTTTAGACGCATAATTAATACATTTTTAACTAAAAAAGTTAGGACGTCTTCATTTGTCCTAACTTTTTTTATAGAATGTTAAGTTTGTTGACAATGACTTTTGAATAGCGTAAACTAGCCAATAATTATGGTAGCATAAGCAAGTGCTCGGAGGAGTGTAAATGGCATATTTAGAATTAAGAGATATTCAAAAATCTTATTATTTAGGTAAAGAGAAATTTCCTGTTTTAAAGGGAATTGACTTGGATTTTGAGTTAGGCGAGTTTGTCTCGATCTTAGGTGAATCCGGTGGTGGTAAGTCTACCTTGATGAATATTATTGGTGGTTTAGATCGTGAATTTGACGGTTCAGTTACGATCGAAGGAAAAACTTTAGACCATCGTTTAGAAAATCAATTAGATGCATACCGTCGGGGGACTATTGGTTATATTTATCAATCATACAACTTGATTAGTCATTTAACGGTATTGGAAAATGTGTTGGTCTCATTAGAAATGACAACACTCTCACAGACTGAAAAAACGAAACGGGCAACTGAATTGTTGCAACGAGTTGGCTTAGGTGAACAAATTCGTAAGCATCCTAATCAATTATCTGGTGGTCAAAAGCAACGTGTTGCGATTGCACGAGCATTAGCTTCAGACCCACAAGTCATTATTGCTGATGAGCCAACAGGGGCTTTGGATGCAGAGAATACAGCAGATGTTTTAGAAATTTTAAATGAAATTGCTGCAGAAGGTCGGTTAGTTATCGCGGTAACCCATTCACAAGATGTTGCTGATCATGGGACTCGGATTGTGCACTTGGCAGATGGAAAAATTGATAATAATCAACGTTTGCGTGAACCATTTGCGTTACCTGAAAATGTTGAAAGACTATCTGATCGACCATTGCCGGCAAGTTCCTCATATCGAAATGCATATAAACACCTAACCTTTAGTTTTTGGCGTAATTCATTAATTATGTTGGGAACAGCGATTGGATTATTTGCTGTTATGCTATTTTCTGGTTTGGGGAATGGTGTTAAAGCTTACATTAACGATCAAGTTAATTCATTAGCTAACCCAACGGCAATTACGGTTACACGTTATCAAGAAGATGATGGCAATGGTGGTGTTGGTCAAGCGACTGCCGGTGCAGGTGGGGTTGATATTGAGAAAACAACGATTTCAAACCAGCAAATGAAACAAATTCGTCAGACTAAAGGTGCTAAAGGTGTCCAACCAGGGTATCAATTAGCAGGCGTTAAAGGAAAGCTAGACGATAAAGATTATAACTTAGGGACCGTACAAACTTGGTCCGCAACGTATCAAAAGAAACTTGTTAAGGTAGGTCATGTGCCTGGCAAGGATGAAATTTTGGTTGATAAGAAAACTGTTGCAAAGCAATTTGATAAAAAAGATTGGCAATCAATTGTCGGTAAGCATATTAATGTGACTTGGGTGACGGTTAAAGATGACGGTCAAACACCAGTGACAATTAATAAAGATTTGAAAATTTCTGGTGTGATCGATGCTGGCCAGGCCGGAACAGCTAATGTTGTTGATGCTAAAACAGTTAAAGATGCGTATGAGCAAAATGGTGCAGCAACTAATCCATTATTTGCAACAGTTCGTGTGAAAGATGCTGATGCTGTTAAGCCGTTCCAAAAAGCAGTGCAAAACATTAAGAATAGTGATGGCAAGCGCGCATTTTCTGCGATAACAGTTGGTTCAATTCTGGATACAATAAATACGATTGTGTCATTGGCAACTAATGTGTTAGCAGCGATTGCTGCAATTTCATTAATTGTCTCAGCGTTGATGATTATTGTGACGATGTTTATGTCTGTTTCAGAACGTACTAAAGAAATTGGAATTCTACGTGCTTTGGGTGAAAGAAAAAAAGAC
The DNA here is from genome assembly GCF_005405545.1 of Weissella hellenica. Classification (GTDB taxonomy): domain Bacteria; phylum Bacillota; class Bacilli; order Lactobacillales; family Lactobacillaceae; genus Weissella; species Weissella hellenica. The sequence goes on from NZ_BJEG01000004.1 coordinate 87,107, forward strand.
GTTCGTCGCTTATTTACTTCAGAATCAGTATTGATTGGTTTGGCAAGTTTTGTCTTAGCAGTTGTATTGGCCTTTGTAGTAGGAGGCATATTGAATCATGCATTGTACAAAATCGCATCGTTTAATATGATTCAAATTTCACTTGGAAATATTTTGGTCACGTTAATCTTGGCCTTGATTATTTCATTCCTAGCAGCATTGTTACCTGCTCGTCGGGCAGCTAAATTAAATCCAATTGCTGCTTTGTCTGCAGATTAATTAAATCGCTGTATGTGATATACGAAAAGTGCCCAGCTATCATTTTGAAATGATAGCTGGGCATTTTTTAATATACTTGAACTATCGGGATGTGATAATTGAACTTAGTCAATGCTTTTTGTGGAAGAGATGACTAGAAAAATCGGTATAGACCGTGTAAACTTAGAGACGATTAGAAATGAATTTCAGACGGCCATCATCCGCTTGTGTCATTGAATGAATAAGGGGAATAATCATGAGTAAAGTATTAACACACGCAACTATTTATACAGGAAATGATAATCAACCGATACTAAAAGATGCTTATATACGGTTTGATAAGCAGATTGAGGCGATTGGCACGATGGCAGAATTAATAATTAGTGCGAATGATCAAATTATTCGCGCTGATCGTCAAGTGATTGTGCCTGGCTTCATTGATGTGCATACACATGGTGCATATGGATTTGACACAATGGACGGTAATGCTCAGGATGTCGTCAATATGGTTCATGGACAAATTTCAGAGGGAATTACATCCGTTTTTCCAACGACGATGACCCAATCTGTAGAAAATATTTCAAATGCAATGGTGGCAATTAATGAAGCTGCTAACCAAGAACCCGCTATTGTGGGGGTTCATTTGGAAGGACCTTTTATTAATCCTCATTTTAAGGGTGCACAACCAGAACAACATATTATTGCGCCTAGTCAAGAATTAGTGCAAAAATGGCATGAATTATCAGGTAATCGTGTGCGTCTGATTACTTATGCACCAGAACAAGCAGCAAATGTCGCTGATTTTGAAAACTATTTAGCTGAACATAATATTATTGGTTCAATTGGGCATTCCAATGCAACGCGCGAATTTTTACAGCAATATTCAAAAGCTAGCCATATAACACATTTGTATAATGCACAACGGCCAATGGCACATCGTGAACCAGGTGTGACGGGGCATGCGATGTTAGAGGATAATATTCGAACAGAGTTGATTGTTGACGGGTTCCATGTGTATCCTGATATGGTTAACCTTGCTTACAAATTAAAGTCAGCAAAGCGAATTGATTTGATTACAGATTCGATGCGTGCTAAAGGACTAGGTGATGGTGAGTCTGAACTAGGTGGTCAAAAGGTTTGGGTTAAAGATAAGCAAGCCCGGTTAGCTGATGGTACCTTAGCAGGATCGGTATTGGAGTTCGATGATGCATTCCGAAATATGATGGCCTTTACAGGTGCGACAGTCCATGAAGCAATTCAAATGGCGTCAGTTAATCAAGCTGTTGAATTTGGGTTAACGACTAAAGGTACCTTAGCGGTTGGTAAGGATGCTGATTTAAATATCTTTAGTGCTGATTTTTCTGAATTAACGGCAACTTATAGTATGGGACGCCGTTTTTCCAAACAAGACGGTGTTCAAATAAAGGAGTAAAGAAGATGGGTTCTCCGGTATATATTCAAATTCATGATGAGATTCATGAAGCAATTGATGCAGGTCGTTGGGTTCCAGGTGATCGGATTCCTGCAGAACGAGAATTGGCTGATCAGTTTGGTGTTTCACGAATGACGTTACGTCAAGCAATTATGCTATTAGTTGATGAGGGTATTTTAGAGCGCCGGGTTGGTTCAGGAACTTTTGTATCAGAACAAAAGGTACAGGAGCATTTAAATGGCATTACGTCATTTACTGATTTAATGGCAGATGCTGGTAAACAAGCAACCTCTAAGGCCGTTAGTTTCCATATTGGTCGTGCATCAAATTCTGAACAAGAACAGTTATTGTTAAATGAAAATGATCGAGTGCTCCGTATGGAACGTGTGCGGTATGGGGATGGTGAACCGATTGCATTTGAGGTGGCAGCGATTCCTGAATCATTAGTGACAGGATTATCACGCCAAGCATTGACGGATTCATTATATCGTACGTTAGCTAAAGAACGTGGCTTGAAAATTGGTCGAGCAAAACAGGTTGTGACAGCAGCAGCAGTTAAAGAGCGGGTATCCGAGTATTTAGCCATTAAACGTGGTGACCCTGTTTTGGTATTGCGACAAATCACTTACGATGCAAAAGATGTGCCATTTGAATATGTGCAAACGCAGTATGTTGGGTCACGTTTTGAGTTTTACATGGAAAAATCATAAGCACTAAAGTAACTAATCCTTGTGTATTATTCAGTAATTTGATAAAATGTTTGAAGTGTTGAAAACTGCAGCGGGTTGTCCGCAAGCTCGTCAACAATTTACCGACCCGTTTCAGTAATGGCGGAGAACACACCAGTAACTGCGCTGCAGCAGCGAACGTTTGGGTAAATTGCACGAATGTGAGGCAACTCTCTAGAATTCAACAAAATAAAAATTCTGGAGGACATTTTAATATGTCACGTTATACTGGTCCTAAGTACCGTTTGTCACGTCGTCTAGGCGTTTCATTGTCAAGTACTGGAAAAGAACTTGCTCGTCGTAACTACGCACCTGGTGATCACGGTGCCGGACGTCGTTCAAAGCCATCTGATTATGGTATTCAATTAGCTGAAAAGCAAAAGGTTCGTTTTACTTACGGTTTGACTGAACGTCAATTCCACAACTTGTTCTTGAAGGCAGGTAAGGTTCGTAAGGGTACTCACGGTGATAACTTTATGTCATTGCTAGAGCGTCGTTTGGACAACCTTGTTTACCGTCTAGGTTTGGCAACTACTCGCCAACAAGCACGTCAACTTGTAAACCACGGCCACGTTTTGGTTGATGGTAAGCGTGTTGATATTCCTTCATACGAAGTTAGTGTTGGACAAGAAATTTCAATTCGTGAGAAGTCACAAAAGAATGTTTACATCCAAGCTGCTGTTGAAGCACAAGCTGGAACTCTACCATTCGTTGAGTTTGATAAGGATGCATTAAAGGGAACTTTGGTTCGCGAACCAGAGCGTGCTGAATTGGATCACGAGTACAACGAATCACTAATCGTTGAGTACTACAACCGTATTGGATAATTTTAATTATTACATCGGTATGTGGTTTAACGATACAAAAAAGCTAAGACATTTGTCTTGGCTTTTTTTGTATATCAGGTAATATGTAAAATAAAAAGTTAAAAAATGTTAAAGAACAACAAATAAACACTAAACCGTATTAAAAAACAACATGAATGGTGCGTCACGTGGTACGCTAAGCATATTAGAATTCCCGAAAGTTAGGAGTATGGTGACAATAGTTCACCAGATAAAAGAGTATGACACAGATTGGACATATTGTAATTGGCTTAATTATTGTAGTTGCAGCCATTTATTTGATTATCTTTGTCTCTCAACGATTGACGGCACGTAAGGTTAATAAGTTAGTTCAAAAAAAATCACAATTAACTGAGATTCCAATGCGTGATCGGTTAATCAAAGGTCGTCAGTTAAGTTTGACAGGACAATCTTTGAAACAATTTCAATTGTTGGAAACTAAATATAATCATTTGGAAAAAACAGAATTTAATAGTATCGATTTAAAAGCAAATACAGTGTTGTTTGATTCACAAGGATTAAACTTTTTAAAAACGTCGCAGGGAATGAAGGAGTTGCAACGTCAAATTCGTGAAGCCGAAACGACAATAGATGTTGTTAACCAAGGTTTAAATGATCTAGAACAATTAGATGAAGCACACAAACAAGCAGTTAAAGATTTAGAAGCTAAGTATCAAGAATTGCGTAAGTTGCTATTATCACAAAATTTTGCATTCGGTCCAGCAATTGATAAATTAGAAGAAATTTTGGGATCACTTGAAGAAGATTTTGATGAGTTTTCTCGTTTAACTGAAATGGGTGATCATGCAACTGCGGCTGGTATTTATGAAACATTGAGTATGGAGACGAATCAGTTAGAGCAACGTATTGAACAAATCCCAACGATTAATACTGAATTAACAGATACGATTCCAGGTCAACTGACTGAATTACAAAATGCATATAATAAAATGGCGGCAGAAGGTTTTAAATTTGAAACCAACATTGAAAAGCAATTAGCAAATATTGCGGAACAACGACAAGCAACGTTAGAATTGTTGCAAGAATTAACGTTGAAAAAAGCAACAGAAGAAATTGCAAAGATGAAGGCGCAAACTGAACTTTTGTATGAAACTTTTGATGAAGAAGCCAAAGCTGCGCAAGTTGTTTGGGAAAACAATGAAAAATTAACAGGTTATGTCGCACAAAATAAACGTCAAAACCATGAATTATATGCCCGTTTGGATCGCTTGAATCAAGATTTTGTTTTTTCAAAAGATGAATTAGGACAAATTCGTAGTTGGGAAATTCAATTAGGCAATAATACGGTTAATTTTGAAGAATTAAGGCAACATATCAGTCGTCATGAGGCTGTTTTCTCAACTTTAATTGGGCAACAAGAGGCGATGATTACTGATCTTAAACGGATTGCTCAGGAACAGACAACTATGTGGCAAGCATTTCAAGAATTGCCAACGGTGTTGGGACAATCAAAAAAGCGCGTTACGCTATTAGCTGATAAATTGCGCTTGATTCAACGTTCGTTTGAGCGGCAAGGCTTACCAGGATTGCCAGATACCTACTTATCGATTTTTTATTCTGTTAGTGATGAATTAGAACGGGTAAAACAACAATTAGGATTTTCACGAGTTAATATTGATGATGTTTTACGTCAACTAAGTATTGTGACAGCAGATTTAGATACGTTACAAGAACGAACGGATAGTTTGATTGAAGCAGCAACAATTACGGAGCGGTTAGTACGTAAAGCGCTCATGTACCGTGACAATCCAGCAGTTGCACAATCCACGCAACAGGCACGCTACTTTTATGAGACAAGTTATGATTATGAACAATCAATGAAGACGCTAGCGGTTATTTTGGATCAAATTGAGCCAGGGTTAACCAATCGTGTTGTGCAACAGTACCGGCAAGAGCAAGCAACTTTGCAAGCAGAATATTTAGAACAAGAATAATTGATAGCACTTTATCTGAAACACTTTTGTTTCGATAAGGTGTTTTTTTATTATTGTCAAATATCATTTAAAAAGTTATGTTTTAAGTAAAAACTTTACAAATAATCAATCATTTGGTAGTATTTAAATAAGGGAAAGATGAATTCTAACAACAGAAGGAGAGAATATGGCAGAAAATGTAAGTCAGGACCATGCCCTGAAAAGCGTGGATAGAGTTAATGGGTTAACGAGTGATCAAGTTCAAAGTGCGAGAGAACAGTATGGTCAGAATGTTTTTCAAGAAGCAGCTAAAGAACCTTTATGGCAAAAGGTAAAGCGTAGTTTAAGTGATGTTGCAACAATTATTTTGATTATTGCCGCTGTTATTTCTTTGATAACGTCGATCATGCAAGGAAATGGTCACTATTTTGAAAGTGTCTTAATTATTGCAATTGTTATCATTAATTCAGTATTATCAATCTATCAAGAAGGACGAGCTGAAGCAGCTTTAGATTCGTTAAAAAGTTTAGAGGTAGCGCAAGCAACTGTTAAGCGTGACGGTCAGATTAAAACAATCTCAATTGCTGATATTGTAGTTGGCGATTTAATGATTTTAGAAAATGGTAAACGGATTTCTGCTGATGCACGTTTGCTTGAGACAACAGAATTAAGAGTTGAAGAATCGGCATTGACTGGGGAAAGTGATGCCATTGAGAAAGATGCAGATTTTGAATCAACTGAAGAAGATGCATTGGGTGATCGTTTAGACCGCGTTTATCGTGGTACAGCGGTTGTTAACGGTCGTGGTGTTGCAAAAGTAACAGCTGTTGGTATGGAAACTGAAATGGGAAAGATTGCTGGTTTGTTAGGTGATCAAAAACGTGAACAAACGCCATTACAGATACGTCTTGCACAACTAGGTAAGCGTTTGAGTGTTATTGCTATTTTAGCTGCGCTAGTTGTGATTGGTTTGGGAATATTCAATGGCGAGCCATTGCTTACTTTGTTTATGACGGCTGTATCATTAGCCGTTGCGGTAGTTCCTGAAACATTAATGATTATTGTGACAATTACTTTGGCATTAGGCGTGCAAAAAATGGCAAAACAACATGCGATTGTACGTCGTTTACCTGCTGTCGAAACATTGGGTTCAGCAACGGTGATTGCATCTGATAAAACAGGAACCCTAACGCAAAATAAGATGACTGTGCGTCGTGTATGGGATGCGCAAGCTAATAAAATTTTTGATGATCATGAAATTGCAAGTGATTTACCAGACGTTTTGAAATTCGGAGCTTTATCAACTAATGTGACAAAGCCAGAAGATGAAGTAGTAGGATTACCTACTGAAATTGCGATGGTTAATGCTGTAGGTGAATACTCAGAATATGAAGACCTACAAGCAACTTATCCGAAGGTTTTTGAAATTCCATTTAACTCAACACGAAAGCGTATGACAACTGTACACAAAGTAGCCGATGGTTATCTTGCAGTTACGAAAGGTGCTTTTGATGTTTTACTACCAAAATTCCCCGAAAGTATCCATCATGATGCTACTGATGTGAATGAGCAATTTGGTTCGAAAGCATTACGTGTTATTGCCGTAGGAGCAGTTAAATTAGCATCAATTAGTGACGAACCAACTGAAGACGAAGTTGAAAGTAATATGACATTATTGGGGCTGGTTGGTATTATTGATCCACCACGTCCTGAATCAGCTGAAGCAGTTGCGCAAGCACGTGCAGCGGGTATTAAGCCAGTCATGATTACAGGTGATCACGTGGTAACAGCTAGTGCCATTGCACGTGAAATTGGTATTTTAGGTGATGATGACCATGCTTTGTCAGGGGCTGAATTACATAAAATGTCTGATGCAGAATTAGACAAAAATGTTGAAAAATATGCAGTTTATGCACGAGTAACGCCAGAAGATAAGATTCGTATTGTTAAATCATGGCAAAAACGTGGCGATGTTGTTGCCATGACGGGAGATGGGGTTAACGATGCCCCAGCCTTACGTAGTGCTGATGTCGGTATTGCAATGGGTGAAACAGGAACTGATGTTGCGCGTGAAGCATCGGCAATTGTTTTAACTGATGATAACTTTGCAACAATTGTGCATGCTGTTGAAGTTGGTCGTGGTATTTATGGTAATATCCGTAAGACCATTAATTTCTTGATGAGTTCAAACATGTCAGAAATTGTGATTATTGTGGCAGCGATGATATTCGGTTGGGGATCACCACTGATTGCAACGCAACTATTGTTTATTAATTTGGTAGCTGATGGGTTACCTGGTTTCGCTTTGAGTCGTGAACCTGTTCATGATAATGTGATGAATCAAAAACCAGTAAGCCCTAAAGCAAGTATCTTCGCCAATGGATTAGCTGGCAAGATCATGATAAGTGTGATTTTGTTTGCAATCCCAACGTTGATTGCACAAGGTTATGGTGTTCATGTGGGTAATCCAGAACTTGGAAACACAATGGCCTTTATTGTCTTATCACTAACGTCAATTTTACATGTCTTTAATATTCGTAGTGAGGAATCAATGTTTAAGATTAAATTTAGTGCAAATCCAATGTTAGTTATGATGGCAGCATTGGCGACGCTGTTGACAATCTTACTAGTTGTTTTCCCAGTGACACAAACATTATTTAGCTTTGTATCATTAACGGGTACAGCCTGGTTAATCACAATTGTCTTGTCATTAGTACCAAATATTTATTGGGAAATTGCTAAAGCAATTAAGAACAACAAGTAATTCATTTAAACGCACAAGACGTTCGGTTCTTGTGCGTTTTTTAGTGAAACGAATTGTGAAAGATAGTATTTAATGTCATATTATTAGTTTTTTAACGCGTTTTTTGATTAAAAGTCGAACTTTTAATTAGAATAACGTTGAAACATAGTGATTTTCTTGGTAAAATTAATTAAGTATTGAGAAAAGTTTATATTGTTCGTTTTTAGCGAACCTGAAAATAGGAGGCCAATATGGCAGGGATTGTAGTTGTTGGTAGTCAATGGGGTGATGAAGGTAAGGGAAAGATTACAAACTTTATCTCACAAAACTCTGATATGGTGGTCCGTTACCAAGGTGGTAACAATGCCGGACACACAATTTATGTAGATGGCAAAAAATTTGAGTTATCTTCTGTACCATCAGGGATTTTCAATCCTGAGCGATTAGCTGTTATTGGTAACGGTACTGTTGTTAATCCTAAAGCATTGTTGGATGAATTACATGAAATCCAAGCGCAAGGCGTAACAACTGACAATTTACGTATTTCTGACCGAGCTCATGTGATTTTCCCTTACCATATGTTAATGGATAAATTAGCTGATGCTAAAAAGGGTGATGGTAAGATTGGCACAACTGGACGTGGTATTGGCCCAACTTATATGGATAAGGCCGCTCGTATTGGTATTCGCGTGGCTGATTTACTAGATGAAGATGTCTTGCGTGCACGTCTAAGTAACGTGTTAGCCGAAAAAAATGAAATTTTAGAAAAAATTTATCATGAAGAGCCGTTCAATGTAGAAACATTGGTAGCAGAATACTACGGCTACGGACAGATTTTAAGCCCTTATATTGTTGATACAACAGTTTTGATTAATGATTATTTAGATGATGAAAAGCGCGTATTGTTTGAAGGCGCACAAGGTGCAATGCTGGATCTTGATCAAGGAACCTATCCATATGTGACATCATCTTCACCAGTTGGTGGTGGCGCAACAGTTGGTGCTGGTGTTGGACCTACAAAAATCAATGGCGTAGTGGGGGTAGCTAAAGCATACACATCACGTGTTGGTGACGGACCTTTCCCAACGGAATTATTTGATGAAGTCGGCGATCGTATTCGTGAAATTGGTCATGAATACGGTGTTGTGACCAAGCGACCTCGTCGTATTGGTTGGTTAGATACAGTTGTTTTGCGTCATTCTGCCCGAATTGGTGGCTTTACACACTTGTCATTGAATAGTTTAGATGTTTTGTCAGGTCTTGAAACGGTAAAATTGGCTGTCGCTTATGAATTAGACGGACAACGTATTTCACATTACCCAGCAAGCTTAAAGGATGTAGAACGCGTAACACCAATTTATGAGGAATTACCAGGTTGGTCAGAAGATATTACAGGTATTAAGTCACGTGAAGAATTACCAGCAAATGCAGAAAATTATTTAAAGCGTGTTGAAGAACTAATTGGTGTACCTTTGTATACATTTGCGGTTGGTCCATCAAACGAACAAACAATTATCTTGTTTGATATCTGGAATAAGGAGTAAGCATGCCTGAAATGAGATTAGCACGCACTATTTTGTTTGTTGATGAGATTGATACGATGGTCAATCGGGTAGCCGATGAATTAAATGAAGTACTAGTTGATGTTGAGCGGCCAGTATTTGTTGGCGTTATGAAAGGTGCCTACATGTGGATGGCTGATTTGATGCGTGCCATGAAGCGTGATATTGAGCTCGATTATATCGATGTTTCTAGTTATGTGGGGGATAAATCGACAGGTCATATTACGATTCAACGTGATTTGAAAGTAGATTTATCAGGCCGTACAGTCGTTATTCTAGATGAAGTTGTTGATTCAGGTTTAACGTTACGTTATTTAAAAGCAGATTTTGAGGCACGTGGTGCTAAAAAAGTTTATGTTGCTGTTGCAACTGATAAACGTCAATCCGAATCAGCAGGTGGTATCACACCTGATTTTATCGGGGCACATGTACCCGATGAATTTTTAGTGGGATATGGTATGGATTACAATGAATATTATCGTGGTTTACCATATGTGGCTGTTTTAGAATTAAATGATTAAAATAAAAATTCGTTAGGTTCATTGTTGAACTTAACGAATTTTTATTATATATAGTTAATTTAAATGGTGTTACGAGGCTCGTCAGTCATATTTTTTTCTAGTTGAATTGTTGTATGCCGAATGTGCATGTCATTTTGTAGCATATAACCTAATTGTGAAAGTAAGGTCATATCATCAGGATTTTCAACAACTAAGTGTACGGTCAATGCGGTTTCAGTAGTAGATAACCCCCAGATATGTAAATCATGCATACTAATGACTTGTGGTGTTGCTAAAATCGCATTTTTAACAGCTTCTTCGTTGATGTTTTCCGGGACACCATTGAAAATTAAAAGAATAGATTGTTTGAAGATGCTCCAAGAAGAAGTGATAATCACAATCCCGATTAAAATTGAAATGACTGGGTCAAGCCAATACCAATCTGTCAGAAGCGTCAATATTCCAGATAAAACAACCCCAAAAGAAACACCGGCATCAGCTAATAGATGCACATAAGCTCCCTTGGCATTGATATCATCTTCATGATCGCCAGCCATGGCGAAAAATTTAGCAGCTAAAAAGTTAATAACAATTCCGATAGATGACACAATTATAATTAAGCTACCAACAGGTTCACTACTGCTATTGAGTAATTTATCAATAGCTTCATACCAAATAATGAAAACAGCGCCTAATAAGAAAAGGGCATTCATAAAACTAGCTAAAATAGTTGCATTATGCCAGCCGTACGTATGCTTTGATGTCGCACGTAATCCAAAAACAGCGACAGCAGCCCACGCTAAAATTAATGAGGCAACATCACTAATACTATGCAATGCATCAGCAAATAAAGCTGTGGAATTAGCATAGTAGGCAAAAATCATTTCAGCAATAATAAATATGGAATTAAGAATAATGCCAATTAAATAGGGAAGTTGTTTTTTTGGCATGTCTGCATGCTCATGATGATTATGCATATTATATTTTTTCCTCCAAATGGTTTGATGCTAAGACGATAATTTCATGAATATGGTCATCCTTTAATGTATAAAAAATTTGTTTGCCATGACGGTGATGACTAATAATATCAGCTTCCTTTAATATTTTTAATTGTTGCGATATATTCGATTGCGAATAGCCTGTTAAAGTAACCAAACTGGAAACATTTTGTTCATTGTGGTCTAAAATTTTTAGTATTTTAAGCCGCAAAACATTTGAAAATAATTTGAAAAATTCTGATAATTGTTTGTCCATGAACATATTATAAAACATTAATATGTTATTTGAAAGTAAAATATCTGAATGTTTTTATAGTTGCTGCAAGAAAATGATCATAATTGTCAGTGTCTGTAAAACAGTAAAAAAAGTCATTTGATAACGTTGTTTTAAATTTAAATTAATCAACACTAGCCAAGTGAACACGATAATTAGCACACCCAAAAGCATCCAAAAATTCCAATCTAGTGCTAAAACGTTGATTAGTAAAATGATGCCAAAGACTAATGATGTTAAACGTTTATTGCGCCCTTCTGGTACAAATAAGTTACTCATGAAAAATAGATAGCTGAAAAATAATGGGAACAAACTAAGTAAAAATGGTTGGGTTAAAAATGTATTTTGTTGATAAAAAATAACAACGGGCATCACTAATGCGGCAATACCTGAATATAGGATGAGCCCTAAAACATTTTTTAAGTTTAAGCCAGGAATATTAATTAACAATAATGCAAGTGGTAATAGTGTAAGCAACATAACTTGTTGTCCAGTAAAATGTTTATATAAAAAATATAAAAACAGTAATGGCACTAAGATGACAATATAATTAAACCATTGCGCAAAATTACGATTAAACGTTAAAAAAATAGCCAACGATAAAATAATACTATAGGTTAGCAGTAGCGGGTTATGTTGAATTTGGCCACTAACTAAACGGTTAGAGTATATTAAAGGATAAACCCACCACACAATATTTTGTGCGATAACACTGATGAGCATTGATAACCATGGTATTTTTGCTTGTGAGAAATTAAACAACCGTGATGCAAGTGGACTTGATGATTCACGGCGTTGTATACGAGAATCTTTAGAATTAGAACTTGTATTCATGATAAAGCCTTTCTAGTTAATTATTTTTATAAGAACTTATGATAATAATTGTAGCAAACTAACTGTTTAGTGGTGAGTCTGATATAATATTTTGAGTATAATTTTGTGAATTTATCGAAATGGAGTAATAAAATGCGCACAATCATGGCAACAATTGTCAAATATCGTATGCAAATAATGTATTTAGTATTTGGTGTTTTGACAACTCTGGTAAACATTGTCGTTTATAGTGGCGCGCGCTGGATAGATTTAACGATTAATATATCGTATGTTTTAGCGTGGTTGTTGAGTGTGTTGTTTGCCTATTTAACTAATCGTAAATGGGTGTTTGATAGTCAAACAACAGGGTTCGGTAATATTATACTAGAAGTAATAAAATTTTTTCTGGCACGTTTGGCAACGGGTGTGTTAGGATATTTGATTTTACTATTTGGTGTTCATATTATTCACCAAAATGATATGATATGGAATATCATTCAAAATATATTCGTGATAGTTTCGAATTATGTATTAAGTAAATTAGTAATATTTAGATTGAAGGAGAAAATTAAAAATGACGATTAAGTTAATTGCAACAGATATGGATGGCACCTTATTACGTGATGATCGTACATTTGATTATGCACGTATGGAAGATTTATTAGATGAATTGGACGAACGTGGTATTCATTTTGTTGCAGCAAGTGGTAATCAATACACGCAACTACGTTCATACTTTAATCCAGTTGATCCGGACCGTGTGACATATGTATCTGATAATGGTGCATTAGTTATGAACCATGAAGAAGTGATTGCTGAATCTTCAATTACTCATGCCCAAATTAAGCGGGTTATTGACTGGAATAATCGAACGAATGCCGATTTGGAAAATTTGATTGTGCTATCAGGGCACAATGGTGCGTATGTTTCCAATCATGCAACTCCTGAAGTGATTGGTATGGTAAAACAATTTTATCCAGTTGTGCACCAGGTTGAAAAATTCAAAGAAATTGATGATAATATTTTTCGTTTTACTTTTGTTTGGCCACAAGGAATTGATGTTCATCAATACATTCAACAATTACGGGTGGAATTTGGTGAAGAGTTACATACAACTGGATCGGGATTTGGTACAGTTGATATCTTAGCGCCAGGCGTTAATAAGCGAACTGGCTTACAACAATTAGGTGAAAAATGGCATATTAAGCCAGAAGAAATGGCCGCTTTTGGTGATAATGGTAATGACTTAGAGATGTTACGCTATGTTAAATACCCATTTGTGATGCCAAATGCAGAGGATTTCATGAAGGTTCGAGTTAATAACGTAGCAGTTAATGATAATAATCATAATGGGGTTTTGGATACGATTGAAGCATTATTAGCTGGGGCTTTTGATTAATAACGCTAGTAAAAATTTTGATAAATAACCAATAATAGTAAAATGTTTAGTAACAAACTGGTATAATGTATAAGATTATGATGTGCTATGCAACTTATTAATAATTATTTATTAAGATACCGGAGGGAAAATCGTGTTTTTTAATGACCGACATGAGAAACAGGTTGATACGCAAAAAATTGAATTGGATAATGAACAAATCCCAAAACATATTGCGATTATCATGGATGGTAATGGCCGATGGGCAAAAAAGCAGAATCTACCACGAGTTTCGGGCCATCAACGTGGCATGGAAGTTGTTAAAGATATTACAAAAGCTGCCAGTGATTTGGGTGTAAAGGTGTTAACGTTATATGCTTTTTCAACAGAAAATTGGAAACGCCCAGATACTGAAGTTGGTTTTTTAATGAAATTACCTGGTAAATTTTTTGATACGTTTGTGCCTGATTTGATTGCTAATAATATTCGCGTAAATGTGATTGGGTATATTGATCAGCTACCGATGCATACACAAAAAGCAGTGCATAATGCAATTGCTAAGACAGCTAACAATACAGGAATGGTATTAAATTTTGCCTTGAATTATGGTGGACGTTCTGAAATTGTGTCGAGTATGCAACAAATTGCGCAACGTGTTGCAACCGGTGAAATCAAACCAGAAAATATTGATGAACAATTGGTTGATCAAACTATGATGACGGCCTCATTAGACTATCCAGATCCAGATTTATTGATTCGAACAAGTGGTGAAGAGCGCTTATCTAATTTTTTGCTTTGGCAGGTTGCTTATGCTGAATTTGTTTTTGTGGATGAACATTGGCCAGAATTTACACCAGCTGTTTTGAAACAAACTATTATGACTTATCAAGCACGACACCGTCGTTTTGGTGGTTTAGCAGAAAATAAAAGTGATAAAAAGCAGGAGATAAAAAAATGAAAACACGGGTAATTACAGCAGTTGTTGCACTAGTAATCTTTATCCCCATTTTAATTGCAGGGGGTATTTGGATTCAAATTGCTGCTTCAGTATTGGCAGCGGTTGCCGCTTCTGAAGTGGTCTTGATGCGTCGAACGTTGCTGATCGATTTTGGGGCTGTTCTAACGATGTTAGGGGCAGTTGTCATGACATTACCAACTAGTATTTGGCATGAATTAAACCTACCAATAACCTTACAACGTTCTTCATTATTATATATTTTTGTTATTTTAATGTTATTACATACGGTTATTGCACGTAATAAATTTAATTTTGAAGATGCTGGTGTCTTTACATTAACGATGATTTATGTTGGCTTAGGTTTTGGAATGATGGTTGCAGCACGTACAGCTGGGCTTGATACGTTAATGTATGCTTTCTTAATTGTTTGGGTAACAGATTCAGCTGCTTACTTAGTTGGACGTAAATTGGGTAAACATAAATTAACTGCCATTTCACCTAATAAGACCTGGGAAGGGTCCATTGGTGGTAGTGTGATTGCTGTTGTATTGGCAGCAATTTATGTTTATTTTTTCCCACAACGCTACAACTGGGGAATTATGCTTCTAATTAGCATTGTTTTGTCAGTTGCTGGCCAATTTGGTGATTTAATTGAATCTTCTTTGAAACGTTTTTATCACGTCAAAGATTCCGGAAATGCTTTGCCCGGACATGGTGGGATTTTAGATCGTTTTGATTCAATGTTAATTGTATTGCCATTGATGTATTTACTAGGTGTCTTTGCGTAAGCTTCCTATGGAAAGCCAAGACATATTAGGGAACAAATTTTAAAATAAGTTCAAAAGGATCGGTGATTATCATCGATCCTTTTTCAATAGTACCGTGGAAACGTTTTTTATTGTATACTAACCCTACTTAGAATGGGGATGGAGAGAAAAATGACAGCAATTATTACATTTATTATTGTTTTTGGCGTAATCGTTATTGTTCATGAATTTGGACATTTTTACTTTGCAAAAAAATCGGGTGTACGTGTACGGGAATTTGCGATTGGTATGGGACCTAAAGTCTTGCAAACACAACGTCATGGTACAACATACACTTGGCGTATCCTGCCAGTAGGGGGTTATGTACGAATGGCTGGTCGTGGTGATACGGACAATGACCCCATTCAACCAGGTATGTCCGTGACGGTGGTCGTAACAGACGATGTTGTAACAAAAATTAATTTATCTGAGCAAGAAGAATTAGTCGGTGGTCAAACAATGACAGTTAACCAAGTTGATTTAATTGACGGCATGTTTATTGAAGGCTATTTAGCTAATGATAATCAGTTGGTCAGGTTAACGGTTGATCATGATGCCACAATTACTGAACCAGATGGGACCATGGTGTTAGTTGCCCCGAGAGATACGCATATTGAATCTGCCAAACTTTGGCAGCGTGCATTAATTAATTTTGCTGGGCCACTTAACAATTTTATTTTGACATTGCTCCTATTTATTGGGTTAGCATTTTCTTTACCAGGTGTTTCAACAACGACTGTTGACCAAGTTAATAAGGATTCACCCGCAGCGTTGGCAGGTTTGAAACATAATGATGAAATAACGGCTATTAATGGGGAGAAAATCCATTCATGGCAGAAAATGCAAAACACAATTCAACCTTTAACGAATCAAAACGTTAATATAACATATGAGCGAAATGGTAAAACAAAGCATGTTACGCTTAAGCCTAAAGGTGTTAAAAATGGTGGGATGGTTATTGGTCAAGTAGGGGTGACATCTAAACAAACCAATGCATTGACGGCACGTATTCGTTACGGATTCCAAATGACTAGCCAATCAATGACACAAATTTTTAGGGCTATTAAAAACTTAGTGCAAGGTTTTTCACTCAATAAATTAGGTGGACCAGTTGCGATTTATAAAAATACATCAGAAGTCAGTCATATGGGAATATTGGTAATTGTGTCATTCATGGCTTGGTTATCTGTTAATTTAGGCATGATGAATTTACTACCAATTCCAGGATTAGATGGCGGCAAGTTGTTGTTGAATGCAGTTGAAGCAATTATTAGGCGGCCGGTCCCTGAAAAAGCTGAATTAGCAGTAACTCTGGTGGGTGTTGGGTTATTATTTGTTTTGATGATAGTAGTTACTGGAAATGATATATTACGTTATTTCATTAAGTAATTAATCAGCTTGAAATGTTGAGAATAGACAAATGTGTTAAAATAGTAAAAGAATTTTAGTGTGTCTATAAAGCACAGAGATGAGGAATGGGTATAAATCATGAAACAATCAAAGGTTTTTATCCCGACATTACGTGAAACACCAGCTGATGCAGAAGTAATTTCACATCAAATGATGTTACGTGCGGGATATGTTCGTCAGGTTACAGCAGGGGTATACGCCTACTTACCATTAGCACAACGAGTATTAAACAAAATTACAGCTATTATCCGTGAAGAAATGGAAAAGGTTGACGCTATTGAAATGACTGCGCCAATTTTGTTGCCGGCTGAATTATGGCAAGAATCAGGTCGTTATGAAACATATGGTCCTAATTTGTTTAAGTTGCGCAATCGTCATGGTCGGGATATGATTCTTGGCCCTACACACGAAGAAACGATGACAACTTTGATTCGTGATGATATTAAGTCATACAAACGATTACCGTTGACGCTTTATCAAATTCAAACAAAGCTACGTGATGAGGACCGTCCACGTTTCGGTGTTTTGCGTGGCCGTGAATTTATTATGAAGGATGCTTATTCATTTTCAATTGATGAAGCAAGTTTAGATAATACTTATAAAAAAATGGAATCAGCTTATATTAATATTTTTAATCGAGTTGGTTTGGACTATCGTGTCATTGTTGGTGATGCTGGTGCCATGGGTGGGTCTGATTCAAAAGAGTTTTCAGCACCTGCAGCGGCTGGTGAAGATACCATTGCATATTCTGATCAATCAGAATATGCTGCCAACTTAGAAATGGCTAAGGATTTGTATGTACCAAATAAATCACATGCCCCATTAGCTGATTTACAAAAAGTTGCAACGCCAGAAGTTGGCACGATTGCTGAATTGGCTGATTACCTACAAACAACGGCTGACCAGTTAGTTAAGACAATGTTTATGATGGCTGATGGTCAACCTGTTATGATTTTGGTCCGTGGTGATTTTGAAGTTAACGAAGTTAAAGTACAAAATTACTTGCATGCTGATGAATTGCGTTTGGCGACTGAAGCAGAAACGCAACAATACTTAAATGCACCATTTGGCTCATTAGGACCCGTTGGTGTCGGCGAAGAAGTCAAAATTATTGCTGATGAATGGGTCACGGACATGGCTAACCTTGTTGTTGGTGGTAATGAACAAGGCTTCCATTATCTAAATGCTAATGTTGATCGTGATTTTAGAATTGATGAAGTAGCAGATGTGCGTATTGCCCGTGAAGGTGATTTATCGATTGATACTAAGGGACATCTAAAGTTTACCAAGGGAATTGAAATCGGTCATATCTTTAAGTTGGGGACCCGCTATTCTAAGGCGATGGGTGCACAAGTATTAGATGATAATGGTCGTCAAGCAGATGTTATTATGGGATCATATGGTATTGGTGTTTCTCGTTTGCTTGCTGCCATTGCAGAACAAAATGCTGATGAACATGGACTTTCATGGCCAGCTAGTGTAGCACCGTGGGATGTCCACTTGGTACCAATTAAATATAAGAATGAAGAACAGGCTAAGTTAACAAATGAATTACATGATAGTTTGATGGCTGCTGGCTATGAGGTGCTTTTGGATGATCGTAATGAACGTCCTGGTGTTAAATTTGCAGATTCAGATTTAATTGGTTTGCCTGTACGAGTAACAGTAGGTAAAAAGGCGAGCGAAGGTATTGTAGAAGTTAAACTACGTAAGGCTGATGAAGCAATTGAAGTTCGAGCTGAAGAACTTGTGTCAACGCTACATGTATTTTTAAACGGTAATAAAGATTAATCAATTGTAAATCTTTATTCTTTTTTTAAGATTTTAGATTTATAGTATAAATATCGATGAGGGATACAGAGATATCACATCGATGCCCATAATGATTACTCATAACCTAGCAGGAATGCCCGTTCCTGCAACTACTCCTTAAAATTGGTATGTGTAAATATACCTTTTCTAATCAAGTTAGACGCCCATCTAGCTTGATTACAGTAATGACATAGTATTAGTACTATTTGTTACTAAAAGAGGAAGCGACTTGCCCGTTGCTTCCTCTTTTTTTGTGCTTAATAAAGCAATTCATTGTTTTGTTGTTTTTATCTTACGAGGACAATGTATAATAACAATAGATTACAAAATTCGTGAAAGGGGCGATAAGTGATGGCATTAAACCCACAAGAACAATTTCAAGTATTGTTACAACAGTTGCAATACAAGGAGGTGCCGGACACCTTTAAAGAGGCAACCTTAACAAAATTAACGGTACATAAGCAATCGCGTGTTTGGCAATTTCATTTGTCATTACCCGAATTGCCAGAAGTAACAACGCTAGCAATGTTAATTAGTAAATTACAAACAACATTTGCTAGTATTGCAACGGTTAATTACGAAATTAGTTTGACAATTCAACCAAAGTTACCCCAAATCATTAATTATTGGGGGTGGGTATTAAACCAACATCAAAATGAACCAGGTGCATTTCAACGGGCTTTTAACCAAGTCATGCCAGTAATTGATGATGAGCAATTAGTATTAAATTTTGCATCGACAGCTTGGAGTAAATATGCGACGCAAACAGGATTACCAATCATTCAAAATGCCTATCGACAAATAGGCGTTACTACGGAATTACCATTTGTAGTGAATGTTGATGAACAACTAGTCGCAGAGTCACAGGCAACTGCTATGGCACAACGTGCATCGCAAGATGAGCAGCTATCACAAATGGCGCAAGTTCAAATTGAACAAGCAGCTAAGCAACGTAAGAGTGTTAGTCATAGTGGTGCGAATGGTAGTAGCAATAATTTAGGTCGTAAGATTGCTAGTGATGCAGATGTGACGGACATGATTGATATTGTTGATGAAGAACGGTCAGTTATTGTTGAAGGTTATATTTTTGCGGCTGAAGTTAAGGTGTTAAAATCTGAGCGTCAATTATTGACAATGAAAGTAACTGATTATACGAGTTCTTTTGTGCTAAAAAAGTTTTCGCGTGATGATGCAGATGTTGATTTTTTTGAAAATATTAAGACTGGCATGTGGGTCCGAGCACGTGGACCAGTGCAACAGGATGATTTTTTGCATGATTTGACCATGATGGCCTATGATATTCAAATTGTTAAGCACCAACCACGTCTAGAAACCTATGAAGGTGATAAAAAGCGCATTGAATTACATACACATTCATTGATGTCGACTATGGATGCCACGAACGGGATTAAAGATTATGTTAAACAAGCGCATAATTGGGGCATGGATGCGATTGCCATTACGGATACTGCTGGTGCACAAGGTTTTCCTGAAGCAGCGACGTCTGCAGCGGCAAATGATATGAAGATGATCTACGGAGTTGAAGTGAATTTGGTTGAAGATGGTGAACCAATTATTTTTAACCCGGCTCATGTTGAACTGAGTGATGCTGAATATGTGGTTTTTGATGTGGAGACAACTGGTTTGTCAGCAGCCTATGATAAAGTAATTGAATTATCAGCTGTTAGAATGCAAAAAGGAAACGTTGTTGCTGAATTTTCTGAGTTTATTGATCCGGGCTTTCCGCTAAGCCAGACAACTACGGATTTAACGTCAATTACCGATGATATGGTGCGTGGTTCAAAGTCGGAAAAAGATGTGTTTACGGCTTTTCGTGAATTCTATGGCAATGCCATCTTGGTTGGACATAATGTGACCTTTGATATGGGCTTTATGAACGAAGGATATGAACGTCACGGTATGCCTGTTATGACTAATCCAATCATCGATACTCTGACGTTAGCGCGTTTTTTATATCCACATATGCGTTCTTATCGTTTAAATACGCTAGCAAAGCATTTTGGTGTGCAATTGGAGCAACATCATCGGGCGATTTTTGATTCGGAAACGACGGGCCATTTAAATCGTATATTCTTGGATGAAGCTCGCGAAACATATGGCATCGTGTATGCTGATCAACTAAACGAGCGCATGACAGAAAATGATGCTTGGCGTCATGGCCGACCAAATCATGCAGTTGTTTTGATCAAAAATCAGACAGGGGTTAAAAATCTCTATAAAATGATTTCAGAATCAAATATTAGTTATTTTTATCGTAATGCGCGAGTGCCACGATCGTTGCTCAATAAATATCGAGAAGGTTTATTATTAGGAACTGGTGATACATCTGGTGAATTTTGGGAAGCTTTGATGCAGAAGGGGTATGCTGCTGCTAAATCTAAAGCAAAGTATTATGATTATATTGAAATTCAACCTTCGGCTAATTATTTACCCGAAATTGAAGGTGAATTAATTAAAGATGAAGCACGGTTACGTGAATTGATGATGCAAGCCGTTAAAATTGGGGATGAGTTGGATAAGCCAGTTGTTGTGACTGGTAATGTGCATTACTTGAACCCAGAAGATGCGATTTACCGGAAAGTTTTAGTTAGTTCACAAGGTGGGGCTAATCCGTTAAATCGACACAGTCTGCCTGAATTACACTTGCGGACTACGCAAGAGATGCTAGATGATTTTAGTTGGATGGGGTCAGAACTTGCTCAGAAGGTTGTGGTTGATAATACACATGTGGTTGCTGATATGATTGATAATGTCGAGGCAATTAAAAGTGGTAATTATCCACCTAATATGCCGACCGCTAATGATGAAATTCGACAAAAATCATATGAAACAGCTTATCGTATGTATGGTAATCCATTACCACAAATTGTTGAAGCACGTGTTGAACAAGAATTGAATTCAATTATTAAAAATGGATTCGCGGTTATTTATCTGGTGGCACAACGACTGGTAGCTAAATCAAATAAAGATGGTTATTTAGTTGGTTCTCGTGGATCGGTGGGGTCATCTTTAATTGCATTATTGATTGGTATAACCGAAGTGAATGCATTACCACCACACTATCGAAGTCTTAATGGTGATTATGTTGAATTCGTAGATCCAAGAAACTATGAGTCAGGGTATGACTTGCCAGAAAAATATAGTCCTATTGATGGTACGAAGCTCATTGGGGATGGTCATAATATTCCGTTTGAGACTTTCTTAGGTTTTAAGGGAAATAAAGTTCCAGATATTGATTTGAACTTTTCGGGAGATTATCAACCATTTGCACACAATTATATGAAGTCATTGTTCGGCGAAAATAATGTTTTCCGTGCAGGAACGATTGCGACGGTTGCTGATAAAACGGCATTTGGATACGTGAAAGCTTATGAACGTGACCATGATAAGCAATTTAGGGGCGCTGAAATTGAACGGTTAGCTCTGGGAGCAACTGGTGTTAAACGGACAACTGGACAACATCCGGCTGGTATTTTGATTGTACCCGATGATATGGAAATTTACGATTTCACGCCTATTCAATATCCAGCTGATGATTTATCGGCAACTTGGCGTACGACTCACTTCGATTTTCATTCAATTCACGATAATATTTTAAAAATGGATATTTTGGGGCATGATGATCCAACGATGATTCGTGCACTACAAGATATGTCTGGTGTTGACCCAACAACTATCCCAATGAATGATCCAGGTGTAATGAGCCTCTTTTCATCGCCTGAAGTGTTAGGTGTGACTGAAGAACAAATTTTTTCTAAGACCGGCACATTAGGTGTTCCGGAATTTGGAACAGCCTTTGTTCGGGGGATGCTGGAAGAGACACATCCAAAGAACTATTCTGAATTACTACAAATCTCAGGGTTATCTCACGGAACTGATGTTTGGCGTGGAAATGCTGATGAGCTGATTGAACGTGGTGTGGCTACGATTGGTACAGTTATTGGAACGCGTGATAAAATCATGACCGACTTGATTAATTACGGTGTTAATTCAGAGTCTTCTTTCCAAATCATGGAAAAAGTACGTAAAGGTAAAGGTATTACAGACGAATTTCAAGCAGAAATGCGCGCGGCTGGGGTGCCTGAATGGTATATTGAATCTGGTTTGAAGATCAAGTACATGTTCCCACGAGCACACGCAGCAGCATATGTCTTGATGGCTTTACGTATTGCATACTTTAAAGTTTATTTCCCAACACTTTATTATGCAGCTTACTTTTCAGTTCGTGCTAGCAATTTTGATATTGTGTCAATGTCACATGGATTAAATAGTACGAAAGCTAAAATAATGGAAATCAAGCACCAAGGAAATGATGCTTCGGCTAAAGATAAAGATTTATTGACTGTACTTGAAATTGCAAACGAAGCACTTGAACGTGGTATTGATTTTAGTATGGTAGATTTATATAAATCAGATTCTGAAGAATGGTTAATTGATGGTAATACATTAATTGCACCGTTTAATTCTGTGCCCGGCTTGGGTGATAATGTTGCTAAAAGAATTATTTCAGCGCGAGCAGCAGGAGAGTTCCTTTCTAAGGAAGATCTTGCGCAACGTGGTGGTATTTCAAAAACATTATTGCAGTTCTTAGATGAAAATGGTGTACTAAATGGTATGCCAGACGAGAATCAATTAGCATTGTTTTAATTTATAATTAAAGATTATTTATAGTAAAAGCTAAGGTAGACAAAGGTTTGCCTTAGCTTTTATTGTGTTTTAAAATTAGTTTTGATATTTGTCTCATTTAAAGTGTTGACTTTTAATGAAATGGTGTGTAATATACATCAAGTTGGCAACGACGTTACAGTAATGCATATCAAATATTGTTAATATCTATTTTTAAAAAGGTGTTGACAAATTCATATGAATTCTGTAATATAGATTAAGTTGTCAGCAAGACAACAACGTTGATCATTGAAAACTGAATATCGTTTCGATAGAACAAATGTGTAGGGTCTTCAAGCATTAAGCTTGAAACAAAAACATTTGCG
>NZ_BJEG01000005.1 GCF_005405545.1 Weissella hellenica
GGAATGCTCCTATCTTGTTTTATTAATTATGGCACAACTGTTCAGAAATTTATGTACCAAATACTAGGATAGGAGCAATCAAGCTGAGCCAGCTTTTGATTTATATTATGCTGGAACCACACAGCTAAAAGCCACACAACAAGGCATTGTTGATATCAGACAAAACAGTAACACGAGCGATTTTGAACAAACATTTCAGTATAATGTGCCAATTTATACACATGATGAAACTGCACAAGCATTATTTAGATTTTTTGATAGTCATATTAAAGCAAGCGCTACCTTACCGGAACCAGACCCAACAGCTGATTTAAATACAAATGAAGTCCAATCATTCAGAACGAAAAAAATTGGGTATCGTCTGAAAATTGACAATGCTGCGCTAGGAACATACTATTACAAATTAGCACAAACCAACGATGGTGGCAGAACTTGGACACTCTTAAATAATGATCCATTTCATGGAGAAGGCGGTACTGCGTTAAATGTAAAATTTTTAACCAAGTCCCTTGGCTTTGTTGCGCTAATGCAAAACTCCGGTACCAGTTCTAAATTATATCGTACAGAAAATGGTGGCCAAACTTTTTCCGAAGTGTCCTATACCCCTCAAAAAATAGCATTAGATAATCAAGATGATTATGAACCATTTGTTGCACCCGATATGCCCACTAAAACAAAAAATGACTTACTGATGAAAGTTGGTCAAGGGGTTCAAGGTGATTATGAGGGTGGTTTAGCAGAAGCTCTTTACCATTCATCAGATGACGGTAAGACATGGTCATTTGTTAAAATTATTCATCATACAAATTAAATGAACAGATTTCGTCTCTTTACTTACTAGCGTGAAATTACACATTTCACGCTTTTTATTTTACCTTTTCTACAAAAAAAGCAACCAAATCCATGAGGAATTCAGTTACTTGATGTTCAATTAAATAATGCTGGTATCAGTACGATTTAACAAATAGCCGTTTATTAATAATTAAAAATATATTTAGCTGCCTGGACACCTGCTTGACGCCCAAAAATAATCGTTTCTGCGATGGAATTTCCACCCATTCGATTATCGCCGTGCAAACCACCAGTCACCTCACCAGCTGCATATAAACCACTAATCTTTTCTCCTGTATCAGATAACACCTCTGTTAAGTTATTTATTTTAATCCCACCCATCGTATAGTGAATAGCCGGCTTAATGTGAATTGCATAATAAGGTGACAAATTCATTCCGCGATCCATCCCCGTCTTTCGGCCAAACTCTGAATCTTTGCCAGAAATTTGATTAGCGTTCCATTTAACAACTGTGGCCGTTAAATTTTCACTATCCAAATGTGCCTTTTTAGCTAATTCTGATAAACTGTTAGCTGCCATCACAAGACCAATTGACTGATAAAAATCGATGGCCGGAAAGGCTTGTCGAACACCTTGGTCAAGGATGAGCGTTGCCCCATTTTCATGTAAATTATCAATTGCCATTGTTACTTTATCACGAGTAGTCATTTCATTAACAAAACGTTGTCCTGCTTGATTGACTAAAATAGCGCCTTCTCCACGGACTCCTTCACCAATTAAATAAACGTGGTCGGTATCCTGTTGCGTAGTCGGATGAACTTGGATTTTGTCCATATCAACCAATCCCCCACCTGCTGCAACAGCTAAATTTAAACCATCGCCCGTAGCACCCTGATGATTAGTTGTTTTTAATGGCAATAACTCGGGTGCATAATTTTTTAGCATGCTTTTATTTTGTGAAAAGCCCCCGGATGCAATTAAAATAGTTTTTGTTTTAATCGTTTTTTCACCAATCTTATTATTATAAATTTTGAGACCAGTTACTATGCCATCCTTTTTTACAATTTGCATTGCCTTTGTTTCTGAAAATAGTGGAATATGTTTATCCAGTAATTGCTTTTGTAATTCTTTAACCATATAGCTACCCACTGCCGATTTATTATTTGGTCGGTGTGCACGTTTTTGTGACATGCCACCAGTAGACGTTAAATCGGTTAGCAAAATATTATGTTTTTCTAGCCAATTAATAGCAGATTCAGAATGTGTGACAAAATACTTTAACAACTCTTTATTATTTGTTTTGCCACCACCTTGCCAAATATCTTCATAAAATGATGCTTGATTATCAATCACTTGATGAGATAACTGCGTCATCGTTTCTGTAGCGTTCATACCTGTCGAGGCACGATTTGAATTACCTCCCAATGTAGCTAGTTTTTCAAAGATAGCTACTTTAAGTCCTAATTCTTGTGCCTGAATTGCCGCTGTCATACCTGCAGCACCAGAACCAATCACAATCAAATCATAGTTTTCTTTTAATTCATCGATATTCGATACAGGAAAAACAAATCTTGCCATCTTTTTACCACCTTTTTAGGATTTAATGATATGTTTCACAAATAATATCATATTTTCTTAACTATTAACCTAATAGTTTAAAATAATCATTTTAAAAACAAAAAATACGCAAAATCTGTTCAATTTTGCGTACCATTTTAAATTAATCAAAATTTGTATAAGGTATTAATACTTTTCTTCGTAGTTCGTCTAAAGTAATAATATTAGTTTTTTCTCGATGAATCATTCTATGACAATTAGAACAAAGTGGTACTAAATCATTTGTTGGATCAATAGCAACTTCTTTATTTTGTAAAAAAAGAGGCTTTCTATGATGAATTTCAATAAATTTATGACCTAATTCACCATACATCCGTTCAAAATTAAACCCACATGCCATGCAATTATATCCATAATAGTTTAAACATGCTTGCCTATTTTTAGAATTGCGTTCATATCTGGCCGTATAAAACTGAATTTTTTTACCCTCAATTAATTTAACACTAGTCAATTCACTAGTATCATTAGATATTACATCTATTGCTTTCGCTATAGCATCGTCCAAGTATCTCAAGGATTGTATATTTCCCTTTAACCCAAGATTATGTAGGTCCTCGAGTGAAACATTAACATTGGCATTCTTCACTAATTTTAAAGTAAACCACGGCCCTTGGCTTGAAAAATCGAAACCAGTAACGCTATATTTAGCGTCATTAATATGATAGTTATAAACGTCGCGCTCTATAACCGTTGTTTTTAGGATTATTTTTTGTGTGGGTTTTGACTCGTATATATATATAGTATCGCCTATTTTCACACTTTTATTGTTATGCTGCACCCAGTGAACCGTATCCAGGTCGTTAAATGCATTTGTAGCATCATATTTATTTTTATTAGACGGTATTATGAATGAACTCATTTATACATACACTTTCTTTTTTATAACATTAAAACTTAAAGTAAAAAAGTTGCCACTCACAAAGTAAAAATTGGGCCAATTGTAATGATACATCCTTCAAAGATTGACCTCAATATTTTTATTACGATTTTCAGTACTTAAATAAATCCAAACTTTGATTGTCGCCATTTTATATTTATTTTTTGTATAAATTAAAACAAACTAATTAAAATCTAATAAAATCAACAAAAACATTGATTTATAGCCTTCTAAAAGTTAAAATTTAACATATTAACTATATTAAAGGAAGCCAGGTAATGATATGAATAAGGTCAAAGCTTTATATAAAGTCTATATAGTAAGCAGCCTCAATAATAAAGTTGTTTTTATGTACAATTTATTACTCCCAATTGTCTATCTGTTAGCGACAAACTTAAAATATTTTTTCCAACCGGTTCAGACCACTAACCAAGAATTAATCAATACAGCAAGTTACTTTTGGGCGTATATAATCATCGTCACGCTACTAAACATGGTTACTTTTGAAATGCTTTCAGAGCGTGAATCTGGCTACTTTAAAGAATTATTTTTCATCGTTGGATCAAAGTGGCATATTTTATTAGCAGATTTATTAGCACAAGTCACTATTTTAGTGTTAGAAATAACCTTGTTCAATATAGTTTTTTTAGTTATTTTTAGAACAATCAACTTTGGGATTCTTTTAGGTGGTCTGTTGGCCACTCTATTGTTAACCATCCCCGTAACATGTAGCAGTTGCATATTTTTAATACTGAAAGTAAAAGCGCAAACTGCCCCCATTATTGAAACAATAACTTTATTTGGTATGTTTACACTATTAGGTATCAAGAATGAAAATACTTTAATTAAAATTGTTAATTTGCTAAATCCTGTTGAATACTTAGCTCAAAATTCAAATAATATTAGTTTACTAATGCTAGGAAACATACCTTCCGGAACATATGTTATACAATTTATAACGATTACGACGTTTTATATTTTAATTGGTGTCTGGGGATTATCAAAGTTTACTATTTCACCCATAGAAAATCGCGCTTAAATTAGGGAGGTGTTAACAAATGCAAGTAAAGAAACTTTCTATTACTTATGGTAAAAATCAGGTTTTATCTAATTTAGACTGTAAGTTTGAAACTGACAAACTAAACGTTATTTTAGGACCCAATGGAACCGGGAAAACTACCCTATTAGACACAATAGCCGGATTAAACAAACATGATGAACAAGCTTTGTCTGGCTTTCCAACGCAAAAACAATTAGCCTATAAGGCACAGCAACTTCATTTTTTCCCTTCTCTAACAGTTAAACAAACCATTCAGTTATATGCAGAAATTGAAAATCATCCTAAAAATTTTAATAAAACTAGCACGATGAATACGATTTATAATCAGGTTATCAAGGGTATTATAGATAAAAAAATTGGTAAATTATCTGGTGGTGAAAAACAAGTTGTCTTAACTTACTGTAACTGTTTATTAGATAGAGAGCTCTACCTATTTGATGAACCGTTAAGCGGTGTCGACATAAACAACGCTAACTTAATTATTAAAATGATTGCTGCGTTAGTTACTGAAAAACATAAGCAAGTCATCTTAACCTCACATGATATTGAATTATTTGAAAGCTTTCCAATAAACATCGTTGTGCTAAATCATCAAAAGTGTATGTTTTCAGGAACTGATCATGAATTATTAAACGCAACCAATAAAGCACAGATTAATGATGCCTTACGCATAATTCTTAAATAGAACTATCTCAAAAAGTATACACAAAAAACATCATAACCTACTGTAAGAACTCTTAACTATCAGTAGATTATGATGTTTTTTTGACAATACTACTCTTATCAATGTGTTCAAATTTGCTTCTTATTTGAATGGCCACCAGAATATTAAATTCAAACAATTAATTATTCAGGATCATTTTTAATTAAAGCTACCGCTAAAAGCCTTCTGCAAAGATTCAAATGAGTAGGCTGACTCAGATGTGTCAACCGTCCACTTTTTACCATCTTTAATTAATTTAATATCTTGTCCATCAGCTTCACGCATAGGCATCTTCTCTAATACTTCTGGAAACTTTTGCACAAGTGACTCTTTAACAGCTCGATTTACTTCACTATATGACATTTCACCATTAGCATTTTGTGTCTCATCTACATGACGTTGCGTTTCCGATATAACCGATGATAATTCAGATAGCTTTACCAAAGTTGGTGTTACTGTAATTTCAGCAGTTGTTGGTGTTGCTGATTTAATTACATATTTAACAGATCCTTTTTTATTGTTCATATCTTGAATCTGCTTAACCATATTTGCTGCTGCTTCATCTGCGATTGTATTATTAAACGCCCTTGTTTCAAGGAAATCTCGTGCAACATTACGATATGAAACTTGCTCATCTTCTAATTTATTAGTCAATACTTTGTCATACGAACTATTATCTTGCTTGTTTAAGAAAACATTGTCAACATAACTTGTCACAGCCTTTTGAGAATCTTGCGTATGATCTTGGTACTTTTTAGTGTTAATCTTCACCTTAGTTGTTACCATCTTGTTTGTACCAGATGCCATCGGTGCCACTTCTAAGGTATATTTTTTATCTTTAGTAACTGGGAAAACAACGTAACCACTAGTCGAATCACGTTTCGCTAGTTTTTCATATCCCATAGTTGAAAAATCATCCCCACTACCATAAATTTGCACTGATTTAATGCGACTACCACTTTTATCTTTTAATTTAATATCGCTGGTCATTAAGCTAATCTTGGGACCATTGTTTTTGATGTGTAAATCTAAAGCTAAATAAGCTTTATTACTAGCTAACGCCTTTTTATTGTCAGGAACAATATATTCACCACTCTTAACTTTAACTGCGACCCCATTTGAAGGTGCTGAAGCTTTAGCAGCGACAGTATTTACACTGCCACCAAAGCCCGCTAGCGTACTCACTGTCATAAAACCTGCAATAGCAATGCCCAATTTGTTATGCATTTTCATAATAAATACCCCGTTTTATTAATCTGCATTTAAACATAATTCCCCATATCTATATGTTTAAGCCAACTTAGTAATATTATATTTGGAAAGCATCATCAATGAATAAACATCATTTATGATGAGAGATATCCTAACTAAATTATAACAAAAATATGACAAAGCTTGTTGTTGAAGCAACTAATTGATATATTTCATTAAAATATAAAGTAATATAGATCGATAATATATCATAAGAGCCACCAAAATCATCCCATATAGAGACCGCCATCCACAACAATGCATTGGCCCGTTATGTTACTAGATAATTCTGATGCTAAAAATAGTGCTGTACCGCTCACATCTTTTGGTGTGGTTAAGCGCCTGGTTGGGGTTTTAGCAATTAATGAATCTCTAACATCTCGCTTTGTAAACTCACTAGAACTGGTTGGGTAAGTTAGCCCCGGTGCTATCGCATTAACGTAGATACCATATGCGCCTAATTCACTTGCCATGGTACGATTTAACCCAATTACGGCTGACTTACCAACAATATAATCATGATAAGGAATTGTTGGTATATGAACTAAATCACTGGTTAAATTAATAACATGACTACTGTTGTTGGCTTTTAAATATGGTAAAACTGCTTGCATCACATTGACAATGCCTTTGACACTACCATCTATTTGGTCAAGATAGTCTCTCCACGTCACATCTTGCAAAAGTTTCCTATTTTTGGGATCAAATTCATAGTGACTAAATGCATTATTAACAACATTGTCAATTGTTCCAAAATTTTCAATAATTGTGGCAATCATATCCTTAACGGCTACATCATCACGAACATCGCAAGCCATGGCAATTGCTTGACCCCCATTTGCTTTAATTAAGGATACAAGTTCATCTGCACTATTGCGCCGATTTAAATAGTTAACAATAACGAATGCACCATTTTCAGCATAAGTTTTTGCAATTGCTGCACCAATTCCCCGTCCACTACCCGTAACTAAGGCTACTTTATTTTCTAATAACATCATTTACTCCTTATTTATTCAATGTCAGGATCAAATTGTTCACTATATCGTTCAGCAGATGCTTCAATATCCGTAACATGCACCAAATCTAGTAGGTTAAAACCACCATCATGATGCCAACCTGGCACAACGTGATTCATTTCCCCTAACGCACTAATGCGATTAACGCCCAAAGATCCTAAAACATCAGACATTTCAAATAAACGATTTGGTGCTACGGCAATACCGGCAGATTGTAAATAAGGACGATATGGTTCCAATGTTTGTCCGATATCATTTAAATTATTAACAGCAAAAATATTGATTGCTCTATTTAAAGGTGAAACCATAAAATCAACTTTATCTCGATATATAATTGTCCAATCTGTATTTTTTTGACTGACCATAGCTATCGTCGTTGAATCACTAATACTTTCTATATCGGCTTGCTGTCTCATTTTATTAATACTGGTCTGCTCAGCTTCAATTAGTTGTGCCCTTGGATATCTGATTTGATAATTTTGTAACTCACTTGCTAATAAATTTGCAAACTCTTTAGGGGTCACTGCGCCACCTTTTTCTATAAAAATAGATTGCGGCGCCAAACAATTTTGTTGATCATATATTGAGATATCTTCAGCAACTGCCTTAATTAAAGTTGTATATCGATCAGTTGATATGGCTTCCTGACCAATTAATGCTAATCCAATTTTATAGCCATAACTCAATACCTTTTTAGTAGGTCCTGATTTTTCCTTAATACTTTTAACAGCACTTTGACCACCACAAACAATTACCGTATCCGCTAATTCAATAGCCTTATTTTCTAACTCAGTACCACTTTGCCATGGTAGAATTGCAATCGCATCTGCGAATTTAGCATCCACTTCTGCTAAGGATTTGACAAACAATGATGGCATAATAGCTTCTGCAAAAGATAACTTTCCAAGCGTAGCCGATTTAACAAATGCTGCCATCAGTAAATTCCATATTTGAATGCCGGGTACATTACCAGAAAAAATTTGAAATATTAAATCAGGACCATAAAATTTAGAAAAACCACCACTATGATTAGGTTGAAAATCATCTAAAATATTACCAAACATCCCTACTTCAGACTGTATAAACCGCCGTAAGTCTTTTTTTCTAAATAATCGAATAAATTGTCTTAATTCTAACGAAATCTGTAAGGCATCATAACCAGTGATTATTGGTAATGTTTTTTCAGCCAAGATACGTAACTCGTATTCTGAGTTAGTCCATTTCTGTGCAGCTTTATCAATAATGCTTATTATTTCCTCAACTGTTAATTGGCTTAAATACGATTTTTGATTAATTCTTAAATTTTCTGCCGTTTCATCTAATAATTTTGTCGTGACATCAGGATAAGACATGTGAATACGCTGATTTCCCTTGCAGATAACTTTTTCTTCTAATTCTGCAATATTCACTTGTGATGGCAGGTGAAATATATTAATTGTAATTTCACTGGTTGCTGTCATTTTATCTCTCTTCTATTTAATAACTCATCCATTGCAATTGAACACCCTTTTGCTTCCGAACCTTTAATGCGTCCTAATAAGGTGAACCCTGTCGTATCTTGTACAGCCATGTCTTCAGTTAAAATAGCCAGGCAAGAATCCCAATTCGCTAAGTCATAATAAGCTATAAGACCTCTTTCCCCTATTTTAACTGGCATTAAGGTTTCCGGATTTAATATTTGAATGTTAACCCAATGCGGTGTTTTTTTAGTGTAATAAATTTGTTGTTCTTGATACGCATCCAAAATATTCCGATCATAACATTGTGAACTAATTTCTGTCATACCATACATATTAATAATTTGTTGGCGTTTGACGCCGAAAAGAGTCATTAAATTAGTATATAAATCTATCATGCTTACGGCTTCAGACTTACCTTTAAAGCCACCTGTATCAAAAATAATGCTATCATTTGATAGGCTAAATGTTTTATGCAATTGTTTTAGGTGGTTTAATAAATGTACGTAAGAAAACGATGCACCCAGTAATAAAATTGGTTCATTATTTGAATTAGCTTGTTCTAATGCTGTAATTAAATGATCATAATCCATTTGATTATTTCTAAAAAAAACGTGACTATTTTGAGTGCCAAAATTTTTGATAGCTGTTGAAACGTATCGTGATAAAGATGAATTTGGATTTTCTAGTTGATCTGGAAAGAGTGCAAATATTGTTATTTTATCCTGGTTTGGTAGAACATATTTTTTGAATCCGCTAATCATAGACTGTTCCCATACCAGTAGATTAGACAAATAATGATGACTTTTTTGTGTTGGATTTGTTGTACCACTAGATAAAAAGACATCCGCTGCTTCACTTGGATTTGTTGTCGTTAGCTGCAAATATTTGTATGCCTGAATAGGAATTAATGGAAAATATTGCCATTGATTAATCGTTAATGGCGTTTTCCTTTTTAATTTTGCATATTCTCGGTATGGTTGATTATATTTAAATTGATAATTAAATATCGTCATCGCTAATTCATTAAATTTCTGATTTTTTTCGTTCTCCGTCATTTCCGTTTGTGTAATGAATGCCAAAATTTTTTGTTGTAATGCTTCTTTTATATCAGCCATGATTTCTCCTGACATTATTAATTAAATTCGGTATGTTGATTAATAAAATTTGTAACACTAACGCTGAAATTGCCCCGATTAAAATCATATTAGACAATAACTCACCCACAAGGCCATGCCAACCACTTGAATAATTAGGTAACGCTACCCCAAGTGCAATAGATATCCCAATTATCATTTGATTTGCTTCAGTCGCTGCTGCTTTTTTCATAATATTAAATCCAGTCATAATCAATGACGTTGCTGCAGGTAGGAATATACCACCAATTACAGGGCTTGGTGTCATTGCTAAAAACGCACCAAACTTAGGCATAAATCCCAGTATGATAAATAAGCAAGCAGCAATAATAATTGGTACTTTAGATTTATTACCAGTTAGTTTCATAATTCCGACGTTTTGCGCAAACCCTGATGTTGGAAAACCACCAAATAAAGAAGATAGAATTGATCCAGCAGATTCACCAATTAAACCATTTTGAATACGCTTAGGTGTAATATCTTCATTTATTACTTCCCCAACTGCCTGGTAAACCCCTAAAGATTCAACCACAGCAACGATATATGCAACTAAAAATGTTAGAAATATGACGCCATTAAATTTAAGTTCTCCATATGGTAGCAAACTAGGTAATCCAAACCATGCTTTCGTCGACAATGCACTGTAATCAACAACGTGCAGTGAAAAAGCTAATACATCACCAACAATCAGGGCAATTAAAAATGAAAATCGTTTCCAAACCCCCTTACCAAATAGTGACAAAATAACCACAATTGTTGTTGTTGTAATCGCTAATAGCAATGTATTAGGTGAAGAAAATCCTTTATCTCCCGGATAACCACCTAAAAATTCAGATAAAGTAAAACTTGATAAAGAAATACCGACTAGAAAAATTAAAGTACCCGTAATTGCTGGTGTTAAAATTTTAATTAATTTATTAATTAACCCTGTGATTGATAGTCCAAATACAATCAGGGCGCTTAACAAAATTGACCCACTGGCAGCGGTTAATTGCCCTGTCTTTCCTGCACTAATCATTAACGCATCAAATGATGCAGACGGTCCCTGAATAATTGGTAATTTTACTAAACGTGTTACTTGCGTTAGAGTAACTAGACCTGAAACAATAAAAATTGTGTTAACTAAATTGGTTGATAAACTAAGTGAAAGCCCAGCAGCCGTGGCAACATAAATTGGGTCTAGCCAAACATTTGATACAAATACGTGTTGTAATCCAGCTAGGCCATGATCAATAACGCGCTTATTTTTAAGATTCATCTTATTCCTATTCCTTATCCAAATAAAAAAGCATTCTCTTTATCGACGTAAAAAGAATGCTGTAAAGTAAAATTTAATTACTAAACCGTCACTTTCCTACGCTAGTTTAAACTAGATCAGGTTCAGAGGGTACTTCTCAGTCAATCGACGCCCCTAGTGCCTATTTAATTAATTTTAATATTATCCCATATTACTGATGCCTCCATACATTAAATATGCTGCCAATTAAGCGAGAGTAAAAATAGGTAAAAACAAAAAATGCCCTCTGACTTTGCAGAGAAGCATTAGTAAACAATCACTATAATACTTCCCTACGTTAGTACAAACTAAATCAGGTTCAAAGGGTGCTTCTCAGTCAATCGACGCCCCTAGTTTCAGTTAGTGTATCACACTTTTAAATTTAATTGGGAACAATTTTTATTATCAGTTATTTTCCCAGTCACTTTTTAGTAATGTCCAAATATACCCATCATGGTAGCCATCCTCTAATCGTTCATTTGCACGAATTAAACCATCTAAATGGAATCCTGCTCTTTCTGCAACCTTATTACTGCGTGTATTTTCAACTGCTGCATGAATTTCGATTTTATTAACTTCATACTCAGTAAATCCTAATTCACACATGCCTATCACTGCTCGTTACATAATCCCTTTACCAACAAATTTAGTAGCCAACCAATAACCAATTTCCGTACTATTATCTAATTTGAGAAACCTATTAAAGCTAATGGCACCAGCAGGTTGCTCGTTAAAAAGGATAATTGTCGTAACTGAATCGCCTTTACCAAAATTCTCTAAATTCCTTACTAATGCACGTTCTTCATCCGCTACATTTTTCATATCTACTGACCACATCAACCATTGTGATAACTCTTTACGGCTGGCATCAATTAAATCATAAATTGCTTTAGCATCAATTTTTGGTCTTGGTAGTGCTAAACTTACCTCTTCATCAATTTTATATTGAAACATCCTGCAACCTCCTGCAAGTAAAAACTATTTTTCATAAACTGTTATCTGTAACGTCTTGCTATCAATTGCAACTTCGCCACCTAACGGAAATGTAAAAATCGGCTGCGTATGCCCAAAATCCACATCGTAAATGACTGGTATCTGTTTAAGGATTGGATATTTATCTAATATGTATAATAGTAAATTATGTGTCATACCACACTCTTTAGGAAATCTACCAATTACCAACCCTTTTACATCTGGATTAACTTGTAAAAACTGCGCTAATAATCGATCAAATTCATAAGCATCACCCTCTTCAGCTTCTTCTAAAAAACCAATCGGTTGTACAATTTTCCTAAAATAAGGCGTACCAAATAATAAATGATACGTTTGAATATTGCCACCAATTATAGTTCCTGTGGCGTGACCCTCATTATATACTTGCCATTTATTAGGTAAAAAATTCCTTGGAATTGATGTGTCATACATGGATCGCTTGTATAGACATCATTTTCCTCTAAATCATAACGCGCACCTTCTTGTCGGTCCGACACTGATTTCAACCATTGACTAGTTTGAAAGTCCTGTAGGGCATCCATTTTAAACGAAGAATACGCTGGTGAATAATACGTCACCAACCCTGTTTTAGCAAAAATAGCTGTATGTAGACTAGTTGTATCAGAATAACCAAAGAAAAATTTGGGATTATTTTTGATTAAGGACCAGTCAATGTATGGGAGCAATTCATTGGCATTGAACCCACCGATAGTCGTCATAACTGCTTTAACTTGCTTATCACGAAAAGCATCATGTAAATCAGCTACTCTTGCTGCAATTGAGGCTGAAAATAGTTGATCATTTTCATAAATATGGTCACCAAAAGTCACTTTAAAGCCTAACCGTTCTAATCGCTCTTTGGCAATCAAATTAGCTTGCATGCCACCAACTTTTTCTAAACTTGAGCTTGGCGAAATAACACGAATTTCATCACCAGATTGTAATTTTTGCGGATAAATTTTTTTCATTTTGTATACCCTTTCTGCGATTCTCTGACACCTTACTTGCTACACTCTATCAAAAATAAAAATATTCACATTTTTTAATTTATCATTTTACAATATTGATATTATAGCGTTTTATTATGAGAAAATCTATTGAAATTAAAATGAAATCTAGTATATAATTAGACTAAAATATCGACTAACGTTCAAAATACTAGGAGTAACGATGCAAATCGAATTAAAACAATTAAGTGTACAGGATTTATTACCATTCTGGGAATTAGCTTTTAGTAATCCTGATGCTGAATGGACCAAATGGAATGGTCCTTACTTTCATGACACACTTCCTACCAAAAAAGATTTTATTGATTTAAAACAATTCAACCCTTATTTAGAAAATCCAATGCGTAAAATAATTTGGCTTAATAATGAAATGGTCGGTCTCGTCTCCGCCTACTATGAAGATGTACCACTAAACCAATGGTTGGATGTCGGTATCACCGTTTATAAACAAACTAACTGGCGCCATGGTATCGGCAAAGCAGCATTAGATCAATGGATCACAGAACTCTTTGAAACAACTAATTTACCACACGTTGGTTTAACTACCTGGTCAGGAAATCTTCGTATGATTGCTCTCGCTGAAAGTTTACAATTGAAAAAAGAAGCCGAAGTTCGTCAAGTTCGCTTTTGGCAGAACAAATACTGGGACTCAGTTAAATATGGGGTTTTACGTGATGAATGGGTAAATAAAGCCAATCAAAAATAGTCGTCAATCTAATCATTTAAATGATAGATTGACGACTATTTTTTTAATAACAAATCAATATTTTAATCAACGTAATCCGTCTTGGTCTTATTCATCCAAGCATAGGTCATTCCGATGATTAAAGAACCACCAACATAATTACCAATTAAGGCAAAAAATAAGTTGTGTAGCACACTACCCAATGTCATACCAGCAATCGTACCGTTTGAAGCAAAGAAGGCTAGTGAAAAGGCTGGGAAATTAGCAATAACGTGTTCGTAACCTAAGAAAGCGAAGATAAAGATAACGAAGATAATGGCCATCACCTTACCCGCATCATCCTTCATGCGCAGGTTAATGAAGAAGGCCGTATTAACAACAATGTTAGCAAAAATGGCTTCGACAAAAATTTGAATTGACGATTTACTTAGTTTACCAGCGATACCGTCAAATAAATAATTACTTGCCGGTAGATCTTGGAATGCCCCCGTCAGTGAAATGAGGTAAGCAAAGAAAATTCCCCCAATTAAATTGAACAATAGTGTCGTTCCTAGAACCTTAGCCGCCGTTGAGAAATGAATCTTTTTACGGTAAACCCCCACTGTCACAAACAGCATATTGGACGTTCCTAATTCAGCTCCCATAAAAATGATCATCACCAATGACCAACTAAACATGAAAGCAAAAGTGAATTTACCAGAGCCTGGCAATAATTTTTCAGCTTGTAGTGCTGTCCCGAATGCGGCCGCCGTTCCTAAAGTTAAGAATAAGGTTGCCAGCATTGCGCGAGCAGCATAACGTGCATAACTACTTTGGAACAAAGTAACTTTATTCATCAAAGCAGCATCTATTTTTCTAAATAGTGGTGATTTTTCAGCTACGGTTTCATCTACTGAATCTATCGGCTTTGCTATATCAAAATCTGGTAACTGGACCGGTTTTGAAGTTGACACATGTGCATCCATCAGTACATGCTCCTTTTATCTATGTGATTATTTACCAGGCATCGCGCAATGTAAAATTGCGAACATCATCAATGGTTTGGGTACCAGCAAGTTGCATAACTAATGCTAACTCATCCTTAAAGAAGTTAAATACTTGCTCAACACCCGTTGCCCCACCAAGTGATAAGCCATAGATAGCTGGGCGCCCAATTGCCACTAAATCAGCCCCCGTTGCTAATGCCTTAAAAACATGTTGGCCACGACGGACACCACTATCAAAGACAACAGGTGCTCGTCCACTAACGGCATCAACAACTGTTTCTAATATCTCAAAGGCTGCAGGACCACCGTCTAATTGACGACCACCATGATTAGTGACCCAAATACCACGCGCACCAGCGTCTAATGAACGATAAACATCTTCAGCACTTTGGACTCCCTTAACGTAAACTGGAATATCTGTATGACTTGCAATATATTCAACATCACGTGGTGACAATTTTTGCTTAGCCGACTTATACACAGCATCCATACTCTGGCCCACTCCAGATTGATATGCTGCGACGATGGGCATTGGCAACGGAAATGTGAAGTGATTACGCTTATCAGCTTCACGATTACCATCCAAAGTAGCATCGGCTGTTAAGACAATTGCCTTTGAACCATTACGTTCAGCTGTTGCAATAATTTGATCATTAATGCCGTTATCTTTACTCATGTAAAATTGGAACCATTGATTAGCATCTTGTCCGCCAGCTTCACGAATATCTTCTAACGTTGTCGATGCAAACGAAGATGCTGTAAAGATAGAGCCGAAATTTGAAACTCCTTTTGCCGAATATTTTTCTCCCTCAACGTGTGCTAATCCATGTGCAGCAACCGGTGCCATAATAATTGGCGCTGTTAGATGTATATCTTGAAAATCAACCGCCGTATCAGGATGTTCAACATCACGCAAAACACCAGGTACAATGACCTTTTTATCAAAAGACGTAATATTCCGCTTATAGGTGATTAAATCACCCGCACCACTTTGAATGTAACCATACCCCCCACGTGGAATGGTCTCTTTAGCTGCCTCTTCTAAATCGTTAGTATTAACAAAGTCTACTCTTCCTTCGCGTTCACTAGCAATGTACTCACTCATAAATATATCCCCTTTAAAATTTAAAATATCAAAATGTAACCGCTTACATTTTTCCTACGAGATATATAATACGGGATTAGCTTCCGAAATTCAAGAATAATTTTAAAAAAGTTCACATATTTATCGAAATTATTGCATTATTTTGTTCACATTTAAAGAATATTACCGCGGTAGTTCTAATGAACAGCCTCTCATAATCCAATTTATACATAAATTGATAACGTACATGCCAAATATTTTAACTTAGCTATTTCTTCCGTAAATATTAAAGCAAAAGGTCATCAAATTGAACCTTGAAATTTAATTCAATTTGATGACCTTTTTTAAATTATTCTTGATAAAATTTCTAATTTGTAAAAGCACGCTCATTTTCTGGCAAAACGTGCCAATTTTCTAAACTAGTATCGTGAGTGTCAAATACACCAGACTGAATATAGTCTTTTGCTTTCAGAACAAGTGGGGACGCATTATTAGTAGTTAATTCATCAAAATCAACTAACAAGGAACCTAACGAATCTTGCCCTTCAAACTGCTTAACAGAATTCATTACTTGTCCAGCAAATTCTTGAATTTCATAGAAAACGGTAATATGTTGATTCATCTTATAATCCAAGTAATGCCAAGGATATTTAAAACTAGTAACACCTAATTGTTTCATCTTAGAAACTTTCAAACCGGTTTCTTCTTTAATTTCACGATTGATAGCATCTTTTAAAAACTCACCGTCTTCTAAACTGCCGCCAGGCAAATCAAAGCGATTAATATATGGTACACCATTTTTCTTAATTACCACTAACTTATTATTAGTAATAATAATGCCATAGACACCAAATGCACGATGTACATTATTATGTTCCATATTTGCCCTCCATTGCTATCTCTTTAATAACACGCCTGTTTTATCAGCATACCACTGGTTACCCAAATATTTAATATTTCGATTTGTAACCAATGCTTTTGTTTTGGGATCAAAATAATAACTGCGCCCATTTATTTCATGATAATCAGATTGTAGAACATTGTTAACCGCATATTGCCACTGATTAGACTCATTCTTTTGCCAACCATTTGAACTAAACAATTGTTTACTATCATGTTCACCGGAAAGCATTATGTAATTACTAGTCATCCAATGACTAATAACTTTAGCCATTTGCCGATATGTTGTCTGATTTGGATGGACTAATTTATCCCCTAAGTCAGATGGATAATTGGCGACACCAAAATCAGTAACATTAATCACTGGGATACCAAAACTAAAATAAACATCCGTTAATGCACGTTTTAATTGATCAATTGCATAATTACTTTGCTTAATTGGCATATATGACGTCACGGGCAAAATGCCGAAAATTTTAATTGTTGGATTTGCATTGCGCAGCCGTTGAATATTAGCTTGTAGCTTCTGCTGTACATACCCTAAATTATTACGACTGTAATCTAAATCGTTTATGCCAATTTCCAAAACAATAATATCTGTGTTTTTTATAGTATTACCCTTTAATATGCGTGAAACATTATTAGATAGGTCAAATATCGGCGTACCATTATCATTGCCAGCTATTTGTGAACCAGCTGACGAAAAAGAATTATTTAGTGTTTTCGGATTCAATAATCGCTTTAATACGGTCGGATAATTATCTTTTAGCACTTGTGTACCATCCCAGCCAACAGATAATGAATCACCAATTATTAAAATCCGTTTATTACCATAATAGATTTCATTCGACAGTATTCTAGTTTCATCTTTGCTTGCAGCAAGCACCTTAATTTGCCTGGTAACTGGCGAAAGTATACCAGGCAAATTAAGGTGCTTTTGTGACCAATCCATTAGCATATACCAAATTTTTAGGAAACGATAGTATAAGCAGTACCGCGACCAAGAACATACTAAATTTAATATACTTACTAGACATTTCCGACTCTCCTAAAATCAACGTTTAGTGCTATTTGACGCGCCTCGTTTTAGTATTACGAAACCAATCTTTTATAAGGGTAGCACTTATATGTTTCAAAATATAGAATTATTTAACAATTAATTTTTTCAAATTTTGGTACACACTAAATTTAAATTTATTCACCGGTATA
Source organism: Weissella hellenica (assembly GCF_005405545.1). Classification (GTDB taxonomy): domain Bacteria; phylum Bacillota; class Bacilli; order Lactobacillales; family Lactobacillaceae; genus Weissella; species Weissella hellenica. Next base: position 18,050 of record NZ_BJEG01000005.1, read on the forward strand.
TCAAAAGTACCAATCAATTGCTGTGCGACACCTTCAAATTGTGTCTTAAACTTTAAAACACCATCGGTGCCGTCAAATTTACCGTCAATGCCTAAGAAATTATATGTTTTAACCCCTAATTTTTGCGAAATTTGTAACATATAATCTTGAATTTGGTAAGGTGCATAAAACTCACTATATTCTTCATATGATCCCGAAAATAAATAATCCGTCTCTTGCGGCATAATGATGGACATAGCCGCAGCAACTGGAATCACATCTTTTCCTGCATGAATACGCATTTGCTTACCATGTTCAATACGTACTTTATGATTTTCCTTTTGTTTAAATAATTCACTAAGTTGCTTTTCAATACGCGTTTTATTAGCAGCTGTCTCAAGCTTCTGTTGTAACTTATTAATATCATGGCTTGTCTTTTCCAGTTTATCAGTCGCAACTTGAATATACTTCGAGAAGCATACTTCTGCTACCACAAACTTAATGCGATTCTGAAATTTATCATACGCTGTTTCAAAATAAGCTAAATCTTTGCTTAAGAAATGCCGACGTTCAGCCGTGTCATCAATAATTTGTTTAAACATCGGTAATTCTTCTCTAGACAATTCACGCACATTAACTTGATAAAGCTTATTCTTCTTTAAATACTGCTTGGCCATCTTATGATAGCTTTTTGATATTTCAGGGTACGTCTGACCATCAATCTTTTTAACATATTGCCAAATCGTCACCCCAGTATCTTGCATCCCATACTTAAATGGTTCATGTGTGAACCCTAAACTACACATCGTATCAAGAATTTGCTTTTTAGGTTCACAAATTGGTTCCCCATCATTATCGAATTCTTGATAAATCGCATTCGGTGACACACTTAAATACAATCCTTTATTATGTTTAGCATACTGCACTAGACCATTAAAAAAGTATTGCAAGGCATCCCTATCAGCCCAATCCTTTACAATTGGTCCGTAATCTAATGAGTACTTATAACCTAATTTGGTGGGGTCCCAGTTAACGACCCCACCAACAAGAATTTCATTTGTATCGTTCACGACACCAAATACTTTTGCTTTACGACCCCTACTTAACAACAATTCAAATTGATAACTACTTTGACCAAAGTTCCCTACTTCATTAGTTTCCACAAACTTTTCCCACTGATCCAGTTGACTATCTAATGTTATAAACCTCATAATGCCCACAATTTCCTATTTCTATTTTTGATTATTACAAATACATGTACGTATATGACATTTATTATACGCTTATTTTAAAAATAGATAACGTTTTCTTAATTAAAACTAAAATATTCCATATTTTTTGCAGAAGCACTTTAAATAAATTGCTTACCAAGAATTGTTAAATCTAAATAACTTACTTCAAGTGTATGCTGATACGCTTCTCACGCATAAAACAGTTCAAAACTAAACCAACCAATTATTGTGTCGTCACTAGTTATATCCATATAGGGTATTTATCAATTGAAGCATTTTCAAACCAAGCTTCACGTTCAGACACAGATATTTGCCTAATATCTGCGGTAACATTTTTCAGTTTAATAGATTGATTATATATTTCGACTATTTTAATCAAATTTTGTCTGACAGCATATCTAAATTTAATTTGCATATACACTCCTTTTTTGTAATATAATAAATTAATTAAAATTCTCGTTAATTCTATTATTATAACCCGTAAAAGAAAGTGAGAAAATATTCATGCGAATCAATATTTTACAACATACCCCTAACGAAGGACCGGGAAGTATTAGAACTTGGGCTGAAAAATTTGGACATCAAATTTATGTCTATCATCCCTATCAATTTTTGGTGCCTGCTTTGGTGCCCAACAAATTGCTAAAACTATGGGATATGTAATCACAAAGTCACCAGCAAAAGAAGTTGGTTGGGCGCCAGTTTATCGACAGACGACAACCATTCCTGATATACCTGACAAACTTTTGGCACTACATTGGCATGAAGAGATGTTTGAAATACCACAGGAAGCTGAACTATTATTTTCTAGTGATGCTGTGAAAAATCAAGGATTTGTAATGAATCATCGCGTAGTTGGATTACAATTCCATTTCGAACCACAAGATAATGATGTCCGTGAAATTGTCACCAATGATGCATCTTATATTGCAGGCACTATCTTTAAGCAGACTGCAACAGATATTTTAAAAACGCCAGTACCAAAAGAAAATCAAGAAGCGATGTTCCAAATTTTAAATTATATTAGCGCTGACAAATAATTATACATAAAACAGCCTCTGTAGATTAGTATTTTGCTAACCCGCAGAGGCTGTTTTATGTATAACTTTTATTTATTAACCCAATTATTACCAAAATAATTTTGTTGCTAAAATAACTTGGTTTCTAAATGGTGCAATTGCCTTACCCATGAGAAAAGCTCAATGCCTCCATTCCAACAGGTGAAACTGACAAACTACCAATTTTACGATTTTTCAACGTAAAACCTCCTCGAAATGGGTGATTTCATTAGGTTTATTCTATGTTGATTTGCGTTGCCATCTTATTAATTTGCTTTATTCTGGCTGGTTTTTGATTAACATAATACAATAATTTATCATTTTTAACGTACTGCGACATCTCTTGATTGTTTGAATGAATAATAAAGCTTCGATAATCAACACCATTTTCATCAAGTTTAAAGTAATTAGGTGGTAATTGTTTTTCATCATCCGTTATATTTTTACCTGACCAAACAAGTTTACGACCATCTGGCAATGCGTTTACTTGCCAACCACTAGATTTATCCGCCAACTCTTGCCATCGTTCAATCGGCAAGTTACTAATACCATAATAAATAATTGTTGCGTATAACAATTTTTTGTTTGACTGCAATGTTGTCATATCTAATTTTTTGACAATCTCCACATGTTGCTTTGCTTTTTTCACATTAAAATTATTTAACGAAAACAAACGTTGCTTCTTATGATGCGTAAACTCTGCTTTATTAACTAATTTGACGTTGCTAAAATTAGTTGCTTGATCAACCTGATAATAACTTGTGTAGCCTCGATACTTAATTTTTGTTGCATCATATTCAGGCACAATCAATGTTTTACCTTGTAATTGTCCTTTTGCTTTAATGATAAGTGATGATTTCTCATCAATACCAACCTCACGCAATTTAATATAATATTGTTGCTTATTATTCTGCTTAGCGTAAATACTAAAGCTTGAATTTTCTTTAGTAGGCACCTTAATATATTTTTTTATTTCGTCTGGCCGATTATTTTCCCGTTTAATGGTTTTAAAAAACGCATCAGTTATTTTGTCATACATGTGTTGCTGTTTATCATGATAAATAGCCAAACCAATGCCCAAAATACCAATAATTAATACCATACTGACACTAATGATTGTATATTTATGTTTCACCACGCCTCCCTAAAAGATGATGATTTTTTTAATTATAAGTTCGAATCATAGGTGGTATATATGTTGCCATAAAGTTAAATATTTCATCTAAAGAATCAGAAAAAAGCAACTTTTCTCGATCTGCCACCGTTAGGAATTCCTTCTCAGTCATTGTATCAAACATTTTTTCTAAGGATTCATAATAGTTATTCACATTATAAAAAATACATGGATTAGCATTATTACCTAAACGTGCCCACGAAAAGGCCTCAATAATTTCTTCTAAGGTTCCTGGGCCTCCAGGTAAAGCAATACAAGCATCTGACAAAGACAACATTTTTTCTTTTCTGGTTGACATGTTGTCAACAACCTGCAAATCAGTCAACTTATCAAAGGCTGCTTCGCGTTCAACCAGCTGTTTTGTCATAACACCGTGAACCTTACCACCGCTAATTAAGACTTCATTCGCTAACGTTCCCATTAGTCCAACGCCGCCACCACCATAAACTAGTTCTAAGTCACGTTTAACTAGAGCATGGGCTAATTCTTTTGTTGCTTGTTGGTAACTACCATCATTTCCTGTCGACGCACCACAATAAACTGCAACTTTCTTCATTAAGTAAATTCTCCTATTCTTTCTCATAATCATTTAATTGCTAAAACATAGCCTCCTGTATTGGCTTTAATGCACAATCCAGAAGGCTAATCGATAACTATATTGGTTTACGCTACAATTTCACAGAATTCAACAATTACACCATCCGGTCCTTGAACATTAAAAAAATTAATGCCATTGTTCCAAAATGGTAAATGTTGTACTTCGTTATCTATTAAATTAAAACCTTCTTTTTTGGCTTCAATTATTGCAGCATCTGCATCTGTCACATCCAATGAAATATGATTGATTGCACCTGGTTTACCTACGATTTCATCCCCCGTCCAAGCTTCAATCACCAAATTTTGACGCTTCATAAAGATAACATTTCCCACTGGAAAATCACCAATTTTTTCAAAGCCCAATTGCGTCCAAAATGCCTCCGCTTCGGCTAATGATGAAGCTGGAATACCAACATGTTGTAACCCTGAAAAGTAGTCAGTTAATGCCATTCTGTTTTCCCCCAAAAAATCTATTTATTTAAATTCAATAAGTACCATTGTAAACGGTTACTTTAATAATGACAATTTTTAAATACAAAAAAACTTAATCATTAAACTAATAATGATTAAGTGTCTTATTGCCTATATTTAAATTTAATGAACGTATATTGTTAAAATAGTGACAATACCAAAAAATATGCCGGGCACATTTGATATAACCAACGGCCAATCACGATATTGTTTTAACCAACCGTATCCAGTCCATAATATAGCATCTAACATCATTGTTAATGGCTGACTAAGTGGAACTGGATTACCGGCTAGATTACTTTTGATTTCAGCAATATAGGAGACGTACATTAACACACACATAATCGTTGCTAATTCACTTATAATCCTAACTACCTTATCCCTCTTATTTGAATCAATAAAGCGCCGTCTATCACTAGATTTATCGGTTTCGCTGTTCATTTTCCCGTTTATTTCCTCCTACAGATAAAATAATACTCGCTTATTATGATAGACGTATTAAATTATTATGCAAGGAATGTTTTTAAAAAATTGCAATTTCCGCAATTTATATGGGTTTTAATTGTTTGATAAACAAAAAACGAGTTCAAAATGAACTCGCTTGTCCTAATCTATTGATTACCAAGCTGCCTCAATTGCTGCTAAGGTAACGTCGGCTGTACTACCAAAATTAATGTTAGCTGCCTTTAAAACATCTTTATCGCCAATACCAACACTTGTTTCACCAGCACCATTAATACTCTGAATACCAGCTGCTGAATCTTCAATACCAATTACTTCTGATGGTTGTAGCCCTAGAACATCAGCTGCGGCTGCAAAAATTGCTGGGTCAGGTTTACCAGCAGTTACTGATGCGGGATCAACAACTGCTTTGAAATAATCCGTTAACCCAAGACGTTCAATAATAAATGGCGCATTCTTTGATGCTGATGCAACACTCATTTGATAGCCGGCCGCTTTTAGTTCAGTCAAAAACTTTTGCATACCAGGTAAAATATCATCTGGCGTTAAGGTTGAAATTAACTCTCGATAGTGTGTGTGTTTTTTAGTTGCCAAGTTTTCACGGGCTGTTTGATCATACTTATCTGCAACACCACCAGCATCCATGATTAAGGCTAAACTACCCATTCGATCAATACCTTTTAAACTTTCTTCAAGTTCAGGTGTCCAGGTTGTGCCCACCTCATCAGCAATTTGATGCCAAGCAACCGTGTGGAATTTTGCGGTATCAGCCAAAACACCATCCATATCAAATGCAAAACCTTTAATTGTTGTAAAATTAGTCATTTATTGCTAAACCTCCTCAATTACCTTAGCTTCGTTTGCAACCAAGGGAACACCTTGGTTATATACCGTTACGTCAATATCATGATCCGCTGACACGGTTACCTTACCTGGCACAATATCAATTGCTATTAAAGTTCCTTGGAAACGCTGCTTAAATGATAAATGACGCCAACTAGCTGGTAAACTAGGATTAATAACAACGGCACCGTCACGTAGGTTAACACCACCAAATTCATTTTGAATAACCGCTAATGTTTCACCCATTACACCGATGTGAATACCTTCTGCTGTTGTACCACCCTGAATATCATAGTAATCTGACCCAATTGCTGTCGTTAAGAATTCTAATGCTTCTTGCTTATTATCAAGCGTTATATCAATCCCTGCAAAAACAGGTCGTGAGGTTGTTGAACCGTGAACAGTTCTAGCAAGATAGTAATCCTTATTCACTTGCAACCAATTTTCTGGTACCGAATAGCCTAATTGTTCAATTAACTGCAACATATGTTGATGACCTAGATTATAAATCGTCATTAACAAATCTGTCTGCTTAGCAACCTGATAATCATCGGGTGACAATCCTTCCGCTTTCATCAAACGATCAATTCGATGAATATCGGTATACTTAGAGCGATAAGCATCAAAATCAACTGGCTTCAAATCAAAGTAACCTGCATATTGTGCAATAACACCATCATCATTAATCTCCAAAGCTAGCTTATTTGCAACGTCTTTCGCTTTCGCTAATAATGATTGATCAATATCTGGTAGTTGTTGATTAGCACCTAATTCTTGTAACCAGTTCAAAGCCCAAGTTAACATTAAGTTAGTATAAGCGTTATCTTTAATGCCACCAGTCTCTGCATTAGGATAGGCCTCATGGAATTCATCAGGTCCCATCACCCCTGCGATATGATAGCGATTATCTTCTTCTAACTGTGCTTTATTCAACCAGAATTTTGAAGTTTCAACAACAACATCTAAACCACCTTCACGTAAGATGCTGTCATCACCAGTCATTTGCACGTAAACCCAAAGATTATAAACGACGGCTAATGATACGTGGCGTTGCAATCGAGAATTATCAGCATCCCATTCATTATTCACCGTATTTAAGTGAATAATCTGTGCTTGCTCATCCCCAGTCATACCAGATTGCCAAGGATACATCGCACCAACTTCACCCTCTGATTGTGCATTTAACTGCGCCCCATGCAAGCGTGTTAGTCGATACTTCAAGATATCCTTAGCTGCCGCTGGCTCATTAGCAGCTAAATAAGGGACAACGGAAATTTCATCCCAGAAAATATGACCTCGATAGCCCTCACCTGTTAATCCTCGCGAACCAACAGAAGCATCCAAATATTGATTAGCATTGTGTTGTGCCGATTGATGCATATGGAAAATGTTCATACGAATCATACGTTGCAAATCTGCATCATCGCTATCTAACACGATGTCGTTATCTTGCCATACATTTTGCCAATACTTTTTTACATCTGCTTTAATATCAGCAAATTTATCCGTCAATTGTTGTGACACAACTTCGACCGGATTCTCTTCTTCATAACTAGTTGCAACACCAATAATACGATCAATATTTATGACACTAGTTGGTGTTAATTTAAATTGCGCTTGTGTCACAATTTGATTATCTGCCTGTGTTGATACAAAATCCGCATCATCACTAGTTGTTTTTGCACCGACTGCTAAAATAATTTTTGATTGTTTTGTCTGTGCAGTTAACACACCGTCCGTCATATCAATAACATCGAACTCACGCGATTCAAAATCACGGTAACGCTTAACATTTTTATTTTCAATAGTACCGTCAATAACGGCTTGCACTGTCACATCAGCATTAAAATCTCCTGAAATTGAAATATTAAGTGCTAATTGATGCATCTTATATGGATTAACAACTTTTTGAGTTTCTAAAATCAAATCACCTTTAGCAGTTGGTAACGTGAATTTTTCTGACAACAGACCAGTGTCAAAGTGTAAGATTGATTCACGTGCTGTTGGTTCAAATGAGACCAATTCATCATCGACAAATAAATTAATCAATTGCGGATTAGGCAAATTAACAAGATCCTCATTAACCACATCACGCCCTGCTACCGGCGTTGTTGTTTGATTAAATATTCCAGCGACATATAAACCTGGATAATGATCGTCACTATAAGATGTCATTACTGGCGCACCACGCCAACCAAGATAACCATTTCCTAAAGTTAATAATGATTCTTCGCCGTATGACCTAACACCATCTGTTAAATTATCATAAACTAATTGCCAATTATTTTGACTCATCTATAACTCCTTTATTTGAATTAATTATTGAACTGCGTCCTTGAACACATTCTTTTGTTCAGCTTCCTTCGCTGCTTGTACATCAGAATCCTTGAATCCCCAGAAGTAAACAGCAACGAATGAGACAACCGTTGTTACAACACCTGCAATAACGAAATACCAAATATTGTTAGGGTCTGTCTTTGAAAAGAATGACGGGAAGCCAATCCATGAACCTGTAAATCCAAACATATCAACCTTAAACAATCCAGCAATCAAACCACCGACAGCACCACCAATATTTGCCATCCAGAACACACGACCGTACTTCAAATTAATACCATACATAGCTGGTTCAGTAACACCAGCAAATCCAGATAGTGCACCAGCTAATGCCAAACTCTTAATATTTGTAATCTTTGACTTAGCCCAAACTGCCAAAGCCCCCGCACCTTGTGCAATCATTGTGAAGTTAATCAAACCATTCAATACTGAGTGACCTGTTTGTGCAATATCATTAGAAATAAGCGGCACAACCATCCAATGTAGACCGAAGATAACTAGCACTTGATAAAGACCACCAATCAACAAACCAGCAATGGCTTGGTTTAATGTTACAATCCAATTAATAAATACTGCCAATCCTGATGAAATCAAAGTAATAACTGGTCCCACAACGACCAAGACAACCATTGAAACAATGAATAATGTAAATAATGGTTGGAAAATTGAACGAAGACTTAGTGGCAAAACCTTTTTAAACCAGTTTCCGACTGGTCTAGCCAACCAAGCAGCAAAGATAATTGGGAAAATTGAATATGTGTAAGATGGAATGTGAATTGGTAGCCCCAAGAAAGTTGCATTCATCGTTACACCCAAAAATTCAGTGAAATTCTTTGAAGTCTGAGCTCCTAAATCAACCATCGTTGGATGCACTAACACACCTGCAATTGCTGCCACAATAATTGGATCCGACTTCAACTGCTTAGCAGCAGTATAACCAACTAAAATCGGCAAGAAGTAGAAGGTTGAATCACCCATTGTATTAATAATTTGGTATGTGGTTGATGATTCATCAATCCAACCCAAATTAAAGGTAAATAACGTCAAAAATCCTTTTAAGATACCAGAAGCGGCCAATAAACCAATGACCGGCATCATTGAACCAGTAATGGTACCAATTAGTAACTGGAAGCCATACTTAATTGTGCCAAAAAATCCTTTAGGTTTATTAGAACCGCCTGTGGCACCACCGGTTGCTTCAACCGCTGCTTCAGTTGCTTCTGCATCAACAACATCATCACCCAATTGGTCGATAACTTTGTCGTACACATCTTCAACAGCCTGGCCAATAACAACTTGGTATTGACCCAATTGTGAGTTGTAAACTGCACCTGCAACCCCATCTAAATCTGAAATTGCTGCTGAATCCGCTTTCTTCTCATCTTTTAAATAAAAACGTAAACGTGTGATACAGTGAATCACTTTATCAACATTCTCTTTACCACCAACGTTTGTGATAATATCCTTTGCTAATGCATCATAATCTTGTTTTGCCATGAGTATTTCCTCCTCAATTAATTGATGGCAATTGCTTGACCAACTTGTTCACCCGCCGTAACTGAACCAACATTTGTCGTCAAGTTATCTAGCTTATCTGCTGAGTTAGTAATTAATACCATTGTCGTCTTAGGTAACTGGGCCGTTTCAATACTCTGCCAATCAACTACTGACAAGGTATCACCACCTGAAACAATGTCCCCCACTTTTACTTGTGGTGCAAATGGTGCACCATTTAATGACACCGTATCAATACCGATATGAACTAAAATTTCTAGTCCATCAACACGCTTAATACCAACTGCGTGTCCTTGCTGTAATGTCACCTCACCAGCTACTGGCGATAGAACGTCACCTCCGTTTGGTTCGACTGCAAATCCATCGCCCATCATCTTACCGGCGAAAACAGGATCAGAAACATTTTCTAAATTAATTAGTTCACCTGTTACCGGTGCGTATAAATTCGTGTCATTTTCAGCAACTTTTTTCTTTCCAAATCCAAACATGAATAATCTCCATCTCGTTAAATCTTACGTCGTCTTGCAAACTCAACACTTGTAAAGCGGTCAGCACGATGGCGTGATTCCGTATATGACAAAATACGATTATCAGCTAATCGCGTTTCACTACGAATAACAACCATGGCCATTTTTTCATCAACGTGTAAAAGCTGACGATCACGTGCATTACTTTTCTCAACAGTCATTCGCTTAATCGCATAGTCGATTTGTAATCCTAGTTGATTTTCAAAATAATCAAACAATGACTTCTGCGCTGCTTCATGTGGTACCGTTGCGACCGTTTCTTGATTGACGTAATCATAATCTAAAACAGTTGCTTCACCGTCTACTCGTCGACGTCTTTCTACTAAACTTGCCAACATTGAAGAATCAGACAAAGTTAATTTTTCAGGAACCGCAACATTTGGCTCAATACTAATGACATCATTGCTGGCATTTAAATTAGCTTGTGATACCATTTCACGATAACTTTCAAGCGTCGAAACGGGAAACACAAAATGTTTACGATCCAAAACAACAGATCCCTTACCGGGTAACCTTTGTACATAACCATCACTTGCTAGAGCTTTCACTGCTTTCCTAACAGTTTCACGTGATACTTGATAACGAAGCACCAGCTTACCGTCGCTTGGCAGCAAATCACCTGGCAAATAAACTTGATTATGCAAATCCTTCAATAAATCTTGATAGATTCTTTGATATTTCTCCATTTGCTTCCCCCTTTCAACATATTCATTCTATCTAACTATGAAATCGTTTTCAACGTTGACATATCAACGATTTTAAAACTGGACTAGTCAGGTTGCGCAAAGCCTTGATTTACGTTGATTTTCCGGGCTAGTCAGGTTTTTTCATCGATTGTATTCGCTTCCACAATAAATTAACATAATTTGCTAATTACATCTGACTAGCTTTTTAGAAATGCAATAAAATTATGCTAAAGCATAAACAAAAAGTGTCGAAACAAAGCTTTTCGTCTTTGTTTCGACACCCTTAATTAACTTAACTATTTAAAATTTTTAAATTGTTGTCCCACGATACAACGAGATTGGTAAAACAAAATCTTCCTCATCAATCAGTTGCTCATCATTATCGATTCTATGCATTAACATCTTGACTAACATCATGACAATATCATCTAACGGTTGCACAATTGTCGTTAAATCTGGGAAATACGTTCTTATGAAATCTGTCCCATCGTAACCAATAACTTTTAGCGACTCGGGCACCTTTATTTTAAGCATTGCTGCGACCTGTAATACTAAAATAGCTGTTAAATCGTCTGCACATACAATACCGTCGGCTTGTCCTTTTTCTAATAAACGCCGAATAGAAGCTTGTTTAATCATTGGTGTTTCATCAAAATAGATTGGATGTACATGACTACCTAGTCCTAACGCCTCTATTTGTTGGCGATATCCTTGTAAACGTTTATCAGTTGGATTTCCCTTTTGGTTAGGGTTTCCCATAAAGTAAATATGACGCGCACCAGCATCGTACAAGGTTTGTGTCGCTAAAACACCACCTTGTAGATTATCACTACTAATTGTTGGTATTTTGTCAGCATAACGCCTATCAAAAGAAATAATTGGTAAATTAGTATTTTGATATTCATCAATACCTAGATTATGGGCACCTGTAATAATACCATCAACTTGATTAGCTAATAGCATTCTCAAATAATCGCGTTCCTTTTTAACATCATCCGCTGAATTACAAAGAATAACTTTATAACCTTGAAGAAATAAACTTTTTTCAAGCTTTTCAATTAACTCTGAAAAAAACGGATTTGTGATACCAGGGAAAATCAAACCAATAATACGTGTCTTCTTCCCTTTTAATGATCGTGCCAATGAATTTGGTTGATAGTGTAACTTTTCCATCGCGTCAAAGACATTCTGTTTCGTTTGTGCACTTAAATAACCATGATTATTAATCACTCGTGAGACAGTGGTTGGTGATACACCCGCTTCTTTAGCAACATCTGATAATTTTGGTTTCACAATAGCACATCCTTTTTGAACAAATAACTTTTATTTATTCATTGTACCAAAAAATAACCATTACATATCGTTAAGAGCAAAATATTGGCCTGTATAATTCATTAGTTTTTCATCTGAAAATGCAATTTTTGTATGCGACTCATCCGCAAAATAGCGTAAAGTCAAAACCTTTTGACCATCATTAACAAAAATTTCACACACAGAATGATCAACAAAAATATCCAGCATTAAAGGCGCATTAGGGTCTAATCTAATTTGACGCTGCTCACCAAATTCAACACCAAATTTTTCACCGACGTTTGACCGATCAACAGTTAATTTGCCATCTATTGTATTAAATTTTAATTGTAATGCATGTTCTGTGGTGCCATCACTTGCCAAAAGTAAATCACCAGTTTGATTTGCCCCTAACGTTAGCTGTAGCTCATATTGTTGACCAGCTTTTTCAATCAATATGCGCTGCTTTTGAGGTAATTTTTGTTCATAATCCCGTAATTTTGACATTGCAGCAACGGGTTGTTGATAAAGTTGACCGTCAATAATTTTTAACTGTTTGACCATACTTAAACAATGAGCCCAGTTTTCTTTATCCGTTGGATATGCAATTTCTGGCAACCCAATCCAACTAATTAGGTACGCATTCCCATCCGGCGCATTAAATGCTTGACTGGCATAGACATCAAATCCTTCATCCAACTGCACCATCTCACCATTTTCTGCTTCAAAATAATTCTGTTCAAAATCAAAATGATCAGCAATTGCGTAAACGTTCGGATAAATGTTAGTCGTTTTTAATTCATCTTGTGGTAACCCTTGCGGACAAAAAATTAATACTTTTTTGCCATCAACATCAACTAAATTGGGACATTCAACCATGAAGCCCAAGTCATGTAAATTGTGTTTAACATATCCTAAATCATGCCAATTTTTTAAATCATTTGACTGAAAAAGTGCTATTTCACCCTTTAGTGTTTTCTTATCCTGTGCGCCAATTAACGCATAATACTCGTGATTAATTTTTAATAATTGTGGGTCGCGAAAATGATCAGTAACATAAGTTGGTTGCTTAATTAATGGTTCCGTTAATTTTGTTATGTGATTATCTTTGTCCATCCATGCACCGTTTTGAAAACTTTCTCGTTGCCAATCTTGTGTACGAACATTTCCGGTATACATTAAGAATAATTGATTATCGATTACCTGGGCTGAACCCGAGTAGGCACCATGTGAATCGTAACGACCGCCAGCTGGTAATGCTATGCTTAAATTCTGCCAATGCACCAAATCATTAGATACACAATGCACCCATGACTTTAACCCATGAACTGGTCCAAAGGGAAACGCCTGATAAAACACATGCCATTGACCATCAAAAAATGAAAATCCATTTGGATCATTTAATAAACCAGATTTAGGACTAATATGAAATTTTGGTTTGTATTGTGACGTAGCGGCTTGTTTTTCCAAACTATCAATTAAAGTCGTTGAATAGCTTGAATAATGCCGATAACGTTGCTCTCTCGTCCATGCCATAATAAGGCTCTCCTTTTCGTGACAGTGAGTTATTTATAGTAAAATCTTTCACTTATAAAATAAGTTAAATAAAATAAAATGTCAATCGTTTGACACAATTAGTATCCATTAAAATATAGGGTTAAATAAATTTTATTAAATTTAATGTCAATCGTTTGACATACATAAAAAATGCGGTATCCTTAGTATGTAGCAATGAGAGAAAACGCTTTCAAACATCCAAAAGGAGTAGAAAAATGGATCATAAAAAAGTTGCTAATGAAATTGTTGATGCCGTTGGTAAAGACAATTTTGCTGCCGCTGCACACTGTGCAACACGTTTACGTTTAGTTATTAAAGACGAGGGAAAAATTAAACAAGACGCATTAGATAATAATGATGATGTTAAAGGAACATTTAAAACAAATGGTCAATATCAAATCATTATAGGTCCTGGTGACGTTAACAATGTTTACGATGAACTAATCAAGATTGCTAACGTATCTCCCGTTTCAACTGAAGAATTAAAAGATTTGGCTCAAGATAACAAAAAGTTTAATCCTATTATGGCCTTTATTAAGCTATTATCTGATATCTTTGTACCAATCATTCCAGCTCTTGTTGCTGGTGGTCTATTAATGGCTTTGAATAATTTCTTAACTTCTGAGGGATTGTTTGGACCAAAAGCCTTAGTTGAGACACTACCTGCTATTAAAGGCCTATCAGCTATGATTCAGTTGATGTCCGCTGCCCCATTCATTTTCATGCCAATATTGGTTGGAATTTCTGCAGCTAAACGTTTTGGTGCTAACCAATACTTAGGTGCTGCTCTAGCAATGATCATGGTATCCCCTGATTTAATTGCAAATCATAATTGGGATATTTTTGGTTTAGCAGTCTCACAAAATAATTATTATTATCAAGTTATTCCAGTATTAGCTGCTGTTTATATTTTGTCAGTTATTGAAAAATTCTTACATAAAAAGTTACCATCAGCTGTTGATTTTACTTTTACACCACTGATTTCATTAATGGTAACAGGCTTTTTAACTTTCGTAGTTGTCGGTCCTGTCATGCGTCTACTTTCAGACGGTATTACTGATGGGATTGTATTCATCTATGGCGCACTTGGTTTTGTCGGTACCGGTATCTTTGGTTTACTATATTCACCAATTGTCTTAACTGGGTTACATCAAAGTTTCCCTGCTATTGAAACACAATTAATTAGTGCCTTTACTCAAAACCATACTGGTTACGGTGATTTTATCTTCGTTGTTGCCTCAATGGCTAACGTTGCTCAAGGTGCTGCAACATTTGGTATTTTCGCACTAACAAAGAATAAAAAGATGAAGGGTTTGTCTTCTTCTGCAACAGTATCTGCCCTACTAGGGATTACAGAGCCCGCACTATTCGGTGTTAATTTAAAGTATAAGTTCCCATTCTTCTGTGCCTTAATTGGTTCAGGTGTCGCTGCCGCACTAGCTGGTTTTATGCACGTCATTGCTGTTTCACTAGGATCAGCTGGTTTCTTAGGTTTCCTATCAATTAATGCAACATCAATTCCAGCTTATTTGCTATGTGAGGTTGTTTCTTTTGCAGTCGCATTCTCATTGACTTACTTATATGGCAAGAAGAATAGTGCTAAAATGGCTGCTATCGATGGCGGTGGTGCCCCTGTTGCAAACGATGATGTCACATCAGCTCCAGTTATTACTGACACTGACGAAATTGTGATGGCCCCTGTTTCAGGTGTCGCTACTGATCTTAATGAAGTTAATGATGATGTCTTTTCTTCTAAATTAATGGGCGAAGGTGGTGCAATTGTACCCACTGACAACAATATTTATGCACCAATTGCAGGTACATTAACTGTCGTTTATGAAACAAAACATGCTTATGGTATTAAGGGGGACGATGGGATTGAAGTTCTAATCCACTTAGGAATCGATACCGTTAATTTAAAGGGCGAATTTTTTGAAACGAACGTAACACAAGGTCAACATGTCAACGTTGGCGATCAATTAGGTAGTTTTGATATCAACAGGGTTGCAGCAGCTGCCTATGACACAACGGTTATTACAGCCGTAACAAATACAGCCAACTTCAACAACGTTGCACGTCTAGGTAACGGTGACATTCAACATGGTGATCAGTTCGTTATTGTGACACCTTAAAAAATTTGGATATAACAAAAAGATCAATGATTTGTTAATCATTGATCTTTTTTTAACTACATTAATTTAAAAAGTTTAGGCTTCTTCACCGTTCACTTTGACAACGGCTTTTGAAACAACGCCCAACTTACCATTCACAAAATCATCGACTGTTTTATAGTCAAGTTCATGTGACATTAATGGTTCAACATTTAATTTACCTGATGAAAGCAATGCTAGTGAGTCTTCAAAACTATTTGGATTAATAAATGATCCTTGAATAGTTAATTGCTTTTGGAAAATATCATAAGTATTCATCTCAAACTTAGCGTCTGGTCCACCAACACCAAACATTAATACTTGCGCGCCACGTTCAGCGGCTGCAATAGCCTCTTCTTGCGTTTGTGGCATACCAACTGCTTCAACGACAACATCATATTCTTCTGCTGGTACAATATCACCCTTACTAGTATTAAAGACATTCTTAGCACCAAATTGTTCTTTATTCATAGTCAATTTCTCGTCAACGATACCGGCTAGATCAACTTGATGAATACCGTAAGCTTGCAATAATTGTACAAATAATTCACCCATAAAACCGTCGCCAATTACCAAAGCCTTTTGATAAGGAGATACCTTCAATAACTTAATACCATGGACAGCACATGAAATTGGTTCAACAACTGAAGCCGATTTCAACGATACATTATCTGGAATTTGATAAACAACTGATGCTGGTGCAGTGAAATAATCAGCGAAGCCTCCATCACGCGTTACGCCAACGGCTGACAAATTCTCACATAATTCTGGACGTCCAGTGCGGCAAAACTTGCATTGACCACAATAAATATTAGGGTCAACAGTGACACGATCACCGACTTTTACATTTGTTACAGCATCCCCCACTTCAGCCACAACACCTGAATTTTCATGTCCCAATATAATTGGTGGTACTGCATCTGTTGAACCCGGTAGTCCAGCATATAGGGCGTGATCTGTACCACAAATACCGGCAAATGCGGTATGAATCAAGACCTCATCAGGTAAAACGTTTGGTCGGTCAATATCTTTAACCTCTAATTTTTTAATATCTGTCAAAACAAGAGCTTCCATAATAAATTCTCCTTTGTATATAAGTATCCCTCACTATATTGTAAACGCTTACTCAAATAATAACAAACCTTTTTATCGAAAATTTTTTGAACAAAAAAAGACTGGCAGATGTCTGCCAGTCTATTAAAAATATTAATCTTGCCACAAATATTTAGCATCCATCACTGGATCTTGTGAAGTCAAAATTTTTGGCCCGTCGTTCGTTATTGCTAACGTATGCTCGTACTGTACCGATAAACTACCATCACCAGAAACATAGTATTCCCAGCCAGTTTCAGGAACAATTTCCGTTTTAATCTCCCAATCACCGCCAGCATTTACCATTGGTTCAATCGTAATAACCATACCAGCCTTTAGACGTAGTCCCTTGTGTGGCACTCCATAATGAAAGACATTAGGCTCTTCGTGCATTGTCGGTCCAATGCCATGACCGATCAAATCACGAACATCACCCATATGATTTTCATTTTCAACATAATCTTGAATAGCAAAACCAATATCACCTAAACGATTACCAACTTGGGCTTGATCTATTCCTAAATACAATGCCTTAAGTGTAACATCCATTAAATGGTCAATCTCTGGTGTACTTTCACCAACAACATATGTCCAAGCTGAATCACTCTCATAACCATGCCAGTTAACACAAAAGTCAACTGTTACAATGTCATGATTTTTTAGCTTCAAACCCTTACGTGGGGTTGCATGAGCAACTTCATTATTGATACTAATGCATGTTGCATATTTATAACCCTCAAATCCTTTTTCTGAAGGTGTTGCATCATGATCCAAAATATACTGGTTGACAATTTCTTCAATCTCCCAAGTATCCATACCAACATGAATCTTATCGCGCAATGCTAAGTGTGCACCAGCCAGAATAGCACCTGATTTTGCCATACCTGAAATTTCTCGCTTAGATTTTAAAGTAATCATTTACTCTCCTTTATCAGCCTACTTGATTTTTTGTGTTAACTCACTCGGCTTATTTTGTATTATTTTTAATAATTCCAAATTAAATACCCGCCGTTTAATAGGTCGGTACTTTTTTAGAAAATGCATGTGCAATATATTAATTGCAAAGCTGAGTAAAATTCCCGGAACATAATTAAACAATCGCTGCCGATCATAAACCATTCCCGGATAAACCACAACAAATTGATTATCTAACTTTTTAGTACCATAATCAATCACTTCTTTTTTGGCTGCTAGATAATTACGTAAAAACCATGGTGCTGCATTTGCACCAATAAAGATAAATTTAACGGATTTTTCAACTGTCGCAACTTCATCAATCACTTGTTTGGCCGGTTGCACGCTATTTTTATAGTAATTTGTATTTTTCCGCTTACTAGGCAAGAAAATGCCCACGCAATCTATTACAACATCTGATGATGAGATTACTTGTTGCCACTCACCAGACTTATTAAAATCAACTGCCATATAGGTAACAGGTCTAACCAAATGCTCTTTGTTTTTATCCCCAGAACGGGACATACTGATTAAATCATAACTAGAACTGTTTTTTATAATTGTTGCTAAAATACCCTGTCCAAGGTAACCGGTACCACCCATCACTGTTATCTTCATAATTTTTACTTCCAATCAACATTTTTTGAGCTAATATTAGTGCCTTCATAGTTTATCAAATTTTTACCACTTTTTTTAGCTTGATATAAATACATATCTGCACGCTTATACAAGGCTAATTCCTCAGTATCATCCACATCATGTTGGGTAACACCAATTGATAAAGTTACTTTGATCGATTCATCATTTGCATTTGTAATTTTTGCCGTTCAATATCGTAAATTGTGATACCAATTATTCATTAATACTAACACTTTTTAGCTAACCAGAGTAATAATTTAAATGTATTTTACGTCATTTACTATATTAAGATTTTTCGTCTCATATTTTAAAAATTATTACAATAACGACAGTTAAAGAGGTTATACAGTAAAAATTTACTGTATTGCTTCTTTCATATAATTTATTTGATTAAAAATACCTTTTCTCACACATATCATGTGTACAAATAAAAATGCCATATATTTTAATTTTAATCAAAATACATGATAACTTTATATGAGTCTACTTTTTACGCTTATTTAATTTTTAATAATTAATGCTTAACTGCATACTTGAAATTGAATGGTGCCCCTGTTGGATTAGCAATCACACCATTAACCTTAGGGTTCAACAATGATGCCGTTGAACGATAGTATAGCGGTGCCACACCGGCTTCCTTTTCTAATATTTGTTCAGCCTTCTTAAAGTCGTCATATTGGGCCTTCTTGTTATTAGCATTTTTACCTTCAGCATTTTCTAACGTCGCATCATAGTCTGCATTTTGCCACTTACCATAATTATATGATGCATCCGACTTATACAAATCTAAGAATGACGAAGCATCTGGATAATCAGCTAACCAACCAAAGTTCAACATTTGGAAATCACCATCTGTACTCAACTTCAAACGTTGCTTCTTTGGCACTGTTTTAATTGAAACATCCATGCCCTTTAAGTTTTGTTCTAATTGTTCTTGTAAGAATTGCGCCACGCGCTTTGATGTATCATCATCATCAGTTAATAACTGTACAGATAAATCAGACTTACCCTCTTCTTTCAATCCTTCTTTGAATAAGTTTGCAGCCTTTTTCTTATCAAACTTGATTGCACCCTTTACTTCAGCATCGGCTGCAAAATCCTTGTTATTATTTGGATTCTTTACTAAGCCCTTGGGTGTATAAGTTGTTGCCGGAATAGCTGAACCCGTAACAATTTTATCAGATAATGTTTTCCGATTAATTGCATAAGAAATCGCTTGACGAATCTTTGTATTTTTAAATTCCGGTACTTTTTCTTGATTCATTTGCAAAGCTTGTGTTGCACCAGTTTTAATTTCTTTGTATCCTGATTTATTTTTTGAGGCTTTCACTTGATCAGGAGAAAGTGGCGTGAAATCTAATTTCTTACCTTGATACAAATTATAACCAGTGTTTTGATCCTTAATAGTTTGAACAGCAATCTTCTTTGTTTTAACTTTTTTTGCATCAAAGTACTTATCGTTCTTCACGTATGAGTACTTATTGTTTGATCCGGACCATCCTTTTAACTTATAAGGACCTGCTGATAAATAAGTTTTGGCAGAGGTTCCATATTTATTGCCCTGTTCTTTCACAAATTTTTCATTCTGTGGGAAGAAAACTGGCATTGTAATTTCTTGTAAGAAATATGAAGAAGGTGACTCTAACGTTACATTTAATGTATGATCATCAACTGCTTCAATTCCCAAATCTGTTGGTTGTTTATCACCATCTTGAATCGCTGGTGCATTTTTTACACTATCCATCAAGTAAGCGTATTCTGACGCAGTTTTAGGATCAATTGAACGTTGCCACCCATACACAAAATCTTTAGCTGTTAATGCATCCCCATTTTCCCACTTCAAACCTGAACGTAAATGGAAAGTATAAGTTAACCCATCTGACGATTTTTCATAACTTTTAGCTGCTTCATTTTCTAATTTATTGCCTTTACCAAATTGAACCAATGGTAGCCCTGTTGCACCAATCGCATCAGCTGATACAGTATCCGTTGATTTTGCTGGATCCATGGTTGGTAATGCTGCCACCTCCGACCAATTAATTGTCTTACTAGTTGCTGCTGAGGCAGAAATTGCAGGTAACGCAACACTACCAATCATTGTAACTGATGCCGCTAATACCGTAATTTTTCCAATATTTCTCATAATTGTCACCTTCTACATCCTATCCGTTAATTGTTTCATTATATTACCATATATCGCTCATTTAGTCTAATCGTTTTTTAATTTTAATTTCATAAAACAAAAAGGCCAAAGCGTGTACTTTGACCTATTTTATGGTATTAAGTTATAAAACAAATGTTATAACAGTATTTATTACTGATTTTTTGCAATAAACTCAATAACAATACGATTAAATTCATTGTAAAATTCTAAGTGTGGGATGTGACCCGAACCCTCAAAAATGTGAACAGCTGAATTTTTAACTTGTTGTAAATCACGACCAGCTTGCGCATGACCTACTGGATATAAAGGTGACTCTGAACCAGCTAAAAACAAATGTGGTATACGTTCATTTGCAACAACATCTCGCCAGTCCTGAACAATCCCATCAACCATTAATGGCCGATTTTTTTTAAAATTAAACGGCACGTAACCCGCTGAAACTTGTTGTTTCAATTCTTTATCGATGGTTTGGCGAACTAACTTCGTTTTGGGAAAATCATCAGCAATCTGACTAATCTCTTTAAACGAAGAATCTGCAACGCCATACTGCCAACCATCTTCATTTAACATTTTAGGCGTCTGATCTTCAGTTACCAAAGCTTTAACATGCTGATCACCAAATAAAGAAATATACTGACTAGCAACCATTGCTCCCATTGAGTGACCAACTAAGCTAAAATCTTCAACATGTAGATATACCAACAGATTGTGTAAATCCATCGCTAACCGTGAAATGCGTAAACCTTTGTCCGTTTGCTCACTTTGACCATGATTACGATATTCAAAACGTAAAATACGAAAACCAGCTTGTTTAAAATCATCAACTTGTGCCGTCCAGGTCGTAATCATACTTGTATACCCACCTAACAGTACAACTACCGGTTGATCGTAATTACCATCAAATTGGTAATGTAATCGCACACCGTCATTTGTTTTAAAGAAAGACATTGCTTACCCACCTCAATTTAGTTATTTCTATCTATTATACATGAATACCCAAACCATCCGCTACTTCGGCCGCATCCATAATTGCTTCACCCAAAGTTGGATGTGGATGGATAGTCAAAGAAATATCTTCTGAAGTTAAGCCATTCTCAATTGCCAATGAAAGCTCAGAAATCAAATCTGAAGCTGATGGACCTACAATTTGAGCACCTAACATAGCACTACTCTCTTTATCCGTAATCAAGCGAATAAAACCAACACCTGCATCCATCGCCAAGGCACGTCCATTAGCTGCAAATGGGAACTTGCTAATCTTAGCATTCAAGCCCTTTTCTTTAACAGAATCTGGCGTTTCCCCTGTAGTAGCAAGTTCATACTGTGTATACGCAACAGCTGGTAACGAGTAGTGCAAATCACGTGCATTCGCAGCGCCACTAATAGCTGCTGCTGCCACCTTACCTTCAAAACTTGCTTTGTGAGCCAAGGCTGGACCGGCAACAATGTCACCAATTGCGTAAATGTGCGATACACTCGTCTTCATTTGATCATTTACTTCAATCAAACCATGATCACCAACTTTAATATCAGTGTTATTTAATCCAAGTGTATCAGAATTAGCTTTACGTCCAACTGATACCAAAAGATAATCACCAGTAACCGTCTGTTCCTTACCATCAACCTCATAAGTCAATGTGACTTCTTTATCTGTTTGAGTCGCACCTTTAGCCATTGCTGACGTGATGATTTCACCACCGTGTTGCTTGAAGTCATTCAACACTGGTTTTGTCATTTCTTTATCAAAACCATTCAATGTGTGATCAAGACCTTCAACAATTGTGACCTTTGATCCTAAGTTGGCATATGCACCACCTAATTCAGAACCAATAACACCACCACCGACAACAATTAGACGCTCAGGTACTTCTGGCAAGCTCAAGACACCAGTCGAATCAACAATACGACCACCAAACTTCAAGCTTGGAATCTCAACAGGTCGCGAACCAGCGGCCACAATTGCGTTTTCAAAACGCAACAATTGGTGACCATCTTCTTGCACAACGTTTAAAGTCTCATTATCAGTAAATGTTGCTTCACCTTTAATTACTTGCACATGGTGCTTCTTCAAAAGCATCGCAACACCGCCCGTAAGTTGCTCAACAACCTTGTGTTGCTTCCAATCTTGTGCCTTTGCCCAATCTAATTTACCAGTTAGCGATAGACCAAACGGATTTTCTTCTTGTGATTCACGATAATGATGACCGACATTAATCAATGCCTTTGATGGGATACATCCAATGTTCAAACATACACCACCAATATTATCACGCTCAATAATGGTAACATCTTGGCCTAATTCAGCTGCTCGAATTGCGGCAACATAACCACCAGGGCCTGAACCAATAATTACTGTACCAACATCTGTTGCTTCTGCACCAACAACCATTTTTATACCTCCATCAACATGAAGCTAGGATCAGCCAACAATTTCTTAAAGTAGTTCATTGATTGTTGACCCAACATACCGTCAATCAAACGGTGATCATAGCTTAGTGATAACTTCATATTCTGTCCAACAGCCAATTCGCCATTTTCATCAACGATTGGTTCCTTAAGAATTGATCCAAGACCTAGGATAGCTGATTCCTTACCATTAATAATTGGCGTGAACCATGTTCCACGAGCTGAACCTAAGTTAGAGATAGTAATTGTTGCACCTTGCATTTGTGCTGGCTTGATTGTACCTTCACGAACGGCAGTTGCTAAGTCTGCAATTTCAGTTGCAATCGCCATAATTGACTTGCTCTCGGCATGTGCAATAACTGGTACATACAAACCTGATGGTGCGTTAACGGCAACACCAACATTTACAGTATCATGATAAATAACTTCATTGCTATCCATATCAATTGATGCATTAAGCTCTGGGAACTTCTTACCCATTGCTGCCAATGCCTTAACTGCATATGCTAAGTATGTTAACTTAACACCCTGTTCCTTAGCAGATTCCTTGAATTGTGAACGGTGTGCAACCAACTTTGAAACTTCAATACTATCAAAGTTTGTAACTGTTGGAATCGTGACGTTTTGGACTGACATCGCCTTAGCGATTGCCTTACGGACACCACTCATTGGTTGACGACCAGACTTCATCTCAGCTGGTTCTACCTTTGGCGCTGGAGCAGCTGGTGCGACTGGTGCTTCAGGCTTTGGTGCAACTGGTGCTGGTTCTTCAACACCCAATTGTGAACCAGTAAAGCCAACAACATCGTTCATTGTAATATGACCATGGCGACCAGTAGCAGGTACTTGGTTCAAATCAATTTGATTTTCAAATGCGTAATGACGTACCGATGGCATTGCCAAAATTTGTCCGTTAGTTGCCACAACATTACCTGCAGATGCTGGTTCTACCGGAGCCTCTGGCGCCGGCGCTGGTTCAGCTGGCTTTTCTTCTTCCTTAGCAGCAGGTGCTGACTCGCCACCAGCTGTACTACCAGAACCATCCCCATCAAACTCAATCAAAGGATCGCCAACCTCAACAGTTGTATCTGGTTCAACAAACAACTTAGTTACTTTCCCAGCATAGGGTGACAAAATCTCTTGTACTAACTTATCATTTTGTACCTCAGCAACGGAATCATCAACAGCTACTGTATCACCAACTTTGACTAACCAATTAGTAATATCACCTTCGGCCATTCCTTCACCAATATCCGGCATCTTAAAAATCTCAGTCATAGTTTACAACCTCCTTGGCCTTAGCAACAACATCATCGGCCTTAACCATCCAATCATTTTCAGCTTGCGCAAACGGATAAACTGTATCCGGTGCTGCGACACGACCAATCGGTGCCTTCAAACTTAGAATAAAACGTTCTGAAATTTCAGACATAACTGTTGACGCAACACCAGCCATACGTTGTGCTTCTTGCACAACCACAACACGACCAGTCTTTTTAACTGATTCACCAATTGTTTCAATATCAATTGGTGAAACCGTACGTAAGTCGATTACTTCAGTCTCAATACCGTCTTTAGCCAATTCATCAGCAGCCTTTAATGACAAAGGTACCGCACCACCATAAGAAATAATGGTTACGTCCGATCCTTCTCGAACAATAGCTGCTTTATCTAATGGTGTTGTGTAATAGCCATCAGCAACTTCACCCTTCATAGAACGGTAAAGATGCAAGTTTTCCAAGAAAACAACGGGATCGTTTGATTCAATTGAGCTTAATAGCAATCCCTTTGCATCAGCAGGGTTGGCAGGCATAACAACACGTAGGCCAGGAACTTGTGCAACAAGCCCTTCCAAATTGTCGGCATGCATTTCTGGTGTCTTGGTTCCACCACCATAAGGTGAACGAACGACTATCGGCATATTACGTGTCCCATTAAAACGATAACGAGCACGTGACATCTGGCCAGCAATTGAATCCATCACCTCAAATAAGAACCCAAAGAATTGAATTTCCATAATTGGACGGTATCCTGTTGTTGCTAATCCAATTGCTAATCCACCAATTCCTGATTCTGCTAATGGTGTATTGAAGACACGATCTTCACTATACTTTGCTTGCAATCCATCGGTTGCACGGAACACACCACCATTTTCACCAACATCTT
The DNA here is from genome assembly GCF_005405545.1 of Weissella hellenica. Classification (GTDB taxonomy): domain Bacteria; phylum Bacillota; class Bacilli; order Lactobacillales; family Lactobacillaceae; genus Weissella; species Weissella hellenica. The sequence goes on from NZ_BJEG01000005.1 coordinate 43,349, forward strand.
CACCAAAAATTAGGGTGTCTTCATCTTTTTCTAAAGCTAAATCTAAGGCATCCTGAATTGCTGCAATATATGTTTTATTAGCCATAATTACTTACCCTCGCTCTCGAAGTGCTCAATTTGTTCTTGCATAGCTTGTCCTGGAACTTCCAATGTGTTCTTTAAGAAGTCAGAAATCTTTTGCTTTTCAATATTATCGGCAATCTTAATTTGCTCATCAATATAACTATCTACTTCAGCAATGTAATCTTCTTCTTGCTTCTCGTCCCAAACATTCTTGTCTGTCATGAACTTACGCATCCGAATCAGTGGTTCCTTCTTCCACCATTCAGCAATGTCTTCCTTAGTACGGTAACGTAATGGATCATCACCAGCTGTTGAATGTGGTTCCAAACGATTAGTTAACGTCTCAATTAAGACCGGTCCATTACCTGCAATAGCCCATGCACGTGCTTCTTTAGAAGCTAAGTACATTGCCAAAGGATCATTACCATCAACAACTAGACTTGGGATTCCGGAACCCCAACCCTTAGCAGCCAAATGTGGTGCAGCTGTTTGTAATTCACGTGGCGTCGAAATGGCATAACCATTATTTTGAACAAAGAAAACAGCATTTGCCTTATAGGCTGAAGCAAAGTTAACACCCTCGTAGAAATCTCCTTGTGATGTTCCACCGTCTCCCGTATAAGCATAAGCGACAGCATCTTGCTTACGCTTCTTTAGTCCTAGAGCAACCCCTGCTGCTTCAACATATTGCGCACCAATAATAATTTGTGGCATCCATGAATTAACTGGTTCACCCTCTTCAGTCGTAAACTCATTACCCTTAGCATGGCCACGTGACCAAAGAATGGCCTTCCAAACTGGCCAACCTTTGTCAACAATTTCAGGAATATCACGGTATCCTGGGAACAACCAATCTTCCTTACCAAAGGCGTAAGCTGATGCCATTTGTGAAGCTTCTTGACCTGCAGTTGGTGCAAAGAAACCAAAACGTCCTTGCTTTGCTAATTTTGTTGAGCGAATATCTAGCTGACGACTAAACAACATCCGCTTCATAATTTCAACTAAATCTTCATCTGTTAATTCTGAACGCTTATAAGCTGCCTTATCCAATAATTTACCATCATTATCTAATAACTTTAATGTTGGGAAAAAATCATCTTGTGCTTGTAACTGTCCATCAAAATCTAAAACCTTCTTATTTGCATCTGCGATACTTGCCATGCGTGTAGCCCCTTTCTACTTATCACCGTCTCCAGTAAACAATACCGCTAACTCATTGTTAGTAATACCACCAAAATATTGACCATCTTTATTAGCATCTAAAACTTTCAAGATTGTATCTTGTGAGAAAGTTTGTCCAATAAATTCGTCCTTCATTTCACGCCAATCACGTACGCCCAAGAAATCCCCCGTAAAATCAATATCTTGAATTTTACCTTCCTTAACGTTTGCTTTAACGTCGACGCTACCCCCAGCATATTTTGCATGATTTACAAAATCAAAATCAGGACTATTACCGTAATTCCACTCCCACGTTGCAAACCTTTCGTTACGCCAACGTTTAATATCAGCGATCTGATCATCAGTTAGAATCATTTCCCCATCCTTACCTTGATTAGATAAGTAATAACGAAGTGCATCCATAAATCCTTCTAAAGTTTGGTTTTCTGGTGCATAATTTTTAATATTACCAACACGTGCGCGCACCGACTTGGCTGCTTTAGAAATAAACTTTTCATCAGCAACATTCAATGAACGAACCATTGCATCAACGTCAGTGTCCCACATCAACGTACCATGGTGCATTAAGTACCCACCAGCATACCGTTGGGCATTTCCTGACACCTTTTTACCATCCACTTCCAGGTCATTTCGACCTGTAATTTTAGCATCAATACCAATTGATTGTAGTGCATTATACATAGGCTCTACAAATTGCTTGAAGTTTACCTGACTACTACTTTCAACTGGTACGAAAAAAGTGAAACAAATGTTTCCTAAATCATGATATACAGCACCACCACCAGACATACGGCGGACAACCTGTATGTCCTCTTTATCCACATATTCCTGGTTCACTTCACCGAACGTATTTTGATTTTGTCCGACAATGACAGCCTTTTTATTCTGCCATAACGTAAAAACTGGTTCATTTGGCTTTAGGTTATAGAGTAACCAACTATCCATCGCAATATTCTGGTAGGCATCAGTGCCTAAATAGTTAATGTATCTCACGATTGTTCCCCCTTTTCTCAAAAGAAAGCGCTTACACGTTTTCTTTACGATTATTATAACACTTATATTTAAACAAGGAAAAAATCAGTGAGACATTAATTATTATATATTGCGTGATACGTTATCATTATTTAATTCTATAAATTAAATATTTTAAAATAAAAAAAGCGATACAAAAACATATTTTCTTATTTTTTGTATCGCTTCTTTTATTTATTTTTTTATGTTGCGCATATGAAACTATTTTTTAATTATCACGTAGGTATGTCAATGCATCATTAAATGTTTTAACTGGCACAATTTTCATATTTGGGGCATACTTCTTTGCTGTCTTAACAGCTTGTTGATAATTAGTCTGTCCGTCAAGCTCATATTTTAAATTTTGTTTTGTCGGTTTAATATATGGGGCAAAGAAAATTTTAGCACCGGCTTCATGTGCAACAATAACTTTCTTATCAATACCCCCAATTTCACCAACATGCCCCGCTTTATCAATTGTTCCGGTACCTGCTATTTTACGACCGTTTGCTAAATTTTCATTTGCCAAGCTATCATACATTTCTAATGCAAACATCAAGCCACCTGAAGGGCCCCCAATTTCGCCCATGTCTGCACTGATTTTACGTGGTGATGAGACTGCAACGGAATCTGTCAAACCAATTCCCATACCGGGTAATTTTTTAGTACCTTCAAGCGCAGCTGATTTACCTGTAGCTTGTTTAACTTGCTTTTTATGTTTATATGTAATCGTTAATTTAGTGCCGACTTTACGGGCACGAATATACTTTTGAAATCCTTGTGCAGAGTCGAATTTTTTTTGATCAACAGCAGTAACCGTATCGCCGACCTTCAAATATTTCTTGAAATTTGAAGTATCTTGTACTGACATAACATAAATACCGTTAAACGTCCGTTTATAAGGTACTTGAGCTGCTTTGTAGGCATTTACTTTAGCCTCATTAACAGCCGAATCCATATAAATACGATTAATTTCTTTACTCTCTGTAGCACTAGAACCACCATTAGCTTCACGGCTTGTCATCAACGACGTCGTTGGATTTAATGCTGCAATTATTGCGCCTATACCATTAACTTGCGATAAATAAACTGCCGTAATCATATATTGGCCATCAACTTTTGGCTTCTTACCATCGACTTTAATGTACGATTTCAAATCATCCGCCTCACCAGGTGTCTCCGAATACAAAGGCAACGGCACAAATAAGGCAACTAGAATGACGACTAGACTAACGACACCAATTATCTTTAAACGTTTCTTTGTTTTTGTCATAATTATTTACCTAACTTTTTATCGAACGTCCTTTTCACGTTCTGTGGAACATATGCGGAAATATCAGTTCCAGTACTAGCAATCTCTTTTAACAGTGAACTCGAGATAAACTGATGTTCTGGCTTTGCTAATAAAAAGATCGTTTCAACTGATGCCAAATCCATATTCATTTGCATGATATCACGCTCATACAAGTAGTCTTTTTCATTACGTAACCCACGTACTAAAACATCAGCATCAACATTATGCATAAAAGATACTGTTAAACCATGCATTTTCACAACACTAGCATTGGGTAGATCATGCGTGGCGTCTTTAATTAGGTTAATTTTTTCATCAGCATCAAATAAATAATTTTTACTCAAATTTGTGCCAACACCAATAATGACTTCATCAAACAATTTTGAAGCCCGCTCTACAATATCCAAATGACCCTTTGTTAATGGATCAAAACTTCCTGGAAATAATGCTTTAACCATCGCTTTACTCCTTTGTATAACGATAAACAGTAATAACCGTAATACCATAGTCTTTTTGCCTAATTAATTCAAATCCTGGTAAAACTTCTGGTAAATCAGCAAACTGGTCCGTTTCTGCAATTACTAAAGCATCTTCATTGATTAAATTTGCTGCTTGTAACCCTTCCAAATCCTTTAAAATGGTTTGTTTAGCATACGGCGGATCGAAGTATAAAATATCAAATGGTAAGCCACCTTTTAAGCGTTGAATTGCAGTCTCAGCTGTACTTTTAATGACTTTAAATTGTTCTGCATGTTTGGTAACTGCAATATTTTCTTTAATTGTTTTGATGGCTGCATACTGACGATCAACAAGTACTGCTTCTGAAATTCCCCGTGAGGCGCCTTCGATACTTAGTCCACCAGATCCTGCATATAAATCTAGGGAACGACCACCATCAAAATAAGGGCCTATTATATTAAACAAGGCTTCTTTTACTTTATCCGTTGTTGGTCGGGTAGCATTACCCGGCACGGCCTTCAACGGACGACCACCAAAATCACCACTTACAATTCGCATTATAATTCCTCTTCGTCTATTGGCTCGTCTGTTAATTCATTCGGATCAACGGTTAGTTCAAATGAATCTTCCTCACTACCTACTGTTGTATCAACTTCTGGCCAGTGAGAAATACTAACTGAATCAACAAATCCTAACCTTTCAATTAGTTTTGTTTTCGTTTCAATATCTTCTTCGTCCATATAAATTACTGCATATTTCATTTTTTCTGAAATATAATTAACTACCCCAAAACGCCGTAATTGACGCGCTTGCCGTACATTTTTTAAATAAACAATCACACTTCGTCTTGCCTGCATCACAAATGTCATTAGTTATTCCTTTCTAATTGTATAATTCATTGTCTCTGATTTAATTTGACCGACTATATTTAGTGCCACACCAAAAGTTATACCCCATGATAGTAGCGACGAACCTCCGTATGAAATCATAGGGAAAGTCACACCAGTAATTGGCAAGGCACCCACGACACCGCCTAAATTAATTAAAATTTGAACGACAATGTATGTTGCAATACCATACAACACAAGTCTTTGGTTCATATGACGCGCACGAATTCCCATCACAATTAAACGCCAAATAATCATGGCAAATACAATCAAAACAAGCCAGATGGTAATTGCACCTAATTCTTCACCCACAATGGCCATAATGAAGTCTGTATTGGGTTCTGGCAAATAACCTGTCTTTTGAATACTATTTCCTAAACCACGCCCAAATAAACCGCCATTACTAATGGCATAATAAGAATTAATTAATTGATGGCCTGCATCACCAGCTAACCAGGGATTAACATATGCATCAAATCGAGCCAATTGATACTGGAAAAATGGTAATTTCCCCAAAACTGGTAATAGAAATGGAATTGCTATATATAAACAAACCACTACTGACAAAAAGGTTAACAATGCTTTTTTTCTAACACCTGCCATTGTCATGACAATCGCCAATATCAGAATTAAAATAATTGCGCCCCCCATATCAGGCATTAATGTTGTTAGGATTATTCCGATAACCGGAATCATAACGTCTCGTAATTTTATATTCGGAAACCAGGCCTTATTTTTAGGTATTTTTCTAGCAAAACGATGAGCAATATACAAAATCATACTAATTTTAAAGTATTCAACAGGCTGAATTCCAAAAGATCCAATATAAATCCATCCTTTCGCACCAGAAGTAACTGGTCCTACTAGTAATGTAATACCCATTGTTATCAGAATAACAATATTTACAGCAAGAACTGCGCGATTAATAAATTTTGATTCCCATTTAATTTTAAAAATAAAAATAATCAATATTGCAGTTAAACTTAAAACGCCAAACAGAGCTTGCTTTTTTAAAAAGCTACTAGCAGATCCAGTAGCCATATTAGTACTTGCTGTGTATACCATAGCATCACCAAAAATCATGACTGCAACAATAGGGATAAGCAACCATAAATCTAAATAGCGAAACCTATTTTTTATTCGATTAATCAGGCTAATTTTATTTGCCCCATTTTTAGGCGCCTGTTCTTTTTTTGCTTCCATATCAATAAGCTCCTCTTTTATAAATAGCTTTTTCTATTTTATCACATCTACTCCCATACCCAACCTAATGCATTAACGGATATTAATATTTTGGCATTATAATAAAGAAAAAAGTTGCTGTCCACGATTAACATGGGCAACAACTTCTTAATTTTTAATTTGAATTAGCCTTGTTGTGACATCTTACGACGCTTAGCAGCCTTTTCACGTTCACTTGTAACCAAAATTTGCTTACGGATACGAACGTTTTCTGGTGTTACCTCAGCGTATTCATCATCATCCAAGAATTCTAATGATTCTTCAAGCGTCATATCACGTGGCGTCTTGATAGAAGCAGTTTGGTCCTTATTTGATGAACGCACGTTAGTTTGGTTTTTAGCCTTTGTAACATTGACAGAAATGTCATTGTCACGACTATTCATACCAACAACCATACCTTCATAAATATCGTCACCAGGATGGATGAACATCGTTCCACGATCTTCAACACCCATGATAGCATACGTTGTTGATTGACCTTGGTTGATTGAAACAAGCGTTCCATTACGACGACCAGGGTTCCAGTTCTTAACAACTGGTCCATATGACTCGAATGTGTGGTTATAAATACCATATCCACGAGTCAATGACATAAATTCAGTTGAATAACCAATCAAACCACGTGATGGTACTAAGAAGTCCATACGAGTTGTTCCAGTCCCAGTTGGTTCCATGTTAAGCATTTCACCCTTACGTAGGTTCAATGACTCGATAACAGAACCTGAGTACTCATCAGGTGTATCAACTTGCACAGCTTCAAATGGTTCTGATTGTACGCCATCAATATCCTTGATAATAACTTGTGGACGTGAAACTTGTAATTCAAAACCTTCACGACGTAAGTTTTCAATCAAAATTGACAAGTGCAACTCACCACGACCAGAAACTAACCATGCACCAGCTTCACCAGTTTCTGCAACACGTAATGAAACGTCAGTATGCAACTCACGAGTCAAACGGTCTTCAATTTGACGAGCTGTAACAAATTTACCTTCGCGTCCAGCAAATGGTGAATCATTTGTACGGAAAGTCATTTGCAATGTAGGTTCGTCAATGTGTAGTAATGGCAATGCTTCAGGATGTGCTGGATCTACAACTGTTTCACCAACTGAAATGTCATCCATTCCTGAAATAGCAATCAAATCACCAGCTTGTGCTTCATCAATTTCGATTCGATCCAAACCAATGTAACCAAACAATTTTGTAACACGGAAGTTAGGTGTTGAACCATCTGCCTTCATAACCGCAACTGAGTCACCAACTTTAATCGTACCATTGAAGACACGACCAATTCCAATACGACCAACGAAATCATTGTAGTCCAAAAGTGACACTTGGAATTGCAATGGTTCTGCTGATGTATCTTCTGGTGCAGGAATAGTCTTAAAGACAGTTTCAAAAATTGGTGTCATCGTGTGATCTTGTGTAGCAACATCAGGATCATATGATGATGTTCCATTCATAGCTGAAGCGTATACAACAGGGAAGTCCAATTGTTCTTCATCAGCACCCAATTCAATAAACAAGTCCAAAACTTCATCAACCACTTCTGATGGACGAGCACCAGGACGGTCAACTTTGTTAACAACTACGATTGGTGTTAGGTTTTGCTCAAAAGCCTTCTTCAACACGAAACGTGTTTGGGGCATTGTACCCTCAAAGGCATCAACAACAAGCAAAACACCATCAACCATACCCATGATACGCTCAACTTCACCACCGAAGTCCGCGTGACCAGGAGTGTCCATGATATTGATTTGTTTGTCACCAACCTTAACGGCTGTGTTCTTTGATAGAATAGTAATACCACGCTCTTTTTCAAGATCGTTAGTATCCATTGCTCGGTCACCTAATTCTGTACGTAAATCTAGCGTATCAGATTGCTTCAACAATTCATTAACCAACGTTGTCTTTCCGTGATCGACGTGGGCAATAATTGCAATATTTCGGATATTTTCGCGTTTTGCCAAAATTTTCTTCTCCTTGACGAATACGTCACTTTTTTCTTAAACAGTGTAACAAACATAAATTATAACAACAACACTAACCTTTTTTTTGCAAAAGTGCCATAATGTCTGCGTATGCTTTATCTGTCGCTACAAGTACTGAACCTGATACTAACATATTCATAGGTTGTTCGTCAATTGTTCCAACACGTAATCCCAAAGATTTTGCTAAAGTAATACCTGCTGCAAAATCCCATGGTCGCATTCGACTTAAGTAAGCAACTGCTTTTCCTGTTAAAACATGTAAATATGAGATACCAGCTGATCCATAAACCCGATAACCCATTGCAGCTTTGGCTAATTGGGGAAATCCTGGTTCTTCGTACAACAATCGGGCTCCTGATAAAATCACTAAACCTTCATCCAAACCAATATCAGCAGATAATTCTAATTTTTCACCATTATGGAAAACACCATACTCAGGGCCACCATGGATAATATCATGTTGTTGCACATCCATGATCCAAGCCATCACGGGTTCACCATCCTCGTAAACAGCGACCATAGTTGCAAATTCAGATTGTTGCTTAACAAAATTCATGGTGCCATCAATCGGATCAACAAACCAAATTCGACCTTTCATTGACTTGACTGCATCCCCAAGACCTTCTTCACCTAAAATTTGTGCTTCTGGATCAAAATTACGAATATGTTGAACATAATACTGTTCAACTTCACGATCTACATTCGTTACCAAGTCTCGATGGCTAGATTTGGTGTCTACCTGCATGCGTTGCCGTACACGTTGTTCAACTAAATGATGGACCTGATCCAACCATTTCAATACTGTCGTATCTAACTTCTGTAATTGTATTTGATCCATATGCTAGTTCTCCATTTTGATACGCTGACTAGTTGTTTGATGAGCAAATTTAATTGTCTTGTAAAGACTGTAGCCAGAATCCTTCTCAAATTCTCGGCCTATTTGTTTTTCTTCACTTTTACTTGGTACAACAGTTTTGAACGCCACATACGCATCTAATAAATCCTGTCGGTCGATACCAATTTCGTATGCATTTGCAATTGCCGAATAAAATTTACTAGTCACAATAATATCTGCCTTATTCCACCCTGGTAATATTGGATAGGCAAAATTTTTATCTGATTGTATCATAATGAATTACCCCAAATAACGTGTATTATCCGTTTGGTTCCATGGATCTTTTTTATTAATGTGATCATAATACAAACCACCATGTAGATGGTCAATTTCATGTTGAAAAACAATTGCCGGATACCCTGATAAACGTAATTCTTGTTGTTCACCTTGCTCATTTTGAAATTTGACCGTGATTTTATAAGCACGATTAACATAACCAGGTAAATCATCATCTACAGATAAGCAACCTTCTCCCATAGATAAAGCCCCTTGTTTTACCGATTGACGTGTAATAACTGGGTTATAAATGGTCCCCTTAAAATAATATTCATCATCATTTTCAGGTTTTTCTTGTAATTCTTCCACATCATCTGAAGGAATTAAGATAGATGCAAATTGTTGTGATACACCAACTTGTGGTGCAGCCAAACCAACACCAGGGCGTAAGCCGTATTTTTCATTCTCTTCTTCATTTTGGCTGACAACTAAATATTCCATCATATTTTTTGATACTTCTTTTACTTCATCAGATAAAGGAAACTCAACTTTAGTTGCTCGTTCACGCAATACTTTGTTACCATCACGCACAATTTCATTCATCAAATACATCTTTAAAATCTCCTGTTTTATATTTATATTTAGTATACCAAACTCTATACCGGTTGATTTAATTTCCTTAAGTCTCTAATATAGGCTGCTGTTTCTTGATTTGTTATATGAGCAATGTCAATATGTAATTCTGGTACACGGGCATCATACCAAACATCAGTGACTAACAAGGCCATTTCGTCAGCTGCTGCACTTTTTAAATTGTTTTTTTCAGCATACTCTCTTAGTGCATTATTAACTGCTTGTCGCACCACAATCACTTCTTGCAAATCAGAAACTGGTAATAAAAATTCAAATGCCATCACTTCATGTCCCCAAATATTTGCAACTAAAGTTGAAGATATTTGTTTATCTGGCACCAAATATAGGGCGTCATTAAGATCTTTCAGTGCATAAGTGAGTGCATGGTTAACGACTTGTTGTGAAGTAATGATCTGGCGCTCTGTCAAGCGGCGGCCATAGCGGCGATAAATCGTTACAGCAATTGTAATACATATAATAATCAATACTAACCACAGAAACCACATAACATCCTCCACTATTTAAAATTGTAAAAATTCACTATATCTAGTGTACCTGAATTTAGGCGAAAAAACGATTATACAGACCAATATTCGGTAATTATTTTAAGAAAATAATGCCAATAAACTAATTTTTAGAGCCAACCATTATACTAATCACTCATTTGTCTTATCAAACTAACAACAAATTTACGACCCTACATTCAAGTAATAGACCATCAACTTAACAGTTAAGTAGCAGATAATATGATTTTCTGCTAAACTTACTCTATAAGAAGATTCGGAATAAAACATAAGGAGCTACTTTATTACTATGATTTTTAAAGTTTACTATCAACCTAATTCATTTCAAAGCCCAGAGCGTGAAAACACACAATCTATCTATTTAGATGCAATTGATTTACCTTCAGCACGTTTGGCTGTTGAAAAAAATACTGAATTTAATGTTGAACACATTGAACAACTATCAGAAAAGGCCCTTGCTTACGAGCAACAAAGCCCAAATTTTAAGCTAACGGAGTTTTAATTTATGACGACTGATTTTACTATTCGGCCTGATGAAACAGCAGTTTATGCTTTGGGTGGTTTGGGAGAAATCGGGAAAAACACGTATGGTATTGAATATGGTGATGAAATCATTGTCGTTGATGCTGGTGTCAAATTTCCAGAAGATGAACTTTTAGGAATTGACTATGTCATTCCTGATTACTCTTACCTAAAAGCAAACAAAGATAAAATCAAGGCCCTTGTTATTACACACGGACACGAAGACCACATTGGTGCAATTCATTTCTTTCTAAATGCTGTCAACGTGCCGGTCTATGCTGGTCCACTTGCAATTGCTCTAATCAAAAACAAATTGGATGAGCATGGACTTCTAAATAGTACGGAACTTCATGAAATCAATGAAGATACCATTCTACAATTCGATAAGATGAGTGTTGAGTTTTTCCGTACAACTCACTCTATTCCTGACACTTACGGTGTTGCAGTTCATACTCCTTCAGGTACTATCGTAGAAACAGGTGATTTTAAATTTGATCTGACGCCTACGACTAAGCAGCCACCTAACCTTCAAAAAATGGCACGGATTGGTTCAGACGGTGTATTGTTATTAATGTCTGATTCAACTAATGCTGAACGCCCAGAATTTTCAAAGTCTGAACGTTGGGTTGGTAAAACCATTGACAAACTCTTTAATGAAATTGACGGTCGAATTATATTTGCAACTTTTGCTTCGAATATGTCTCGTATTCAAATGGCTACTGAGGCAGCTATCGCACATGGTCGTAAAATCGCTGTATTTGGTCGTTCAATGGAAGGTGCTGTCAACAACGGGCGTGCTTTAGGTTACTTAAATATTCCTGATGATATGTTAGTAGATGCACACGAAGTGAATCGCCTACCACCAGAAAAAGTTTTGATTATGTCAACAGGTTCTCAAGGTGAGCCTATGGCTGCCTTAGCACGTATCGCAAACGGAACTCATCGACAAATCTCTATTCAACCTAATGACACTGTCATTTTTTCAAGTTCACCTATTCCAGGTAATACACAATCTGTTAACCGAGTTATCAACGAACTTGAAGAAGCAGGTGCTAATGTTATTCACGGTAAAATCAATAACATCCACGCTTCTGGTCACGGTGGTCAAGAAGAACAAAAGCTAATGCTATCATTAATGCAACCAAAGTTCTTTATGCCTATTCACGGTGAATACCGTATGCTTAAAGTACATGAAGGCTTAGGTCATGATATTGGTGTACCAGAGGAAAATACGTTCGTCCTAGATAATGGTGACGTTTTAGCAGTTTCCTCTGATGAAGCACATGTCGTTGGTCAAATACCTGCACAAGATACTTATGTTGATGGTAATGGTATTGGCGATGTTGGTACCGCTGTTTTACGTGATCGTCAAATGTTGTCAGAAGACGGTTTAGTCGTTGTTGTTGCAACAATTGATCTCAAGAACAAAGAAATTACTGCTGGACCAGACATTCTTTCACGTGGTTTCATTTACATGCGTGAATCTGAAGAATTAATCAATGAAGGTCGTAAAGTGATATTCCATGCCATCTTATCATCAATGCATGAAACATCAGCAAATGATCACACCATTCGTAATGCCGTTGTTTCTCAACTACAACGTTTCTTGTTTGAACAAACAAAGCGACGTCCGTTGATTTTGCCAATGTTTATTATGATTTAACGTATAAGTTTACAAGTTAAAAATAAAAAAGCCGCTTAATTTGATTACACGTAATATGTAATCAAGCTAAGTGGCTTTTTATAATCCTTTAAAATATCCTGCATATCGTCGATTTATTTTGAATAATAAATCGCATAATTAAGTGATCATTCAATTAAATATTTTTGCTATATTCCCCTGTTAACTCAGCCACTACCAGTAACTAAATTCACTAAAAATATATCCCTTATTTATGAATAAGCGTTAACTATTAGTTTTATCCCAATATTTCTTTTTGTAAGCATCTCTATCTTGTTTTTCATCGGCGTAAACATCCGCATGCTTACGATAAAATTGCTGGTGCTCCTCTTCAGCATCCCAAAAGGTTACTGCTTTTTCAATTTTAGTCACAATGGGATCGTCACCAAAGATACCTGATGCAATTAATTGTTGTTTTGATGCTTCAGCAATTGCTAATTGTTCATCAGAGTCAACAAAAATAACTGGTCTGTAATTATCACCGCGATCTTGAAATTGCCCCATAGCGTCTGTTGGATCAGCAGTTTGCCAATATAAATTAACTAAAGCCTTATAGTCGACCACGCTGTCATCAAACCATACTTTAACGGCTTCCGTATGACCCGTTTTGTGTGCCTTAACTTCAGCATATGTCGGATTATCCTTAAAACCACCTGTATAACCTGAACGTACTTTTATAATACCCGGTAATGTTTCAAATGGTTCTACCATGCACCAAAAGCAGCCGCCTGCAAATATTGCTGTTTTTTCTGTCATAATAATCTATCTCCTACTTTAATTTAATATCCCAAGCTGCTTTTTCTGCTGAACCATATAAGTCATGCATATGTTTCTTTGTTTGTTCAGTCTGATATGTTTTAACAACTTGTTTGTAAAGTTTTTTATTTTGCTTATCCTTACGGGCGACAATAATATTAATGTATCCTTTATTCGCCTTGTTAACAGGTTCCGTATAGAGCGCTTTATCGATATCTAATTTAGCGTCTAGGGCATAATTAGTGTTAACAACCCCCGCATCAACCCCCTTTAGAGCTGACGCCGTTTGTTCAGAATTAACTTCTTTAATTTTAAAATTTTTCTTGTTTTGTGTTATGTCGGCAACACCAGGAACCTTTTTGGAATGATCATATTTAATTAATTTAGCATCTTGTAAAACATCCAATGCTCTTTTTTCATTTGAACCATCATTCGGCACAATAATAGTTGCCCCCTTAGGTAAGTCCTTCAAACTTTTATGTTTCTCAGAATACATACGTATAGGTGTCACATACGTTTTACCAATCGATACTAATTTATTCCCTAAATGTTTATTTTGCTCATTAAAATAATCAGTTGTTTGCATCGCATTTAAGTCAATTGAGTTATCGACTAATGCTTGATTTGGCTTAACATAATCAGTAAATAATTTTAACTTAATATTAATATTATACTTTTTTGCTGCATCTTTTTTAACGTATTCCCATAATTGACGATCAGAGTCACCGACTAAACCAACCGTTACAGTTTTAGGTTTACTATCTGCAGATATAATTTGTGTACTAATCGTTGTCCCAATTACAGTAGCACCCATTACGCCAATCGTACTTATCAAAAATCTATTCATTAAAACACCATCTTTCTTAAAATAAAAAAAGCCGCTTCTAGGATTTAACCTAGAAACGACTAATCGTGTTACCATTCTATTTTTTTCAATTAATTACTCAAAAGAAACTCTAAACGTGCAAACAGGGAGCGATATGATGCTTTATTTATACGTGTGCCTAATAACGAAGACCAACCCGTGTATTATTCATAGTCTTGCCATTCATAATACCCAATCACAGGCCATTTTCTATGTCAGCTTCATACTACATTGCACCAAATTGTAGCTCTCTAAATTTCAATCTAACATGTACTTTCCTGATCACTTTGTTTAAAATCTATAGTACTCATATTAGATGATTCTTATTTTTAAGTCAATAGTTTAATAATCGTTATTTCATATTTTCATTAACAGCCTTCAGAGCAACTGCACCAACGAAATTGATTGGTTGCGTAAAGTTTGGTTGGAAAAAGAAATCAGCCATTGCTAAATCATCGATTGTCATTTTATTCTGAATTGCCACTGACACCACATTAGCTGCCTGTGACGTGTCATGCTTTGACATAAACGCAGCACCAACAATGCGACGAGTTTCCTTTTCCCAAGTTATTGTTGATAATACTGATGTGGTTGATAACATAAAATCAGGTCGATAATCTTCTTCATACGTTGTTTCAACAACATCAATCTCACGAGATTGTGCCCCTATTTTATTCATACCAGTTGCTGACATGGCGTAACCATATAACTCAACTGCTGAAGTTGCTTGTGTCCCATTATAAGCTAAGTTATGACCATTAATATTACGACCAATCAACATACCTTGACGAATTGCATTCGTTGCTAACGGAATGTAATCGTGCTGTTGTGTTGGATTATAAAAAATGGTTGAGGCATCTCCTGCTGCAAACACACCTGGTACACTAGTTTTCATATATTCATTCGTTACTATCGCACCGTTTGATAGCATTTCAACTTGATCAGTAAATAGATCAGTATTAGGCAAGAAACCAATCCCTAGTACAGCTATATCGGCCTCATAACTGCCTTTATTTGTCTTAACACGAATGCCACCGTCAGGTAAATCTTCAAACCCAGTAACTCTTTGTGACAAGGCCAGCTTAACATCATTTTCAACAAATGCGTCAGTTATGCGATCAGTAAACACTGGACTAAAATTATTCGGCAATACGCGCTCAGCTTCATCAATCAAAGTCACCTCTTTGCCTGTAACTGAGAATTGTTCAGCTATTTCAGCGCCAATATAACCGGCACCAATCACAATTGCTCGTGAAATATCATCTGCTACTGCTTTAATACGTTTTGCATCTTCCCAAGATTTAATCATATAGATATTTTCACTATCGATACCTGGAATATCCGGAATCAATGGCTTTGAACCTGTGGCGATCACAATTTTATCAAAACTTTCAGTCGCCATCTCTGATGTTACAATATTTTTAGCTCGTACGGTTTTATTAACTAAATTAGCTTCAACAACTTCATGTTGCATTTTCATTGTAATGCCTTGTTTAGTCATTGATTCTGGGGTTTCATAAAACATTCGCTGCTCATCCGATACATGATTACCTAACCATAGCGCTATACCACATGATAAAAACGAGACAGTCGTTTCTTTTTCATAAACTATTATTTCGGCGTCTGGATTTTGTTGCTTAATTTGTGTAGCTGATAAAGTTCCTGCATGTGTACTACCGATTACTGCGATTTTAACCATTTTAGTTTTCCTCGTATACTTTCTAGTCGTAGATACCATTTTAATAAATGTATTAAACTATTATTCACAATGTTTTAAAAATTAAATACCCCATTTATTAACCCTTTTAAATAAAAAAACAATTTAATATACTTATATTGTATAATATTTCACAATAATGTCAACCAAAATTCACAATTATAAAATAAAAAAGTCATAGAGACTGTTATCAATCTCTATGACTTTAAAACCTCATTAATTGTGCCGCCATGCTCTCACAATCATTACTGATCCAGTCATAGCACCTAACGCCATGATAATTTGAGCGAATAACGACTTGTCTGCCATCACGGTGACACTAATTGTAATTACAATTAGGAGCACAATGATATATATACAAGCATCTTCAATTTGTTCGGTTAACATTATATTATATACTTTCCTTACTTGAACCAGGCATCAACCTTTGATTGATTATCCTTAATCCAATCATTTGCTGCTTCGGTAGCTGACTTACCATTTTGAATATCCAGCATAACCTTACCCATATCATCCTTGGTCCACTTAAAATTCTTAAGAACCTTGTATGCATCAGGCTTGTCTTCTTTCAATCCCTTACGAGCCATCGTATTAAGTGTTTCAGCATCACCAAATGTCTTTTTTGGATCTGCCAAATACTTTAAGTCATACTTTTGGAACATCCAGTGTGGCTCCCAGCCAGTAACAACAATATCTTGTTTTGCTTTAATCGCCTTACCTAAAGCAACAGCCATTGCACCAGATGATGATGGGGTCACTTGCCAACCCTTACCATCCAAACCGTAGTCCTTCATAGCTTTTTCGGCTGAGCTAGTTACACCAGCACCAGGTTCAATAGCAGTAACCTTCTTACCAGCTTGGTCTTGCAAATCAGCAATAGAATTTACATCCATATACTTTGGTACAACCAAACCAGTTTTGGCACCCTTCAAATTAGAACCCACGAGATCAATATCAGACTTATACTTATTATACTGTGCCTTATGAGTTAGTGGTAACCAAGCAGATACAGAAGCATCAGCTTGTCCATTAGCAATTGATTGCCACATAATTGAATTGTCCAACGGTGTCAATTCAACATCGTAACCATGTTGTTTCATGGCTTGTGCTAATACGTTACTTGATGCAACTTCAGAATCCCATTGGACATAAACCAACTTAATTGATTCTTTTTGTGAATTTGCTGAAGTTACTGAGTTAACCACACCACCACCAATCATAGCTACGGCAACAACAATAGCTGTCCAACCCTTCCAATGATGCTTTGGCTTTGCAGTTTCTGATTTTTCAGCTGGTGTTCGGTTAAGTTGTTGTGTAAAACGATCAATAATAATGGCCAAAATAACCAAAGCAAGACCGTTAACGAAACCTTTACCAATATCGGCATTTTGCACAGCAGATAGAACACCACGACCTAATCCAGGAGCACCAATCATTGAGGCAATAACAACCATTGACAATGATAACATCAAGGTTTGATTAATACCTGAAAAGATAGTTCCCTTAGCCAAAGGCAATTCAACCTTAAACAATTTTTGTTTTCCAGTTGAACCAAATGAATCAGCTGCTTCAACTAAGTCATTAGGCACTTGACGAATACCTAAGTTTGACATACGCACTGTTGGTGGTAACGAGAAGATAACAGAGGCGAACACACCTGGAACCACACCAATACCAAAGAAGGCAACGGCTGGAATCAAATAAACAAAGGCTGGCATTGTTTGCATGAAATCTAGAATCGGTTGAATAATTTTATTAACTGTTTCATTTTTCGCCATCCAAATTCCTAGTGGAACTCCGATAATAACTGAAATCAAACTAGAAATAATAACTAACGTAAATGTATTCATCAAATCAGACCATAAGTTCTGATTTTCAACAATTATTAAACCAACGAATGTAAATAGTGGGATTCCCCACTTCTTACCAAACATTAAAATTGAAAAGACCGTCATACCAATAATGAATAACCAAACCGGGATTGTCATCAATCCACTAGTCATGGTATTCATAACAGTATTTCCAGCACTTTGTAATGCATCAAATAATCCACCTAGGTGGTCGGTTAACCAATCAACACCACTATCTACCCATGGTCCTAATGGTAATTTAGGAAACAAATCTGCTAAGACCAACATCTTATACCTCCTCCTTTGACTCTAATTGAGCTGTTTCGGATTCAGCTTGATCTGCGACAACGTTTTTAGCAACTGATTCTTCATCACTGATTTCACCATTTTCAGCTAGCGCTTGAAGAACACGACCACGAATTAATGTTCCGCGTAAACGGCCATCCTCATCAACCACAGCTAGTGGTGTTGGTGAATCATAAATTAATGGCATAATATCCATCACCAACATATCCGGTGAAACAGTTGGTATATCTGTTGCCACATCAATTAATGATAGACCTTCAGTTCGAGCTCGAATAGCATCCTCACTGGTAATGAAACCTCTGAATTGACGCTTACGATCGACTGCAATTAGTCCAGACACTTCTTCAGTACGCATCTTCTTCAAAGCAACGTTAGGACCATCCACTTCGATGTTTGTAAAGAATGGTGGAATCATAATGTTTTCAGCAGTCAACACCTTTGAACGATCAACATCTTCAACGAAGGCGCGAACGTAATCATTGGCTGGTTGTGTCACAATTTCTTCACCAGTTCCAACTTGAACAACTTCCCCATCCTTCATAATAGCGATACGATCACCAATACGTAGGGCTTCATTCAAATCGTGAGAAATAAAAATAATTGTCTTTTTATACTGTTCTTGCAAATCCAATAATTCATCTTGCATATCACGACGAATTAATGGATCAAGCGCTGAGAACGCCTCATCCATTAGCAAAATTTCAGGATCATTTGCTAATGCACGAGCAAGACCAACACGTTGCTGCATACCACCAGATAACTGGTTAGGATATTGATCCTTAAATGCTAATAGATTGGCATTATCTAATGCTTTTTCTGCCTTTTCACGACGTTCTGACTTAGCAACTCCTTGTACTTCCAACCCATACTCAGTATTTTGCAAAATCGTACGATGAGGGAAAAGTCCGAAACTTTGAAATACCATGCTCATCTTCTTACGACGAACTTCAAGTAACTTTTCCTTATTCAATTTAGATATATCATCATCATCAATATAGATTTGACCTGAAGTAGGCTCAATCAATCGATTTAACAACCGAATTAAAGTTGACTTACCAGAACCAGAAAGTCCCATGATAACGAATATTTCACCCTCTTCAACGGCTAAGTTAGCATCGTATACACCAACTGTTGCACCCGTTTTCTTTAAGATATCAGTTTTTGATTCGTGTTGCTCAACCATTTGTAAAGCTGGCTTGACACGTTTTCCGAAAATCTTAGTCAGGTGTTCAATTTTTACCTTTGACATACATTTTCTCCTCCTACTTGTTCGAAAGTTCTTATGCTTTCGCTAAGTGACAATTCTATTGTAAACATAAAGTTGTCACTTTGGTCAAATAAAAACTACTATACCAATAATTGTTAAACAGTATAAAAGTCAAATAAAAAGCGCATTTTAATACAGTACCAATTTATTTTAAAAATACTTTAAAACGCACATATGCACTAATCTGTGGTATTCTTAAAAGTATATGGCTGATTTTAGGAGGACGTTATGACAGCAATTAAACAACCCCGATATCGTATCATTGCACTAAGGATTGCCAAACAAATTAGCAGTGGTCAGTTGCAAGTGGGCACCAAAATTCATGCTCGTTCAACACTGGCCACTAATTTTGGTGTTTCATCAGAAACAGCACGCCGGGCTATCAGCATCTTAGAAGACCTAGACATTGTAGAAACACGTCATGGTAGTGGTGCTATCATTATTTCACGTGAAAAAGCACAAGAATTTGTTAATTCTGAAAGTGATACGCAAGATTTACAGAATATGCAAACAGCATTAACCAACCAAATCGCAGAACAACAAGTTGGCCTAGTCAAACTCACACAATCGCTAAACACGTTTATTGAGCAAACACAGTACTATAAGCAGCACAATCCTTTTACCCCTTATGAATTAAAACTAGTTAATGATTCACCTATTTTTGATCAAACTATTAGTGAGCTCAACTTTTGGCATAGAACTGGTACGACCTTAGTTGGTATTCTTCATGAAAATCATTTAACCCTTTCACCCGGACCATATGCAAAAATTTATCAGAATGATACGCTATATTTTGTTGGTAATGAACTCAGTTTCCAAAATGTTTACAATTTATTTTATGAATAATTGTTTAATTATATCAAACAAGTCCTTCCAGTATTTATTTTATCATATGATCATCATTAAATTCTGTTTTAAGACTTTAAAACAAAAAAATTGCTGAACAATAACCCAATTAGGTAATTGTTCAGCAATTTTTTTATCCTTCAAATACCGTTGTCAACGGTGGTACAACTTGCTTCTTACGTGACACAACACCAGGCAATGAGGCGCGACCATCAACCAATGTAACATCAAACGCTGTAGCAATCTTATCTTGATTATCACCCAATACCAAAATATCTGAGTTTGAATCTAAAATATTTGTTACAACGAAGACAAATGTATCATAGTTTTCACTTGATAATTCATCTGCTATGGCAGCCACAATGTCATCACGTCGAGCAAATACATCATTAACATCCACTGTATTTACTTGACCAATACGCAATGTTTGACCACCCAATTCAAATGACTTAGCATCCCCGTCAATTAATTC
The DNA here is from genome assembly GCF_005405545.1 of Weissella hellenica. Taxonomy (GTDB): domain Bacteria; phylum Bacillota; class Bacilli; order Lactobacillales; family Lactobacillaceae; genus Weissella; species Weissella hellenica. The sequence goes on from NZ_BJEG01000005.1 coordinate 64,028, forward strand.
TTTAGCCGTCTTAGTTGATAGATCTGTTCCAGCCTTCAACATCTCTAATCCATAAGCCTCGTAATCAGATAATCCAGCAATTTTTGCTAGTCCTTCTAATGCTGGCTTATCCATTGGTGTTGTCGTTGGGCTCTTTAGCAAAAGTGTATCCGAAATGATGGCAGAAAGCATCATACCAGCTACAGCAGCTGGTATCTCAATCCCAGCTGTTTGATATTCATAATACAAAACTGTTGCAACTGAACCTAATGGCTTATTAATAAACCATAATGGCGCAGCAGAAGTAAAGTTAATCTTATGGTGGTCGTAAACACCTGCAACCGTTACATCAGCCAAGTTGGCAACTGATTGACTCGCTTCATTATGATCAACCAGAATAACTTCCTTTGTATCTGCATTTTCAATTACACGTGGTGCTTCAACCTTAAAGTAATTTAATGCGTATTCAGTTTCTGCATTAGGTGTCCCTAACGCAACTGCTTCCGTATCCAATTTGTACGCTTTGTTCAAGAAGTATGATGCAGAAATTGCAGATGCAATTGTATCCGTATCAGGATTTTGGTGTCCAAAAACCAATGTCTTAGCCATCAGATAATTCTCCAATTCATTATTTTTTATCATGTTAATCATACACCATTTTTTAGGTTTTGAGCCATAGAAAATGTCTTAATTAAGTACCTTTGTCACATCATATAGCTGCATAGCCACAGGCTGACCGGCTGTCGAGACATCAATAATAAAACTACCATTACTATATCGTTGACTTAAATTATGGTCACTTGGTATCACATCAAACTGCTTACCACGGGTCGTATAAATTGATAATGGCTTTGGTGAATGTCGTTCAACGATCTGTGTTGCAATAATTTCATGTGAATCTTTTTTCAATTCACGCATCATAAGTACGCCCTTTCGAGCACGACTTGTAACTGATATTTCAGTAACTGCCATCCACTTAAAAGCACCTCGATGGGTAATCACTGCTAAAGCTTGATCGTCCGTTACGGATGCCATACTAATAATCTCATCATCATTTGCCAAGTTCATAGACTTAACACCGGCTGTTCGATTACCAGATAATGGCACTTCCGCCAAATCATAACGTAATCCCAGTGCCTTACGAGATACCAAAATAACTGTACGATTAGCATTATCACCCAATTGTAATTTTTCTAACCCAATAATAGTTGCTGAACTCACTTTTAGTTTCATAAAAATCATACTACGTTTTTTATAAGTATTACGTGGTACAAGATCGGCAAATTTAAACTGTTTAATATAGCCATCACTCGTTGCAGTTAACCAAGTGCCAGCTAACTTATCAATATCGGACACGATCTCAACATGAATAATCTCTTCATCAGGTAAGAAACCATTAATCGATTGTGATAAATGTTCACCGGCTTCTTTCCATTTAAATTCTGATAATTCATGGATTGGTCGATAAATAACATGACCCTTATTTGTAAACATAAAAATATGTTGTAACGTGTTAACATGGCCAACAAAAATAGTACTGTCATCTTCACGCAATCCGTTATCATCCCCAGATGCTTTATGCGAGCGTAGCGATGATCGTTTAACGTATCCCATTTTTGAAACTAATACTGCAACATCTTCGTCAGCAACCGTTACCGTTGCATCATATTTTAGTTCTTGCACATCGGCCTGAATTTCTGTCAAACGTGGTGTACTATAATTTTTCTTAATTAATTTCAATTCTTGACGCAATTCCTGACGTAAAACCTTAGGGTCAGACAGAACAGAATTAAAATGTTCAATCTGTTTTGATAGTTCTTCAAATTCAGCTTGTAATTGTGTAACATCAGTATTTGTCAAACGATACAATTGCAAAGTCACGATGGCTTCTGCTTGTGCTAACGTAAAATCAAATTGGTCAACCAAATTTTGTTTCGCATCTTTGCGATCCTTAGAGCCTCGAATTGTCGTAATAACCTCGTCCAAGATTGAAAGTGCTTTAATTAACCCAGTCACAATATGTTGACGTTCTTGTGCTTTGCGTAAATCATAGGTCGTTCGTTTTGTAATAATAGCAACTTGATGCTCCAAAAATGCTTCAAGAGCCGTCTTTAAGCCAACACGTTCTGGTCTAAGATTATGAATTGCAACCATATTAAAATTATACGTAACTTGCAAATCAGTCTTTTTTAACAAATAGGCTAGAATACCATTTACATTTGCATCTTTGCTTAATTCAATAGCAATTGATAGACCATCACGATCAGATTCATCACGTACTTCAACAATTCCTGGCACATCCTTATTCAAGCGAATTTCATCAATCTTTTTAACTAGACTGGCTTTATTCACTTCATAAGGGATTTCACTAACTTGAATTTGTGATTTGCCACCCTTTAGTTTCAAAATTTCAGTTTTTGAACGAACAACTATCCGTCCACGACCGTTTTTGTATGCTGCCTTAATGCCATCAACACCTTGAATAATACCGCCAGTCGGAAAATCTGGACCTTTCACAAAACCCATCAAATCATCTAAGCTGGCTTTAGGATGTGATAGTAAATAAATCAACGCATCAATAACTTCACCTAAATTATGTGGTGGAATGTCTGTTGCGTACCCTGCTGAAATTCCAGTAGCACCGTTCACTAACAGATTGGGAAAATGAGCTGGTAATACTGTCGGTTCATACTCCGTATCATCAAAGTTAAGAACCATATCAACAGTTTCTTTATCAAGATCTCGTAACATTTCACCTGCTAATTTTGATAAGCGGGCTTCAGTATAACGCATCGCAGCAGCAGGATCATTATCAATCGATCCATTATTACCATGCATCTCAATTAATGGTGCACGTAATTTCCAATCTTGCGACATACGCACCAGTGCTTCATAGATTGATGAATCACCATGTGGGTGAAAGTTACCCATGACATTTCCGACTGATTTAGCCGACTTACGAAATTGCTTATCATAGGTATTACCATCTTTATTCATAGCGTACAAAATACGTCGTTGTACCGGCTTTAAGCCATCACGAATGTCAGGCAATGCGCGTTCTTGAATAATATATTTTGAGTATCGTCCGAAACGATCACCCATTACCGCTTCAAGGCTTAATTCTTGAATATTTCCAGATTCTGCCATTCAACTTTACTCCTTTTTGTCTTGCCAACTTTCAATAATCGGCGCCACAAATTCTTGATTTTGAGTATTTAATTCTTCAGATTGTTCCGCTTCATCAAGTAAGGTGTCACCTTCCTCAACTAGGTTAAAGGCAACATTACTCTCAATCCACTTACGACGTGGTTCAACCTTATCACCCATCAAAGTTGTAACACGCTTTTCAGCTAACATCGCATCATCAATTTTGACACGGATAAGCGTCCGCTGACTTGGATCCATTGTTGTCGACCAAAGTTGCTCAGCATTCATTTCACCTAGTCCTTTAAAGCGTTGCAAAGTATAACCGCGGCCAATTTCCTGTTCAGCTGATGATAATTGTGCATCAGTCCAAGCATACGCAACTCGTTGTTGTTTGCCTTTACCACGACGCAGCATATATAACGGTGGTAATGCGATATAAACCATACCAGCATCAATCAATGGTCGCATGTACTTATAAAAGAACGTCAACAGCAATGTTTGAATATGTGCCCCATCATCATCCGCATCAGTCATAATAATAATTTTATCGTAATGCGAATCAACAACATTAAATTCAGGTCCAACACCAGCACCAATCGTATAAATAATAGTGGCAATTTCTTCGTTTTTCATAATATCAGCTAGTTTAGCTTTTTCAGTATTCAAAACTTTACCACGTAAAGGCAAAATTGCTTGAAATTTACGATTTCGGCCTTGCTTGGCAGAACCGCCGGCAGAATCTCCCTCAACTAAGAATAACTCGTTTTGACTAGCATTTTTAGATTGGGCAGGCGTCAGCTTACCAGAGAGTAATCGATCGGTTTTACCCTTTTTCTTCCCTGTACGGGCCTCATCACGTGCCTTACGGGCCGCCTCGCGGGCTTCTCGAGCTCGTAATGACTTACGGATAAGTCCTTGTGAGAATTCTCCATTTTCCATCAGGTAGAAGCCTAGTTGTTCCGTAATAATATTATCAACAATGGTCCGAGCTTCTGGTGTTCCCAACTTTTCTTTTGTCTGGCCCTCAAACTGTAAAATATTTTCAGGAATTCTCAAAGAAATAACTACCGAAAGTCCCTCTCGAACGTCTGAACCCTCTAAATTCTTATCTTTGTCCTTTAAAAGATTTACTTTACGAGCGTATTCATTAAAAGCCTTTGTCCAAGCTGCGCGTAATCCCGCTTCATGAGTCCCACCATCAGGCGTACGTACATTATTGACAAATGACATCATTGTTTCTGAAAAACCATCATTATATTGTGCAGCGACTTCAACTTCAACACCTTGAGCCGTACCATCAAAATACATGATGTCACCGAGTGTATCTTTATCTTCGTTTAAATAAGATACAAACGCCTTAATTCCTTCAGAGTAGTGGTAAACCTCGCTTTGCTCTTGATCCGGCCTCTCATCAGTTAACGTAATTTTAACATCACGTAATAAAAATGCTGATTCGCGTAACCGCTCAGCTAAAGTATTAAAATTGTAAATCGTTGTTGAAAAAATTGTCGGGTCTGGTTTAAATGTGACCGTTGTACCAGACTTTTCTTTTGTTCTGCCTATCTTCTTTAATGTTCCATCTGGATGACCACCATTAACAAAGTGTTCTTGATACTTGGCACCATCACGAACAATTGTCACCATTAAATCACTTGATAATGCATTAACAACTGAAGAACCCACACCATGCAGTCCACCAGACGTTTTATAACCACCTTGACCAAACTTACCACCTGCATGTAAAACAGTCAGTATGACTTCAGGAGTTGGTTTTCCGGAAGCGTGCATTCCAACCGGCATACCACGTCCATGATCAACGACAGTAATTGCGTTGTTTTCATGAATCGTAACATTAATCTCATCACCATACCCAGCTAATGCCTCATCAACTGCGTTATCAAAGATTTCATACACTAGATGGTGCAAACCTTTACCATCTGTCGAACCAATATACATCCCCGGTCGTTTTCGAACAGCTTCAAGCCCTTCTAAAACTGTAATGGAATCATCCGAATAATTATTTTTCTTTACCATGGATGTTTTCCTTTCATTTATGTTAACTTGCGTTTTAACGCGTTTCAAATTTCATAATATCTCAAAACTAACCCTTGACGCAACACTATTAAAAAAAATTAAAGTTCTAAAGTTGAGAAACATGCTAAAATAGGTAAGGTTTTGTAATAGATTATAAACATACGATTATTAAAAAATATAAGGAGCTATCGTCGTGACGATTTTTCATTTTATCATTAGTTTTGGGTTAGCCTACTTATTAGGGTCTATTCCTTCTGGATATTGGATTGGTAAAATTTTTTTCAAAAAAGATATTTTACAATTAGGATCTGGTAACATTGGCACTACTAATACTTTTCGTACCTTAGGTGTCATTCCTGGTACAATGGTTTTGATTATTGATTTATGCAAAGGTATTTTAGGCGCCTCAATGGCAACTATTTGGGGCTCTACGCCACATTGGGCATATATGGTTATTGGGTTGGGCGCTATTTTAGGCCATACTTTTTCGTTTTGGATTGGATTTAAAGGTGGTAAGGCAGTAGCAACATCAGTGGGTGTCCTCTTATTATACAGCCCATCAATGTTTACAGCAGCCGTTATTACTTTTTTGTCATCTATCTTATTAACAAGTATGGTATCTATTGGGTCAATGCTTGGTTTTACCGTTGTCACTGTATTATCTGCATTTTGGTTACATGATTGGCTATTAACAATAATTGCACTTATTTTAACTATTTTTGTATTTTACCGTCACCGTGGTAATATTAATCGTATTTTGAACGGTACTGAGTCTAAAGTGCCATTTGGTTTTGGTCATTGGTTGTCAAAAAAATAATATACAAAAACTCTCCCAATTTTATATGGGAGAGTTTTTTTGTTCAATAATATTTTTACCGTTAATTAATTAAAAAACAGTTAGTTATAATCTTTATTTTGTAATTAAAAGAATGATAACGAATATGAACCAGTAAATGTTTGAGCAGGCGCAAGTTCATTGATGCCATATTTATGATTAATGATGCCATCAGCGTTAACTGTATCTGCAACACCCCACCATGGTTCTAAACAAACAAATGGCGCTTCTTTACCATAGGGTGTCCAAATACCTACGTATTGTGCATCTTGAATATGCATTGTCACCCCATTAGACTCCCCTAATCTAGCTAAAACAACAGATACAGGATTACCATCTAAACGTAAAATAATCGCATCATTTTTATAATCGTCACGACGTAATCTTAATGGAATTGATGAATTAAACGTTGTATCTAAATTGTTATCAAGGTATGGTCCAACCAACTTTGAGCGATTGTAAATACGATTAGGTTCAATATTGACATAGTAGTCTGTAAATTTTTCATTTTCTGCCAATGGCACTCTAAACCCTGGATGACCACCAACTGAAAAATAAATTTCATGCGAATCAGTATTTGCTACAACATAAGTCACACCTAAGGTATCCTGATCTGTTAATCTATAAATAACATCAAATTGAAAGTGAAATGGATAAATTGAATGTGTTTCTTCTGTATCAACCAATCGTAAACGTGCATAGGTCGCTGTTTTTTCTACTAGATCAAATTCATTATCTCGGGCAAATCCATGCTGCGTCATAAAATAAGTCTTATCTCGATATTTGTAACGATCCCCTTTAAGACGACCAACAATTGGAAATAAGTTAGGCGCATGTCTTCCCCAAAAATTAGGATCTGCTGTCCACATGTACTCTAAACCAGATTCACGGTTCGTAACACTAGACAATTCTGCCCCTAACTCAGAAATAATAACACTAATGTTTTCATTTTCTAATTTTACTGACATAAGCCCTCCAAAGTTTCAATAACGTTATGTTAATAATACCAAACAAAATTGGTCTTTACCAATTTTATCATCGTAAATTACTCTGAAGCCCTGGGAAAAAAATTGCGATAACTTTGCTGCAATGCATCAGTTGTGACATGGGTATATATTTGCGTTGTACTTAAACTACTATGTCCTAGTAACTGTTGTACGGTTCGTAAATCAGCTTGATTGTTTAGCAAGTCAGTTGCAAATGTATGCCGAAACATATGAGCAGTAACATCTTGTGTTAAACCTGCCTGTTTACCAATTTGTTTTAAAATATACTCCACACCCGCCGTCGTCAATTGGTTTCCTCGTTGATTCAAAAATAAATACTCATTTGGTAATTGTTGTTTTTGCACCAATAATGGTCGACTGGCTGTTAGGTACTGTTCTAGCGCATCTAATGCATATTGACCAAATGGCACAATTCGCATCTTATTTCCTTTTCCAGTTATTGTAACTACTCGAGCACGTTGATCAACGGACTGACGGGTCATATTTACAATTTCTGAAACACGAGCACCAGTTCCATACAGCATTTCTAGCAACAACCAATTACGAATACCTAGAATTGAATGGTCAGCAAGCACCACGTCAAACATACTATTTAGTTCTTTTTGATAAAAGTAACGTGGTAAATGTTTACCAAACTTTTGAAGCGTAATCCCCACAAATGGATTATCATTAACTAGTTCATTATTAATTAAAAAACGATAAAAGCTCCGTAACGAACTTACTTTACGAGCAATCGTTCTGGCGTCATCACCTTTTTCATATAGTTCAGATAAAAACACGCGGACATCAAACGTTGTAATTTTATTTAAATCAATTTCTTGATTCGTTTGCGTTTTCGTCAAAAAACTTAAGAACTCTGTCATATCACTTTTATAAGCTTTTTGTGTTTCAACAGAATACTGTCTTTCAATACGTAAATAATCTAAAAAAAGTTGTTTAACATTTTCCGCATCTTTTGCATCCATTATTGTCTCCTTTAATCAGAAGATTCAACTAAACTTACTTGATTTTCTTTATTTGTTTGTTCTGACTTATCTTCTTTAGGTGTTGTACCATCTGGTAATGTTTTTTCATTGGGCTTATCCCAAGAAACAAAATCACATTCAGGATAACGTGAACAACCATAAAATGTGCGACCACGCTTAGTTTTACGTTCAACAATTTGGCCGGTTTTACACTTAGGGCATAACAAACCAATTTCTTCTACGATTGTTTGTGTATTACGACAGTCTGGGAAGCGTGAACAAGCATGGAATTTACCATACCGCCCTAGTTTTGTTAACATTGGCGCACCACAAATATCACAATCATATCCAGCTAATTCATCCTTTAAAACAACCTTTTCCATTTCTTTTTCAGCTACTTCTAATTCTTTAGAAAATGGCGTAAAGAAATCATCAACAACCTTTACCCAATACTTTTTACCAGATTCAACATTGTCCAAATCTGTTTCAACCTGGGCAGTAAACTTTATATTCGTCACATCAGGGAAAAATTCTTGTACAGTATTTTGAACTAGTTCACCTAATTCAGTTGGGACAAATTTTTTTGTATCTAACCGCACATAAGCTCTGCGTTGAATTGTTTCAATTGTTGCTGCATACGTTGAAGGACGCCCCACACCATTTTCCTCTAAAGCTCTAACTAACGTTGCTTCAGTATAACGAGCCGGTGGTTGCGTGAAGTGCTGTTCAGGTGACATTGTCACCATATCTAATACGTCGCCTATCTCAAGTGCTGGTAACTTATTATCTTTACTTTTAGCAGCCGGGTATGCCTTTGTAAAACCAGCAAATTTTGTCTGTGAACCATTCGCTTTAAAAGTAACACCATTTTGTTCAATTGTAACTGCCATTGTTTCCAAAATTTCTGGTGTCATTTGACTAGCTACAAAACGAGACCATATTAGTTGATAAAGCTTAAACTGTTCGTTAGTCAACTTATCTTTTACCGACGAAGGTGTTCTGAAAACTGAAGTTGGTCGAATAGCTTCATGGGCATCCTGAGCACCTTCTTGTTTCTTACCTTGAATTGGTTTAGCAGAAACAAATTCTTCACCATACTCATCATGAATAAATGTTGTCGCTTCTGATTTAGCAGTGTCTGACAATCGTGTTGAATCAGTACGCATATAGGTAATTAATCCAACCGTACCATTTTTACCACCTAAATTAATACCCTCATATAATTGTTGTGCTGCCATCATCGTTTTACGAGTTTTAAAATTTAATTGCGTATTAGCAGTTTGCTGCATCGTTGATGTCGTAAACGGCGGTTGCGGATTTCGTTTACGTTCCTTAGTAACCAAATTGACAACATCAAACGGTTGGGTTTTATCAATTTTCTTTAAAATATCCTGGACAGCGTCATTATCAGGCAACGCCATTTTTTTATTACCAAGACCATAAAACGACGATTTAAATTTAGTTCGACCCTTTTTAAACATAGTGTCTAATGACCAGTACTCATCTGGTTCAAACCTTTGAATTTCTTGTTCACGTTTAATCACTAGTCCTAACGCAATTGACTGTACACGACCAGCTGATAATCCTTTTTTAACTTTCTTCCATAGTATAGGTGACAATGAATAACCAACAAGTCTATCTAAAATACGACGAGCTTGTTGCGCATCCACCAAATCCATATCAATCTTTCGTGGATGTTTGAAAGCCTCTTTAACAGCATCCTTGGTAATTTCGTTAAAGACAACCCGATTATCACTATCATCTAAATTCAAATCTAAAATATGCGCTAAATGCCAAGCAATGGCCTCTCCTTCGCGATCCGGGTCGGAAGCTAGATAGACATGTTTAGATGCCTTTGCATCCTTTTTCAAGGATTTAATGACATCCCCCTTACCTCGAATATTGATGTATTTTGGCTGATAATCATTTTCAATATCTACCCCCATCGTCGACTTGGGTAAATCACGAATATGACCAATACTTGCAACAACTTTATAACTTTTGCCCAAGTATTTTTCAATTGTTTTTGCTTTAGATGGTGATTCAACAATAACTAAGTTCTTTTGAACTTTCGCTTTACTCTTCGCACGAGTTTTAGTTTTAGTTGTCGTTTTTTTCACCGCACGCGCCTTTTTTTCTTTAACAGCAGTTTGTGAAACCATTTGCGTGCACCTCTTTTCTTATAATTTATTTTTATTTTAATTAGTCTTTATACCTAACAGTATTGTACTATACACTATCAACCTGAGATTTGCCAAATGCTCATTGTTTAAAATCTACACTAATTAATAAAAATTTTTGAATTCTAGTACAATTTGTTGCGGCACTAGAATAGGCGTAGCTCCAGCCAAAATTAATGCATTAGTCCCTTTAGAAATTTGTTCATCAATACGGCCTGGTACAGCCATTACGGTTCTATTTTGTTCTAAAGCGATCATCGCTGTTATCAAAGAACCCGAACGTTTTTTAGCTTCAACCACGATACAAACATGGCTTAAACCTGCAATAATCCGATTACGTTCCGGAAAATTTTTTCGTTTAGGCCCCTGCCAAGGTAAATACTCAGACAGTAATAATCCATTGGCAGCAATCTTTTCTTGCAATAAATCATCACGTTGCGGATAGGTACAATCAAGTCCCGTTGTAATGATACCAATTGTTTTGCCACCGGCAGCTAATGTCGTACGATGTGTCAATTCATCGATACCTAAAGCTAATCCAGAAACAGTTGTTAATCCTGATTTTACCAGATAAGGTATCCATGCATGTAATATTTTTTTACCGTAGTCCGTGGCTTGACGGGCACCAACAATTGCAACCAATGGCTGGTCTAATAGCTTCAAATCACCTTGATAAAATAAACAAATGGGGGCATCTATACAAAATAATAAATATTTTGGATACTGATCATCACATATTGTGATAAAAGGACATTGTTTAAGCCATTGAAATTGCCTTTGCCAAACTTTTTGCTGATACCAATCATAAATATATTGCTGTTTTTCCTGATTGAGACGGCTCAATTGTAAAATCAATTTCAGGCTAATGTTAGCTAGCTTATTTTTATCCAAATATTGCCAGATACGATAACGCCCTTTAATCGTCAATCCTGGCACTAACATTAACCACAATAAAAAATCACGTTGTTTCATCTAACATCCTCCTACTATAAAAGAGACGTGTGACAGCGTGATTTGTGTATTATTTTAAATGTTTTTTTACTGGTGAAAACGTTTTTCGATGAATAGGCGTCACTCCCAGAGTTGCTAAGCCAGCCAAATGTTCAGCAGTACCATACCCTGCATTACGCTCAAAGCCATAGCCAGGATACTGCATAGCAAAGTCTTTCATTAATGTATCACGATAATTTTTAGCCAAAATAGATGCTGCACCAATAGAAATACTCCGGTCATCACCTTTAATTAATTTTTCTTGGGGCAATGGTAAGTCAACAGTCATCGCATCAATCAACAAACCATCTAGAGGTACATGTAACGATTCAATTGCTAGACGCATAGCAACTCGTGAAGCTTCATAGATGTTTAAAGAATCAATTTGTTCAGCATCAACAATCCCAAATGCAAAATCAACAACCTTTTCACGTAATTCTTGATCTAATTTCAAACGTGTTTTTTCAGTTAATTGTTTAGAATCATGCACAATCGTCATATCAAATGACTCATCAATAACAACTGCTGCAGCAACAACAGGACCAGCTAATGGTCCCCGACCAACTTCATCGACACCGGCCAACTGTGCACCTCGTTGCCAAGCTTGTTTTTCAAATACTAGACGGTTTTCAAATGCTTGGTTTTGATGCCGTTCTTTTTCTTGCTGTTTATCATACTGCACTAATAATTTTTTCACACCAATTCGTTGGTCTTGTCGCCAACGTATCAAATCATCTGCAGTTGGATCGCCCTTTAATAAACCTTTTATTAACCCAATTGTTTCTTTACGATTCATCAATTACTTCACCAATATTATCACTAGGTAATTCAAGCGTATAACGCCCTATTTTACCTCGTCTTAAATCAAGGAGCATCCTTTCAGCGGCACGATTGTAATCATCTTTAAATCCTAATTTTTGTGTAATTGTTAATAGGATATCGACATCTGATTGCGTTTCCCAAATGTTTTCACTTAGATGATATCTCGTTATAATCGCTTCTGAGTTATATTCTCTAAAGAATTTTAAAACAGCCAACGCAATATCATCCAAATTAATTAATTGATCTTTGATAGCGCCAGTCATCGCCAAATGTTGACCAACTCTTTGATCAACAAACTTAGGCCACAACACTCCTGGGGTATCTAGTAATTCTAAATTTGTTGGTGTTTTTAACCATTGTAATTTTTTCGTAACTCCTGGACGATCACCTGTGATAGCCACGTTTTTAGTTACCAAATGATTCAATAGTGTCGACTTACCAACATTAGGAATACCAGCTACTAAAGCACGGATTGCCTTATCTTGCACTCCTTTTTCTGCCAAATTTGCCCATTTATCTGCCAAAACTAGGCGAGCTGCTTTGGTGATAATTTGTGGTGTTTTATGGCCACGAGTATCTAAAGATACAACTGATAACCCTTGTGATTCAAAATAAGTACGCCAAATACTTGTTCTTTCTGGGTCAGCGAGATCTGTTTTAGTCATTACGATTAGTCTTGGCTTGTCGCCTAAAACTTCATCTAATTCTGGGTTTCGTGATGATAATGGAATGCGGGCATCTACTAACTCAAACACAATATCCACGTGCTTTAAATTTTCGCGCATCAATCGAAATGCTTTCGCCATGTGCCCTGGGAACCATTGTATAATTTGAGACATATTAAACTCCTCTATTTGTCATTATGATTCTGATATCAAATATTGTGACCATGCTTGATCAAAAATCGACATACTGTGTAAATACGTCGCATTTTCTTCTAAATACCGAGATACAAAATCAAAATCATCCGTATGTTTAGGAAATTGTGTATCATAAAATGCTGCATTGGCAAAATTTTCAACTTCGTCACTGGTTACTGGATTACGTTGTGTCATTAGCCATTGAAAAAATGAACGTCTCATTTATCTGAAAAGCCTCCTTTAAATACAAATTTATCGTTTTTGGGATCAATTTGAACTGCTTTAACACGTACCCCTTGTACTTTTGGCGCTTTACCTAAATCAATCAATAAAGTTTGCTTATGCGAGTCTAGTATCAACCACTTAGGTAAATCAACTTTTTTGCCAAAATAAGTCATAATAAATTTTACCGGTAATGGTAATTGACCAACAGCAACTGAATCTGCGTGTAATAAAATCCCACCATTTTTGGTTACTTCTGGCGTCATTTGCATCCCGAAATCAACAGATTGACCAAATAAACGATACGTACCATAAACCATCATGCCTTTTTTTTGCATTTCAAAACGAAATTGCTTACGTAATGACGGATCTGCATTGATATATTTTTCAACTAAAGCATTTAGTTCTTTACGACTAATACTGACCTCAAATGAGGCTTGTCCAATTTCTGGTCTCGTATCAGTTACATGCTTATGACTTTGTGGCATTAACATTAATCCAATGCTAATGATAACCAACACTAACAATGTTCCTAAAATACCTTTAAAAGCCCCTTGCCGACGTGCCATTTTAATACGTACGTCAGCACCTGGTCGCATATTATTTTTTGTCATTGATTTTTAACCATTCCTGTTTCGTAGCTGCCATTTTCTGGGCTAACAGAGCACTCATTTTATCATAACCCGTATCATTTGGATGGTAATGATCCTGCGTTGTTATGTAATGATTACGTTCGTTTTGGGCCTTTACTTGCAAGGCTTTTGTCACCATGCTGTTATTTAGCGAGCCACGATTAGCTAGCTTAGCAGATGCCCGTAATTTTTCACGTGCTATTTTTGTTGTATATTGACCGTAAGTTAATGTTTTAAAAGTTGAAACATAGTAAACTCGTTGATCAGCAGATGCTAAATTAGCATTAATATCATTATAAATCTTAACATCTGCATTTAAGTCATCACGATTAGCTAAGTAAACATATAACGGATTATAATTACCGAACAAATAGATAGGTGCATTGTTATTTTGTTTTTCGATAAAATTAACTAAAGCTATCAAATTTTCAGTATAATTCGGCATTGCTTGTGCAACATATTTCGTAACATCTTGTTCAGATTTAGAAAAAATACCTTTGAACAGTGTCTGCTGTAAATCATTACCACCCACCGTCAAAGCAATAACATCTGCTTTTTTTAATTGTTTAATTGCCTTTGGATTAGCTTTAATTCGTTTTAGAATTTGGTCAGACCGATCGCCAGCTTTACCATAATTGGCAGTTTTAACTTTAACATCATATTTATCAGCAATAATTTGTGCAGTTCTTTTTGTGTAACCTTGTTGTGTAGTTGTATCGCCCACTCCTTCAGTTAAAGAATCGCCTACTGCAATAAAATTAATTGTTTTTTTATCAGCTGCATGAATTATCCCTGTATTCAATAAAAACACAGCACACATGGCTATTAAACAGCATATTATTTTTTTAAACATATCAGCAACTCCTCTCTGAACAAGATAACCTAATGTATTATTTTACCATATTTACCAAGACACGAAAAATAGCGGGACATGACCGTCCCGCTATTTTATAACCATTAACTTTAATTAATTTAATTGATAACTAAAACCAATAGCTGCATCACCAGTATGTGTTGCAACAATCGGTGTTGTTTGTTGTAACACAATGTGCGTATCTGGAAACATTGCTTTTAACTGTTCACCGAGTTCTTCACGCTTTTCTGGAATCCCTGCCGTTGAAATACCAATAGCATGTACACCATTAGGAGCTGCTTGCAAGATATCAGTAATCTTTTTAAAATAAGCCTTCGTTGATTTCGCACCACGACCTTTTGTTTCAACGTTAATATTACCTGAAACAACATGTGCACCAATACGAATATTCAACATACCAGCTAGGAGACCTGCCGTTTTTGATAAACGACCACCCGCAACTAAATTATCTAATTTTGAGACCATCAAATATTGTTCTGTTTTGGTCTTTACAGCCTCAATTTCGGCTAGTACTTCATCACGTGTAGCACCTTGAGCTGCCTTTTTAGCTGCTGCCAAAACAATCATGCCAAGTGAACGATCAATTAGATCAGAATCAATAACAGTAACATCCCCATCTACCATCATTGCTGCTTGAGAGGCAGCATCAACTGATCCAGATAATCCCTTTGTCAAATGAATTGAAATAACTGATGATTCATCAGCAACTAAAGGCTCATATACCTCCGTGAATAATCCTAAAGCTGGTTGTGAAGTTTGTGGTAAACTTTTAGCTACTGCCATTTTATCCATGAATTCTACTGGTGATATTGTAATACCATCTTGGTACGTAACACCATCAATAACAATAGTTAATGGCACTACTGTTATTTGATATTTCTCAATTTCATCCGGCAACAACATCGCTGTCGAGTCAGTTACAATTTTTACTTGGGCCATTATCTTTACTTCCCCGTTTTCTCTAATTCAATATACTTAATTGTCTCATTTTTATATTATTTTTTCAATTAACTAATATACAAAAACCTATAATCTAGTCTTTGTAACTACATTACAGTCAACATCCTACACAAAAAAAGCTGCAATCAATAATCTATTGGATAACAACAGCTTTCTTTATCTTAAAGTGAGTCTGGGTCACGTAACCAGGCTAAAACAAGTGCCCCTTTTCCTAAATGAGCACCAATCACAGGACCAATATATGAATATTCAATCAGCATGTCAGGATACTTTTTTTGTAATTCGTCATGCCAAGCTTTACCAGTCACTTCATCATTTCCTTGAATAACAATAGCACGCAATGGATAATCAGCTTGATTTTTAGCTTCTGCAAATAAAGTTTCTGCGCGCTGCATTGCTTTTTTCATTGATCTTACTTTTTCAAATGGCACAATATGATTTGTTTCATTATCAAAAGTTAAAAGTGGCTTTATTTTTAGCATCGTACCAATAAATGCTGAGGCATTTGACAAACGCCCTCCGCGCACTAGATTTTGTAAATCATCAACAATAAAGCATTCATCAACCGTTGTCGACAACACATCTATTGTTTTGATAATTTCAGTAATATCTAGTCCTGCTTGTGCCATTTGAGCGGCCTTCATAACCATATGCCCCATTAGACGCACTGTAATCTTTGAATCATAGCCATAAACTTCAAAGTCCTCAACCATATCATTCAGGCTAGCAACTGTGCTAACAGTCCCTGAAATAGTTGATGCTAAATTAATGACCAAGGCAGCATCATAGCCTTCTGCTTTTAAATTATCAAATAATGATAACCAAACACCAACTGCTGGTTGTGAAGTTGTCGGAAATTCTGAAGATGTAGTTAATTTTTCATAAAACTCTTCAGTTGTGATATCCACACCTTCACGGTAAGTCACGCCATCAATAATAACTGGTATCGAGACGACTTTTATATCATATTTATCAATTTCTTCCTGACTCAAATAAGCAGTTGAGTCAGTTACGACTGCAAGTTTCATTTAATTAAATCCTTTCGAAGCCATTTGACGTCTATCGTAACGTCAATTAATTACTGATAATATATCTATATTTTATAATCAGTAAAAAATTATTTTAATATGTAAAACGACTTAGTTACTCGGTAAATCATACCATAAATCAAAAATGTTTTCATTTTAGTTCTAAAACTAAAATTTTAAAGCGGTTTCTTCATTGATTTGTGCAGCCGATTTAATAATATTTGTAACATATTAAGTTCTTCATCAGACCATAATTGAAAAACTTTATCTTGAAAAGATGCATATTTAACGTTAGCTTCTTTAAGTGTGTCATCTCCTGCCAATGTTAATTCATAGCGTAATTGACGATTACTATGGCCAACTACTCCACTCATAATCAATCCCTTTTTCTGTAATGAATGTAATTGACGCGATAAAGTAGAATGATCTAATCCCGTTTCAACTGATAGTTTGTCTTGTGTATTAATCTTATTTTTTAACAAATTAAGTAATTTCCATTCAGCAATAGTTATCCCATGATTTTTGGTGATCGTTAATAACACAATTTTATGCTGTTCTTCTGCTTGCTTTAACGCTTCAAAAATTGTTTTCATCTATCAATTCTCCCAAATAATTATTCATTAATAAAATTTGCTATAATGCGATAATTTTAGATCCGTGAACCTCTTTAACACCCAATTTTTCAACAACATTAGCTGCATTTTGATATGTCACACCACCACCTGGCATAATAATCAGCTTATCAGGTGCCATAGCAACGATTTCTTGTAGGTGGTCGATAGTTTCATCTATTTTCTTATCAAGTTGACCACCATGCGTTAAAATACGAATAACGCCATATTGATATAGCCATTGCAATGCTTGACCTTGATATGCATTATCAATTGCATCAAATGCCATATGATAAACAACTCGCATTGGTTTTGCTGCCTCAATTAATTTAATCATATTGTGTTTATCTAACCGGCCTTTAACATCAACAATACCAAAAGTAACCATTTTGACCCCTAAACTTTTAAACAATAAAATTGATTGACGCATATTTTCAATTTCAGCATAATTGTAATTAAAATTACCCGCTCGTGGTCTAATCATCACAACCAATTCAACTTTAGCGGCCCGTGCTATATCAACAGCTTGTGCGACTATATGCCACGCTGGCGTTAACCCCCCCAATTCTAAATGAGCATTTAACTCAACCCGATTTATACCACTAGCAATTGCTGATTTCATGGTAGGTATATCACCCAATGCAATTTCTCTTTTCATGAAACGTCCCCGTTATATAATTTTTATTTAATAACTCATCTATTATAAGATACTAAAAAAGGCCAACTAATACACGTGATTAGTCCGACCTTAAGTGTTTTATTAATTATTTTGGCGTAATTTTTGAACAATTTGACTATCAGGAGTTACTGCGATTGTCGTTTGTCCCTCAAAAATAACAAAACCTGGTTTACTGCCATTTGGTTTTCTCAGACGACGTACTGGTAGATAGTCAACTGGTACATTAGCTGAATCACGTGCTTTAGAAAAGTACGCTGCTAACATAGCTCCCTCATATAATGTATCTTGAGAAGGATCACTACTATGAATAATTACGTGTGATCCTGGAATATCTTTAGTATGTAACCAAATATCTGATTTATTCGCCGTTTTCATTGATAAACGTTCATTTTGTAGATTATTTTTACCAACTTCGATTAACGTACCGTCAGTGGCATAAAATTTTTCTGGCTGGCTGACCTTAGTTTTTTGCTTCTTTTTACTTTGAACACGTAAATAGCCTTCTTGCGTTAATTCTTCTCGAATTTCAGCAATATCTTTTGGTGAGGCAATATCAATTTGCGCAATCAATGTTTCAAAGTAATCGACTTCTTTTTGTGCTAAATTTATCTGTGAATTCAAATATTTTACTGAATTTTTCAATTTATTATATTTAGTAAAATACTTTTGTGCGTTTTGTGATGGCCCAATCTGGTTAGACAATGGAATAACCATCATCGCATTATTATCATAATAATTAGGTAATGTGATTTCTGTTGTGCCACGCTGTATTTGTGACATGTAAGTCGTTAATAACTCCCCTTTAATTCGGAATTCATCAGCATGGTCAGCATTTTCTAGTTCTGCATGTTGTTTTTTAATTTTATTTTTGTTCTTTTTCAATTCATTACGCACTGTCCGTAAAACAATTGTTGCTTGTTGTTGTACACGATCATGTTCAGATTTTTCTGAAAAATATGCGTCCAACATTTCACTAAGCATCTCAAAAGTTGCCGTATTGCCAGTAAGCGTTAACCAATCGAATGGTGCAAATGCAATATTTCTTTCAGTTGTAATTAACTGTGGTTTTGGCTGGTTAAATTTATCTAACCAAGCTTGTGCCATTGCTAATGCATTTCCTGATTCTTGTAAAACTGTTGCCAATTCATTGGCTGAATCATGTGCAAAACCTTGAAAATGATGCTGAATTTCTTTAGCCAAATCACCAACTTTAGGATTATCCAAAATTAAATTGGCCAACCCCTCTAAACTATTGAACGGATTAATAACATCTTGTTTAGGTGGTAAAACATACGTTCCACCTGGCATTAAAGTACGTACACGATTTTGATCTGCTGGTACATGTTTAATTAAATCAATAATTTGCTGCGTCGCTTCGTTAACTAAAAATAAATTAGAATGGCGTCCCATCATTTCAAGAATTAAAGTCGTTTGCTCCTCATCCCCCAATTCATCACGTCCTGAAGTCACAAAACGAATAATACGGTCGTTTTCAACTTGCTCCACACGTATTAGTCTTGATCCTTCCAAATGTTTGCGCAACATCATCGCAAAATTTGGTGCAGTCTGTGGATTTGTATATTTAATTCGGGAAATTTGAGCACGTGCAAAAGACGGATGAGCACTTAATAGTACCGGATAATTTTTTCGATTACTACGAATAACTAAGAAAATTTCATTTGCATATGGCTGATGAATCTTCATTATCCGTCCACCTGAAAGCGTCTCATTTAACTCCTTAACCATTGCGTGTGTAAATAGTCCATCAAATGACATATTAGCTACTTACCTCCTTTTCACTTATTGTCTTTTAAGAATAATCGTGATTGTTGTTCATCTTTTGCTAATTGCTTAATAAGTTCTTCTTTATTAGCAAATTTCACCTCACCACGTAAGAAATGATGCCACTTTACTTGGACTGTTTCCCCATAGATGGCGTTATGAAAATCAAATAAATTAATTTCAACAGTCTTTGGTCGGTTTTCACCAAAAGTAACATTATAGCCAATTGACGCCATTCCAGGATACCAAGTATCACCAATTTTCATTTCTACAACGTAAATACCAATACCTGGTAATCTTTCACCAGATGTTGTTTCAACATTTGCGGTAGGGTAACCTAATTCACGACCTCTAGCCTCACCATGCACAATTAGACCCGTTGTTTCATACGGACGCAACAATAATCTTTGCGCTTCATCCAAGTCACCATTATCAATCAATTGCCGTGTTCGTGTGGAAGCACTCTCTTGACCATCAACGTTAACTTGTTGTACTTCAATGACGTCAAAACGATTCTCGGCATAGACTGGTAAATGCATCATGTCAGCATTTTTAGGACCATATGTATGATCAAATCCTGCCACAACTGCAGCTGCGTGTAGCCCAACCATATATTGGTTAACAAAATCTTGTGGATCTAATTTTGAAAATTGAGATGTAAAGCTCACAACATAAGCAATATCCACCCCTAACGATGCCAATATTTCCAGCTTTTTTGGTAAAGTTGTTAAATAAGTTAGTGGTGTTGTATACGTTTTAAATGCCACAGATGGGTGGTGATCATAAGTTAACACTGCTAATTTAAGGCCACGTTTTTTCGCTTCTTGTGCTGCCTTTTTGATAACCATCCGGTGTCCGGCATGCACACCGTCAAAAAAACCCATTGCTAACACAATTGGATCTTTTTTAATTTGATCAGGTTTATATGGATGATGCAAATAAATAACTTCCATCGCTAAGACCTTCTTTTCTTTGTATTCAATATACCAATCATAACATAATATGGTATTGCACCATTACTCGATTGAGAAAGTTCGATATGCCCGATACTGATTTTTATCTTTTCGCCAATGGAAGACCGATTTAACCTCACCATGATACGTCAAAACAATTTTATCTTGTATTGGTTCTAACAAACTAGCTGGTTGTCCAATACCATGCTTTACTTGTTCCCATTGTTCATCACTTAATTCAACATGTATAAATTGCTCAACTGCTGTTGAAAGAGGCATTAGCCACTCACCTAATTCACTATCTAATTTCATTCGATTAGCGATATCATTTAGACTATGTGCCTGTTTAATCTCATATCCACCAGCGTTAACGCGGGTCAGTTGACTCATAACAGAAGGTACCTTTAATTGTCTACCTAAATCAACGGCTAAAGTTCGAATATAAGTTCCCTTAGAAACTTTCGCAACAAATGTAAATGACTGCGTCTGTTTTTTAACATCAAAAACTGGTTCTGATGTTAAATTAAACTCATATATTGTTGCTTGTCGGTGTGGTCGTTCAACTATTTCTCCAGCACGTGCATAATCATATAAACGACGACCATTAACCTTTACCGCTGAGTACATAGGCGGAATTTGTACAATTTCACCAGTTAATGAAGCCATAGCGGTTTGTATTTCATCAACTGAAAAAGGACACTCTAAGGCTTTGGTTTCAATAACTTCCCCATCCAAATCCTCTGTCGTTGTTGCAAACCCTAAGGTGACTGAACCAGTATAAGTTTTACCTGCCTCTTGTAAAAATTCGATCGTTTTAGTGGCTTTCCCTAAAGCAATTGGCAATACACCATCAACATTCGGATCCAAAGTTCCTGCATGACCAATTTTTTTCATGTTTAAAATACGGCGTAATTTAAAAACGACATCATGCGAAGTCATGCCTGCTTCTTTATAGATTGGTAAGATTCCGTCCATATCATTCTCCTTTATCCTAAAAACTATATGTATATTAAAGGGTCTCTCATACCACAATCTTGTAGCAAAGAAAGACCCTTTAATTAATTATTTGGCTTAGCTAAAGTGTAATCAATTAATCTCGATGTAATTGACGAATTAAATCATCAATTTTATCACCATACTGTACTGATTCGTCTTTAACAAATTTTAGCTCGGGCGTTTTATAGATACGCAACCGTGAACCCAATTCTTTACGAATTAAACCAGTTGCGGCATCAAGTCCATCTGCAGCCTTCTTATTAACAGAAGCCAATTCAGATAACACGCTATAAAATATCTTTGCTTGTTGTAAATCGCCGGTTACTTCAACTCCGGTTACTGTTACACCTTCTACTCGTGGATCACGAATGCGCTTTAGTAATAAGTCATTGACTTCACGTTGAATTTCTTGTTCCAACCGACCAACACGAAAGTTTTGTCGTGCCATATTAACTTCCTCCTATCAATATTGTTATATAACGAGGATTAGCGTGGAATTTCTACCATTTCGTAAGCTTCAATAACATCGCCAACCTTTTCGTCATTGTACTTTTCAATAGTTAGACCGAAATCATAACCGTTCTTAACTTCTTTAACATCGTCCTTGTAACGACGTAGTGAACCGATTTTACCATCAAAGATAACAATACCATCACGAATCAAACGAACTGAAGAATTACGGGTAATCTTACCAGACATCACCATACCACCAACAATTGTACCAACCTTAGATACCTTAAATAGGTCACGAACCTCGGCAGTACCAACAATCTTTTCTTCAAACTCTGGGTCTAATTGCCCCTTCATTGCAGCTTCAATTTCATCAATGGCGTTATAGATAACGCTGTGTAGACGAATTTCTACCTTATCTGAATCAGCTTGTTGCTTAGCTTGTGGTGTAGGACGAACATTAAATCCAACAATGATAGCTCCTGATGCTTCAGCAAGCGTCACATCAGACTCGTTAATTGCTCCAACGGCTGTGTGAATAATATCAACCTTAACACCTTCAACATCAATTTTATTAAATGAACCTGCCAATGCTTCAACTGAACCTTGAACATCTGCCTTAATAATAACAGGCACAGACTTCATTTGCTTTTCAGCCATTTTGTTAAATAGATCTGAAACTGAAACGATGTTATTACGGTTTCGTTCTGCAATAACAGCACGCTTTGCACGCTCTTCACCTGCTGCACGCGCTGTCTTCTCGTCTGCAAAGACAACAAAACGATCACCAGCTGATGGTACATCATTTAATCCAGTAATTTCAACCGGCGTAGATGGCAAAGCTTCCTTAACACGGCGTCCACGATCATTAGTCATTGTACGTACACGACCATACGTGTTACCAACAACGATGGGGTCACCAACATGCATTGTTCCTTGTTGAACAAGCACAGTTGCAACAGTTCCACGGCCCTTATCCAAACGTGCCTCAACAACTGATCCAGCGGCTTGCTTGTTAGGGTTTGCTTCAAGTTCCAAAACATCAGCCGTTAATAGAATCATTTCTAATAATTCATCAATGTTTTGACCAAACTTAGCTGAAATATTAACAAAGATAGTATCTCCACCCAATGCTTCAGGGATCAATTCATATTGCATTAATTGATTAATAACATTTTCTGGGTTTGCTCCCGGCTTATCAATCTTGTTAACGGCAACAATAATCGGCGTACCCGCAGCCTTGGCGTGGTTAATTGCTTCAACTGTTTGTGGCATAACACCATCATCAGCTGCAACAACCAATACAGTAATATCGGTAATATCTGCCCCACGTGCACGCATTGCGGTAAAGGCTGCGTGTCCAGGAGTATCCAAAAATGTTACAACACGATCATTTAATTTAGTTTGGTAAGCACCGATATGTTGCGTAATACCACCAGCTTCACCATCAGTGACGTGTGAATTACGTAGGTAATCAAGCAAAGTTGTTTTACCATGATCAACGTGTCCCATAATTGTAACCACTGGTGCACGTGGTGACATGTTATCTTTATCATCGTCTTCAGACTCAAAAGACTTGTCTAAGTCGGCAATATCAACTTCAACTTTTTGCTCAGCTTCAATACCATAATCGGCTGCTAACAATTCAATTGTATCAGCATCTAATGACTGATTTTGGTTAACCATCACACCCAACATAAACATCTTTTTGATAATCTCAGTTGCATCACGATGGATCAACTTAGCAATATCTTGTACGTTCATACCAATTGAATAAATAAGTGTTTCTGGTAATGGTTGTTCCTTACGAACAGTTGGTGCTGGACGGTTTTCATTATTATTACGGTTACGTCCAGGACCTTTCTTACCGCGTCGATTATTGTTACGATTACCGTTGTTATTTTTGTTATTATTAAAACGACGGTTCTTATTTTGTGAATTACGGTTGTTATTTGTGTTATTACGACCGTTGTTACTGTCGCTAGTAGTACGTGGTTGAGAACCATTTGCCTTATTGCGTGGCGTTTGGTTACCTTCACGCTTTACATTCTTATTTTGATCACCTGATTGTGACTTTGGTGATTGGTTGTTCTTCTTGTTTTTTGCAGCAGTTGTCAATGTTTTAACCGTCTTATCATCTAATGTAGACATATGATTTTTAACTGGTATATTAACCCCATTTGCAATTGACACTAGATCCTTTGATGAAATATTTAAATCTTTTGCCAACTCATAAACTCGCTTGGTCATATAACTTCCTCCTAATTATCTAAGTATTCTCGCATTTTTTTCGCAAAGCCTTGATCGGCAACAGCAATAACCGTTCGTGCTAACCCTGTTGCATCACCCAATTCTTGGCGTGTAAATGTCGTTGAAAACGCAACTTTATAACTGTTTGTCTTGTCAGTGAATTTCTTTTTACTTGATTCACCACCATCAGCTGCAAAAAATACTAAACTTGCTTTGCCAGAACGAATTGCATTCAAAACTAAATCTTCACCAGTTACTAATTTTCCTGCACGCCTAGCAAGACCCAATAAGTTTAATAATTTTTGCCTATTTTGCATCACCGAATAACTCCTTACGTGCTGCTTGATGGTCGACGTATGCAATTAAGTCATCATAAAATTGGTCATCAAGTTTTGTTTCAAATACTTTATCAAAAATACGCTTTTTCTTCGCAGTTTCTGCTACTTCAACTGATAGAGAGATGTACGCACCACGACCGTTTGCTCGATTTGATGGATCTAAGGTGACTTCACCTTCTGGTGTTCGCACAATACGAACAAGTTCCTTTTTGGGTACCATTTCCCCAGTAACAATATCTTTACGCATTGGAATCTTACGTGGTTTCATAAACGGTATCTCCTATTCTTCTGAATCGTCGTCTAATTCAAATCCTGTATTGTAATCATCAGCTTTTTTAAAAACTGGTTGTTCATTGAGTGTCGCAATAACTTCATCACGAGCTGATTCAGGCTTAATGTCAATCTTAAAACCAGTTAAACGGGCAGCTAAACGGGCATTTTGACCACGCTTTCCAATAGCCAATGATAGTTGATAATCTGGTACAAGGACCGTAGCAGCACGATCGTTATTCTTATCAAAAATAACTTCAACAACTTCAGCCGGATTCAATGAATTTTTAATAAATTCAGCTGGATCCTCCGTCCACTCCACAATATCCATATTTTCACCAGACAATTCTGTAACAACAGTTTGGACACGGGCGCCACCTTGTCCAACCATTGTTCCAACTGCATCTAGATTTTCATTGTGTGAATATACAGCGATTTTTGAGCGGTCACCAGCTTCACGGGCAATTGATTTAATTTCAACAGTGCCATCAAAAACTTCAGGTACTTCGGCTTCAAAAAGACGCTTAACCAAACCAGGGTGCGTACGTGAAACAAATACTTGTGGCCCCTTCTTTTCATTTTGCACTTGTGCAACCAAAACCTTAATTTTATCACCCATTTGGTATGATTCACTAGGCATTTGGTCAGTTGGCTTCATTGCAGCCATTTGATTTCCAGGCAAAATGATATATAGGTAACGAGAATCTTCACGTTCAACTTCCCCAGTAACAATTTCATCTTCATAACCAACAAAATTATCATAGACAGCACCACGCTCTGCTTCACGTACTTTTTGCATAATAATTTGCTTAGCAGTTTGAGCTGCTAAACGACCAAAGTCTTTTGGTGTTACTTCAAATCGGATTTCATCCCCAACTTCATAAGCCTTGTTAATATCAAGAGCGTCTTCCAAAGTGATTTGTTCATAAGGTTCATCAATTTCGTCAACAACAGTTTTTACTGCGTAAACTTTAATGTTTCCTTTTTTATTGTCGAATTGT
Organism: Weissella hellenica; assembly: GCF_005405545.1. Taxonomy (GTDB): domain Bacteria; phylum Bacillota; class Bacilli; order Lactobacillales; family Lactobacillaceae; genus Weissella; species Weissella hellenica. Next base: position 89,893 of record NZ_BJEG01000005.1, read on the forward strand.
ACTTCAACATTTTGTGATTCGTCATAATTTTTCTCATAAGCCTTTTTCAAGGCTTCTTCAAGAGCTTCAATTAGAACTTCTGCTTTAATTCCCTTCTCTTCTTCTAATGCATCAAGAGCTGACACTAATTCCTTACTCATTTTGTTTCTCCGTATTTTTAAAAATCATTTGATTGTCTTGCTTGGGCTACTGCACGACGTGGAATAACAAACTCACTATCATCATCGTTTTTAACAATTAAATTATCATTTGTTATTTGGCTTAGTTCACCCGAAAATTCTTTTTGACCATCAATTTTTTGATAAGTTGAGACGTGTACTAATTTATTAAGTGCCCAATCATAATCTTCATCGCTTACTAATATGCGATCTTGACTCACTGAAAGTCGAGCAGATTTCACATTGGTAAGTGGTACATTAATGAGCTGATGTTTAGCCTTTGAAAATACATCCAATGTTAATTCATCATCGGCAAATGATACTAATTGGCCAATATAATTATCAACACCCGAAGACGCAACTGATAAATCAACCTCAATAAATTTTCCAATTGCCCACAAATAATTTTGTGGTTGTTTTAATTCACGATCTGCCCCTGGTGATGAGACATCTAGAAGGTATGCTTGTGGGAATGGATCAGGCGTAATACTGTCTAGTTCCTCGCTAATGACTTCAGTTAACATCACCAAGTCATCCATATTAATTTCACCCTCAACACGATCTACAAATACACGAAGAACAAAATCACCTTCTTGTTTCTCATACAGAACATCCCATAAATCAAAACCTTTTTTAACTAATACAGGTTTTAAAATTGCTTGAACATCCTCTATAACTTTCGCCATTCTAAACCTCCCTTCATTTATCTTTTCTAATTAACTTAATAAACTCCTTAAAAAAATGAGCGGCCGAGAAAAAATCCGGCCACTCAATTAAGAGCATATTCAATAACAATTTTAATTTTATCATGAATCCACTAAGTAGGCAAGCAACCAGCCTTATACGCCAAATTAGTGCATCATAAATTTATCAATAAATAATTTTGCCACATTAAAATAAATGATAACAGAAGTTAAATCAGACAATGTCGAAATAAATGGACCTGAAGCAACCGCTGGATCAACACCAACTTTATCCATAATCATTGGAATAAATGCACCTGCAACATTGGCTACCAAAATAGCAACCCCCATTGCTAGACCAACCGCAATTCCTAACAATAAATTATGTTTCCAAACCAAAATAACTAAGAAAATGGTTACGCCTGCAATTATGCCAATCATTAACCCAATCAGAATTTCCACTAACAATGATTTAGCTAACGTTTTTTTCTCTTTCAAAGCAATTCTTCTGACTGCAACGGCCAATGATTGCGTACCGGCATTTCCTGCAGTTCCTGTAATTAATGAAATAAAAACTGCTAAAATTGAGGTTTCAGCAACTAAATAATTATAACCATCAATAACAGAAGCCGTACCCATCCCCAAAAAAATTAATCCGATTAACCAAGGAAGACGTTTTAGCGCTGACTTTAAAGGATTATCTTCTAACGTTACCACGTCAACACCAGCTAGACGAGAGTAGTCTTCGGCAGCCTCAGCATCAATAACGTCAACAATATCGTCAACTGTAATCATACCAATCATATTATGCTTTGCGACAACCGGTAATGCAACGAAATTATAATCTGCCATAATTTTAGCAACATCTTCTTGATCATCAACAGGGCCAACCGTAATCAAATTGGTGTCCATGACTTCAGATATTTTGGCTGCATCGGGCCAAATAATCAATGACTTTAATGAAATAACACCAACTAAGGCACCCTCATCATCAAGTACATAAATATAATTGATTTGTTCAGCACCCTGTGCAGCCTCTTTGACAACAACCATCGCTTCGCCAATTGTCAACTTTTGATTAATAGAAATAAATTCTGTACTCATCAAAGAACCGGCAGTATCATCTTCATACTTTAGTAAGCGTTTAATTTCATCCATACTATCTTTGGGCATCAAAGATAAGTACATGGCCAATTCTTCTGGTTCGACCTGTGAAAGTAAATCAACCGCATTATCAGTATACATATCAGATAGCATATTTGCTGCATAACGAGGCGCCATTTCTGACAAAAGATTTTCAAAATCAACATCTTCTGGATCAATTTCATCAAAAATATCAGCTAATTCTGTCGGTGTTACCCATTTAATGATTTGATGACGCAATTGAGTTGTTAGTGAAATATAAAAAACTGCTTGATCATATGTGTGTAATTCATCAAAACTATCTAAAAAAGCATTCTTTTCATTATTTTCAATATAAAATACTAAATGATTAGCCTGTTCTGATAATTCATCGCGTATCGTTAAATCCTGTAATGTTTCCTTCATCTTCTCCCCATACTATTACAATTTGTCAATTTCCTCTTCTGACATATCATTTAATAAAACTTCTTTTAAATCTGCTGGTACAGCGCTGTTTACATGTAATTTACTTTGAATAAATGGATCATAAAACTCTAACCAATATGCATGTAATGCTTGTCTTGAAATCCCTCTATCCATTGGTCCACCATAAATTTCATCACCAATTAATGGATGACCAAGATACTTAAAGTGCACTCTAATTTGATGCGTTCTCCCAGTATGTAATTGGACACGGACCAGTGTTTGATTAGGCATTCTTTTAACAACCCAATATTCTGTTTGTGATGAACGCCCATCTTCTCTTACCTCACGTCGAATGAAATCATCATCCATACGACCAATAGGGGCGTCAATAAGGCCGTGATCATCATCCAAAACACCATCAACTATTGCATAGTAGCGCTTATCAACTGTATGCTTTTGTAGTTGCTTATCTAATAAACCGTGGGCAAAACGATGCTTCGCTAGCAAAGCGACCCCTGACGTGAATCTATCCAAACGTGTCACAACATGTGGTACAAGATCCTCTGCCCCGGTTGAAATCAGATATCCTTTAACCCGATTAACCATTGTTGTTTCACGATCAGCTTTACCAGGAACAGATGTCATACCTGCTTCTTTATCTACTAACAACCAATTTTCATCTTCAAACAAAATTCTGATTGGTAAATTAGATGCAGCAACAACAGCATTGGATGTCTCTGGTGGCATATTTATTTCAACAAAATCGCCAGGTGCAACCTCATCCAAAGTTAAAACTGGTTTTTTATTTAATAATACTTGTCCGCCACCACGTTTAATGATTGAAAACATACGATGTGAAACACCACGCTGCGCCAAAAAGTTTTTGATTCGTAATGTTTCATCACTTTGATTTTGCCAACTAAAATGGGCCAATTTATTTTACCTCCGTGCCAATAAAACTAGCCTGCACACGATGCCAAAAATGCATGTGTCGATACTCAGCAAATTGAATTTTTTGATTTGCAACTTTAAATGAAATCCAATCAATATTAGAAGAAATTTTATTTAAATGATCATAACTGAATGTAACCGCTGAACCATCATTTTCTAACTGAATTTTGATAACTTCATGATTTCCAATAATTAACGGTGATCCCAACGTTCGAAATACACGACTATTGATTGAAGCAATTTCTGCTAATTGAATAGCTTGTAAGCTTGGGTGCATCACTGCACCACCAATGGCTTTATTATAGGCGGTTGAACCAGTTGGCGTTGAGGCTGTTAACCCGTCACCACGAAAGCGTTCAAACAATTCATTTTGAATATAAACATCTGCAACTAACGTACCAAGTGGTCGCTTAATTGCTGCTTCATTTAACGCTAACACTGTTTCTTCGTGTCCATCTGTGTAATGCAAAGTTGCATTTAATAGCGGATACTTCACTGTTTTAGCCGTAGTTTCTTGGTTAATTAAACTTTCGACTAAGTCATCCAGTTCGAAATATTGCCAATCTGCATAAAAGCCTAAATGACCAGTATGCACACCAATGAATCTAATTTTATCTAATTGATTTGTATAATGATGAAAGGCACCTAACAAAGTACCATCACCACCAACAGTAATAACCACTTCCGGATTTTCATCATCAAATATTACTTTACCATTACTCCGTACTGATAATTTGTCTTTTAACAACGAGACAACAGCACGTGAATGTGGCACATTATTACTATATATAGAAATCTTCATATAGTAGTCCATCCTTTATTTTTAACTATCTTGCGGTTTATCTGACGTATTGGCCAGACCATTATGTAATTGTGAAAATAATTTATCGACTTCCATACTTAATGTAGCAGCCTTTTTTAATTTTTCTGACATCTCTGGTGTATATTCACCATCGTATTTATAATTAATAGCATGCTCAATCGTTGCCCAAACATTCATTTGCATCGTTCGAACTTGAATTTCAGCTAATAATTTCTTTTCACCACTACTTAATTGTACTGGATATTCAATGACAATATGATATGAGCGATATCCTGATGGCTTTTCATTAGTAACGTAGTCTCGTTCTTCTAAAATAACGATATCCTTACGTTGACGTAATAAGTCAACTACCTTATAAATATCTTCAGTAAACTGCGTCATAATACGCACGCCGGCTAAATCTTCCATATCTTGTTCAATACGATCCACACTAATATGACGACGAACAAGCTTTTCTTCAATGGCTGAAATTTCTTTGACACGCCCAGTTACAAATTCAATGGGTGTGTGAATACCTTCTATTTCAAACTCAGAACGCATTCCCCGTAACTTCACTTTCAATTCATCAACTGTCTGAACATATGGTTGCAACAGTTTTTCCCATTCTTCACGTGTCATTTCCAAACCCCCAATTATTTGCTTTGTGTCTAATCGTTACAAAATACGTATCCCGTCATATATACTACCAAACTACTAATACTGAAAGCACAAGCTATAAGCAAAAAAATTGTCGGACTCAGTCCAAAAATTATATAATCAAATTAGCTTGATATAACAAATAACACAATGACTTAATTTTACAATTAGTATGCGGTTCTTACCAGTATTATTTAAATAATAATCATATCCCGCTTTTTTTAATTAATCATGTTATATTGAATAAAGCAATTATATAGACACACTAGTAATAATAGCGTACCATTGTTTGGTATGTAAAAAATGTTTTTTGGAGGTTATCGCTTGTCATGTTAGAAGTGTACCACTTCGTAACTCCGCTTTCAGCTGATAGTATCCTGTCAGAAAAGAAAGTCACTAATTATATTAAGCAAACCTCACAGTTTGTTTCTTACCGTATGATACCCGTCGTCACAATGCAATCAGTCAGAGATACTTATATAGAATTAAAGCGGCGTAATCAATTAAAAGTTGACTATGCTACTGTGGCTCGAAATTTATCACAACTTGCATTAGATACCAAAGCTGTGCAGTCGCAAGGTAAAAAAGCAGCTAGAATGTTCTACGCAAAAATGCAGGAATTACTCTTAAATAACACACCATATTCTAAATCATTAGTACTCACAACTTTAGCTAAATTAAATTTAGATACTAATCTTTTTTTAGAAGACTATAATACACCTGCTACCATGTTAGCTCTAAAGCAAGATCAAAATATGGCAGCTACTATGGATATTACGAATTATCCAACAATGATTGTTTGTGACTCAAATCAAGAAAAATATGCGTTTAAAACGTCAGACTTTTCAACTAACGAACTATCACTCATTTTTAATCCGGTTCACCAACCAAATGGTTTAACTTCTACCCCTCATTTAATTAATTATGAAGAAGGCAGTAATTAACATTCAAAAAAATTACGTAGATAACATGCTATCATGTCCTCTACGTAATTTTTATTTAACGATTAAATTCAAATACCAATTCTGGTACTGGTTGCATATCACGTGTATAAAACTGAACATGAAATTGTTCAGGTTCAACTGACAAAAGAGCATAAGTTCCTTTTAAATAAGCATAGGTCCCTTTAGGTAATGAAATTGATCCAGGGTTAACAAATAATTTACCATCAATCATTTCAGCACCTAACATATGTGTATGACCTGAAGTAACTACATCAACATCTTTTGGCGCAACTACTTCTCTTAAATGATTAAGTGATAATTCAGTATGCACAAGATGTCCATGTGTTTGATAAAGTTTTAAATATTTATCTTGATAATCACGGTCATCAGGAAACATTGGATCAGTATCCATATTACCAATAACGGGTAGTAAAGTATCAAATAATTCGTCTGATCGCTTTAATTCTGAATCACCATTGTAAAACATTGACTTAACATGTCCTTGATAGTGATTTACGATATCCACCAAAATTTGACGATCACCATGTGTATCAGAAATAATTAAATAATCCATTTTTAATCCTCCCACCATTCTTTAAAGACTGTTATGAACTTACGTAAGGCATTTCCACGATGTGAAACATCATTCTTTTCTGTCGGGGTCATTTCGGCAAAGGTTTTATCTAAAGCATCATAATAAAATAATGGATCATAACCAAAATCATTATTACCACGAAATGCCGTTAAAATATGCCCATTAACTGCGCCATCGATAACAATTTTTTCACCAGAAGGTTTTAACCCAACAATGACAGTGTGGAAAGTTGCTGTCCGCTTAGGAAATGGTACATTAATTAATTCAGCAAGTAATTTTTTATTATTAGCCAAATCATCATGGTCTCCTGCATACCTAGCAGAATGAACTCCTGGAGCACCATGCAAAGCATCCACACTCAAACCAGAATCATCAGCGACCACGGGTAAATGATAAAATTGGGCAATCGTATGTGCTTTAATCGTTGCATTCTCTTCAAATGTTGCGCCATTTTCTTCTATTTCAGGAACATTTTTTAAATCATTCAATGAAATAACTTCCACGCCAAATGGTGTTAAAAACTCACGAAATTCACGGATTTTACCATTGTTTTTAGATGCAAAAATAATTTTCGCCATTTTAAATACTCCTATTTAATTATCGATTACTTATTAAGTATTAAACAACCATCTTGTATAGCCAAATGTTTGACATCTAAACTATTTGTTTGTAGCCAGCTTTGTGCTAACTTCAAAAAAGTTTTTTGATTACCCGTTGTATAATATTCATCATGTTTTTGTGGGGTGACTGTTAATGATTCATGCTGTATATCTTGTTCTTTTAAAATATTGGCAACAACTGATACTGCAGCTGCACCAGCATCAACAAGTTTAACTTGTTCACCCACTGCCCGTTGAATATATGATGCTAATAATGGAAAGTGGGTACATCCAAGAACTAATGTATCAACATTGCCTTGTTTAATTGGCGATAATATTTTTATTATTTCCTGTTGTATTACACCTGTATCTTTAACAGGCTGTTCAGCAATTTCAACCAATCGTGGCGCTGCTAATTGTGTAATATGGTTAGCTTTATTTACTTTCTTTAACCCATTATAATACGCTTGCGAATTCACCGTTCCCTGTGTTGCAATCACACCAATTTCCTGTGTTTTCGTCACCTTATTTGCCGTCTGAACACCAGGTTGTATAACACCAACTACTGGTATGTCTAAGTTAGCAGTTAATTCATCTAACGCTGCTGCTGTTGCAGTATTACATGCTATCACCAACAATTTAATATTTTTGTCTGTCAAAAAATTAACTAATTCCCAAGTGAATTTTTTGACTTCTTTAGGTTGTCTTGGTCCATATGGCATTCTGGCAGTGTCACCAACATAATATACTTGCTCATTTGGTAATTGCTCTAATGCTTTTTTAACAACAGACAAACCACCTATGCCAGAATCTATATAACCTATTGCTCGGTTATCCATTGTAATCACTTCTTTCAAAAAATTATTAAAAAATCATCTGTTACTCATCGCAAAATCAAATAATTCTTGTGGCGTTTTAAAAATATAATCAGCTTGATTATAAAAAATCATTTGATCACGTACTCCCCACGCAGCCATACCAAATTTTATACCAGCATTGTGAGCTGCTTGCATATCATGGATCGAATCACCAATATACATTGCAAATTGCGGATCAGCTTGTAAATCATTTAATGATTTTAAAATTGGATCAGCAGCAGGTTTCATTTTAGGTGTTTCACCAGCAAACACAAACTGATCAAAATATTTAGCAAGATCAAATTGGCTCGTATTATCCCTAAATTCTTCTTTTGTATTAGATGTTACAATTCCTAGTATAAATTTATTTGCTTTTAGATTTACCAACATCTCATCTACACCGTTGAACACTTTTACTTCATGCCAAAAATCTTTATAATGACTTTGCCACTCTAGTTGCATTTTTTCGGGTTCAGGAGCATTCATTTTAATCAGACCATCTAATGATGGTAATCCAAAAACTCTATATACTTCTTCATATGATTTTTCAATACCTCTATCCTTAAATGTTTGAATAAGAGATTGCATATACATCGCTTCAGTACTCAATAAGGTACCATCGACATCAAAAATAATTGTTTTCATAATCCCCCCAAAAAAATAATTGATATTACTCATTATATAACACTAATAAAATTCATGCATCTGAGTAACAAGTTTAATGTTTTTAATATTAAATTAAAGTAAAAAAAATCTCTAAAATCCTCCATTAGAGAATTTTAGAGATAATCATAACTAAGCGGACGACGGGAATCGAACCCGCATTCCCAGCTTGGAAGGCTGGAGCACTAGCCATTGTACTACATCCGCATTATGATAATATCGCGGCGGGGGGGATCGAACCCTCGACCTCCCGGGTATGAACCGGACGCTCTAGCCAGCTGAGCTACACCGCGAACTATGACAACTACATGTCATATAATCGGGACGACAGGATTCGAACCTGCGACCCCCTGGTCCCAAACCAGGTGCTCTACCAAGCTGAGCTACGTCCCGAAAATTTAACAACTATTCTATTGTTAATGCACCTAGAAGGATTCGAACCTTCAACCTTCTGATTCGTAGTCAGACACTCTATCCAGTTGCGCTATAGGTGCAATATATAATGGGTCGTCTGGGGCTCGAACCCAGGACCCATGGATTAAAAGTCCACTGCTCTACCAACTGAGCTAACGACCCAATGGACGTTACAGGGATCGAACCTGTGACCCCCTGCTTGTAAGGCAGGTGCTCTCCCAGCTGAGCTAAACGTCC